>CAVRNL010000049.1:0-43728 GCA_963722485.1 uncultured Acidobacteriaceae bacterium
TGGTTGATTGATGAGTTTAGAAAGGATGAAGGTCTCGATCTGCGAGCCAAGGGCAACGAGATGGCGCTGCAGAGACTGCGGGATGCCGCCGAGCGTGCCAAGATCGAACTGTCTTCCACCATGGAGACCGAAATCAACCTGCCGTTCATCACGGCCGATGCCAACGGCCCCAAACATCTCGTCAAGAAACTGACGCGCGCAAAACTGGAGTCGATGGTTGAGGATCTTGTGCAGCGCTCCGTACCGCCCTGCAATCGGTGCGGATTGAAGGATGGGAGTGTAGATATCGGCAAGATCAACGAAGTCGTACTCGTTGGGGGACAGACCCGCATGCCACGCATTCAGCGGCTGGTGAAGGAACTGTTCGGCAAAGAAGGCGACAAGAGCGTGAACCCCGATGAGGTGGTTGCTGTAGGAGCCGCGCTTCAGGGAGGTGTGCTTAAAGGCGAAGTGAAGGATCTTCTACTTCTCGATGTGACCCCACTTACACTGTCGATCGAGACCCAAGGCTCCGTATCGACGCCTATGATTCCACGCAATACGACGATTCCGACGCGCAAGACGGAAAAGTTTTCGACTGCCGCGGACAATCAGTCCTCGGTCGAAGTTCACGTTCTGCAGGGCGAGCGCACCATGGCAGACCAAAACCGGACACTTGGGAAGTTCCAGCTGAATGGGATTCCGCCCGCTCCACGTGGAGTGCCTCAGATCGAGGTCACATTCGACGTCGATGCAAACGGCATCCTTAACGTAGCCGCGAAAGACATGGCGACGGGCAAGGACCAGAAGATCACCATCACTTCGTCGTCGGGTTTAAGCAAACAGGACATCGAGCGTATGACAAAAGAAGCCGAGTCGCACGCAACGGATGACAAAATCAGACGCGAACAGATCGAAGCGAAGAATCAACTGGACTCCACGGTTTACAACGTGGAGAAGATGCTGCACGATCACGGCGACAAGATTTCGAGCTCGGAACGCGGCGAGGTTGAAAACTCGCTCGCCGATGCCAAGAGGGTCATGGAGTCCGCGGACAAGCATCAAATGGACGAAGCTCGCGAGCGTCTGACGCAGGTATCGCACAAGCTTGCGGAGCAGATGTACAGCAAAGCACAACCGCAAAGCGCGTCTGGCGCTGGTCCGAGTGGCGGTGTCAATTCCGCAGCCGGTGGCCCGCCCAGTCAAGACGAGGGCGTGATTGACGCTGAGTACACAGACGTTGAGGAGAAGAAATCCGCCTAGTTCCGCGTGATTGTCATTGAGGATCGACTTGCGGCGTACGGTGAAGCGCTGGCCGCATTTCTTCGTCCTACTCTTCTTGCTTTTCTCCAACGCTTTGGTCGCATTTTGGGAGAAACATCAGGAGGGCAACGAGATGCGAGAATAGGGTTTTGTTGTCAGGTACGGAAGATGTCGTACGGTCGGCGTACCGCGGATATAGCCGGCCGTTCACACCATCCGACAAACTGGCCATGATTACTACTACAAGCCAGCCAGCTTCTAAGCATCAGCCCGATAAAACGGTCACGCCACTTCGCGCTCTGGCGGAACAGGCTTTTTCCCGAGCTGCGGGTGCCCCCTTAGTTCCTGGAAATAGGATGAGTGTCCTTCGGGACGCGACCGAAAATTATCCTGCCTGGCTGGAAGCGATCCGTTCAGCCGAGAGCAGAGTTCACTTCGAGAACTACATCATTCATTCTGACGACGTCGGCGAACAGTTTGCCGAAGCGCTGGCTACCCAAGCTCGTCGAGGCGTCCGGGTAAGACTGATCTACGACTGGTTAGGAGCACTGGGCGCAACATCCAGCCGGTTTTGGAACCCACTGCGTCAGGCAGGAGTGCAGGTTAGGTGCTGCAACCCACCGCATCTCGACAGCCCTCTGGGCTGGCTGAGTCGCGATCACCGCAAGATGCTTTCGGTCGACAGCCGGATCGCTTTCATCAGCGGCCTCTGTGTGGGTCGCCCGTGGCTGGGCGATCCAATCCATGGCATCGAACCCTGGCGTGACACAGGCGTTGTGATCGAGGGACCTGCCGTCGTCGATATCGAGCAGGCGTTTGCAACCATGTGGGCAACCCTCGGCTCGCCGATCCCCGAAGAAGAACTCCCTCACGAGAGAGGAGCCATTCCGGCGGCCGGGGACGTGGCGCTACGCGTCATGGCCAGCATGCCCACGATCGCCGGTGTTTACCGGTTGGATCAACTGATTGCCGCGATTGCCCGGCGTTCGATATGGCTGACAGATCCCTACTTCGTAGGAACAACGTCTTACGTGGAAGCCCTGAAGGCTGCGGCGAAGGATGGCGTGGATGTAAGGCTCCTGGTGCCACGGGCTAGCGATATTCCGATGATGCGTGCGGTGTCGCGAGCTGGGTTCCGCGGACTCTTGGAAGGAGGGGTACGGATATTTGAATGGACTGGTTCCATGGTGCATGCCAAGACGGCAGTCGCAGATGGCCGCTGGGCGCGGGTGGGTTCGACTAATCTCAACCTGGCCAGCTGGATGGGAAACTGGGAACTGGACGTGATCGCAGAGGACGAACCGTTTTCACAGAAGATGGAGAAGATGTATTTGCAGGACTTGGCCCATTCGATCGAGATTGTTCTGCGAGACAAGAACCGCGTACGCCCAGCAGTTGAGCGAACGGGGAACGGGCCTCCACAGAAAACCGCATCCGGAAGCGCCGGGCGTGCTGCCGCCGGAGTTCTTCGGATCGGCAACGCAGTGGGAGCGGCTATCACCAGTCATCGGGTTTTGGGCCCGGCTGAAGCCAGAATCATGTTTATCGTGGCCTGTTTGCTATTGCCACTGACGGTGGTCGCGATTCTCTGGCCTCGAGTGGTTGCGGTTCCGATAGCAGTATTGGGTGGGTGGTTGGCAATTTCGCTGCTCGTAAGAGCCTATCGGCTGCGTGCCAGGCGCAACTGATACCAGACTGATGGTTCCCCACGCTGGTCTATTTCTTGTATCGTTCGAAGTTCGGCGCTGTTCTCACGAGGAACGTCTGGGGCCGAAGTCAGCGCAAAGATCTTACCTACGATGGAGGAATGCAGCAGTGACCATTGCAATAATCCATGCTGTTCTCAGGGTTGCAGTCCGTTTCCGTTCGCTACAGGTCTGCGGAAGTGGGCTGATCCGCCACTATCAGCCCTTGGCCCAAAGTTGGTGTCAAATTTGGTGTCAAAACCGGCTATTTTTCCGGTTTTTTCCGGCATAGCCGATTTTTTGACCCTTTGCCGTCAATAACTTACACTTTCTACAGTTCCATGGCATGGAAGAGGTCGTCGGTTCGATCCCGACCAGGTCCACCAAATTTTCGAACATCTACAGACTCCCTCCCTTCCCGCATGTATTTCAGCGCGCACGTATTTTCAAGGTGCGTGAAGTTCACTTATTCCCGCGGCGCTGGAGCAGCACGTAGGCTCCAATGCCCATCCAAACGACGTTGAGTGCAGCCGACGGATAGGCGCCGTTCCAACCGCTATTCACGACAAAGCCGGCGGAACCGACCACATTCATCCATTGGTAGACCGCCGAGCGACCTTGCAATTTCCCCAAGGACAGAAGCGCGTAGGCAGCCAGGATCAGCGCCGCGCCGACCCATCCGACAATTTCCACAAAGTAGTGCATCGAACCCCCATGCGCGAGCACAGCGGAGCCGTGAACTCACGCGTTCGTAAATTGAAGATGACTCCCAACCCACGCCGTATCGCATGATTCTCTATTGCCTGATCCTTGGATTCACCGCCGAGTACAGTAAGTCGGTCAGAAAATTCACCGCGACATAGGTCAATCCAATCGCCAGAATGCATCCTTGCACCAGATAGTAATCGCGGTTGGCGATGGCTTGGATGGTCAGGCGTCCGATTCCGGGCCAGGAGAATATTGTCTCGGTCACAATCGCGCCGGCCAGCAGCGCGCCGAATTGCAATCCGAGAACGGTCAGGATTGGGATCATGGCGTTGCGCAGCGCGTGACGATAGACGACGGTGCGTTCCGGCAGACCTTTGGCGCGCGCAGTGCGAATGTAGTCTTGTCCTAACTCCTCCAGCATGGAGGTGCGCACCATGCGGGTCAGGATCGCGGCCAGCGCTCCTCCCATGGTAATTGCGGGTAGCACGAGATGGGCGAGGCTGCCGGAGCCGGAGACGGGGAGCCATCCCAGCTTGACCGCGAAGATCAGGATCAGCACTGGACCCAGCGCGAAGTTCGGAAACGACAGGCCGAAGAGGCTGACCACGCTCAGGGTGCGGTCGTCCCACAGATTGCGCCGCTGCGCCGAGCGCACGCCGGCTGGAATCGCCAGCACAATCGCCACGAACAACGACGCCAGCGTGAGCTGCAACGTAAACGGATAGCGCTTTGCGATCAGGCTGGTCACTCCCTGATTGAAGCGCAGCGACTTGCCGAGATCTCCGTGCAGCACGCCTCGCCAGTAGTTCAGGTATTGCTGTCCAAGCGGAACATCGAGCCCATACGCGTGCCGGGTCGCCCGGATGTCACCGGCCGCCGCGCCTTCTCCTAGCATCTGCTGTATGGGATCGCCGGGGACGAAATGAATCAGCAAGAAGACGGCGGAGACGACTAGCCAGATAACGGGCAGGGTGTAGAGAACGCGGGAGATGATGTAGCGCGGCATAGGGGACTAATCTCCGGCCCGCTGCTCGGAAGCCGCCGGAACTGCTGGAGCCACAGCCATCGGGGTCGCGGGCACCGGTTCGATCCTGACGGTCGCGACGCGATGGCCGTCCATCTTCTCCACGACAAAACGCCGCCCCTCGTAATCGAACGTCTCGCCGCCGGTAGGCATCTTCTGCAACCGCGACAACACGAAGCCGGCGAGCGTTTCGTAGCCTTCGTCTTCTGGAAGCTTCAGCTCGTACTGGTTTTCGAGGTCGCGAATATTGACCGCTCCGTCGAGCACGAGCGGCGCATTGGCGTCGGCCGCCGGCTGCGTGGAAGCGACGTCGAATTCGTCTTCCACTTCGCCGACCAACTGCTCGAGCACGTCTTCGACGCTAATCACTCCGGCCGTGGAGCCGAATTCATCCACCACCACCGCCAGGTGCCGCTTGCGGTGCTGGAATTCGCCGAGCAAATCGAGCAACGACTTGGTTTCGGGCACCACCAGCACGTCGTGCATGATCTGGCTGATCTTCATCTGCGCGACGCGCAGGGCGGCCGGAGGAATGGCAATGGGCCCAAGCCGCAATCGCGTCCAGCGCATCAGGTCCTTGGCGTAAAGCACGCCGATAATATGTTCGGGACCGCGCTGCGGATCGTAGATCGGGATACGCGAGTGCTGATCGTCGACCACCCGCGAGAGCGCTTCGTCCAGGTTCAGGTCGGAGGGCAAGGAAAAAATTCTAGTCCGCGGCACCATCACCTGGCGCGCGGTGATGTCATCCAGTTCGAGGGCATTGAGCAGCATCTCTTCCTGCGCGTTCGAGAGCTGCCCCGAGTGGTGAGCGGCGGTGATGATCAGCTTGAGTTCGTCGGGAGAATGAATCGAACCGCGGCGGATCTCGCGCGTCCCGAAGGCGCGCAGCACAAAACCGGCGGAGGCGCTCAGGGCAATCGTAAGCGGCCGCGTGACCGTCAGGAAAACGTCCATGGGCGCCGCGACTGCCAGCGCGACCCGCTCGGCCCGTTGTAACGCGAGCGACTTCGGAACCAGTTCGCCCATGATTACCAGCAGGCTGGTGATGATCACGAATGCCACCGAAACGGCCACGCCATGAGCGTAGATCGCCGCATGGGGCACGCTTCCGATCCAGTCTTCGAACAGGCGCGCCAGAGCCGGTTCGCCCAGCCAGCCCATGGTCAGGCTGGTAGCGGTGATTCCCAGTTGCACCCCGTTGACGACGCGGTTGAGTTGCTGGTGAAGTTTGAGGACGGTGCGGGCGCCGGCGCGGTGGGCTTCGATCAACTGCTGGATGCGGGTTTCGCGGACGCTGACCAGCGCGAACTCGGCCGCGGCGAAGAAGGCATTGACCGCCACCAGGAGCAGGATGACGAACACCCGCAGCAGCACGTACGCAATCATGGAACTCTAATTTTAACATTCCAAAGGGATAATCGCTCGGGAATCGGGATTCATGGCACACGATTCGCGGGCTTTTGGCACTCGCTGGCAGTACAATCGTGGGAACCCTTGCGCCCTTGGAAGAACGAGAAAAGTGAGCGTTTGCGAAAGTGATCGCTTTCTTTTTCGTTGTCCGGCGGTCTAAGTAAGCGCAGGATGCCTGAGAATTTTTCCGGAACTATTGCGAGGTTCCTCCCGTAACAAGTTAAGTGCATGCCCGTTCTAAGATTTGAAATTAAGCAGGAGGCGGTCGTGGAAGGCAACGGCAACGGCAAGAAAAAGCGGCGCAAACGCATCATCTGGATCTCGATAGCGGCAACTGTTCTCGTCCTGGTGGTTGCCGTCACGCTGATCGCATCCACCGGCGGCACCAAGATCGACCCCTCGAAGCTCGCCAAAGTCGAGAAGGGAGACTTGGCAAAAAGCGTGGTGGCCACCGGCAAGATCGAGCCCATCACTAAGGTCGAAATCAAATCCAAGGCCAGCGGCATCGTGAAAAAGCTCTATGTCGATTACGGCGACAGAGTGAAGAAGGGTCAGGTGCTCGCCGAGCTCGATCAGGAAGAGATTCAGGCTCGCGTCGACCAGGCCCGCGCGCAATTGGAGGGCTCGAGCGCCAGCCTGAACGGCACCCGAGCCGACCTGGAGCGCGCCAAAGTCGACGCCGAGGGTCCCGACGTTCCGCTGCTGAAACGCGCCTATGAGCGCGCCCAAGGCATGGCGAAGGATGGCGTGGTTTCCGCTTCCGCGCTCGACGACGCGGAGAAGAATTACGAGATGTCGCTGAACAAGCAGAATGTGGCCAAGGCGCAGTTGCGCGTCTTGCAGGCCAAGATTGGCCAGGCCGAGGGCCAAGTGGCGCAGGACCGCGCCAATCTGAAACAACTCGAAGAACAGCTCGGTTACACCACAATTGAGTCGCCGCTGGACGGGATCGTGCTTTCGCGCGACGTGGAAATTGGCGACGCGGTCAGCTCCATCCTGGTGCTGGGCTCGTCGGCCACGCTGGTGATGACGCTCGGCGATACCAGCGAGGTTTACGTCAAAGGCAAAGTGGACGAGAGCGATATCGGCAAGGTCTATCTGGGCCAGCCCGCCCGCATCAAAGTCGAATCGTTCAAGGACAAGACCTTCACCGGCAAAGTGACGAAGATCTCGCCCATGGGCGTAGAGAAAGATAACGTCACGACGTTCGAGGTGCGAGTCTCGATCAACAATCCCGAGGGCGTCCTGAAAGCCATGATGACGGCCAACGCCGAGATCATTCTCGAAGAGCACAAGAACGTGCTGCAGATTCCGGAAGGCTCGATCATCTACGACAAGGACAAGAAGGCATCGGTCGAAGTACCGGACGCCAAAGCCAAAGAAGGCAAGAAGAAAATCGCCGTCAACATCGGCATCTCGAATGGCGCCAAGACCGAGTTGCTATCGGGGCTGAAGGAAGGCGACCAGGTGGTGCTGCAGTAAAGAACATGGTCTCAGGTCTCAGGAAAAACACAGGGCGAGCTGCACTGATCCTGAGACCTAAGACCTGAGACCTCAACTTCCCGGAGGCAAATTGCCATGACTCATATTTCTTCCCATCTTGCCGTTCGCACACTGATCTTCATTTTGGCCAGCTCACTCGCTTGTTTCGCCGGGGTCATCGGAACCTTTGACCGGTCGTTCCAGGTCAATGGCCCGGTCGATCTCGAAGTCCTGACTCGCTCCGGCGATATTACCGTTCGCAACGGCGCCGCGGGCACGGTTTCGATTCATGCCAAGATTCACTCGAACAATTCCTGGTTTGGCGGCGACCACAAGGCGGAGGTGCAGGAGTTGCAGACGAATCCTCCCATTCGCCAGAACGGGAACAGCATCCGCATCGACTACGTCAACATCAACAACATTTCCGTCGACTACGAAATCACCGTCCCGGAAAGCACGGCGATCCGAGCCCACACCGGCAGCGGCGATCAGAATGTCGAAGGCCTCAAGGGCAACATCGATCTGGAGAGTGGATCGGGCGACCTGCAACTGGCGCGACTCACCGGTGAAATGCATTTCCAGACGGGATCGGGAAATATCCGCGGGCGCGAAATTTCCGGGTCCGCGCGAAGGTCAAAGCGGGCAGCGGCGACATCGAAATCGAGGAAACGGGCGCGGGCGACGTGGAGATCCGCACCGGCTCGGGCAACATCACCGTCAACGGCATCAATGGCGGATTCCACGCCGAGGCGGGCAGCGGCGACATTCACGGCAAAGGCTTGCCCAAGAATATGTGGAGCGTCCGCACCGGCTCGGGCAACGTGAACCTGAGGTGCCTTCGGACGCCGCCTTCGACGTCGACATCTCATCGAGTTCCGGAAACGTCACGCTCGGCCATCCCGTGACCACGACCGTCCAAGGCCGCATCGAGGAGTCGCGAAAGAGCGTGGTCGGTAAAGTGCGCGGCGGCGGCCCAGCGATTTCGGTTCACACCGGATCGGGCGACGTGCAAGTCGACTAGAATCGCGCCCGCCAGTACGAAGCCGGGATAAGTGTCGAGCGGCACTGGAGCGGGGACGCCCGGCGCTCCACCTCACAACTTGCCTTGACGCGCTATCGTGCGGCGTCCGATACTTCGTGGAGTTCCTGAAAACTTTCAGGTTCCACGAGGTAATCGATTGGCACGCACTCCGATCATCACTCTCACCACCGATTTCGGACTCAACGATCATTTCGTCGGCGCCATGAAGGGCGTCATCCTGGAGATTGCCCCCGAGGCGCAGATCATCGACATCAGCCATGCCGTGCAGCCCTTCGACATTCTGGATGGCGCGCTCACCATTTCGCAGGCCTACTCCTACTTCCCTTCCGGCACCGTTCATATGGTGATCGTCGATCCCGGAGTGGGAACGGCGCGGCGGCCCGTGATCATGACCGGCGACCGCCATCTGTTTGTGGCGCCCGACAACGGCGTGCTTTCCCTGGTCTACGACCGCGAAGAGCGCATCGCTGTCCGCCACATCACCGCCGAGCATTATTTCCTGCAGCCCCGCAGCAACACCTTCCACGCGCGCGACATCTTCTCCCCGTGCGCGGCTTATCTCGCCAAGGGAGTCGAGCCCGATCGCTTCGGCGAAGAGATCACCGACTATGTCCGTTTTGGCGCGCCTCGTCCCAAGCCGGTGGATGAGCACACGCTGCGCGGAATCGTCCTGAAGGTCGATCGTTTTGGCAACCTCATCACCAACATCACTCCCCAGGATGCGCCCCAGCTTTTCGAAGCCGCGCCGCCCGCTTTCAAGATCGCGATTGGCACCAAGGCGCAGGCCACGCGCATGTGCGCCAGCTACGCCGAAGGCGGTCCCGGCGAAGTCTTCGGAATCCTCGGCAGCATGGGTTTTCTGGAAGTCGCGACCAACCGGGGCTCAGCCTACCAGACCCTGGGCGCGGGCAAAGGCAGCGAAGTCAATGTGGTGATGGGTTAGCACTCAGCATTTAGCATTTAGCACTTAGCATTCAGCCATTGGCTTAAGAGCAACCAGGTCACGGCCCATGGGGTTTTCACTCGTCCGTAGGTAAAGAGAGTAGTGTCGAAGTGTTTTTGGCTAAGTGCTAAATGCCAAATGCTAAGTGCTGCCCTTCGCCCCGGGGTGGACGTAGCGATCCATCTCCGCCGTCCACTTCAGGAAGCGCCACAGGTTGCTTCGCTCCGTCCACATAAATCCCCAGAATTCCAGGAATCCAATCTGGGTCATCTTGACGCCGGTGTAGGTCTCGATCCGCCATAGAAGATAGGGACTGCGCCAGGGAGCAATCCGGTGGCCCCGGGTGGAGTTCCAAAGAAAGCGCAGCATCGTCCGCATCGGGTCCCAGTATAGCGCTCGGTGGGGACGGGCGCCCTCGCCCGTCCAAGCCGAGCGCAGCTTGAGTGCGTCGGCCGAAGCGGACGCTTCGGCCTTTGCACTCGAATCAACTTCTCACTTTGTGATATCGACGCTGGCGCGCGTGTTTTCCCACTCCAGACGCAGCGTGCACTTGCTGCCCGCCGGGTCGAAAGCGATGGTGAAATTCTCCACCGGCGCCGCCGTTTTCGCGACCCGCATGTCAACTCGCGCCAACTCGTCGGCTTCGTACTTATAAGGAATGCCCCACTCGGCATTCTTCTTGTTGATAATCAGCGTCCACTTGTCCGCCTTAGGAATGGTGAAGATAGTGTAGCTGCCCGCGGCCACAGCCTTGCCACCCACCGTGAGATTCGCGTCGCTGACGAACGTGGTCGCTTCGTTCGCGCCAGTGCGCCAGACTTCGCCATACGGCACCAGCGCCTTCTCGCTCGCCGTGCCGAAAATTTTCCGCCCTTTCGCGCGCGGACTGGAATAGTCCACCGTGATCGTTTTACCATCGGAAAACTTGCACTGCGCGCTCGCCGGCGGACTGGGCCTCTTGGACTTGTCCGGTGCCATGTTCATCTGTGCCGGGGCGAGAGTTACAACCGCGAACAGTAACGCTGCGATTAAGGCAAATTTCTTCATGATTTGTTCCCTCCTGGGGGGCTCTTGGCTTTTAGCTGTTGGCTTTTGGCTAAAAGTTAAAGGCTAAGAGCTAAGAGCTGCACGAGAATTATACCCACATCCTCGCTACAATCTATCCATGGCCGTCTTCAACGAGAGACAGGAAGAGCTCGAGCACTACGAAGTTCGCATGGGCGTGCCCCGCGGACGCCTCGCCGTCACCATGGATCTGGTCACCGACGCCATGGCCCTCGTCGGCCAGCACGGCGTCTATTGCCAAAGCCAGCGCTGGCCGGGCAAGCCGGTCATGGACGTGCAACTCATCATGAAAAACCTCACCGATGCCAAAGAATTGATCCAGAGTGTGATGGAAGAACTCAAGCCCAAAGCCTGATTTTCCCGCTCGATGTCCTGACGCCAAACCGAAGTTTTCCTTCAAGCGCCGAACCTGGATCGTCGGTGGCGGAAAAGACTTACAATCCAGATATGGAGCGCAAGATCTTCTGGATCTCCTTCACCGTGCTTGGGCTGGCTGCAGATTTCATTCTGCCGATCTGGTGGGCGCTGGGCGCGACCATTCCGATCGGATACGCGTCGTGGTGGCTGGCATACCGCAGCGGCTGGTTCGAGTAAGCCCCGAGTAAGCCCCGATTTGCGCTTTCCTGTTCCGCCGTTATAATTGCTCTGCCGCATTTCCAATCTCACAGGGGCAATGAAATGAAAGTCCAATTGAAGTGCTGTGCCGTGCTGTGCCTCGTCCTCACGCTTGCGCTGTCAAGCGTCGCTCAAACCGCCACAACCCCGGCGCCAACAACCTTAACGGCCGAGGAGCGTGACGCCGCGCTGAAGAGTCTGCAAGCCACCCACGACGCCTTTCTGCAATCCATCGCTGGCTTGTCGGACAAGCAATGGAGATTCAAGCCCGCCCCGGATCGCTGGTCGGTGGCCGAGGTGTCGGAGCACATTGCCGTCGCCGAGTCCGCCCTCTTTGCACTGGTGCAAAAACAGATCATGGCGTCCCCGGCCACACCCGAGAAGCGCGCTGAGGTTGCGGGAAAGGACGAGATAGTATTGGAGAGGGTCCCAGACCGCAGTCACAAGGCGCAGGCGCCGGAATTCCTGAAACCAACCAATCGCTGGGCCACGCGCGAAGAACTCACCAAAGCCTTTGAAGACAGCCGCAGAGCGACGATGGACTACATCCGAACCACCAACGACGATCTTCGCGATCACTTCTTCGCGCATCCGCTGCTGGGACAGATGGATGCGTATCAGTGGATTTTGCTGATTTCCGCGCACTCCGAGCGCCACACGAAACAGATAGAAGAAGTGAAGGCGGACCCGAACTTTCCAAAAGAGTGACGGCTCAGATGTTCTGCGGCTTGTAAGTTTTCAGCAGCTCTTTGTAGACCGCAACCACATCATCGACCGCGGCCGGAAAGGGGTTCTCCGGTGCGAGGCGATAGTAGACGGACACGACTTTGATCTTTGCCAGGTTCGCGATCGGGACACCTTCGATCAACGAGCCGGAGTCGGAATTGAAGCCGCCGCCGCGTGACTGCCACGTTGCCGAACCTGACTGAAGCCCAGACGTTCAAGAGCGCGGATCGTTTCTGCCCCGGAAACGCGGGGCAGCCTAGGCATAGCGCGCCTCGAATACGGTCACCCGGGCGACTCGATCCGTCAGGGGGAAACTCCTCCATGTAGAGTTCAGTCGCTTCCTTCAGGTTGGCGATGGCCTCTTCGACGGTCTTTCCCTGGCTGACCGTGCCCACTTCCGGGCAGTCGGCAACGTACAGGTCGCCTTCCTTGTGCAGAACAGCGGTGACTGTTCCGATGGGCATCTTCCTTCGACTCCCTCTGCATAACGTTAGCACGGGCGTCTGGCTGCACGGGAGGCCATAACACCACAATGCCTAATCGTCTACGCCAGCGTGTACTTCCCCGCCTCAATCGTCTTCTGCGCAATCTGCTGGCGCAGCGCAATCGTGTTGAACGGCTCGTGCTTCGACAACCGCCGCACGATCGCCAACTGCGTCCGCAGCATGTCGCCTTCGGCCACGTCGGCAATCACTCTCTTGGCCGCCGCTTCTACTTTCTCCAGTGCTTGCGTCAGATACACTCGCGTCATCGCAATCGGCAGCGCAGCCGACGCTTTGCCCTGCTTTGTAGAAGAAACGCCCTCCACCATCTTCTGCGCCCGCAGCACCGCCGACTCCATGGCGTAAATCTCGATCGTCATATCCGCGATCGCACCCATCACCTCCTGCTGCTCCTGGATCGCCATCATGTATTTCTGCGTGGCCGATCCGGCGATGAACAGTCCCAGCTTCTTCGCCTGCGCCACCAGTTTCCGCTCTTCCGCCAGCGGCCCTTCGATCTCCTCGCCGGCCGATGGCCCGCTCAGCACTTCGTCCATCAGCTTCTTGATCGCCGGCATCAGTGGCAACTGCCCGCTCATCGCCCGCTTCAGCAGGAATCCCGTAATGATCAGCCGGTTGATTTCGTTCGTGCCCTCGAAAATGCGGTTGATGCGCGCGTCGCGATACGCCCGTTCCGCCGGATACTCTTCCACAAAGCCATAGCCGGCAAAAATCTGCAGCGACTCGTCCACCACGTAATCGACCATCTCCGAGCCCCACACTTTCAGAATCGAGCACTCGACGGCATACTCTTCGATCGCCTTGCGCCGTTCCTTTGCTGCGTCGGGGCCCGCCGAGTCGGTCTCCGTCAGCAGCGCATCCATCATCCCAACCGTGCGATAGACCAGCGATTCGCCGACATAGATCAGCGTCGCCATGTTCGCGATCTTTTCGCGCACCAGTCCGAAATCGCTGATCGTCTTGCCGAACGCCTTACGCTGCTTGGCATAAGCCACGGCGCTCTCGATTGAAACCCTCGCCCCGCCCACGCACATCGCGCCCAGTTTGAAGCGTCCAACGTTCAGAATGTTGAAGGCGATGACATGCCCCCTGCCAATCTCACCCAGCAGATTCTCAACCGGCACCTGGCAGTCATTCAGGATGATGGGGCAAGTCGAAGATCCGCGGATGCCCATTTTGTGCTCTTCGGCGCCAACCGAAAATCCGGGAAAATTTCTTTCCACGAGGAACGCGGAAAACTCCTCGCCGTCAATCTTCGCGAACACCGTGAACAGGTCGGCAAATCCCGCGTTGGTGATCCACATCTTCTCGCCGTTCAGCAGGTAGTGCGTGCCGTCCGGCGAAAGCACGGCGCGGGCGCGGCAATTGAGGGCGTCGGACCCGGAGGTCGCTTCCGACAACGCATATGCGCCAACCGTCTCGCCCGAAGCCAGCCGCGGGAGATATTTCTTCTTCTGCTCTTCGGTACCGAAATAAACGATGGGCAACGTGCCAATCCCGCTGTGCGCGCCCCAGGTGGTGGCAAACCCGGCGTACTTGGCAATGTGGTCGGCGATGATGGCGGCGGTGACTTTGTCCATTTCGAGCCCGCCGTAAGCCTCGGGAATTTCAACCCCGCTAAGCCCGAGATCGCCGGCTTTTTTCAGCAGATCGCGCGAAATCGAGAAATCCTTGTGTTCGATTTTTTCGGCCTGGGGCAGAATTTCGTTGACCGCAAACTCCTCGGTCGTCTGCCCGATCATCTGGTGCTGCTCGGAAAAATCCTCCGGGGTAAAGACATCGGCAGTCTGCCGCTCTTCCAGCAGAAAGCTACCGCCGGCAATCTTGGTCTTGGGAACTGCTGTCGTGGCCATTTTCGAACCTCTAAATTTGGATTGCTCGATGGAAACCGCTGAGTGGATACAGGACAAGCAACGACAGCCATTCTAACGCGTGAGCTCCGCTCATGGATATCTTTGACGTTCGCGCGTTCTTGGTCCGCTCAGTAGGGAGTAGCGAACAAGGACGCGCTGCTGTACCCGCGAAAACGGGAGCGCTCCAGGCACTGCTCGTATTGCTGCCGCAGCATTCGATAGAACAGGCTCTCGCCGAAGTCAGATTGACCCTGCATTCGTCGTTCCTGCTCGGCCAGCTGCGCCGCCAAAGCGCGGCAATCGTCATTAAACCGGTATTGTTCCCCGCAAGCGAAACCGTTCCAGTAGAGCCCGGACGCGCAGGTGTTGCTCACCGGAAGCACGCATGCGCCCGCGCCATTGGGCGATTGTCCCGGCGGGCAGACGCGGCAAGGTTTCTTCCGGCATGGCGCGGGAGCAGTGAATTCCGCAGTCTGAACCCTTGGCCTGAACGGATGCCGGAAGAACGAACGGAAGCCTCTCTTCTCCGGAGCGGCGTTTTCCTTGGTCGATGCCAATTTGGAGGATGGTGAGAAGTGCGATGCCGGAGTCTTGCTGGCAACATGCGAAGCGGAACTGCTGGAATTGTGGCTGCCCGCGGAACTCGCCGATGACCGCGAACCGCCCGAGGAGCTGCTATGCGAGGAACCTGAGGAACTGCCGGAAGAACCCGAACTGCCGTGCGAAGAACCACCGGAACTGGAGCCGCCGGAAAAGCCGCCGGAACTCGCTCCACCTCCTCCGCCGCTTCCTCCAGAGGAATGTTGTGCCAGAATGATCGCGGGGACAAGCAGGATAGCTGCGACGACAAGACCGGAGAGCCGCATCAAGCACCTCCCAACCGACTGATGCCAATCGGGCAAAATCTTTTGTCGTTCTACTTCATTTAGACGGCAAAAGCCACCTAAAGGTTACTGCAAAAGAGCGCCAAAAACACAGCGATTGTGTAAAGATCGAGTAAAAAAGTGTCACGCCAGGTTTTCAAAGATCCCCGCCGCGCCCATCCCTCCGCCGACACACATCGTCACCATGCCGTAACGCCCCCCGCGCCGCTTCAGCTCGCGAATCACGCTGGCCGTCAGCTTAGCCCCCGTACACCCCAGCGGATGCCCCAGCGCAATCGCGCCTCCGTTAGGATTCACGCGTTCAGAATCAAGCCCAGCTTCCCGGATCACCGCCAGCGACTGCGCCGCAAACGCTTCGTTCAGTTCGATCACGTCAATGTCGGAGAGCTTCAACCCGGCCAGCTTCAGCGCCTTCGGGATCGCAAACACCGGCCCGAGGCCCATCTCTTCCGGCTTGTATCCGGCGGTAGCAAACGCAACATAGCGCGCCAGTGGAGTAATGCCCAGAGCCTTAGCCCGCTCGGCCGACATCACCACCGCCGCCGCCGCGCCATCCGACATCTGCGAAGAATTCCCCGCCGTGGTCACGCCCTTCACGTGAAACGCGGCCTTCAGCGCGCCCAGAGCCTCAAGCGAAGTATCGGCGCGTGGTCCCTCGTCCACCTTGAAAGAAATTTCCTGCCTCTTAAACTGCTCACGTAGGGACGGCCGCCCTCGGCCGTCCAGCGCAGCCGAGGAGGCTGCGCCTGCGTGGCCATTGCCGTTAGCAGTCAAGCTAACCGGCACCGCAACCGTCTCATCTTCAAACTTCCCCGCCGCAATCGCCGCCAGCGCCTTCTCATGGCTGCGCAAGGAAAACTCGTCGCACTGCGCCCGCGTGATCCGAAAGCGCGCCGCCACCCGCTCCGCCGTCAGCCCCATCGAAAGATAAGCATCCGGATAATGATCCACCAGCCACGGATTAGGCGAAATCTTATTCCCGCCCATGGGGATCATCGACATCGATTCCGTCCCGCCCGCCACCATCACCTCGGCCCCGCCCGCCATGATGCGCTCCGCCGCCATGGCAATCGCCTGCAAGCCGGACGAGCAGAACCGATTAATCGTGACCGCCGACACCTCCACCGGCAGCCCCGCGCGCAGCGAAGCAATGCGAGCCACGTTCATCCCCTGCTCCGCCTCAGGCATGGCGCAGCCCAGGATGACGTCTTCAATTTCCTTGGGATCAAGCTGCGGCACCCGATCAAGCGCCCCCTTGATAGCAACCGCAGCCAGTTCATCAGGACGCGTAGCCCGCAACGTCCCCTTAAACGCACGCCCCACCGGAGTGCGGACGGAAGAAACCACAACGACTTCTCGCATGGGGTAATTTTACCGCGCAGAGGGTTTAGTGTGGGGAAGAGCGCCCTCGCCCGTCCAAGCCGATCTCGGAGGCTCTCACAAGCTAACCGCCAGCACCGCCCTTTTTTAGCTGCTGCTTCCATCCCAGCACCCGCGCCTTGTTGCCTTCCGCCTCGGCCTCGGGAACCATTCCCTTTTTCTGATACAGGATCGAGAGGCTGGTGTGCGCCAGGATATCGTCGGGATCGATCTCCGAGATTTGTTGGGCAACAACGATCGCTTCGTCAAGCCGGTTGAGATCCTGCAGCGCCCGGCTCAATCCATGCAGCGCATCGGTGAACTTCGGATCAGCCGCCACCGCCAGTTGGTACTCATCGACCGCCTGCTCGTGGTGCCCTTCGAGAACCAGATCGAGCGCGGCGTAATAGTGGCCTTCAGCCAGTTGGCGGGCCGTGGCGGAGCTGGCCGAATCGTCAGGCATAAGAATCGTCGGACATAAGAACGGACTTAGGTGATTCTAGCAAGCGAGGCGCTCAGACCAGCCGCAGTTGACACACGACGCTTAATCTCTTGGAGAAGTGGGAGCTAAGGCGTCCGCTTAAGGGTGAGACTCAGCGGCGCCACGCCTTGCTTCCAAGTGCCGGTGATCTGGGAATGCTCCTGGTCCACGGTGCCGTCATAAGAAGCGGGAATGCTGCTGCATTCGAAGTGCAGGGTGCGTGCCTTGTAAGTGATGGCCGTAATCTGGATGCCCGAGGTGTCCTGGTCAGGGTAGTCGATCGTGCCACTGAGACCTCCGTCCTGCGCGGCGGAAATGTGCACCACGATGCGCTTCTTCGCCTGGGCGCCGGGATCGAGCGTTCCCTCCCAATCTCCGACGATCCCGGATCTATCCTGGGCCAGAGTGAGAGGGGGCGCAACCCCCATTACCAGCACCAGCGCGAGGAAGAAACGGAACGATGACGCGCGGTGCTTTTTCATTTTCGATCTCCTTGCTTACCAGACTCTCTCGTTCCCACGAACTTTATTTCCGGCTAAAGCTCGGCTGCGATCATCGCCCGAACTACAGCCGGAACTACCAGCTAGTGTACGACGATTCGACGATCCGCGATGAAATCGCAGGCTAGGGAACTGACGGCTCCGGCTTCCAGCGCAGCACTGGCTTGCGCGCTGCGGCAGTTTCATCCAGACGCGAAATGCGCGTATTGTGCGGAGCGTCGAGCACGTACTGCGGATCTTCTTCCACTTCTTCCGCGATCGATTTCATGGCTTCAATGAACAGATCCAGTTCCTCTTTCGGCTCACTCTCGGTCGGCTCGATCATCAGCGCGCCCGCTACGATCAGCGGAAACGCTGTCGTGTAAGGATGGAATCCATAATCGATCAGGCGTTTGGCGAGGTCCATCGTCTTCACGCCCCTCTTCGACTGCAGCTTGTCGCTGAAAACAACTTCATGCATGGAAGGCGTCGAGTACGGTAAGTCGTAAACGCCTTCGAGTCCCTTGCGGATGTAATTCGCGTTGAGCACCGCGTCTTCGGTCGTCTGCCGCAGGCCGTCGGGGCCATTGGCGAAGATGTAAGCCAGAGCGCGGATGAACATGCCGAAATTTCCATAGAACGCGCGCACTCGCCCCACCGACTGCGGGCGGTTATATTCGAAGCCCAGCGTGCCATCCGGCTTGGTGATGACGACCGGCGTCGGCAGGAACGGCTCAAGAATTTTCTTCACCGCGACCGGCCCCGATCCCGGACCGCCTCCGCCATGCGGCGTGGAAAAGGTTTTGTGCAGGTTCAGGTGCATGACGTCGGCGCCAAAGTCTCCGGGCCGCGCTTTCGCAACCAGCGCGTTCATGTTGGCGCCGTCCATGTAGAGCAGGCCGCCCTTGGCGTGCATGAGTTCGGCGATCTTGTGAACCTCCTGCTCGAAAACGCCGAGCGTATTCGGATTCGTGACCATCAGCGCCGCGACGTCTTCATTCATTTGCGCCGCGAGCGCGGCCACGTCGACCATGCCGCGGTCGTTCGATTTCAGATTTTCGACCGCATAGCCGACCGTAGCTGCGGTCGCGGGATTCGTGCCATGCGCCGAGTCTGGGATCAGAATCTTCTTGCGCGCGTTGCCTTGCGCTTCGTGGTACGCGCGCACCATGAGCATTCCGGTCAGTTCGCCGTGCGCGCCCGCTGCCGGTTGCAGCGTGATCGCGTCCATGCCGGTGATTTCGAGCAGGCAATCGCTCAGCGTCTTGATGATGCGCAGCGCGCCCTGAGAAATTTTCTCCGGCTGATAGGGATGCCCGTTGGCAAGGCCTTCGACGCGCGCGACAAACTCATTGACCCGCGGGTTGTACTTCATGGTGCAGGAGCCCAGCGGGTACATTCCCAGATCGATGGCGTAATTCCACGTCGAGAGGCGCGTGAAATGGCGAATGATTTCGATCTCGCTGACTTCGGGCATATCGCCGAGATCCTTGCGCTCTTGCTTGCCCAGCAGTTTCGCCGTGTCCACCTCCGGAACGTCGAGCGGCGGCAACTTCCACGCGGCTTTGCCCGGAGACGACTTTTCGAAAATCAATCCTTCGTTTTGGCTGATGTGACGAGTGGCTTTGCGAGTCATGTGCTTCGTCGTCATCTCACCACCTCTTCTGGCTCGGCATCTTTGCTAAGAACCGAGTGCTCGCTCTCGGCGACGAGGCCGACCGCGGTATCGATCACGGATCGTGTGGTCAGTTCCGTGCAGCACCACAGTGCCGCGTGGCCAAGCTCGGGATAGAACTTCTTCAGCGGCAGGCCGCCAACGATTTTGTGTCCCAGCAGCCGCGAGTTGATGGCGTAAGGATCCTCGCTGGTCTCGACCACGAACTCGTTGAATCGCGGCGCACCCGCGAACCGCACTTTGGCATGTCTACTGAACTGATCGGCAGCGTAGGCCGCCTTCGCCATATTCTGCTTCGCCAGTTCGCGCAAGCCGACCTTGCCGTACACGGTCATGAAGATGTTCACCATCAACGCGACCAGCGCCTGATTGGTGCAGATATTCGACGTCGCTTTCTCGCGCCGTATGTGTTGCTCGCGCGTCGCCAGCGTCAGCACGAAACCGCGCTTGCCGTTCTTGTCGACGGTCTGCCCGGCGAGGCGTCCCGGCATCTGCCGAACAAATTTCTCTTTCGTAGCCAGCACGCCGCAGTAGGGACCGCCGAAGCCTAGCGGCACTCCGAACGACTGCGCCTCCATGGCTACGATGTCGGCCGTGCGCGGCGGTTCGACAATCCCTAGCGACACTGCCTCGGCGATCGACACGATCAGCAGCGCTCCGCGTTTGTGCGCGATCTCGGCAATCGCTTCGATGTCTTCAATCGTCCCAAAAAAATTCGGCGACTGAATCAGGACGCACGCCGTATCGTCGCCCACCGCGGTCTCGAGCTCCTTCAGATCGATCTGTCCCGAGTCCGTGAACGAGACCAGCCGCAGCGGAATCGCCTGGTGGGTCGCGTAGGTGTGGAGCACTTCCCGATACTCGGGATGCAGGCTCCGCGCGATCACGCCCGAATGCCTCCCGGTGATGCGGACCGCCATCATCACGGCTTCGGCCGCGCCGGTCGAGCCGTCATACATCGAGGCATTCGCCAGGTCCATGCCGGTAAGTTCCGAAATCATCGTCTGGAACTCGAAGATGGCTTGCAGCGTGCCCTGCGCAAACTCCGCTTGGTACGGCGTGTAGGACGTCAGGAATTCGCCGCGTTGCACCAGCGCGTCGATAACCACGGGCCGGTAATGGGAGTAAGCTCCGGCTCCGAGAAAGCTGGTGTAACCTTCGCCGTTTTCTTTGGCCCGTTGCTTGAACCAGTCCACGATTTCCGACTCCGCCATTTGCCGCGGGATGGCGAGGTCGCGGGTCAGGCGAAACTCGGCTGGGATCGGCGAGAACAGATCGTCCACGGAGCGGATACCAATCGCCTGCAGCATGGCAGCGCGATCCGCGGGAGACTTAGGCAGATATCTCATAGGAACTTTCTTTGGATGTGGGATGCGACTGTTTCGATTGCGGCTCGGGGCAATGGCAGAGGTCAGAGGTGAGATTGCAGAAGTAAAAGCCTTCGCTTCCAGCTATAGTACTGGAAACCGAGGGGTTCACTTCTGCAATCTGACCTCTGACCTCTGCCCTGTTTTTCAGTGTCCCGCCTCTTCGCTCACGAACTTCTCATAGTCCGCCGCCGAAAGCAGCGCATTCAGTTCCGCCGGATCCTTCACTTTGACCTTCACCATCCAGGATGCGTGCGCATCTTTGTTGACCTGTTCCGGCGATGTAGCCAGACTTTCATTCACGCCCGTGACGGTCCCCGAAACCGGCGCGAACAAATCGGACACGGCTTTCACCGACTCAACCGTGCCGAAGGGCTTGCCCGTGACGATCTCCGCGCCCACCTTGGGCAGATCGACGAACACGATGTCGCCGAGCGACTCTTGGGCGTGATCCGTGATGCCGATCGTGCCGTCGGCAGTGATCCACTCATGTTCCTTCGTATACTTGCGGTCGGTTGGGTAGGTCATATCGTTTTTAGCTCCTGGCTTTCCCTGCTCGCTGTTCGCTATTCGCTTTTCGCTGTTTTCTTCGGACGCTTATAAAACGGCGTCGGTACTACTTGCGCTTTCACACCCTGTCCGCGGATTTCGACTTTCACCGTGGTTCCAACCGCAGCGTGCGCTGGCGGAATATAGGCCAGCGCAATATTCTTCTTCAAGAACGGCGCTGGCGAACCGCTGGTAACGTAGCCAATCTCGCGTCCGCCATCGTCGAGAACCTTGTATCCGTCGCGGGCGATGCCGCGGTCCACCATCTCAAGCCCAACCAAGGTCTTTTTCACGCCGCCGGCTTTCGCTGTCTCTAGAGCGGCGCGCCCAATAAAATCCGGCTTCTCCATCTTGCAGAAACGATCCAGTCCCGCTTCCCAAACGTTGATCGTGTCCGAGATTTCGTGTCCGTAGAGCGGCAGCTTGCCTTCGAGGCGCAGCGTGTTGCGCGCACCGAGGCCGCAAGGGACAGCGCCAAACTTTTTCCCCACGGCCAGAATCTCGCGCCAGACGCGCGCGCTCGTCTCTTCGTCCGATGGAATGTAAATCTCGAACCCGTCTTCGGCGGTATAGCCGGTCCGGCCTATCAGGATGTCTTTCAGGCCGCATACCGTCCCGCGCGTCACCCAGTAGAACTTCACCGCGCTCAGGTCGGCATCGGTCAGCTGCTGCAGCACGTCCACACCCTTGGGTCCCTGAATCGCAATCTGCGTGAACTCGTCAGAGAGATGCTCGACCGTGCAGTCAAACGGTCGCGTGTTGTTGCGGACGTTGTCACGAACCCAGTTGAAATCCTTCTCGCGCGTACCGGCATTGATCACGAGCAGGTACTCGTCCTCGCCCAAGCGGTGAACGATGACGTCATCCACAAACGTCCCTTGCGGATAGAGCAACGCCGAATACTGCGCCTGCCCGATCGCCAAGCGTGAAGCGTCGTTCATCGAGATGTGCTGCACGGCAGCCAGAGCTTCACGCCCGGCCAGCCGGATATCGCCCATGTGGCTGACGTCAAAGACGCCCACGCCGGTGCGCACCGCCATGTGCTCGGCCACAATGCCGCATCCGATCGACACAGGATATTCCACCGGCATGTCCCAGCCGTTAAACTCCACCATTTTGGCGCCCATCTGGCGATGGACAGCGTTCAACGCGGTCTTGCGGACCGGCTTGCTCACAACGGGAGTCACTTCGGCTACAGACAAGAAAAACCTCGGTCAAACTTCTCTCGGACAGTGGCTGGGCTGCCGAAAATCTGGAACAATTAAGTTAACATCCGGGCGGGAAGGGCGGCAAATTAAAGCGCAGGTCTCAGAGCAGGTCTCGGCTGTTAGGTGTGTCAGGTCTCAGGAAGAGCAAACCGCGCGTGCCGAGCCTGGCATTGCCCGATTCGGTTTTCCTAAGACCTGAGACCTGGCACCTGGAGACCCGGCTTCCGGTGACTTCCGTTACATTCCTTCCCGGTGCCTGACGAACTAAACTCCAACCATGTCATCTAGACCAGGCGTAAGCCGCGTCGTCTGCGCCCAATGTGAGCGGCCGGAAGAGGGTTGCGGGTGCGAAAAATTCTGTGTGTACTGTCAGTCGCAACTCGACGTGCGCCTCTGCACCGACGGCCTCATGTACTGCGAAGCCTGCCGTTCCGCCTGCGACTACAAACCGGTGGACGGAAACGGTCCTGGGGCCTGAAGGCCGCGTTGTTTGTGACTCTCAGCGTCACGGCTGAAGAGGCTGCAGTTCCAGGCCTCGCTTTTGGCTTTTAGCCCTTCGCTTTTCGCTTTACTCTCCAGAACGAGCTCAGCCCAAACCATGCGAACGAAACCGTGAAGCATACCGCGAGCAGCAACCGCCCGGGTCCGGCCGCGTGGCCAGACTGATACTTCCCGTACTCGCGCATGCCAGCCAATGCCCCGACTCCGGCCAGCGCCAAAAACGTGAACCCGGTGACTTCCAGCCAGAGCTGATGGAGCACCAGCCCGAAAGAACGCGCGGTCGCGCGCATCCCGGCCATCAGAGCCCGCCCCGTCCGGCTGCGCTCCACCATGTTGGCGGCAACGTTGGCGGCAGCGCGGAAAATCACTTTGGTTTTTCTCAGCGCTTGGCCCTTGGTTATCCGTCCGTCGATCATCTCTCGGTCGATCATCCTTCGGTCGATCATTTGTCGATTTTAGCAGCAACCGGGCGTACAATAACGCTGGGAGTCCTCACAGACACCTGTGATGTTTCCCATCAGCGGCGTCCGATGCGGGGGGACTCGTGGATCAGCAACTGAAGCAGCTCATGAAAGAACTCGGAGAAGCGATCAACGAATCTCTGTCCGATTCGGAATCGATCGCCGAAGTCGTGGCCCGCATCAAGGAAGGCGGCTACGACATTTTCCTCGTCCTCGAAGCCACCATCGGCGTCAGCAAGCAGGGCGAACATACCACCGACAAGACTTCCCTCGTTTCGACCCTCAGCACCAATGCCGAGCTCAAGGTCAACGATCAGGATCTGAAGTTCTTGAAGTCGCTGCGCATTAAGATCGACGAAGAAGACGACGAGTAGCAAGTTTCACAGTTTCAAGGTTGCAGGGTAGAGGCGGGCGTCATTGAAGGGGTACATTTGAAACTCTGAAACCTCGAGACTCTGAAACCTTGCCTCCTGAGAGTCCTGGCAAAATCTTCCAACTTCCCAAAAAATTTTCCCTTTCCCAAATAGGGAAAAACGTTGCAGGTGAAGTCCTTCGATCTGTTAGAATTGCTTTTTTCTCGTGTAAGTAGCCGCTTAGCAGCATCTTAAGGGTGGAGAGGCTGCGTCGGAAATGGCCTTCGGCGTGCACTTCACGGTTCAGAAGTGTCCTCCTTAGGCCCGTCCCCCGCGGTCTTTAAAATGCTAGCTCGTCGGACGGGCCACTTCTTTTGGTAAGCGCAAGCAGGCAGTTACATGAGGTGCCGGACATGGATTCCCAGCCTTCACAATTGACCCTAGGCCTTCTTCCCGAGCCTCGCACGCCATGGGGGAAGTTTGTTCTCAGCTACAGCGCGCAGTCCGTGGTGGTGGTGTTTTTCTTGCTAATCGCCATCCTCCACCCGGATGTCCTCGAGCCTCGCGAGCGCGACTACCACTTCGTTAGCCTCGTCAGCACTCCGCCTCCGGTTCCACAGGCTCCGGCGCCGGTCAGGCATTTTCCGGCTCCAGTTCCAAAAATCTCGGAACCGGTAACGCCGCGCCCCGAAGCTCTGCGCGTTCCCACTGAATTGGTTCGGAAGAAGGCTCCCGAGGAGCAGGCGCCAAAAGTCACCCTGGCTGCCACCAAAGAACTTCTGCCGGACGTGAAGCCGCTGATCCCCAGGGCCCCGGTCAAGACGAATGTCTTCTCCACCGGAAGTTCGGCGATGCCAACCATCGCAGCCGCTCCGCAGAAAGTACAAACCGGCGGCTTCGGCGATCCGAACGGCGTGCCCGCCTCGGAGACGCACGGCCACCCGATTACGATCGCGCAAGCGGGCTCATTTGATTTGCCCTCCGGCCCCGGCTATGGCAACGGCACCGGCGGCTCGCATGGAGCGCGCGGGATCGTGGCCAGCACAGGGTTTGGCAGCGGCGTCGCTATCGGCAGTAGTTCCGGCGTTTCTGCCTCGCGGGGTACGGTTCGGCAGGGCGGCTTCGGAGATGCCGACGTCGCCGTTTCTCAGCCCAAGGCCAAGTCGGCCGAAGCCGTCGTCAAAACCTTGCCGGCCCAGATCACATTCAAGCCCCGTCCGGTTTACACTGATGAGGGGCGGCAGCTTAAGATCGAAGGCGAGGTTCTGCTCGATGTGGTCTTTTCAGCTACCGGGCAGATTCGCGTGGTGAAGGTGGTGCATGGTCTCGGTCATGGGCTGGATGAATCGGCAGTTCATGCCGCGGAAAAGATTCAGTTCAAGCCCGCCCTGGTTGACGGACATCCCGCCGATTTTGAGGCGGTATTGCACATTGTTTTTGAACTTGCATCGTAGGTCACGCATCGTAGGTGAAATGAAACCAACAAAAATGTTGCGCTCCCTCTTCGCACTCCTTACTTTCTCTCTGGTCTTCTGCGCCGCGTCTTTGTTTGTCCCGACTTCGTTCGCCCAAACTACGCCGACACCCGAGCTCGCGACGCGCGACGCCGCCTCCCAACAGGCCAGCGCCAACGCCGCCAGCTTCGACCAGGTCGTCGACCGGGCGATTGAGCGCGAACATTTCTTCATGGCGCAGATGAAGCAACTTCATCCGCTGGTCGAAACCTATCTCCAGAACCTGAAGGAAGACAAAGACCTCGGCGCTCCCGTCCCCGTCAGCGACGTCTACTTCCTTGGCCGGTTGGATATGAGCGAAGGGACCGATGACCGCACGTTCACCTCGCCCACCACGGCCGGATTGGGCAAGCGCATGCTCAGCAAACTGAGCAACGTTTATTCCATGAAGTTCCTGCCCCTGGGCTTTGCGCAGATGGTGATCCTCGATCAGGATTTTCAGCGCAAGTATTACGACTTCACTTTCGTGCGCCGCGAGTTCCTCGGTGAAATACGCTGCATCGCCATCGACGTCGCCCCCAAGAAAGACGCCGGCAAAGGCCGCTTCCTCGGCCGCATCTGGATCGAAGACCAGGACTACAATATCGTCCGCTTTAACGGCACTTACTATCCTCATCCTCGAGCCAGTTACTACCTGCACTTTGACAGTTGGCGTCAGAATCTTCGCCCCGGCGTCTGGTTGCCTTCGCTGATTTATTCCGAGGAGTCCGATCTCAAATATCGTCTCGGTCAGACGCTCAATTACAAGGCGCAGACGCGGCTCTGGGGCTACAACCTGAAGGATCTCCGCCGCAGCTCTGAATTCACCGAAATTACTGTCGACGCCCCGCAGGTGGTCCAGGACCAGAGTCAGAAAGCGCAGGACGCCACGCCCATCGAAGCCCAGCGCCAGTGGGAACGTCAGGCTGAAATCAACGTGCTGGACCGCCTGACGCAGATCGGACTGCTGGCCCCGGAAGGCGAAATCGACAAGGTGCTGCAAACGGTCGTCAACAACGTGATGGTCACTAATAATCTCGACATTCAACCCGAGATCCGGTGCCGCGTGCTGATGACCACGCCGCTCGAATCCTTCACCATTGGCCACACCATCGTGGTGAGCCGCGGCATGATTGACGTGCTGCCCGACGAAGCCGCCCTAGCCATGATTTTGACCCACGAACTGGCACACATCGTGCTCGGCCATCACCTCAACACCAAGCTCGCCTTCAACGACCGCATGTTCTTTCCCGACGAGCGCACCTTCGAGCGCATGGATTTCGCTCGCGATAAGGGCGAAGAAGAAGCGGCGGACAAGAAGGCCGTCGAACTGCTCAACAACTCGCCCTATAAAGACAAGCTCGGCAACGCCGGCTTGTTCCTCAAAGCCGTCCAGGCTCGCGCTCCGGAACTGCGGAACCTGATTCGGGCGCACCTTGGCGACAGCCTCCTCAACGGCAATGCCACCAGGATGTCGTCGCTAATGACCTCCTCGCCGCAATTTGACCCGAAGAAGGCCGATCAGGTCGCGGCACTTCCTCTCGGTGGCCGGGTCAAAGTTGATCCCTGGACGAATCAACTCGAACTGATCAAGACCAAGCCGGTCGCCATCACCACAGCGGCCGACAAGATGCCCTTCGAAGTCACGCCCTTCTTCCCGTTCCTCACCCGGCTCGGCACCGCCGCCGCTCCAGAAAAAGCGGTTCCGGCTCCGGAGAAGACAGCAGCAGCTCCGACGGGACAGTAAGAGAAGGCACAATTTAGCGGAGTTTCAAGGTCTGAAGTGCACGGGCTCACACTCCTGGCAACCGGCAGCCAAGAGCCTTATGTTGAAACCCTGTGAGACTTTGTCTTGGGAAGAGAACCGGCAGAGAAAATCAGGGGAAACCCGCTGCCAGACGCAGCGGGGACTTGGTCATCGGCTACTGCGTCCCCATTGCGCTTCCGACTTGCGAAAACACGTTGTTGGCGTTGCCGCCAATCAGCCGGACCGTGCCAATCACAATCACCAGGATTACCGCGAGCATCACCGCGTACTCGGCGACGTCTTGACCGCTGTCCTCATTCCAAAATTGACGGATTGCTTTAATCACTGTTTACTCCCATCGACGGCACGCCCCAGCTTTACCTTCCGCGGGACAGTTGTTCGCCGTCGTATAACTGTAAAATATCAAGAACTGCCCCCTCCACCCAATAGCACACCGGTGACCTCAAATGGCACTATCGTGCCATAACTCAGGTGTTCCCCTTAGATCCCGTCGACCTCGTGATCACACAATCGTCTTCAGAGGAAGGCCCTGATTCACCGCAAACAGCGCCAGTTCCAGGCGGGTGGAAACCCCAAGTTTGTCGAAGATGTTGCTGAGGTGGTGCTTCACCGTATCCTCGCTGATCTTGAAGTACTCGGCAATCTCCCGGTTGGCATAGCCCGCGACCACCGCCGAGACAATCTCGAGTTCTCGCGGCGTCAGCCCGAATTTTCTCTGCTTCGATTCCTCGTTCGTACTCTGCATGAGGTTGCGCAGGTACTGCACCAGATTGGAGACGCTGTCCCGCCCCACCCAGTACTCGCCGGACATCACCGCATGAATGCTCTTGAGCAACAGTTGCGTGGCAGAATCCTTCAGCACCACACCGCGCGCTCCCAATTGCAAGGCCTCCACCACCTGCTTTTTCTCCGCCGCCGCGGTCAGCAGGATGATGCGTACCGCCGCCGCCGCGCCCCCGCCCGTGTTCAGGTCGCGCAGCGCATCGAGGCCGGTGTGGTGCGGCATGGCCAGATCGAGGAGAAGGATGTCGGGCTTGAGTTCGTTCGCCAGTTTCACGGCCTCGAGGCCGTCACAGGCTTCGCCCACTACTTTCATATCCCCTTCCGACTCCAGCAGGCGCCGCAGCCCGTCGCGGAAGATGGGGTGATCGTCGGCAATCACAATGCGTATGGAATGAATTCGTTTATCCGTGCTCTGCCTATCCGTGCTCTGTCTATCCGTGGTTGGCCTATCCATGATTGGCCTTTCTCGCCGGCGGAATCCGTACCTCCAGCCGCGCGCCGTGCCCCGGTGTCGATTCTATCGTGATTTCGCCCGCCAGCAGCCGCACCCTTTCGCGGATCACCGCCGGTCCCTTCCCGGACGTCTCCAGTTCCGCATCCGACAACTTCCCGGAAAAAGAAAATCCCTTGCCGTCGTCCTCCACCGTCAATTGCAGATTCCCCGCCCGCTGCGCCAGCCGTACCAGCACGTGGTGCGCTCCACTGTGTTTGCGCACGTTCACCAGGCTCTCCTGCACAATGCGGGCCAGTTCGCGGCACACTTTCTGCGGCAAATCCACCCGGTCCAGTTCGCTGACGAACTCCGCCGCGATTCCCGTCTCCCGCCGGAAGCGTTCCACCGTGTCGGAAATGAAACCGAGAAGCCGGTCCGCATTCACTTCGAACGACTTCATCTCCTGCATCAGTTCGCGCAACTTCAGAACTTCCTCGCGCAGCAGTTTCTGGATCCGCCCCAGTTCGGCGTTCACCACCGGCGCCTGCGTCCCGGACTGGCGCCGCAACACATCCAACTGCATTTCCACCGCGATCAGCGATTGAATCGCTCCATCGTGAAGTTCGCGCGCGAATCGCGCCCGCTCCAGCGCCCCGGCTCGTTCCCGCAGGCGCCGCATCAGGTACACGTTGTAAATCGCCGGACCCACCTGCTGCGCAAATTCCTGCAGAAATCGCAATTCCTCTTCCGGCTCCCCCATCATCTCCGGGTCGAACAGGAACAAGCGCCCCGACCACTCCCTGCCAAACAGCAACGCCACCGAAACCAGCGCGTCAAATTTTTCCACGCGCGCCAGCGCATCCAGGAATCCGGTACTCACATCGCGCAGCCGCCCGCCCTCACGATCCAGCAGCACCGTGCGAAAACCCTTGGCGCTGCGCGACGCGTAAATGGCGTCGGCTGCAGATTCGAACAGATACACCTTTTCGCTTTCCGGCAAAGCTTCGCGCCAGCGCAGCGCTTCGATACCCTCGGCGCCACGCTTCACTTCAGCCAGAAACACCCGGTAACTGTTCGCTTCCTGCGACGCTCCCAGCACCCGCGCCGCGCCATAGATGCTCATCACCTCGCCAAGAATCTGCTGCATGGTCCCGGTGAGTCCGGCCTCCACCCGCGCCGAACTGAGAACGCGCGTGATCACGGCGCGCTCCGCCCGCACTTTCTTCTGGTTCTCCGACATGTAGCCCAGCAAGAATCCGAGCACAATCAGATAGAACGAAAACATGAACAGCTGCTGCGGTTCCAGTTCCCGCACGCTCACACCCAGCCGCGGCAGATGCACCGCTCGCAGCCATTGATCCGCTCCCGATTCCAATCCCACTCGCACCGCGAAGGCTTCGGCCCACAGCAACGCCACCGCCGCACACGCCGTACCCACCGTCTCCCAAAGCCCCCAGCGATACGCTGCCGCCGCCATCACGAACACGAGGAATAGAAAGAACGGCCCCCGCTGCGCCGTCGCGAACATCGAGATCAGCACCGGCCATACGATGTCCGCCGCGTGCACCACCAGACGAAAAGCCGCGGTCGACCTCGGTCGGAAGCGCACCAGCACCATCACCACCACCGCATGCACGAAGTACACGATCAGCAGCCAGTACAGCCAGCGCGAATACACAAACCCACGCACCGGCTCCATCCAGAGAGTAACCAGGGCCGTCGTCGTCAGCGCCACTCGCGCCGTGGCCAGCCAGCGCTCCGAGCGTCGGATTTCGCCCGCACTGAGCGGCGCCCGGAAGCGCCATAGATCACGGTATCGAGGGACCATCCAGGACAAGAGATTCTCGTAGTTAAACAACCCAAGTTAAGCGACTAATTCCGGTTGAGCGACTAATTCTAAAGGCAATCTCGGCCAAACTCCATGAGCTTCTCAATTCCGCAGTTCTCACTTCTAACTTCTGCCTTGGCGATGTTACGCTAGTAACCCCTGCCCCCGCATCCCGGGCCCTAAAATGGAGGCGGACTGGTGCGCCTTGGCTAGACTGACTAAACTCTGGCTTTCTCTGCTGATCACGCTGGTTCTCGCCCAGACGGCGGCGTCCCTGCTCATGCCAAGGGGCGACTCCCTGACCATCGCCAGCGACCTCATCCAAGGCGGTCTCCTGCTGGTTGCCACCGCCGCCTTCCTGGCCAACACCACGAGCGCGCGCTGTCCCACTCTCCACATCCGGCTCTTTTGGATCCTCATGAGCGTGGGCATGATCTTCTGGCTTACCTACCAGGGAATGTGGAATTACTTTGAGGTCTTCAAGCGTCAGGATGTGCCTAATCCCTTCCTGGGCGATGTTGTTCTGTTCCTGCATCTGGTGCCCATGATCGCCGCTCTCGCCGTGCTTCCTCATCTCCGCGAAGGCGAACGCGATGAACGCATCCGCATGCTCGACTTTACCCTCCTGCTCATCTGGTGGGTCTTCATTTATGTATACACCGTCATCCCCTGGCAAACCGTGCAGGTCGATGAAGCGGTTTACAGCGCCAATCTCAACTTTGCGTATCTGACCGAGAAACTCGTGCTCCTGGTTTCGCTTGCCTTCCTCGCCTACACTGCTCAGGGAGGCTGGCGGCAGCTTTACGGAAATTTGCTCGGCGCCAGCGCACTCTATGCCTCCAGTTCCTATGTCGCCAACTGGGCCATCGGCCACAAGCTTTATTACAGCGGCAACATCTACGACATCCCTCTCACCGTTTCCATGGCCTGGATGGGCGCGGCCCCGTTGCTCGCCCTGCGCTACGACCTGTCCGACTTCAAGCCGTCGCGGCCGGTGCTCGGCATTTGGATCACGCGCCTGAGTATGCTGGCTCTGTTCAGCATCATCTGGAGCGCCGTGCACGCTGAACTGGCCGTGAAGCTTCCGCCCTCGGTCAAGGCCTTCCGAATTGCCGTCAGTCTTTTCACCATGGTCGTGATGGGCGTCGTGTTTTTCTGGCGCCAGCACCTGCTCCGCGACGAGCTATCGCTGTTTCTCGAAAGGTCCAGCCGCTCTTTGGACGACCTCAAGGCCTTGCAGGAAAAGCTCATTCAGTCGGAAAAACTGGCCTCGCTCGGCCAGTTGGTGGGCGGCGCCGCCCACGAGATCAACAACCCGCTCACCGCCATGCTGGGATACTCCGACCTGCTCAGCGCGTCCAACCTTCCGCAGCACGAAAAACTCCAGGCCGCGCAAATCGGCGAACAGGTCCGCCGCACCACAGCGCTGGTGGCGAGCCTGCTCACTTTTGCCGGTCAGGCTCCCGCCCGGCTGGCCGCCGTCGACATCAACTCCGTGCTGCAGACCGCCATGCGTTTGCTGGCTCCCCAATTGGACCCGGAAGGCAGTTCGATCCGCCTCGACCTCGCTTCTCCGCTCCCGCTCGTGCTCGCCGACTCTAACCAGATTCTCCACGTCTGCATGCACCTTGCCGGACAGATCGGCGCCCATCTCAATCGCGAAGCACGCCCCACCCTGTTCGTTCGCACGCACCGCCAAAACGACTTCGTTCTGGTTGACTTCTTCTCTTGCGATCCTTCTTCACACGATTCTTCCGCGTACGATTCTTCCCCGTGTGATTCTTCCTCACAGCCCCCCACCTACGCGTCGCCGCTCAACTCTGAAGGCGCGAACAAGCCTTCTACGCTTTCGCTGAGCGCCTGCTGCCGCATCGTCGAAGAACATGGCGGCCGTCTCTTGCAGTCTTCGCCCCCCCGGAACCCCGCTTTCCGGATGGAACTGCGCATCGCAAGCAATGCGGCCATCCGCTCCCCGCTCGGCGAGCCCAATCGGGCCGCGGCCCGCAGCAGTTCGTAGCTCTGTCCGTAGAGACGGGGCTTGCCCCGTCTCACTCCGCGGCTTCGGGGGACGCGGCAAGCCGCCTCTCTACGGGAACGGGTGTCACCTCCACCGTCCTCTTCAGTTGCCCGCAGGCCGCAAAAATATCGCGCCCCCTCGGACGCCGCACGAAGGCGAGGATTCCCGCGTCTACCAATATTTGCCGGAACGCCACCACCCGCTCCTGCTCCGGCGTTCGATAGGGCAACTCCGCCCCCGGATTCAGCGCAATCAAATTGATCCTCGCCCGCATTCCCCGCACCAGTTCCACCACCTCGCGCGCCTGCTCTGGAGCGTCGTTCACGCCCTCGATCAGCACATACTCAAACGTCATCCGCTCCCGCGTCCGCAGCGGAAACTCGCGCGCCGCCTTCATCAGCTCCGCCAGGTTCCACTTCCGATTGAGCGGCATCACGGCGCTGCGCAGCGCGTCATTCGATCCATTCAGCGAAATCGCCAGCTTCGGACGCACCGCCTCTTGCCCCAAATCGCGTATCCGCGGCACGATCCCCGCCGTCGACACCGTCATTCGCGACTCCGGAATCCCGACGCCCTCCACCAGCAGCCGCACCGACTTCATGAAATTGTCGTAGTTCAAGAAAGGCTCGCCCATGCCCATGAACACGATGTTGACCCGTTGCAGCGGAGGCTCGACTCCCTGATCGCGCAGCACCGCCGCGATCTGACCGACGATTTCTCCAGCCTCCAGATTTCGCTTCACCCCAAGCAGCGCCGTGAAACAAAACTTGCAATTCACCGCGCATCCCACCTGGCTCGACACGCAAATGGTAGCCCGGCGCCAACTCACTTGTGGTGACAGAGCAGGGCTGGCATCGACTTCGTCGCCCGCTTCGCTGCCGTCGCCCGTCTCGCCGCCATCGCCCTCCGGCATCCAGACTGTCTCCACCGTTTCCCCGTCAGCCAACTCCACCAGATACCGTACCGTGCCATCGCTCGAAACAAACTTGCCCGCAATCGCCGGAAACCCCATCCCCCAGCCTTGTTCCGCCAACCGAGCGCGATATTCCAGCGGCAATGTCGAAACCCAATCCAGCCGCTCAGTCTTCTGCCGATATACCGCATCGAATAATTGACGACCCCGGTAGGCAGGTTGCCCCGACTCAAGCGCAAGGTCGGTGAGCTCCCCGAGGTCAAGTCCTAAGAGCGAATTGGATGGCAGCGTTGGCATTTGACGGTAGCTTACTTCTGTCTCTGAGTGTAACCGTAATTGCCGATCCATAATTTGGAACGCCGCGCCGGGCGACGCAGAAGTCGAGAAGATTCGCAGTCTAGTGGAGTAACTAAAAACCGAATAACTACATTTACGGAGAACTAAGTCTGTCGGGGCACGTTGCTCCCCGCCCTGCGTCCGAGCAGCAGAATCCCGCTACTCACAATTCTGATTGATCGTTTGTCCGCACGCCGTTCCGGTAAGTGTGCAGGATTCGGTCGTGTGTTCACCGTTGCCGTAAAAAGACGCCTCGATCGTCAAATTGGTCTGACAGACTCCGGTCGGCTTTGGCCCATAATTGATTGGCCCGGTCTCCGTAACCGTAAAGCTTGAGACTCCACCGTAGAAATAGAACATTGCGCTGTTGAATGTGAGCCCTGGATTTCCGTTCATTACCAGGGTGGATCCTGGTATGGAGCAATTCGTCGCTGTGTACGTAAGCACCCCAGTGGTGTTGCCCGTATCGGAATAATCCAAATCGCCGGTATTAGTACCGGTGACGGCGACGGTTCCCCCTTCGCTGCACACCACGTTGGCGGCGATAGGAATAGTGCAAAAGAATTCCTCAGTGGGAGCGAACGGGTTACCGCATGAATCGGTACCCATGTAGGCAGAGGCCGCGACGAAAGTCTGTTCAATCTGAGTTGCGGCGGCGGTGGCCTGGGCCGCTGAAATGGTGGTCGGGCCGGACGGGCTGCTGTTGCCACTGCCACAGCCGCAACACAGGACCAGGAGCGTGGCGACGGCGACGGTCAAACACAACACATTTATTTTCATTCGACGCACAGAACCTCGGCTGTGAAGAGGATGCGAATCTGCAACTCGGAATTCTAACGTCAACCAACAGGTTGTGCCAGTTCTAGAAAATAGGTTTCGCTATTCTGAAACCTAGAAGCGCAGCAGCCGAATATGAAGAAGGATCGCCGTAAGTTACACAAAACAAAGACTACAAAGTCAGCCGCCGTCGCCGGCCCTCAGATTGTGGGACAATAACAGTAGCAGCCCGCCTTGGAATTCATTACTTGGGTCCGATCTTCGCAGTATAAGGAAATTCAGAGCGGCAAGAATGTCATGGTAAAAGAGACCCGCAGCATTCGTCGTCAGGTTCTGCCGAACGGGCTGACCGTCATCACCGAGCAGATGCCTCACATCCGCTCGGTCGCGATCGGCGTCTGGCTCAAGTCCGGCTCGCGCGACGAAGATTCCGAATGGAATGGCATCTCCCATTTCATCGAACACATGGTGTTCAAGGGGACGGAAACGCGCTCCGCCGAAGACATCGCCCGCCAGGTCGATTCGATCGGCGGCAACATGGACGCCTTCACGGCGAAGGAATGCATCTGCTTCAACATCAAAGTCCTCGATGAGCATCTTCCGCTCGCCTTGGATGTCCTCACCGATCTCGTGCTTCATCCCGTCTTCGATGCCGGCGATATCGCGAAGGAGCGCGGCGTCATTCTCGAAGAGATAAAAATGGACCAGGACAATCCCGACTACCTAGTCCACGAAATCTTCACCCAAAGCTTCTGGAAGGACCACGCCCTCGGTCTGCCCATCCTGGGCACGCGCGAGACGGTAAGAAAATTCGAGCGTCCCGTGGTCTCCCGTTTCTATGGACACCACTTCGCTCCCGGCAATCTCATCGTAAGCGCCGCCGGGAATCTCGACCACGAGCACTTTGTCGAACTCGTCGCGAAATATTTCGAGCATGTGAAGCCGGCGAAAAACGGATTGCACTCGCCCCAACCCAAGACTTTTTCACGAATCAACCTGCGCAACAAGAAATCGCTCGAACAGGTCCAGATCTGCATCGGCGTCCCTTCGCATCCCATGGCGCACGAACGCCGCTACGCTTCCTACATCCTGAATACGTTGCTCGGGGGAGGCATGAGCTCGCGCCTGTTCCAGAACATCCGCGAGCGCCAGGGGCTCGCCTACTCTATTTACAGCGACCTGAATCCGTATCGCGACACCGGCTCCCTGTGCATATACGCGGGCACCTCGCGCGAGGCGGCCATCAAGGTTGTCGAGTGCGTCGTCGCGGAATTTCGCAACCTGAAAACCACGCCCGTTCCCGAAGAAGAGCTGCGCCGCTCCAAGGACCAGCTCAAGGGCAGCCTCATGCTCTCGCTCGAATCCTCGACCGCGCGCATGTCGAACCTGGCCCGCCAGGAAATGTACTACGACCATTTCTATGGCCTCGACGAACTCATCGAACGCATCGAAGCCGTTACCCTCGAAGACCTGCAGCAAACCGCCGAGGAGTTTTTCCGCACCGAACAGATCGCCGTAACCATTCTCGGCAACCTGACCGGCCTGAAGCTAACCCGCGACCAACTAACCTGCTAAAGGGTTAGTAAAAAATGCCCGGGCTCTTCACCAGCGCAGCCCCACCGTGATCGGCATAACGATGGTCTTGTCGTCGCTCTGATATGCGCGATGATAGCGCCATTCGACGTAGAGTTTGGAATTATGGAGATAGTTCAGAGGATAGGTGACTCCGCCCCCGTAGTTGAAGCCGCCCGCAACCTTGGAGTTCGAGGACATCGTTTGCTGGACCAGGTAAGTCCCGGGGATGTTGTTCGCCCAGGTCAGATCCCACCATCTCCATGCGGGCTGATAGATTGTGCCGGATGTAAGCACACGGCTGGGCACAGAAACGGTTCGGTCGTAGAAACCTACGCCGAAAATTCCGTAGGCGCCAAATTTGAAAAGATGGCGGGGCACGTTGACGATGCCGTCCAGGCTTACCGACTGCATGTGTCCGCTTTGGCCGTGCAGGTTCTGGTTCTGGATCACGCCGGGTCTGAAGGTGAGGTCGTAGATCATGTATTCGGCATCGACGCCGAACATGCGGTTGAAATTCATCCCGCCCCCGACCACCCCAAAAGGAGAGTTCCCGACAAAGCTGGCGACATCACCGCGGCCGATGCCCAGTCCGCCACCGAAGTTATAGGTGAAACGATTGAAATTTGATTGCGCCGAAGCCGATGCGATGAGCCCGCAAACGGCAAATAACAACAGTGTCCGATTCTTCAATCTCGATCTCCTGTTTCCTGGACCCATAATCGTACAACCGCAGTCGTGAAACCGCGCTGGTAAAGCCACACTTGTACATCCACAGCTCCGCGACAAAATCCCGCCATGATCGCGGTTCGTCAACTTAGATGCGCGCACAGAATGCCGAAAGCCGGCTTTTTTCCAGGTCAGTTGTGCCCCGCAGCCGGCCGGGGCGCGTGGCGAATCTTCGCGTAAAACACCGGCCAGTACTCGCGCAGCATGTTTCCACCCGCCTTGGTAGCCAGATCCAGACCATAGCGGAAGAAGGTGTCTCCGACGGTGCGGTTCTGCTCTGGCCAGTACACGTTCGCCAGTCCCTCCGCCATCAGCGGCCCTCCCAACCCGGACCAGTTGGCGACGTTGCGCCCGTCATCGTTGCGCGTGACGAAGACCCGTTGCACCGAGTACTTCACGGCGTGGAAGAAAGCCGGCCTGATCTCCGGATAGAATCTTGGATCCTGATGCAGCGCGGACGCTAGCGCAAACGTCCCAAAGAAATTGCTGGACGCCTGGCGAGCCATGGACGATCCGAAGCGCTTGCCATATCCACCCGACTCCTCTCCGTAGCCGGTGGGCGAATCATCCAACTGGCCGGCCGCCGACCCCAGCAGAGCCCAGGTCACGGTGTGCACGGAGACGCTGTTGTCCACAAACAATTCAAACTTCTGCCCCGCCGAAAGCCGCTCGGTGCTGGCAGCGATGTCGGGGAACACAATCGACTTGCTCTCCAACAGATTGTACAAGGCCACGCCCGGCACTTTCGACGGAGCAGCCGGAGTTTGATCGGCAGGAGGTCGCGCGGCCGGTGAAGGGCTAGGCTGCGTCTGCGGCGTCTCCTGGGCCAATGCTCGAGTCGACAAGCCGAACCCGATCATTCCGGCAACCAACAACGCGCATAGCGACGGCCGCAGGGAGAACACCCTGCTGCAGGACGTGACGGGCACCATTCCAGAGATGCCGATTTCCTGGCGAGACGGCATCGCTAGAGATTACCCAATAGCAAGCCCGGCGGCAAACGTGAGGAACCAGGTTTCAAAGTTTCAAGGTTTCAAAGAGAAGGCCTGTAGCGCTGGTGGTTAACTTTGAAACTCTGCAACCTTGGAACTTTGAAACCTTGCTCTTACGCCACTTCTCCAGAACGAGCGGCCAGGAACTCCAGCAGTTCGCCGACGGTCAGGCCCGAGTGCAGCAACTGAATCATCTGATCCGTGGTGACTCCCGCTTGTGCGCCCAACGCAACAATCTTGGCGACCGCGCGCTGCAGCGCTTCCTTCTGCGCCAAGCTGAGTGGATCGCCCGAGTCATGGCTCAGGGCTGCATTCAGATGTGGTTCTGTCGTCATCCTTGTCTATGATCCGCCAATCCAACCGGTCCGCGCTGTGATGCCGCTTACTTATAATTGTGATGGAATGGCAGGCCGGCAACGGTGAGCGGGACCGGCCAAAGCGTCCCTCGGCTTGCCGACCGAAGGCCAGAGACACGGTAAGCCGAGTTTCTGCTTAGCGTTAGGACTTGATCAGGGCCGGCTCATCAGGGCTTGCCCATCAATTCGAGAATTGCCGCCATCTCGACTTCGATTCCGGTCTTGAGGCTGGGTTCGCGATCGGGCGCAAAGTAAGGTGAATGCGGTCCGGGAAGCTTCTCTCCGCTTTTCTTTGCCTCCGCATATTTCGCCGGGTTGACCGCGCCCAATTCGAGCATGACGCTCGGAACTCCCCCGTATCGATATTCGGCAAAATCGTCGCTCGCCATAATCGGCCGTCCGAGGACGACATTGTCATTCCCCATGACCTGCTTCAGCCGCTCCGCGAGACGGCTGGTGGTTGGCGGATCGTTGTAAACGGCGCCGACGCCTTCCTCAATTTCGACGAGCGGCTTCTTCGGAGCGCCCGCCGCGGCCGCTTCCGCATCCGCGATGCGCTCGATAGCTGCCAGCAGGTGCTTGCGCACCTCATCCTTGTAGGACCGCACGGTCAACTGCATTAGCACTTCGTCGGGAATAATGTTGTTCTTGGTGCCGCCGTGAATCGCTCCCACGGTAATCACCGCGGGATCTTGCGGATCGATCTCGCGCGACACGATGGTCTGCCAGCTCACGATGGTGCGCGCGGCGATCACGATGGGATCGACTGTCTCCTGCGGGGCCGAGCCGTGTCCGCCGACACCGTACACCGTGACGTTCACCGAGTCAGCATTCGACGCGCTGAAGCCGGGTGTGTAGGCGACTTTCCCGGCGGGAAATCCGTTGCTGTCGTGCACGGCGAAGGCGAAGTCGGGCTTGGGGAAGCGGGTGAACAGGCCGTCTTTAATCATCGCCTTGGCGCCGCCGATGCGCTCCTCGGCGGGCTGGCCGACATAGATAAAGGTTCCATGCCAGCGGTCTTTATTCTGCACCAGCAGGGCGGCGGTTCCGATGCCGATCGCCATGTGCAGATCGTGGCCGCAGGCATGCATTACCGGCACTTCGACGCCACGATCGTCATGCGTGGTGATATGGCTGGCGTAAGGGAGACCCGTTTTCTCCGGGACCGGCAAGGCATCGAGTTCGGCGCGCAGCATGACTACGGGGCCGGCGCCGTTCTTAAACACCCCGACCACACCGTTGCCGCCAACTCCAGCGGTGACGTCGTATCCAAGCTTGCGAAGCTGGTCGGCGATCTTCGCCGCAGTCTTTTCTTCATGGTAAGAAAGCTCGGGATTGCGGTGCAGATCGAGATAGAGCGCTTCGACCTGAGGATAGACGGCATCGATCTCGGTGGACGCGACGCGCCAGGGCTCGGCGGCCCACGATGTTGCGGAGAGCGACGCAATGGAGAGCGAGACGAAGAGCAGCAGGAGACTTTTCATAGGGTTCATGTGGAAGTTTTTCCGTGGACGGTATTAGAACACAGTTTGGCGCAGCAACGCGGGCGAGGACGCCCTGCGCTCCATTAAACTAACCTCATGACGATTCAGGAGAACGTTCCGCTGGCGCCGCTGACCACCTTGCAGGTGGGCGGGGCGGCGCGCTACTTTGCGGACCTTCGAAGAGAAGACGAGGTTCACGAAGCCGCGCAGTTCGCGAAAAGCCGCGGCCTGCCGTTGTTCGTGCTGGGCGGAGGCAGCAACCTCGTCGTCGCCGATTCCGGTTGGCCGGGGTTGGTCCTGCGGATCGCAATTGGCGGAATTGCCAGTCCCACCAAGAATCACGCCACGGGCAACGGCGTTCTCTTCAGCGTGGGCGCAGGCGTCAACTGGGATGACTTTGTCGCGCAAGCGGTCGTGCAGAATTGCGCGGGAGTCGAGTGCCTGAGCGGCATTCCGGGCAGCGTCGGAGGCACGCCCGTGCAAAACGTTGGCGCCTACGGGCAGGAGGTCTCCGATACGATCGAATCGGTGCGCGCGCTCGATTTGCAGGAAGACCGCATTGTGGTTTTGCCCAAGCCAGCCTGCGGATTCCGCTATCGTACCAGCATCTTTAACAGCACGGAACGTGGGCGGTACATCATCTTGCGAGTGAACTACCGGTTGAAGCGCGGTGGCGCTCCGAGTTTGAAGTACGCTGATTTGCAAGAGCGCTTTGCTGAACGCTCTGCCCAGGGTTCCTCTGAAAGAAGGACGCCGCCATCGCTCGCCGAAGTGCGCCAGGCGGTGCTCGAAATACGGCGAAGCAAAGGCATGCTGATTGTCCCCGGAGACGACGACTGCCGCAGCGCCGGATCGTTTTTCAAGAATCCCGTGCTCAGCGAGGCGCAGCTCAAGGAGCTGTCCGAGCGCGCCACCGCGAAGGGACTCGATATTCCATGCTATCCGGCGGCCCGCTCGCAAGGCGAAGATGCGCAACGCAAAGTCTCCGCGGCCTGGCTGGTGGAGCACTCTGGATTTTCCAAGGGATACGCGCTGGGCAAGGCCGGCATCTCCCACAAGCACGCGCTGGCACTGATCAATCGCGGAGACGCGAAGGCAAGCGATATCGTCGCGCTGAAAGACGAAATCCAGCAAGGTGTGCAAAAGGCGTGGGGGATTCCATTAGAGCCGGAGCCGGTATTCGTAGGATTCTGAGCGCACTGCTCTAGTTGACTGGATGCTTCAATGTCTAAGTGATCCAATGATTCAGTGTCTCAATCGTTCAATGAATAAGGGCGGCGCATCCCGGAGCAACGGCTCCCCCATGCCGGCCCAGAGGTGTCCGCTACCGCGAGATCCGCCCCGTTGATTCATCGGCCAATTCGCGCGCGCGCTTGAAAATCTTTCGGAACATCTCTTTGGTTAGTTTGCCGGTCTGCGTGTTTTGCTTGGAGGGATGATAAGAGGCCAAGAAGACGTGTCCATCGGGCAGGGCGTATTCGGCCCCGTGGCGGAATGCATACTCCCGCTTGCCCACGATCAGCTTTTTTCGCATCAGGTAGTTGAGATAGGCGTCGAACGCGATTCTTCCCAAGGCAACGACGACCCGCAAATCTCTGAGTCCTTCGAGTTCGCGCTCCAGAAAGGAAGCGCAGTTGGCCAGTTCCTCGGGTAGGGGCTTGTTGTCTGGAGGCGCGCAGCGCGCGGCTGCGGTGATGTAGAGATTGAGCAGGACAAGCCCATCGTTGCGATCGGTCGCCGTCGGCTGATTCGCGAATCCGGTTTCGTGCAACACCGGGTACATGAAGTTGCCGGAAGCGTCTCCCGTAAAAGGTCGGCCGGTGCGATTGGAGCCATGGGCGCCCGGTGCGAGTCCGAGTACAAGGACGCGCGCATGGGGATCGCCGAAGCCGGGAACGGGCCTGCCCCAATATTCGCAGTCGCGGTAAGCGCGTCGCTTCTCGCGGGCGATCTGCTCCCGATACACAACGAGGCGCGGACAGCGCGTGCAGACGATGACTTCGGCGTTCAGAACCTTGAGCCAGCTGGGAGAGGCCATTGGGTAATGTGGCAATCGGGTAATTTTGTAATTTGAAACCAATTGGGCTGAAATTACAAAATTACCCGATTGCCAAATTACAAAATTTCCCTGGCCACGTACGGATCGTCTTGACTAGTTTCATGACTATGGTTAATATTATAGTCACGTAAACTAACCGTCGGCGACTTAAGGCAACGATTATGAACGAAATTTCCATCTCGGAATTTAAGGCTAAGTGCCTCGGCTTGATTGAAGAGATCCACAAGACTCGGCAGCCCTTGCGTATCACGCGTCACGGAAAACCGGTGGCCGAAGTGATTGCGGCCGGCCCGGACCGCACCCGCAAGTTTGTCGGCGCCGGCTTGGGAACGGGAAAGATCGTGGGAGACATCGTGTCGCCGGTCATCGATTTTGACGAGATGGAGGTTTACCGCCGGTGAATCTTCTTCTGGACACCCATATCTGGCTGTGGAGCCAATTGGAACCGAAGAAACTGGGACGGCGGGTTACTGCCGAGCTCTCGAATACTGGCAATGAACTATGGATTTCGCCCGTGAGTGTTTGGGAGGCCCTCACCCTGATGCAGAAAGGCCGCGTACGTGTCGATAATCCTTATGGCTGGGCCAAACGATACACCGAACAACTGCGAGAAGCGCCGCTGACCAGCGAGATTGTTATGGCCGGATTGTCCCTTTCCCTTCCCCATGCCGATCCGGCTGACCGCTTCCTGGCGGCAACGGCCAAGGTGCTGGGGCTAACGTTAGTCACCGCCGATCGCAATCTGTTGGACTTGACCGAGATCGCCACTCTTCCCAACCGTTACCCTGCCCGTTAAGCTATCCGCTTCCGCGTTTGACGTTGCTCTTCGACAGTCTTTACACTCAAGTTAAGGCATTAGGCGTTGCAGCGGAGCACTCCCCTCCCGACTCTGCTGCCGCAGCCGTTTTGGAAAGGTAATTGTGAGCCCTGCTGAGACCAAAGATACGGCCAACGAAAACACGGCCAAAGAAAGCGCCACCAAACGCGAGATTGAGGTTGAGATTCCGGTCGAGGATGTCACCCGGCAAACCGATTCGCTGATCCAGAAATATCAGAAGGTGGCGCGCATTCCCGGCTTCCGGCGCGGCCACGTTCCGGCGTCGATTATTCGCCAGCGTTTTTCGGAAGAGATCAAGACCGACATGGTCGAGGCCCTGATCCCGCGCTTCTTCCGGCTGGAAGCTGAGAGGCTGAGCCTGCATCCGGTATCGCAGCCGCGGGTAACGGATCTGCACCTGCACGACGGCGAACCGCTGCGCTTCAAGGCCGCCTTTGAGGTGCTGCCGGAGATCAAACTCGAAGGCTACAAAGAACTGCGCGCCGATAAACCCGAGATTGCGGTTTCCGAGGCCGATGTGGAGCAGGCGCTCGCCGATGTGCGCGAGCGTCATGCCAGTTTCAATCCGGTGGAGGGCCGCGTCCTAGCCGACGGCGATTTCGCTCAGGTCTCGCTCGATGGCAATCCTAAGCCCGATACCGAGTCGGCCGAAGAAAAGTCCGGCGAAGGCCAGCCCGTGCACATGGACGAAGTGCTGGTCGAAATCGCGGGCAAGAATACCATGCCGGAATTTACCGAGCACCTGCGCGGGACCAGCGTCGGAGATGAGCGGACCTTCGACGTGCACTATCCGGAAGACACGCAGGACAAGCGCCTGGCGGGGAAGACGTTCACTTATGCGGTGAAGGTGCAGTCGATCAAGCAGAAGAGTTTGCCGGAACTGAACGACGAGTTCGCTAAGCAACTGGGCGAATTTCAGACGATGGACGACGTGCGGAAGGCGATTCGCGAGCAGATCGAATCCGAGCGCAAGCACCAGGCGGAACACGATGCCAAGGACAAACTGGTGGGAGAACTGATTCAGCGAAACGATTTTGAAGTTCCCGATTCGCTGATCGAACAGCAGATCGACATCCGGCTGGAGCGCGGACTGCGCGCATTGGCGGCGCAGGGCCTAACCGCCGAGCAGATGAAGAAAATGGATTTGAACCGTCTGCGCGCGGGACAGCGCGAGCAGGCGATCCACGATGTAAAAGCTGCGCTGCTGCTCGAAAGGGTGGCGGAGGAAGAGAATGTGCAGGTCAGCGATGAAGAGCTGAATCAGGAACTGGAAGCGCTGGCCAAACAATCAAAACAGACGTCCGAAGCAGTACGCGCTCGTTTGACACGGGATGGGGGCCTCGATAGGATACGAACAAGAATCCGCAACGAGAAGACCCTCGATTTTCTGTATCGCCAGTCCGCGTAATTGGTAATGATGATGCGGACCATTTCGACCCTCCCCTGAGCGACGAGACCGGCTTGCGGGCGGGAGTGTGGGAAAGGGTGAATGATGCTGGTACCGATGGTAATCGAGTCGACGGGCCGGGGCGAACGGGCCTACGACATTTATTCGCGGCTGCTCCGCGACAACATCATCTTTATTGGCACGCCGATTGACGACAATATCGCCAACCTGGTGATCGCGCAGATGCTGTTCCTGGCACAGGAAGACCCGGAGAAAGACATCCAGCTCTACATCAACTCGCCGGGCGGCTCGATCACGGCGGGCATGGCGATCTACGACACCATG
>CAVRNL010000050.1:0-92448 GCA_963722485.1 uncultured Acidobacteriaceae bacterium
GCAATCTCGATGCGCTGTATGACGTCTTTGGTTCGGTGGTGGAATCGGCGGAGCATTCGGATCCAAAGACGAATTTCAGAGCCTGGGCAACGACATGACCGGACTCGAGAGCGCCCGTCGAGCGTTCGCCGAGCGCATGCAGAAACTGACGGCCAGCAAGGAAGATGAGCTGACGCGCTTGCGGGCGCAGATCAAGACGCTGACCGCGGCGCCGCCTCCGCCGCCAAAGAAGATCGTGGTGGACGACACCGAGCCTCCGGCGAAGCCGCCGGCGAAAAAGAAAGTGACGAAGCCGAAGCCGCCGGCAACGACCACGCCGACGGCCACTCCGCCGAGCGCCGCGCCCACGAAGTAATGAAGTAAGGCAAGTCTGCATAGGTATCACGTGCGGTTGTGGCCACTTTCTTGCCTGAATAAAATGCGGTAGCGTATATCATCGTGGCTCGGAACCGGATCGATTCTGTCCCGGCGCCGATAATCGCTGCGAGCGTTGGGGTTGATCCGCATTGGGAGACGCTCGGTGTCTGAGGCAAACGCCACTCTGTCCGCGGGAGATCTCGTCGGTAATTACAAAATCCTCGGCCTGGCCGGAGCCGGGGGCATGGGCGTGGTGTATCGCGCGCTCGATGTGAAGCTGGAGCGCACGGTCGCGCTGAAGTTCCTTCCTGAACATCTGGTTTCCAGCAGCGAGGACAAAGAGCGGTTCCTGCGCGAGGCGCGGACGGCATCTTCGCTCGACCATCCCAACATTGGTGCGATCCACGGACTGGAGGAAACCGGCGACGGACGCACCTTTATCGTGATGGCGTATTACGTGGGGGAAACGCTGGCGCGAAAGATGCTCAGCGGTCCGCTGCCCGTGGCGGCAGCGGTCGACATCGCGATCCAGATGGGGGAGGGTCTGGCGGCGGCTCATGCAGGCACCGTCGTGCACCGCGACATTAAGCCTTCCAATGTGATCCTGACGCAGAGCGGAGTGGCCAAGATCGTGGACTTCGGGCTGGCGCGGCTGGCGTCATCGACGGGCAGCACGCAGAGTATCAGCACGGCGGGAACGATCGGTTACATGTCGCCGGAGCAGACGATCGGCAAGCTGGTCGACCAGCGCACCGATATATGGTCGCTGGGAATCGTGCTGGCGGAGATGGTCGCGGGAAAAAATCCTTTTCTGCGGGACACGCCCGCGGGAACGATTTTCGCGATCCTGAACGAGCCGCCGCGAGCGCTCGACGAGATGCCGGACAAAATTCCGCTCGATCTGCTGCGCGTGATCTATCGGGCGCTGTCGAAAGAGCCGGCGACGCGCTACCAGAGTTGCCGCGAGATGGTGGCCGACTTGAAGGACGTGCGCAGCCGCCTCGATCCCGCGGCGACGGCGCAAACCACCAGCCGGCCGTCGTCCGGAACGGCGACGCTGACCGGATCGGAACTCGCTTCGGAACTACGGAAGCAGATCGCAGAAGCGTCACGTCCCTTGTGGGGCGTGCCGGTGCCGGCGGCGCCGAAGTGGCACCGGTGGCTGGCCGGAGTGGCCGTGGCGGCGGTGGTGCTGGCGGCGCTCTCGTTCCTGCCGCCGGTGCGCGATCGCGTGGCGGGATGGTTTGGCCGCCCGGAAGAGCACATTGCGGTGCTGCCGTTTGAGAATGTGGGCAACGATCCGGCGAATGAAGAGGTGTCCGCCGGATTGATGGACAGCCTCGCCAGCCGCCTGACCAACCTGGAGACGGGGAAGCAGTCGCTGTGGGTGGTGCCGGCGAGCGAGGTGCGGCGGCAGAAGATTGCCGATCCGGCATCGGCGCTGCGGCAACTGGGAGCGACGGTGGCGGTGGCAGGAAGTCTGCGGCGCGAGGGGCAGACGATCCACCTGACGGTGAATCTGGTGAATACGAAGACCCTGCGCCAAGTCGGCTCGGTGACGCTGGAAGATCGCGCCGGAGATTTCTCGTCGCTGGAAGACGAGGTGGTGACGCGGCTGGCCAAGCTGATGCGCATCGACATGACACCGGAGATGCTGCGCGCTTCGGGGAGCCAGGTCAATGCCGGGGCGTACGAGTTGTACCTGAAAGCGCTCGGCTACACGCAGCGCTACGACAAGGCGGGGAATCTCGATCTGGCGATTGCGGCGCTTGATAATGCGGTGAAGGAGGATCCCCGCTTTGCCTTGGGATTTGCCCAGCTCGGCGAAGCCTACCGCCTGAAGTACCGTCTGGACAGAGACACAAAGTGGATCGATGAAGCTCTGGCGAATTGCCAGAAAGCGCAGCAACTGGACGATCGCTTGCCTGTGGTTTATGTGACGCTGGGGAATATTCATCAAGACTCGGGAAAATACGATCTCGCCTTGCAGGAGTACCAGCGCGCGCTACAACTCGACCCGCGCAATGCGGACGCGGTCATTGGATTGGCCCACTCCTACGACAGTGCGGGGCGCACCGCCGATGCCGAAGCTGCGTACAGGAAGGCCATCGCGCTTCGTCCCGATTTCTGGGAGGGCTACAACCACCTCGCTAATTTCTTGGACGACCACCAGCGCTACGACGAAGCCGTTGCGCAGTTTCGCCATGCTATTGAGCTCACTCCCGACAACTGGGCACTCTATCTCAACTTGAGCGGGGTTTACACGGACATGGGGTCCACGCACTACCCCGAAGCGGAGCAGATGCTGCGGAAATCGCTTACCCTTGAGCCCACCTACCCCGCCTATGCCAACCTCGGCTATCTCTACAACCAGGAGCAGAAGTATGCCGAAGCCGCCGCCGCTACTGAGAAGGCGCTGCAATTGAATGACAAGGAGTACGTTGTATGGGGCAACCTGGCGATCGCCTACGAAGGCCTCAAGGACAAAGAAAAGGAAGACAAGGCATGGGACCGCGAAATCGTCCTGCTGGAGCAGGCCGTCCGCGACACGCCGCGCGACGCCGTTGCGCAGTCCAACCTGGGGCTGCTTTACGCCAAGAAAAAGCTTCGCGAAAAAGCTGTTCCTCGCATACAATCGGCACTCGCGCTTGCGCCGGACGACCCGAACGTTCTGGAAAACGCCGGCCAAGCCTACGAGGACCTGGGTGATCGCGCCCAGGGGTTGCAGTATATCGAGAAGAGCCTGCAAAAAGGCTACGCCCTTGCGGACCTGAAGAATGTTCCGGATCTGCAAGGCTTAATCTCGGATCCCAGTTTCCGGCCCAGCGGCAAGTAACTAAATTCAATCGAAAAGGAGCCAGCCATGTCCGCAGCGCGCAACATTCCGTTCGAAGATAACCTTGCAGCCGTGAACATCACGATCGATTCGACGTTCACCCCCACGCCACAAGGCGCCAAGCTTGGGGTTGGACAGACCATCACTTTCACCAACAACTCCGGACAAGAAATCAGCTTGATTCAGTTCAACCCCAATCCCCCTCAAGCGCCCTCTGGCCCGGGACCGACTCTGTTCTCCAACGTAACCGACTTAGAAAATAATGAAGTCTCGTCGGTGCTGACACCCAGCCCCGCCGAAGGAAGTGTGAACTATCTGATATTCGACGAGAATGGGGACGAATATGGGCCCTTTTCCATCCAACTGGGCGACGCGGTCCCGCTGAAGATCCAGATCATTGCATCGGAAATCTATCCCGCGACCGCGGCAATTCCTCAACTGGGCAGTGCGGCCATCTATTCCGACGACCAGCCCTGCGTCCAATACCCCATAACTTGGGGCGCAAACGGCAACCCGTTTACCACTGTCGCGTCGTCAGCCGCCTGCGGCTTTTCGTCTAACGCTGTCCGGACGACAAACGCCAACCCTAATACTTACCCGTACGGAATCGTCCGCCCCATCGCCACCGGCGGCGGCAAGATAAAAGTCCAGAGCTAGCAGAAACAGGCGGCGCTTTGAGTCTGCCGCCATCACGGTAACGGCGCTGCGATCTGAAGTGACGGATCACAGCGCCGGGGACCGTCCGCCGCTTTAGCGAGCGCCTGCCGCCGACCGGTTGCAAATACAGGACTTAACCCTGGGAACTCCACAGCCCGCCCTGGAGTCTAAGTAACTAGGCGGCAAGGGTGCGGGAGTCGTGTCAGCAAGAATTAAGATTCCCACCGCTGGGGCTGGAGTGACTCTATAATTGGAGGTAACGCCGTCATGGCGGGAGTTACGACATTGGGCGAACTTGCCAGCGCGATCGGGGCCCGAAACGAGGAATCCGCCGTCATTGCTGAACTGAAGGCGGGTTCGGAAGAGGCCTACTCTTGGCTGATCGGCGAGTTTCACCAGCCGATTTACGGCCTCATCTACCGCATCACGAATGACCCGTCCGACGCGGCGGACACGACCCAGGAAGTGTTTCTGAAAGTCTTCCGCGGAATGAAGCAATTCCACGGCGAGTCGAGCCTGAAGACCTGGATTTACCGTATCGCACTGCACGAGGCGGCCAATCGCAGGCGGTGGTGGTTCCGGCACAAGGCACAAGAGATGCCGATTGATGGCGCCGCCGCGGGGGAACACGAATTTCCCGGAGAAGACCGGCTGGTGGATCCGGGCGAATCTCCATTTGAAAAGTGCGCGCATAGCGAGGTGCGCGCGGCGGTGGAGCAGGGGCTGCAACAGGTTCCCGAACCGTATCGGACCGCGTTGATCCTGCGCGATCTGGAAGACATGTCGTACGAGGAGATCGCGGAGGTCTTGGCGGTCTCGCTGGGAACGGTGAAGTCGCGCATCACTCGCGGGCGCGATGCGCTGCGCAAGAGATTAGCCGGATATGTCCGGGAAGTGGGGCCAGAGTTAGGGCTGCGCGTGCCTGCCGAAAGGCGGAACGGTTCGCGTGGTGGCAGAGAAGTTGAAGTTGAGGTGACACCATGAACTGCGCTGAGATCAAGAAGTTGTTCTCGCCGTATCTCGACGGCCGGGTGAGCGGTTCGGAGATGCGCGCGCTCACGCGCCACATGCAGGAGTGCGCCGGTTGCTCGCGGGAATATGCCGCGATGCAGCGCACGCAGCAGTTGCTGGCCAGTCTGGGTCCGAAGCAGGCCCCGGCCGACCTGGCGCTGAAGTTGCGGGTCGCAATTTCGCGCGAAGCGGCACAGGCGCGGCATCCACGGTTTGAAGGTGTGCTGGTGCGGCTGCAAAATGCGCTCAATGCTTTCATGGTTCCGGCGACGGCGGGACTGGTCAGTGCGGTTTTGTTTTTCGGACTGCTGCTGGGCTTCTTTGCCCTGCCGGCCGAACTGCGGGCGAGCAGCGGAGACGTTCCGCTGATGCTCTACACCGGGCCGCAACTGGAACGATCGGCGTTCGGGACGACACTGGGCAATATGGATGACGAGGCGGTGGTGGTTGAAGCTCACGTGGATGCCAACGGCCGGATCGACGACTATCGCGTCCTGTCGCAACCGGACGACGCCCAGGCGGTGCTGCCGCAGTTGAAGAACCTCCTGATATTCACGACCTTCCATCCGGCGCTTTCAATGGGAAGGCCGACCTCGGGAACGGCTGTGCTTTCTTTTTCCAAGATCAGCGTGAAGGGGTAACCTCTCCGGCTGGAAGTTCAGCAGCATTGGCTCGCTGCGGAAAAGCCTCGGACTTTATATCGTTCGGTCTAAAGTGTCCAAGGATCGCGTCGGCCATTCAAGAACGTGCGATCCATAAGATCGGAAACTGGCGTCCGAGCTTTTCGAAATCGCGGTCCGAAGTGACCAAGGTGGCTTCTTGCAGCATGGCCAGCGCGGCCGCTACACAATCCACGTAAGGAATTCTGTGCATCGCCTTGATCTCGCCCGCTTTGAGCGCATGGGAAAGATCGACGGGCATAATCCGGAGCGGAAGGCGCGAGAGATTGGCAATCGTTCGCAGGGCTGTTTCCTCACCGCGCCGCTGCCACAGCAGGTAGAAGACCTCGCCCCAATTCAGGGCGGAGATGAGCACAGAGCTCTGCTGTTGGAGAGCCGACTGGAGCAGACGCTCCACTTTTCGCGACCCCGGCCCCGCCTCGACCAGATCCAATACCGCGTTGGCATCGAGGACGTAGGTTCCGGTCACTTTTCCACCCGATGCTGCCGCTCGCGGGCTTCCACCAGCGAGTCCTCGCCCTTGCAGCAGCCGACCAGGCTGCGGATGAACTCCCTGGTGATGGGCTGCAGGATCAACTGGTTCTCCTCGCTGCGGATGGCCAGCCGGGTTCCGGTCTTGATCCCCAGTCTCTCGCGCAGAGCGGCGGGAATCACGATCTGGCCTTTCGAACTGACCACGGTAAAAATGGTATCCATGTGGCTTACATCATAGCACATGTAAGCCATTTTGGACTTGGCTTAACGTTCCCGCCTACTCCTTCTCCGCCCCCTGTCCCCTCACACTGAACGAGCGCTGAAGGGGTGCCGAATGAGTGTTTGACCGCGAATTGACCAGTTCGTACACTAGTGGTTAGCTCATCCGTCTATGTCTGAGATCAGAAGGGTCCTCCCGCGACAGCCCATTCGACTGGCGTTCGCCTTTAGCCTGGCGGCCGTGCTGATGGTTGCGCCGGGCTGGGCGCAGAGCGCGCCGCAGGTAGCGCTCGAAACCAGCGAGACCCTGTTCACGGTGCTGACCGCCATCAACACCTGCGGTTATGACCAGGAGCTGAATGTATCGGACCCGTTGCGCATGCAGATCCGGTTGGAAGTTGCCAAGGCGGTGGAAAATACTGCCGGGGCGCACGACGTGGTGAGTCCGATGTGCTTGTTTTACCGGCAACATCAGGCGCCGGAGCCCGCACACGACCTGTCCCACTATGTATCGCTGGCGCTCTATCTGGGGGAGCCGCCGACCTTCACGGTGAAAGCGAAGCCGGCGGAATTGCCGCCCGATGCCGCCGCGGTGGCCGGCATCGCGCCGCTGCTGCAGGCCTTCTACGAGAAGATCGGCTTGCACGCCATCTGGGAGCGGCATCGCGCGCGCTACACGGAGTTGACCGAGATCTATCATGCCCCGCTGGCAAAGATGACGTTCGACACCGAGATCTATTTAAGGATGCCGTCGGCAGGTTACCTGGGACGCCAGTTCACCGTCTATCTGGACGCGATGGGCGCGCCTGGCCAGACCAACGCGCGCAACTATGCCTCGGATTACTACGTCGTCATTTCACCGACCGCGAGCACGGCGATTAAGATGCAGCAAATCCGGCATACGTATCTGCATTATCTGCTGGATCCGCTGGCGCTGAAGAACGGCGACTCGTTCAATCGTCTTGGACCGCTGCTCGAAACCGTGCAGAATGCACCCATGGACGAAGCCTTCAAGAGCAACATTTCACTGCTGGTCACCGAGTGTCTGATACGGGCGATTGAGCAGCGGACACTTCCGGTGAAGACTCCGGAGGCGGAGCGCGCCAAGAGTATCGACCAAGCCGACAAGGAGGGCTACATCCTGACGCGCTATTTCTACGACGCGCTGGGCAGGTTCGAAAAAGATCCGGCGGGGATGCGCAGCGATTATGCGGACATGGTCGGCCAGATTGATGTGCCGAAGGAAAAGAAGCGGGCTTCCCAGATCCAGTTTGCGGCTGAGGCGGCGCCTGAACTTCTGCGCCCCGCGGGCAGCGATACCGAGCACCTGCTGCTGAACGCGGAGCGGCGGCTGGCGGCGGGCGATCCGGAAACGGCGCAGAAACTGGCGCAAAAGGCGCTCGACGATCAGGAAGGAGATTCGGGACGCGCGCTGTTTATTTTGGCGGAAGTCGCCACCGCGAATCGCGACATGGAAGGGGCGCGCGCCTATTTTGAAAAGGCGCTGCAGACGGCGCATGAACCCAAGGTGATCGCCTGGTCCCATATTTACCTGGGGCGTATCTTTGATTTGAAGGAAGACCGCTTAGCCGCGGTGGACGAATATCGGGCGGCCTTGAGCTCGGCTGGAGCGCTTCCGGAAGCGAAGCTGGCGGCGCAAAAGGGCATCGAGCAACCGTACGAGCCTCCGGTGAAGAAGCAGCCGGAATAAGGCGAGGGCAGGTTTTTTGGGTTGTGAGCGCTGGCGCCGTGTCTGAACATCGGCGATAGGCGTTTGGCTGACCGGCAGCATTTTGCGCCGCAAACTTGCAGGACACGGCACTAACGCCTGAGATATCATAGGCATCTTTGAAAGTTCGGATCTTTGAAGGTTCGGATCTATGAAAGTTCGGAATTATGATGTCCGAAATCTTGCATTATGGGAGACCAGTATGAAGCGAACAGCAGTCATTCTAGGGATACTGAGTTTCGCGATTTGGGCCGCGGCCCAGAATAGCGGAAAACCGGCGCCACAGGCCCCGCCGGCAGCGGGTCAAGCAGCGCCAGCAACTCCGGGCACCCCGGCGGCGCCACAGGGGAAGCGTCCACCGCAAGCCAAGACCGATGCGGAGTTAACCGCATGGAAGGCGGCGGCAGCCAGTACCGACCCGGCCGCGCTGGAGAAGGCGGCTGACGATTTTGCCACCAAGTTCCCCGACAGCGAACTTCGCGTGCTGCTCTATCAGACCGCGATGCGGCTCTATCAGAATGCCAACAACGCCGACAAGACCGAGGCCATGGGCCGCAAGGTGCTAAGCCTTGACGCGGACAATCCCGAGGCTCTGGTGATCGTCGCCGAGGTCATCGCCGAAAAAACGCGCGACTCCGATATCGACAAGGACCAACGTTTCGGCGAAGCGACGACGATGGCGCAGAAGGCAACCCAGACGGTGGACACCGACATAAGCGTCCCGGCGGGTACGCCTCAGGACAAGATCGACGCCTACAAATCGCTGCTGCGTTCGCAGGCGTATTCGATTCTCGGCACGATTGAGTTCAAGAAGGAGAATTTCCCGGGGGCGCAAGACAATCTGCAGAAGTCCATCGACGCGTTCCCCAGCGACCCCGATCCGGTGGTCGTCCTCCGTCTGGCGCTGGCGCTTGATAAGCAGGGAAAATATCCGGATGCGCTCAAGGCGGCAAACCGTGTGGTGGGAATGACGCAGGAAAACACTCCGATTGGAACCCCGGCGCGCCGCGAACGCGACCGCTTGCAACAACTCACCGGAGGCGCGGCTCCGGCCCCGGCCCAGCCTCAGACTCCTCCGAAGAACTAGCCGCCGTTGCCGGGAGACGAGGCTGGCCTCGTCTCCCCAGCGGCACGGTCTCGGGCGCTGGAGAGGGAGACGCGGCCATATCGGTGTCTCTGCCAAATTCGGGCCGAGGGACCAGGGCCCCGTTTAGTGATGAAGGCACGCGAAATCATGGCGCTGGAAGAAAGCCTGGGTCACCGCTTCCAGCGCCGCGAACTGCTGGAGCAGGCGCTTACTCACAGCTCGCAAGCGCGCGAACTGGAGGCGCTGGGCGCTGCCAGTGGTTCGTCTGGCGCCGGTTCGTTGAATGGCGATAACGAGAATCTCGAGTTTCTGGGAGACGCTGTGCTCGGGCTTGTCGCCAGCGAGGCCTTGTTCCACCGCTTCCCCGAGTTCCAGGAAGGGCAACTCTCGAAACTGCGCGCTCATCTGGTTGGGCAGCGGCATCTGCTGCGCGTGGCCGAACAGCTTGAGATTGGCCATTACATGCGTCTCGGGCGCGGCGAAGAAAAAAGCGGCGGCCGCAACAAGGCAAGCCTACTCGTCGACGCCCTGGAAGCGATCCTGGCGGCGCTGTATCTCGACGGCGGGTGGGCCGTGGCGCGAGACTTTATCGTGCGCGCGATCATGGAGCCGGAGCTGGCGCATATGAAGCTGGAGACCAGCGCCATCCCGGTGATGGATTTCAAGTCCGCATTGCAGGAAGCCGTGCAGGCACGAGGCGGACCGCAGCCGGTTTACGAACTGGTGAAGGAGGAAGGCCCCGAGCACAAGAAGACGTTCACCGTCGAGGTGAGATTGCCGGATCCTGCCATGGGGCAATTCGTGGGGCGGGCGCAGGGCGCAACCAAGAAGCGAGCCGAACAGGAAGCGGCGCGGCAGGTCCTGGAGTACATGGCCAGGTTACCTGGCGCGCACCCTCCGAACGCGGGGAACGACGGCGACACGGCGTCGTAGAGCATCTGATCTGTGTAAAGACGTGGCTTGCCGAGTCTCGCACCGACCGCAACATTCGGGGCGCGGCACGCGGGAGACGGGGGCAAGCCTCGTCTCTAATAGATAAATTATGTCATGGAGCGAGAAAATTTCCGCCGGGGATTGGCCTGCGACGATTCAGTCGGTTGCGGGAACGGTGGTGATCGCCGTTTTTGTGGTGACCTTCCTCCTGCAGGCCTTCACCATCCCTTCGGAATCCATGGAGCAAACCCTGCTGATCGGCGACTACCTGCTGGTAGATAAATTTTGCTACGGCGGCAGCACGGGCTGGAACCGTCTGTTGCCCTACCGCAACGTCCGGCGGGGTGACATCATCGTCTTTCATTATCCGGTGAATCCCGCGCAGGATTTCGTGAAGCGAGTGGTGGCCTTGCCCGGAGACCGCCTGCGTCTCATCAACAAGCGGGTCTACATCAACGGCGCTCCGGTGCGGGAGCCCTACGCGCAGTATGTCACCGCGCTGCGCAATTCCTATCGCGACGATTTTCCGCGCACCGATTCTCCCGATTACGGAGTCGATGCCAGATGGTGGAAAGAAATGCCGAAACTGGTGGAAGATCACCAGTTGATTATCCCCGACGGTCACTATTTTGTTCTGGGCGACAATCGCGATGACAGCCAGGACAGCCGGTACTGGGGATTCGTGCCGCGCGAAAATATCATCGGACGCCCGCTTCTGATTTACTGGTCGTCGGGCAACATGAACAATGATCTTCCCGGATCGCCAACCGTGGGTGATAGACTTTATCACCTTGCCTACGCGGTGACTCATTTGTTCCAGATCACGCGCTGGGACCGTACTTTCAGACTGGTGCGCTGATCTGGCGCTCCGATAAAGATGCGCTGAGAAAAAATCCTAGAAACGGATACCAAACGTGCCCAAAAAAGAAGAAATCATAAGTGACAAGAACGGTAACGCAAAACCGGTGGACGAAAAGCCGCGCGAAACCACGGTGGAATTCCTGGCCTCGCTGGCGGGAGTGCTGGTCGTCGGCCTGTTCATCATCACGTTTATTCTGCAGGCGTTTGAGATTCCCTCCAGTTCCATGGAGGACACGCTGCTCATCGGCGATCACGTATTCGTGAACCGGGAACAGTTCGCCCCGCCGACGCGCTGGATGGGGCCGCTGATGCCCTATCGCGACATCCGCCGCAACGACATTGTTGTGTTCCTGTCGCCGGAGGAACAAGGTCTGTTTGTCGTGAAGCGGATCATGGGGGTTCCGGGCGATCGCATTCACTTGCGCGATGGCTTCGTCTATCGCAACGGCGAAAAACTCGTGGAGCCGTACGCCCAACACAAGCTGGCGGATTTCAACCCCTATCGCGACAACTTTCCTGCCGTGGCGCCTTCGGAAATGTACGGGGTGAGAAACGAAAAGTGGACGGAGGAATTGCCTGCGCATCTTGAGGGTGGTGACATCGTCGTGCCTGCGGACAGCTACTTTGCCATGGGCGACAACCGCGACGTGAGTTACGACAGCCGCTACTGGGGATTCATTCCAAGGAAGAACGTGATTGGCCGTCCCATGTTCGTTTACTGGTCATTCATCACTCCGCCCGATCAGTACCAGATGCGGAGCGCGGGCGACCGGCTGGGCTTCCTGGCGCACATCGTCATTCACTTCTTTGATCAAACGCGCTGGTCGCGTACGCTACGGATCGTGCGGTGAAATCTCTGCGGTTTGGATTTCTACGATCGAAGTACGGGGTAGCTGCCGTCGCGGCTCTCGTGCTGATTCTGTTTCTGTGGCGGCCCGGTGTCTACCATTTGCGAAGCCGGATTGCCGGTTCCATCGGCCGCGCTCTCGGCCGCCGGGTTACGCTCGACAACGTAAGTCTGCATTTTCTGCCGCGGCCGGGCTTTGGTCTTGAAGGGCTCGTCATCTACGACGATCCGGCATTTAGCGCGGAGCCAATGATCCGCGCGCAGGACGTCTCCGCCGCCATCCGGCTTCGTTCCCTGCTTCGCGGACGACTGGAGATCGCGACCCTGAGCGCCACCGAGCCCAGCGTCAACCTGGTGCGCAACAACGAAGGCCGCTGGAACCTGGCGAGCCTGCTCGAACGCAACGCACAAATTCCCGCGGCTCCGACCGGCAAACCCACTTCCGAGCGCCGCCCCGCATTCCCTTATCTCGAAGCCAGCGGCGCCCGCATCAATTTCAAATTCGGACAGACCAAGAAGTCGTATGCGCTGATGGACGCCGACGTGGCGCTTTGGCAGGAGTCGGAAAATTCCTGGGGCGCCCGCCTCAAGGCCGAGCCGGTGCGCACGGATTTCAATCTCACCGATACCGGATTGCTCCAGATCAATGCCACGTGGCAGCGCGCTGCGACCCTGCAATCGACCCCGGTGCAGATCGCCGTGCAATGGCAGAACGGACAGCTCGGACAGATCACCAAATTGCTCAGCGGAAAAGACCGGGGATGGCGCGGCGGATTGAATTTCACCGCGAACCTGGCGGGCACTCCGGCAGCACTGCGAATCGAAAACGAGGCCGCCATCGAAGATTTTCGCCGCTACGACATTGTGGGCAACGAGAGCGTGCGTCTGGCAACCCATTGCGCGGGACAATACAGCGTAGTGACCGGCTTACTTGAGGGCCTGCTGTGCGAATCGCCGGTAGGCGGCGGCAGGATCCGACTGCGGGGGAATGCTAAGCCGCTGGCACAACCGTTGGCCTATGACCTCACGCTTGAGGCCGAGAGTGTGCCGCTAGCCTCGGTGGCTCGATTGCTGCAACACGCGAAACAGCAACTCCCTCGCGATCTAACGGCGAGCGGATCGCTGAACGCCGTGTTCAAGGCCAGATACAGCGGTCCCCCGTTTCCAAGGGATATTCCGTGGTATCGAGGGGAGGAATGGACTGGGAAGGGGACGGCGAGCAACGTACGCCTATCATCGAACGGCGGAGCGGATGAAGTCTCCTTCGGCACAGTTCCGCTGGTGCTGCTGTCAGAGAGCACGGGTCCATCCAGGGTGATTTCTTCTAAGATGTTGGCGACTTTTCTGAGGACGGGGCAACCGGCACAACTTAGGGACTCGAAACCGAGTGAAATTCATCTGCAGATCGGGCCGGTCGCAGCAACCATGAGCGCTTCTGCGCCCGTGAACGCGGGCGGGTGGATATCCGCTGACGGTTATCGTTTTTTTCTGCGTGGCGACGTGGAACTCAAAGACCTGTTTCGCCTGGAGGATGTTCTGGGATTGCCGATGCGGCGTCCGGCGGCGGCAGGTTCGGCCAAATTGGATGTCAGCGTTTCCGGGGCGTGGCAGGGCTTTGCAGTTCCCGTTGCGGAAGGGACCGCGCAACTGCGGAACGTGCGCGCGGAAATGCGCGGCTTGAACACGCCGATTGAGATTGTCTCAGCGGCCATGTCTCTAACTCCGGACGCAGTGTCGATGCAGAAGATTTCTGCCCGTACCGGAAGCACTCATTGGAGCGGCGAGGTTACGGCGCCTCGCCATTGCGCTGCTTCTGGCGTCGCTCCAACTTGCGTGTTTCAGTTCGATCTCACCGCCGACGAGCTTTCGACCGTAGATCTCGCCGAATGGTTCATGCCGCATCCCGCCAAACGTCCGTGGTACCGCATCTCGAATTCCAGCGCAAGCCGCGGTGGCTCGCCACTGCTCACGGTTCAGGCGCGCGGCGACTTGCATGTCGGCCGGTTTGGATTGAAGAAGGTGTTGGCGACCCAGGTTGCGGCACAAGTGGAAATAGATCGAGGCAAAATCACACTCACCGATCTGCGCGCCCAACTGCTGCAGGGTACACATCAGGGAAACTGGATCGTTGATATGTCAAATCCCGATATGTCAAATCATGATATATCGAATCATGATGTGTCCAGTCACGATGCATCGACTCGCGACGCGTCCGCGCAGCCCGTGCGGTATCACGGTACCGGCGCGCTGCAGGACATTTCGCTGGCGCAGGTAAGCACGTTGATGAACAATGCCTGGATTACCGGAACGGCAGACGGGAAGTTCAGCCTGGAGGGGTCGGGAGACAGTTTTCGTGAGTTACTGGCGCGCTCCGACGGCAAGTTGCAGTTCGTAATGCGGAACGGCAGCCTGCCAAACATTGAAATTCCAGGCTCGCCCGTGCCGCTGCCGGTGCACCGGTTCGCCGGAGAGTTGCATCTGAAAAAAGGCGCCTGGGAACTATCCGCAGGCAGGCTGGAATCACGCGACGGACTCTATCAGGTAAGGGGAACCGTTTCCCCAGCCAGCGCTTTCGACTTCGTGTTGACGCGTGGCGACAAGCAGTCGTGGACGCTCACCGGAACGCTGGCCAAGCCGCACGTCGCCCCGGTGGGTCGTGGGAAAGCCAGTCGTACGGAAGCGAATGCGAAGTCCGTCAGGCCGTAGGCCGGGCGTCTCGATCCCTGTAGAGACGCGGCTACGGCACGTAGCCTGCCCCTCGCAGCACTTTTCCCGGCAACGCGCTGGTCATCTTTCCGTCTTCGATCACGGGGACTCCGTTGACGAGGACATACGCCATGCCTTCCGACAGCCGGTTCGGATCGTCGAACGTTGCCAGATCACGCACCGTCTCCGGATCGAACACCACCACGTCGGCCCACATCCCCAACTTCAGCACGCCGCGATCCGTGAGCCGCATGCGCTGCGCGGGCAGCGCCGAGAACTTGCGGATTGCCTCCTCCAGCGTAAGTTTCTTCTCTTCTCGAACATATTTTCGCAGGATGCGCGGAAACGTGCCGTAGGCTCTGGGGTGCGGGTGCTCCTCACCGAGAATGCCTTCAGGCGACGTGCCGGAGGAATCGTTGTCGACCGAAACCCACGGCTGCTGCAGGGCCAGCGCCACATCGGGCTCTGACATTCCGAACACCGCGCACTCGGTGAATCCTTTGTCTTCGATGAGCAGATCGAAGAGAGCGTCCATCGGATCTTCGTTCATGATCTTGGCGACTTCCGTGAGCCGCTTGCCCTGAAACTTCTTCAGCGCGGGATTCTGCACCACGCTGATCATCACGTCCTGCGGGCCCATGATCTCGTCCCATTCGTTGTCCCAGTCCTTGGCAGGCGTTTGCATGTCCTTGCGAATGCGGGCGCGGGTGGCGGGATCTTTCAGCCGCTCAATCAATTTGGCGTCGCCGCCGTCATGCGCCCACGCGGGAACGAAGGCCGACATGCTGTTCGACCACGCGGTATAGGCGTAGGTGTCCGCTTCCACGTCGAAGCCTTCGGCGCGCGCCTTATTGACCCGCGCCACCATTCGGGCATGCGTCCCCAGTTGGCCTTGCCCGCCGCCTTGAAATGCCAGATCTCCACCGGAATGTGGGCCTCGCGCCCGATGCGAACGGCTTCGTCGATTGCCTCCAGAACGCTGTCGCTCTCGTTGCGCATGTGAGTCGCGTAGATTCCACCAAACTTCGAAGCTTCCGAGGCCAGCGCAATGATCTCTTCGGTCTTCGCGTAGGGCGCGGGGGCATACTCCAGCGAAGTCGAGACGCCGACGGCGCCGTCGCGCATGGCCTCCCGAACCAGATCTTTCATTTTTTCGAGTTGCTCGGACGTAGGCTGAACATCCGCGTCACCCAGCACCATGCGCCGCACCTGGGTCGCGCCCACGTAGCTGGCAAGATTGATCCCCATGCCTTGTTTTTCGAGGCGCGAGAAATATTGACGGAACGTCCGCCAATCGGGATTGATCTTGTAGAGTTCGTAACCGGGGCGATCGTTGGCGATGATCGCATCGTTCAACGGAGCGGCGGATCCGCCCTCTCCGGTGATCTCGGTGGTAATCCCCTGATAGATCTTCGAAGGCAAGCGCGGATCGACCAGGATCGTCGTTTCCGACTGGCCGAGCATGTCCACAAAGCCGGGAGCCACGACTCTGCCTTTGGCGTCAACGGTGAGCTTGCGCGCAGCGCCAGAAAGATTGCCGATGGCGGCGATGCGACCGTCGCGGATTCCGACGTCGCCTGAATACCATGGGGAGCCGGTGCCGTCCACGATGTGTCCATTGGTGATGACGAGGTCGAAGGGCAAGTCGGCGGCAAAGGCGAGCGTGGAGAGAATCAGTAGAAATGCAAACGTGAGACGGCGAATGAAGATCATGATTTCTTTCCTGGCCGGCTTTGCGCATCGCGAGCTGTCAGTCGCGCGAGCGGCCAATTGAAGTGCGGCCAACCACGCTGCCAAGGATAATCCACAGCCCGAGCGCGAGCCACTCCCAGCCGGAAAAATGTCCCGGCACAAAGGGCACAAACTTCATCAGCACCATCGCCAAGCCAACCAAAGCACCCAGCAGAGCGATCAAGCGGTCGGCGACGCGGGGCCTCATCCACAGATAGGCAGCACACGCCGCGAGCCATCCCGTAGCGGAAGCGACGGACCCGACCTCGGAGATCGGAACCAGAATCGCACTGCCCAGAAACATGCACAAAGCTGTGGCAGCGCCAACTGAGACGACCGCCGCGGCCGGTGTTTGATTTCGTGGATGCACGCTGGCCAGTCGCGCATCCACCAATCCCCGCCGTCCCATGGCGAACAACAAGCGGCTGGCGGCGATGAAGTTTCCGTTGAACACCTTGAACAACGAAAGCAGCGCGGCACTCAGAATGATGCTCACGATCCAGCGCGAGCCAACGGCATGTTCGAACGCGACCGCGGTCATGAACGGCGATCCGGTAAGCGAACGCCACGGCGCCACGAAGGCGACCGCCGCGATCACGATGATGTAGAACACGGCGCCGACGACGATCGCCGCAAAGATGGCGCGAGAGAATCCCCGCGCGCGAAATTCGGGATTCGCTTCCTCGGCAGCCTTGGTCACCGATTCGTATCCCGTCATGTAATAAGGAACAATCTGCAACACCAGCAGAATCGATACAAACGGAGTGTGCGTAAATAAAGGCGGGAAATTGGCGGGCGATCCGCGCGCGACGCCAACCGCGACGAAGATCACGAAAAGTGCCAGCGTGCCGAACGTGGTCCAATTCTGAAACGTGGCGCTCAGCCGTATGCCGCGATAGTTCACCATCGTAACCAGCGCCGTGAGCGCGAGCCCGATGACCAGATGTGGCAGGTAAACCGGCTTTCCCGCGACGCGGTATAACTCAATCGAATCGAGCGCGGGAAAGATGTAGCCGGCGATGCGCCCGACGGCCACGGCTTCCCACGGACAAACGATGAAGTAAGCCAGCATCATCATCCAACCGGTATAAAAGCTGATCGGTCGCGGAAAGACTTTCGCGGTGTAGGCCACCTCGCCCGAGGCGTCGGGCATAGCCGTCACCAACTTGCCGTACACATAGCCGATGGGCAGCAGAAGAATGCCGCCGATCGCGAAACCAAAAATCCCGCCGAGCGGGCCTCCGCGCTGCAGCCAATCGTCCATGACGACCAGCCAGCCCACGCCGACCATCGTTCCCCAGCCGAGCGAGAAGTAATCGGTGACCCGCAATTTGTGAGCGAGTTGCGTCATCGGGAGGGGCTAGCCGCTGCCGAGCTTCGCTCGGCTGGACAGCCGGGGCGGCTGTCGCTGCATGTGCCGTGGGACGGCGGCTTCATGGGCGCGAATTATAAAGCATCGCGCCCATGTGGCGGGCTGGCTTAGGCGACTGCGTAGCGCGGCGGACATTCCTTCGCGCGCAAGATGCAGATGGCTTCTTGCAGTGAAGAAACTTCAAACAGCGAGGCGAGATGCGTCGCCTCCAGCAGCCGGCGGAAGAAAAGCGGCGGGTTCACCAGCTTCATCTTCGCCGACCTCTGCGTCGCCCAACGGCGCACCTGCAGCAGGGCTCCGAGTCCGCCCGCATCCAGTTGCTCGACTTCGGAAACATCCAGCACCAGCACTCGGACACATTCCAGTTGTTCGATCCGGCGCCGAAACTCGTCGAGCGCCGTCCCGCGCACCATGCGCCCGGAACAATTCACGACCGCGACATCCTGCAAGCGTTCGACTTGAAATTTCAGTTCCATATATCTCCTCATACGAGCCTGCTCTGGAAAAAGTTCCATACTCTGTTCTCATTGAATTGGACGCGGAAAAAGGGGAAAAGTAATCAGCAGAAAACCAGTTAGCGGACATTATTTCTTTAAATGTTACAAACAGATGAATTTATCGGACGCTTACAACCCAGCTTCAATCCGCGATCGCGGGTCGAGAAGGTCGCGCAACGCATCGCCGATAAAGTTGAAGGCGAGGACCGCGAACATCACCGTCACCGCCGGGAAAAGCACCAGATGAGGAGCATCGAAGAGGTGGGAACGGGCATCGTTGAGCATCGATCCCCAACTCGCGGTCGGCGGCGGAACGCCTAATCCCAAGAAACTCATGGTCGCTTCCGCCAGCACCGCGCCCGCCATCCCAATCGCCGCCTGCACAATGACGGGCTGAATAATGTTGGGAAGAATGTGCCGCGTGATGATGTGAAAATCTCCCGCCCCCAGCGCTCGCGCTGCTTCGACAAATTCGCGTTCGCGTACGGCCAGCACCTGCGCGCGCACCAAGCGGGCGTAGCCCACCCATCCTCCCAGCGACAGGGCCAGAACGAGGTTGAAAATGCCGGGGCCGCGGAAGGCCACAAATGCAATCGCGATGAGAATGCCGGGGAACGAAAGAAACGCATTCATCAGCACGACGTTGACGAAGCGGTCGATGCCTCCGCCGTAGTATCCGGCAACGCTGCCGATGATGAGGCCGAGCAACAGCGAGCACGCCACCACGCTGCCGCCCACGAACAGCGAAATTCGCGCTCCCCAGATCAGGCGCGAGAGGGTGTCGCGTCCGAGTTCATCGGTGCCAGCCCAATGCTGCGCGGAGGGGGATTGCAGGCGATTCGGCAGATCGATGCGCGCGGGATCTTGCGGAGCAATCCAGGGCGCGAAGATAGCGCAGAACACAAAGATGGATACCAACACGACTCCGACGGCCGCCAACGGGTTGTGGCGGGCGATGCGCGGCAGCGAGATGGCGAGGGTAGACATGGGGTGACAACTACCATATCTCAAGCTGGAGTTTGCGGTAACTATTGATCATTTCGAAATCGGCGCTGTTCGATGTGATCAGGCGGGCTCCGTGCGACCGGGCAGTGAGTGCGATGAGAACGTCGAAATGGAGGTCGCGCAGTTTGTCGGCGGTGTACCCCATATCGGCCTGAATATTTCCTAGAATCTCGCCTGACTCCAACCAATTCTTTTCCGTGGGAGTTAAGATCGGATGATTCTTCGCGAGCACGCGCAAAAACTCCCGATCCGCCGGTTTCGCAATTCCTCGTGACAGCTCGGCAAGAACCACAGCGGAATTTCGGAGCAGGCCAGTCAATGTTTCGATCCGCCGCCGATAACAACCGGTGCGCAAGTCGTCGACGAGAACCGAGGTGTCGAAGATAATAAGGTCACTCATCGAGATTGGCGAACGAGAGCTTGCCTTCGTTCTTCTTCATCAAGGCCTTGAAGCGCTTCAACGCGACAAGTTCACGAAGGGCGACATGTACGGCTTCGGTGCGGGACTTTACGCCGAGAAGTTTCTTGGCCTCATCGGCCAATTTTGTGTCCAGGCGGATCGATGTCATGGTTGCGGCCATAGGATTCTCCCTGGTTTCTACGTATATACAGGATAATCAATTTGTATATATGGGTCAAGGGGAATCCGCGACCAGCTTTCAATCTGCGGCATCATTCACCAAAAACCAAGCGGCCCAACTGGTTGCCCAGTTGCTTCGCTTGTTCGGGATCGCTCGCGGCGCGAAACCGTGCGGCAAGGTCGAAGAATGCCTTCTCCTTCTGTTTCCGCGCTTCGATGCCCAACTCGATGAGCTCCACCAGGACGCGATTATCGCTCAGGCGCTGGCTCTTAGCCATACGATCGACTTGTTTAGCAATGGGAGCGGGGAGCGACACGCTCCGTCGGACGTGTTTTGTCGCCGGCATGGCATCATTATACACCAGTTTGGTGCATCACAGCAGGCCACTGATTCGCAAAGAACGCGAACAAATGGGGCACGCCGCGGATGTGTTGCAAGGACCAGGCTCTTCCTCCGCCGCAAGTGGTTGATTTCACGCAGGATGGCTGAAATCAGCCACTCGATTTGCCGCAACTTTTCTCCCCGATCCGAGTTTGAGTGAGTAGGCGCTTCAGAGGAAACAGAAAGCTGAAGGACCTCAAGCTCCGGCGAATCAAAGCAGCGAATCGCTGAGGGGACGAAAAGGGAGGTTCACCATGAAATACCTGAGATATGTAGCACTGCTTGCTCTACTGGCTATGCCGCTTGCGTACTCGCAAGCTGCGGTCAGGGTTGGCGTGGGGATCGGCGTGGGCGGCTATGTGGCTGGCCCGCCGGTCTGCGCTTACGGTTATTACCCGGACTATCCGTATGCTTGCGCGCCCTATGGATACTACGGTCCGAACTGGTTCGCGGGCGGGGTCTTCATCGGCGCAGGCCCGTGGTACCACGGCTGGGGACATCCATACTATGGACGCGGATACGGACGCGGTTACGCTCGCGGATTTGCTGGACCTCGCGGCTATGTCGGACATGGCTATGCGGGACGCGGTCCGGCGGCTGGGCACGGCTTCGCAGCGCGTGGCACGGTCGCAGGCAACCGGGGAGGGTCTCGTGGAGGCTTCCGAGGCCGCCGCTAACGGCTGATCGGGCGATCTCACCATCGGGCCATCGAAGGTCAAGAGCTCTTGACTTTAGATGACCCGATGGCCCGATCACCCGATCTTTTTCTTTCGTGCTATCATCCTCCGCGTGCTGAGCGGACGCAGCAACGAGCAGTGGATTGCGCAATATGGATCCAGTCATCGGCATCCGGTGAACCGTGTGTGTCACACGCTGGGGATTCCGATCATCCTGCTCTCGGTCCCAATTTTTATCGCCAGCATTTTCTTCCATCGCCTGTGGCTGTACGCGCTGGCTCTGTTCCTCATCGGATGGGCTTTCCAATTCATCGGGCATGCCTTCGAGGGCAAGCCGCCTGAATTCTTCCACGACTGGCGATTCCTGTTCGTCGGCGTGCGCTGGTGGTGGGCTAAGATCCACGGCAAAGCTTGATCTATGCGCCGGGTGCCCTGGAGCTCGGGCATGTTGCGTTCGCCCGCCGAGGCGGTTGTCCCGCGGCTTTCCCGACGTGAGTTTGACCGGGCTTCTGCGGCACGATAGTATCGCTTCCATGGCCAAAGCCCGATACCACTACAACATCATGCTCCGGCCCGAAGAGGAGGGTGGTTACACGGCTCTAGTCCCGGCGCTGCCAGGCTGTGTTACCTACGGCCGCACCGTGGACGAGGCGCGCGAAATGGCCAAGGACGCCATTTCGGGCTACATCGCCAGCTTACGCAAACACAAAGATCCAATCCCCACCGACGACAACACCCTAGTGGCCTCGCTCGACTTGGAGTATGCCGAAGCTACCCGCCGTTAAGCCGCGTCGTGTCATCCGTTTTCTGGAACAGAACGGCTTCATTTTGGATCACACTTCGGGCAGCCACTTCATTGTTTACGATCCCGCTTCCCACCGCCGCGCCGTTGTTCCCAGCCACAATCGCGACCTGCCAAAAGGACCTCTGATGTCGTTGCTGCGCGAAGCGGGATTCACGCGGGAAGAGTTGATGGATTTTCTGGCAGGGAAGTGAGACCGAAGGCGCTGGTGGGCCTTGCCCGCCGGGACGGACGTGGGCGTCCGTCCCTACGTGAGTCGATGGCGCCACAGGGCGTCCATCCTTCGACACGCATCCAAATGGTTGTCGCCATCGCCTTCTGATTTAGAATCAAGCAGCAACTCGCCGTGGATCGAAGACTTGCTCCAAAGGCGGTTTCGGACTGAGAATTGCTCTTGCTCATGATGCACAACTCTGTTCATGGCCATTAAGCTGAAAATCCCGGCGGCTGGAAGCGGCGGCCGCGGCAAGGGCCGCGTGATATCGCGCGATCCCATCGTGCGCGTTGCGCTGCTTACTTTTCTTTCGGTAGCGGTGGTGGTGATTGGAGTTTTTGCCTACTGGTATGTAAAGTACGACCGCATCATCGAGCAGCGCTTTCGCGGTCCGGCGTTCGCCACTTCGGCTAAGATTTTCGCGGCTGCGCCGGTGGTGAAGGTCGGAGCGAACTTGACCGTCTCTGAAATTGCGGCGGAACTGCGCCATGCCGGATATTCCGAAAAGGAAGACGAATCTCCGCTGGGCAGTTATCGTGTGCATGGCGGGTCGATTGAAGTTCTGCCCGGACCTGAGTCTTATCACAGCCCTGAACCGGCCACCATCACGGTCAGCGACGGAGCGGTTTCTTCCATCAACAGCCGCGCCGCCGGAGAACTTGCTGCCTATGAACTCGAACCGCAGTTGCTGGCTTCGCTGTTCGACGCCGAGCAACGCTCCAAGCGCCAACTGGTGAAGTACGACGACATCCCCAAAGTCGTGGTGGAAGCGGTGATCGCCATCGAAGACCGCCGCTTCTTCCAGCACGGCGGGGTCAATTTCATGCGACTGGTGGAAGCTGGCTGGATCGACCTCACCCATCAGCGCCACCAGCAGGGCGGCTCGACCATCACCATGCAGCTCTCGCGCGCATTCTTTTTGAGTCCGGAGAAGACCCTGAAGCGCAAGCTGGTCGAAATGCTGATCGCGTTGGAACTGGAACAGAAGTTTTCCAAGCAGCAGATTTTCGAGTTCTACGCCAACCGCGTGGATTTGGGACAGCGCGGGTCCTTCACCATTTCGGGCTTGGCTGAAGGCTCACGGTCGTATTTCAACAAGGATCTAAAAGACATCACGCTGCCCGAAGCCGCGCTGCTCGCGGGATTGATCCAGGCGCCCAGCTTTCTCTCGCCCTATCGTCATCCCGAACGCGCTCTGGAACGGCGCAATACGGTGATCGAGTCGATGGTGGAGACGCACGCCATCACGCGCGAGCAAGCCGATAAAGCCAAGGCGGCGCCGCTGAAACTCGCTCCCCCGAACGTTGAGGCCAGCGATGCGCCCTACTTCGTGGATATGGTTCGCGACACCATCGTCAGCCGGCTGAGCGAGCGCGAGGTCAACGAGCAGGAGTATCGCATCTACACCACGCTCGATCCGGGGCTGCAACGGGCAGCCGCGCAAGCGGTCGAAACCGGCATCAAGCTGGTGGACGATCAGGTCACAAAAATGCGGACGCGAAAGACCAAAGTCGGAAAGAACAAGTTTGAAACGACAGTCGCGCCCGGCCCGCAGGCGCAGGTGGCGCTCATCGCGATGGATCCTCACACCGGCGAAGTCAAGGCGCTGGTGGGCGGACGAAACTATGGAACCAGCCAGCTGAATCACGCGCTCGCCAAGCGCCCCACGGGTTCCATTTTCAAGCCGTTTGTGTACGCGGCCGCCATCAATACGGCGATCGACGGCTCGACCACGGTGATCACTCCGGCCTCTTTGGTTAGCGATGCGCCTTCAACGTTCTCCTATGGCGACCAGATCTACGAGCCGCGCAACTATAAAGAGGAGTACCACGGCGATGTCACGCTTCGTTACGCGCTGGCGCTTTCGCTCAACAACGCGACCGTAAAAGTGGCGGAAGAAGTGGGCTACGACAAAGTGGCGGATTTGGCCAAGTCGGCTGGAATCGCATCGGTGAAGGCCACGCCGGCTATGGCCCTGGGCGCCTACGACGCTACTCCCGTCGATATGACGGCCGCTTACACCAGTTTTGCCAATGGCGGCGTGCGGCTTTCACCCCTGTTCGTAAATTCGGTGCGCAACGCCAAGGGCGACGTTATCGTCAACTTCGGAACCGAAAAGAGGCAAGTGCTCGATCCGCGCATCGCGTTTGTCATGACCGACATGCTGGAAGGGGTTATGAACTTCGGCACCGCGTACGGCGTGCGCTCCCGCGGATTCAACGCCCCGGCGGCGGGGAAGACCGGCACTTCGCACGACGGCTGGTTTGCCGGATACACCAGCAATCTGCTGTGCATTGTCTGGGTGGGATACGACGATTACAGCGACATTCGCCTGAGCGGCGCCCAGACTGCCGCACCCATTTGGGCCGAGTTCATGAAGAAGGCGGTTACGTTGCCGCAGTATTCGGACGTTAAGCCCTTCAGCCAGCCCGAGGGCGTGATCGATGTGCAGCTCGACAAGATCACTAACCGGTTGGCGACATCCACCTGTCCCGACGATTACACGATGGCCTTCGTGGCCGGCACCGAGCCGCGCGATACCTGCGACCAGAGCGGCGGTATGCGGGGGGCCTTTTCCCGTATGTTTGGCGGAAATTCCGAGAAAGAGCCGCCCCCGACCGTCAACGGGAACCCGCAGCCTGCCGCCGGTGTCCAATCCGAGGAAGAGGCACAGAAGAAGAAAAGCTTCTTTGGCAAGATCGTTAGCGTGTTCAAGGGAGACGGTGGATCTTCCAAGAATGACAAAAACGCGCCTGCGCCGTCTAAGAGTGGTGACAGCGGCACGCCGCCGCAGTAGTCTGAAGGCAGCAATGTGAAGAAGGTCTGACGATTGATCGTCTGATCTTCGATCGTATTCGTCCGGGGGTGGATATGCTTTCCTGGGCTCGCATCAGCTCTGTATCGCTTGTGTTCGCCGCGCTTCTCGTTCTCCCATCGCAAGCTCAGAATACCGAACAATTGGAGGTCGGGCCGCCGCCCCAGCACCGCGCCGAGCCGCCCGCTCCGGGGGCAACGCCCGAGGAACTCGAAAAACGTGGCGACGAACTGCGCGAGGATAAGAACTATCTCGATGCCGTGGACTACTACCAGGCCTCCCTGAAACGCGCTCCCGCGAACGCCGCGCTCCTGAATAAGATCGGGATCTGCCAGATTCAGCTGCGCCGCCTTAATGAAAGCAAGAAGACTCTGGAACGCGCCATACGAGTCGATCACAAGCATGCCGACGCATATAGCAATCTCGGCGTCGTCTACTACGAACTTGGAGTCACTACTCACCAAAGCGGCAACTTCAGCAAGGCAATCAAGATGTATGACAAGGCGATCGCGCTTAGTAACGAGTATGCGGCCTACTTCAACAACCGCGGCGCCGCCTATTTTGCCACGAAGCAGTACGAACGAGCGTCCGCCGACTACGCGACTGCGCTCCAGTTGGATCCGGATATCTTTGAGCGAACCTCGCGCGGCGGAGTTCAAGCCCAACTGCCATCTCCCGAGGAACGGGCCCACTACGATTATGTTCTCGCCAAGCTCTACGCCAAGTCTGGCGAGCCGGACCGTTCGTTGCACTATCTGAAGCGGGCGATCGAAGAGGGTTACAAGGACATCAAGAACGTCTACAAGGACAGTGAGTTCAGCACCCTGCGCAAAGACCCGCGCTTCGCCGAACTCATGGCGGCGAAGACGCTGGCTATCCCCGATTAGGCGCGGATAACTTGCTCGCGGGAAATGAGTTACGAAGGGCGGAATAATCTGGCGACTCGCGGAACTTTTCCGGCAGAGCGGGGTTGTTAAAGTCATTCCTCCTGAAAACAACAGGGTGAGTAGGGAGAACAAACACCCACCGGCTGCTAACCCGAGCACGCCCCAAGCAAGCAACCGGTGGGTGAAGTGAAGCCTCTTGGGATGTGGCCGCTAGCGTCTCGCTGTTCGTCGTTCGCTTTTCGCCGAGCCAGCGGTTCCCGCGAACAGGTAATGACGGACCTCTTAGCTTCTCTTTAGCTTCTCCGTGAAATATGTTCCTCAATCTTCCTGCTTCCGTTTCCCTTGCGCTTTCGGAAAGATTCCGATCGGTATCTGGGTCGAATTCTCTTTGAATGTGAGCCGTTTGGAACAGACAGCGAGATTCTTACTGAATACGATTATCTGGTTTCACCTGGATGCTCCAAGTTCTCAGGCCGGAGCCCGAAAGCCTCGAGGGTTCGACACCAGAATCGGAAGCAGAATCAAATCCCAAGCGAAATTTCAGACCGCCGCGAGGCGAGAATCCCCGGAGGATTCCATGAAAAGAGCATTCTTGCTGATCGTTGTACCGGCCCTGCTCGTCGCGCTGGGGTTTGCACAAACTCCTGCGGCAAGCATCAATACAGACCAGACCAACATTAAGGGTTGCCTGGGTGGCTCGGATGGAAACTACACTATTGTGCAAGACAACACGGGCCAAATTTTCAAGATCACCAGCAGCACTGTCGACCTAAAGGCCCATCTGGGCCAGGACGTAAACCTCGCCGGACACAAAGCAAGTGGGTTGAATTCCGCCGCTGACAGCTTTGCCGCCACCGAACTGAACATGATCTCCGAACATTGCGCTGCCGCCGCCGCGGCACCCATCGCGGTTGTCAGCACGCCTTCGGGAACTGCCAGCACACCGCCTGCGGCCGATGCCGCGCCCGCAGCCACTACCAGCACCGTTGCGGAGACTGTCGTCACACCGGCTGTGGCCGCCGCTGCACCCGCGGTGACTGTCGTCGTCACACCCGCCGCCACGATTCCACCTGCGGAGGTTGTCGTCACGCCCGCTGCGACTGTCAGCACGCCCTCGGAAACTGTCATCGTGCCTTCGGAGACTGCCAGCGCACCCGTGGCACGTCATCGGAGGCTGTCAGCAAAACCGGCTGTAGTTGCAGCCGCCACTACACCCGCTGTGACTGTCACGCCCGCGGAGACTGTCGTCACACCGACTCCGGCCGCCGCTACACCCGCTGCGACTGCCGCTACACCCGTTGCGACTGCCAGCACACCCGCTGCAGCCGACACTACGCCCACTGCGCCTGCCAGGAGTTGGACCTCATGGCTCTTGATTCCGTTTGTCGTGCTGGTACTCGTCCTTGGCACACTGGTCCCTCTTCTCAGCAAGTGGAGAAAACGGAAAATGTTGGAGGCGAGGGGCGCCGAGAATCTCTCTTTTGACCGTGAAGAGAGCTCCGACAAAACCAAGAGTAACCCGCCAGGACCACGCAAAGCTGCCTAGGCTGAGTGAGTAATGATTCCAACTTTGGCGCCGGCGGCAACCGCTGCCGGCGCTTGGGGCGCTGTCGCGCTCAAGTGAAGAACCACCCGAGAACAGGCGTTTGCGCCAGCTATGCCGGCTGGCTGTTTGGCAGGTAAATGGACGCTTCTGGTCGTGACGGGCGAACATTTTACGAAACACTAATTTCTCGCTACAATCACCTCCATGCCGTCCGCAGTCTCTCCTTCGCTTGCCTGGGCTCATCCGCTGGTGCAGGAGTGGTTCACGGCGCGCTTTTCGACGCCGACCGAACCGCAGGAGCAGGGCTGGCCCCACATCCTGGCCGGACACACCACGCTGATCTCGGCTCCCACCGGATCAGGCAAGACTCTCGCCGCCTTCCTGGCCTGCATTAACCGCCTGGTCTGCAAGGCTCTGGCGGGCGAACTGCGCGATCGCACGGAAGTTTTATATGTATCCCCGCTCAAAGCGCTCGGCAACGACATCCAGAAAAATCTTGAAATTCCGCTGGGAGAAATTTTGCAGATGGCTGGCGATCGCGGCCTGCTGATGCCGGAGATACGGACGGCGGTGCGCACCGGCGACACGCTGATGAAAGACCGGCGCCTGATGCTGAAACGCCCGCCGCACATTCTGGTCACGACGCCCGAGTCGTTCTATATCCTGCTGACGGCGGAGAAGAGCCGAGCCATTCTGCGCGATGTCGAGACCGTGATCGTGGATGAAATACACGCCGTGGCCGACGACAAGCGCGGCGTGCATCTTGCGCTTTCGCTGGAGCGGCTGGATGCGCTAACTCAGCGCCCGCCGGTACGCATCGGACTTTCCGCAACGCAGAAGCCGATTGAAGAAGTGGCGCGGTTTCTTGCGGGCAATTCCGATTCTCAAAATCGGCGGCCCGATCCGGTGATCGTCAACGTTGGCCACAAGCGCGCGCTCGACCTCGGAGTGGAGGTTCCGTCTTCGGAACTGGGCCCGGTGGCTTCGAACGAGATGTGGGATGAGATTTACGAGCGCATCGTGCAACTGGTGAATGCGCACCGCTCGACGCTGGTCTTCGTGAACACGCGGCGGCTGTCCGAACGCGTTGCCCACCAACTGGGCGAGCGGCTGGGCGAAGAGAAAGTGGCCGCGCATCATGGGAGTTTGTCGCGCAAGCTGCGCCTGGAGGCGGAGCGCAAGCTGAAAGAAGGCCAGATAAAAGTTCTGGTGGCGACGGCATCGCTCGAACTTGGCATTGACATTGGAACGGTGGACTTGGTGTGCCAGATCAGTTCACCGCGTTCGATTGCCGTTGCCCTGCAACGCGTGGGGCGGTCGGGCCACTGGCGCGGCGCGATCCCCAAGGGAAGGTTTTTTGTCACTACGCGCGACGATCTGGCGGAATGTGCTGTGCTGGTGCGGGCGATTCGCCTCGGTGAACTCGACCGGCTGATTTTTCCGGAAGCTTCGCTGGATGTACTGGCGCAACAGATCGTGGCTTGCTGCGCCGCTTCGGGCAGCGCCGCGACGACAGCCGGCGAGGACGCCGGCGCTACCAACGATGGATGGGACGAGGATGAGTTATTTGCGCTGGTGAAGCGCGCCTATCCCTATCGCAATCTCGCGCGCGAAACTTTCGACGCCGTGGTGGCAATGCTTTCCGAAGGAATCGCCTCGCAACGAGGCCGCTATGGCGCTTACCTGCATCACGACCGCATCAACCGCAAGCTGCGAGCGCGGCGCGGGGCGCGCCTGGCGGCGATCACAGGCGGCGGCACGATTCCGGACAACGCGCTCTTCACCGTGGTTGCGGAACCGGAAGGCGTTGTCGTGGGCACGGTGGATGAAGATTTCGCCACCGAAAGCATGGCCGGGGAAGTCATGCTGCTGGGGAACACGTCGTGGCGCATCCGGCGAATCGAGTACCGGACGGGGCGTTTGCTGGTGGAAGATGCGCACGGGGCGGCGCCCGGCATTCCTTTTTGGCTGGGCGAGGGACTGGCGCGGACTGCGGAACTTTCATTGCAGCTCGGCGAATTGCGCAAAGAAATCAGCGACCGCCTGCTGGGGGTGGTTCCGGTAGAAGGATGGCGAAATCTGCCCGCGGTGGCCGATGCCGTGAGTTGGCTGCGCGAAGAATGTGGACTCGATCTATCGGGTGCCGAGCAACTGATCCAATACGTGCTCGAAGGGCGCGCCGTGCTGGGCGATGTCCCAACCCAAACGACGATCATCGCCGAGAGGTTTTTTGACGAGGGCGGCGGGATGCAACTGATCATCCACGCACCCTTTGGCGGGCGCATCAACAAGGCCTGGGGATTGGCTTTGCGCAAGCGCTTCTGCCGCGGCTTCAATTTCGAACTGCAGGCCGCGGCTACCGACAACGGCTTGAACATCGCGCTCGCCGAGCAGCACAGTTTTCCGCTAGCGGATGTTTTTCAATTTCTGGCTCCAGAGAGCATGCCGCCGATCCTGGAGCAGGCAGCGCTCGCTTCGCCGATTTTTCAGACGCGCTGGCGGTGGGATGCGACACGAGCGCTGGCTCTGCTGCGTTTTCAAGGCGGCAAGAAAGTGCCGCCACAAATTCAGCGCATTCGCTCCGACGGTCTGCTGGCGTCGGTCTTTCCCGATGTGGCGGCGTGCTTCGAGAATATCGAAGGCGACATCAAGATCCCCGACCATCCGCTGGTACACGAGGTAATGAAAGACGTGCTCACCGAGGCGATGGATATGGATGGTCTCGCCGAGGTTTTGCGCGGAATCGAGCAGGGACAGATTCGCTGCCTGGCAGTGGACACGCCCGTGCCTTCGCAATTCTCGCACGAAATTCTCAATGCGAATCCGTACGCGTATCTGGATGATGCGCCGCTTGAAGAACGCCGCGCGCGGGCGGTCGAGATGCGGCGAATGTTGCCCGCGTCCGTGCTCGAAGAAGTCGGGGCGCTCGATCCCGCAGCCATTGCGCAGGTGCAGGAAGAGGCGTGGCCAGATGTGCGCGACGCCGATGAATTGCAGGATGTGCTGCATACGCTGGTGATGATGCCGGAGAACAGAAGCTGTCAGCCATCAGCTCTCAGCTTTCAGGAAACGCGCTCGAAGCTTACCGGCCACTGGACTGAATTCTTCGAGCGCCTGCAACGAGAGAATCGCGCGATTGTGGCGGAAGCCGGGGGGCGGCAATACTGGGTCGCGGCTGAGCGAGTCGAATGGTTCCGCGCAATGCATGCTGTGGGAACGGGGCTTCGTTCCGTAGCGGCGGCGCAGAGCCCCGCCACCACACAAGCTGATGATGCCGTGCTGGCTGCGGTTCAAGGATGGATGTCACATCTCGGCCCTACCACGGCGTTGGAAATTGGCGAGTGGCTGGGACTGCCGGCGGCTGCGATTGAGAAAGCTTTACTCCGCATCGAAGCCAGCGGAGCAATTCTGCGCGGCAAGTTCCGTCCCGTTGATTCGCATCTGGAAGACAGGCGAGCTGCGCTCGCCCGGACAGCCGAAGGCGGCTGTCCCTACGTTGAAACCGAATGGTGCGAGCGGCGTCTGCTGGCTCGCATTCACCGCCTGACGGTCGCGACCTTGCGCAAGCAAATCGAGCCCGTCCCGGCAGCGCAGTTCATGAACTGGCTTTTACGCTGGCAGCACATCGCTCCGGGCACGCAGGTGCGGGGCGAGCATGGAACGCTGGAAGTGATCCGGCAGTTACAGGGATTTGAAATTCCCGCGAGCGCGTGGGAACGTTTTGTGCTGGCGCGCAGAATTTCCGACTACGATCCGGCGCACCTCGATCAGCTGTGTCTGACAGGCGTGGTCGGATGGGGCCGCCTGTCGCCGCATCCAGCGACTCTGGAAGACGCGGGAAACGATGAACACCGGCGGCGGGTCATCCCGACGCGCGTCGCACCAATTGCATTCTTCGTGCGCGAAGATGCCGACTGGCTTCGTCCACACCATCCCGGGGCGGACGATTCCGCTAGTTCGTTTTTGAGTCCGGTGGCGCAGGTGGTGCTCGAACTTTTGAAGCAGCGGGGCGCGTTGTTTTTCCCCGACATGGTGCGTGCGACGGGCCGGCTCAAAGCTGAAATCGAAACTGGACTGTGGGAACTGGTCGCCGCGGGCCTGGTGACCGCCGATGGATTCGAAAACCTGCGCGCGCTGGTGACGCCGAAAGGCACGTCTGGCGGCGGAATAGGAAAGGTCCGTCGGCCGCGTCATGCGCCGGGACGGTGGTCGCTGTTGCATACCGAAGGCGCGGATCGCGACCGCAGCGTGGAGTCCTGCTGCTGGATGTTGTTGCGGCGCTATGGCGTTGTCTTTCGCGATCTGCTGGCGCGGGAAACCAATCTGCCGCGATGGCGTGAATTGCAAATCGGCTACCGCCGGCTTGAGGATCGCGGCGAAGTTCGCGGCGGGCGCTTCGTCGATGGATTTCTGGGTGAGCAGTTCGCGCTTCCGGTCGCCGTCGAATCGTTGCGTGCGCATCGCAAACTGCCTCAAATTGCGAGTGGCGAGCGCGTCGTTATCGCGGCCGCCGATCCGCTGAACCTCGTAGGAATCATTGTTCCCGGCGAGCGCATTCCTGCGATCTCGGGGAAGAGCGTTGCGTTCCGCGATGGAGTGTGGGACGCGGAGGATGCGCTGCTGGCGTCGGGCTACTGAGACAGCGACCGGGTAATTGTGGAGAGTCGGGAGTCAGGCCCGGCTGGATGGGCGAGACGCCCGTCGCTCCAGCGTACGATTCATCAGTCGGTCACGGCAAGTTTAATCTCAGCAGGACCTGCGGATCCAGATATACGCCTTGCCAGCGCACCGCCAGGTGCAGATGCGGACCGGTGGCGCGTCCTGTGCCTCCGCTGAGGCCGATGGGCTGGCCTTTATCCACAGCGTCGCCTTCCTTGACGAAAAACTTCGACAAATGCAGATAGAGAGTAAGCAGGCCTTGGCCGTGGTCGATGACCACGCAATTCCCCTCAAAGAATAGAAGCCGCGCCAGAATCACGTGGCCGCTATTGACAGCTGCTACCGAGGTTCCGCTGGGGACGCGGAAGTCGAGCCCTTGATGCGTGCTCTGCACCGCCCCGTTGAAGACGCGCTCGACTCCAAACACGTCGGAGATCGCGGCATCCACCGGAGGCGCAAACGATCCTTTCCATTCGCGGCTGGCGCTGACTGTTTTAAAAATCTCGGTTTTTGTTTCCTTGTCCTGGTCGATCTGGCGCTGGTCTTCGGGGCTGGGAGCGGTATAGCGCGCTGGAACCTGCAGCGACACGCGCGGATAGCGTTGGCGTTCCACTCGAATTTTCTTTTCGAAGAAGATGGCTTGACCGGCAGATTGTCCCAAGGAAGTGTCGGCGTGAAGGTCGATGGGATAGGTTCCCGGTTTAGTTTCAAGACTGACTCCGGCGAGCGCGAACCACACTTTGTGGCTCGCATCGTAGCTGAACGCGATCTCGTGTCCCAGCCAGTTGCCCGAAAGCGCGCGCACCGGCTTCGGCGTGGTGACGCGAAAGAGAACGGGAGTTCCATTGACTAGACGGGAAGGTTGGTTGATGAGAGTCCAGCGGGCAGCGGTAGCGCCCGATGAGTGCGGGGACAGCGCTAGCGGCATAAGCGCAACGGTTGCAACGAAATGGAGGAGGCGTTTGCGCATCGCGGTTTCACCGGCCGCGGAGTCAGTCCAGTTCCTGAAGGGGCATCGCTAAAGCGATGCCCTGATACGAAACCTTGGGATCTTCCGCAGCTCGTTCAGGCTAGCATTTCACGCGAAGAACATACATACTGCCGGCATGATCCTACTGTTGCTCATCGGGATGCTGGCCGTGCACGATAGCGCCGCGAAGGCGGACCAGGTGATCGTCGTGAAAAGCCAGCGCACTCTGACTTTACTCTCGCGTGGCAAGGTCCTGCGCACTTACAGAGTGGCTCTTGGAGGCACGCCGATTGGCGCCAAAGAGCAGCAGGGAGATCACAAGACTCCGGAGGGGCGGTACATCCTCGACCGCCGCAACGCGAAGAGCCGCTTCTATAAGTCGATTCACGTTTCCTATCCGAATAAGCAGGACAAGGAGCGAGCGGCCCAACGCGGAGTTTCTCCCGGTGGCGAGATCATGATTCATGGCCTGCCGAACGGCTTCGGATGGTTGGGCGCCACGCATCGAGCGCAGGACTGGACGGATGGATGTGTCGCGGTGACGAATCAGGAAATAGACGAAATCTGGGAACTTGTGCCAGACGGGACTCCCATCGAAATCCGGCCGTAGTGCCGCGAACTTTCTCCTGAACTTTGTCCCGAACTCTCTCCCGAATTAAGATAATTGCCATGCAAAACGCAACGCCGGCGGCGATCGCGGTGCTGGTGCTGGAGTTGGTACCGGCAGCCGCGTTTGGGATTGCCGGGAGACGCATTGGGCGGTCATGCGCCCGCTGGCCGTCAACGTTGCGAAATGCCTTACCAGTACTCTGCGCTCTGCCTTACGCTTTGATTTCATGGTCGCAGCAGATGTTTTCGTGGCGATGGTGCGCTCTCTACGCGGCGCTGCCGGTGGCGATCGCCTGGCTGCTGGGGCAGGCTGTAATTGCCGATCCCGAACAACGTGGCAATTGGCGGGACGCGATCGTGCTGCTGACGCTGGGGCTGGCGGTTGATTTGCGCTGGTTCGAGCGGGCTTGGCCGAGCGGGCTGACGGGCCTGGGGAAATTGCTCCTCGTCGATGCGGCGCTCTATGGATTCGTCGCGATCCGGCAATTGCGCGGGACGGGATTTGACTTTCACTTTCGCTGGAGCGATTGGAAGACTGGGTTGCGAGAGCTGGCTTTCTTTACGCCGTTGGTTCTGGCGGTAGGGATGGCGCTGGGCTTTCTCCATCCGCATGGCCACGCGCTGCGGGTCTCGATGATTCCGACGTGGATCTATATTTTCATTTTCATTGCGGTCCCAGAGGAACTTTATTTTCGCGCGTGGGTGCAGAACTTTTTGGAACGGCGGGTGGGACGGCGAGCGGCGCTTGCGATTACGGCGGTGCTATTCGGGCTCTCACATTTCAACAAGCGTCTCAGTAAAAGCTCGGTGCACTTCAACTGGCGCTACGTCGTGCTGGCAAGCGTCGCCGGGATATTCTACGGCCGGGCATGGCGCCAGCGGCGGCGAGTGCCGGCCTCGGCGATCACCCATGCCAGCGTGGACGCCATTTGGACGTTCTGGTTCTAGTCCGCGGCCGCCAATGTGCAAAGATAGAAGTAGGCGAAATGGCACTTGAGTCGAAACCTCTTCCCGCAGAAGCGTCTGCGATTCCTCTGGTCCTGAAGATCCGGAGCCTTGCGCTTGCGCCTGGCTGCCGCCGATACTTCGTTTGGGCGCAGATCGTCATTGCGTTTCTGTTTCTGGAGTTTGCGCTTTGGGCGCCGACGACGGCGATCCGCAATCGCTGGGGCTCCATCGCGATAATCACGATTGTGGTCCTCGTGCTGCGCGATGTGCTGATCGATCGTTCGTCGCTCAAGCGCCTCGGCCTAGGATTGCCAAAGGCGTTCGGTGCCAGCATAGTGCTGGGGATCGGCCTGGCGACGGTTGCTTTCATGGTGACTGTGGTGCGCTGTCTAAGCGGACAAATTCCCGCCAATCCCGCCTGGTCGCCCAATTTGCGTTTGGCATGGGGATACTTAATCTGGGCTCTGATTCAGGAATTCATGCTGCAATCGTTTTTCTTCAACCGCTTTGAAGACTTGTATGGAAGCTCGGCTGCGGTTTGGATGGCGTCCACGATCTTTGCCGTCGCGCACCTGCCCAGTCCCATTCTTACTACCGCAACGCTGATCGGCGCCCTCTTCTTCTGCGAGATGTTTCGCCGCTACCGCAGCCTCTATCCGCTTGCGATCGTCCACGCGACGCTGGGACTGACCATTGCCCTGGTTACGCCCGACAGCTTGTTGCACCACATGCGGGTGGGGATTGGATATCTGCGGTATTAGAGTTCCGTTGTCAGCCTAACTGACCGCCTTGCGGTGAAACTGCCGCAGCCCGATGCCCAGAAACAGCGCGTCAAAGACCGCCAACGCTACGAACACAGCCAGCACCGGGAGGTGCGGGAACTGAGGTACGAGCGTGCCACGCAGGCCTTCGCTGGCGTACACCAGGGGATTCGCCAGGACGACTCTCTGCAGGATGGGAAAATGCGCTAACGCGCTCCAGGGATAATAGGTACAGCCAAAAAAAATCATCGGAGTCAGGACCATGCTGAACATGAGACCGATGTGATTCTGGCTCATGCTGCAACCCAGAGCCAGACCGCCGCAGGCGGAGAAAAGCGCCACCAGCAGCGTAACGCAGGCAAAGCTCAGCGGAGAACGCAGGTTCAGTCCCACTCCCGGGCGCAGCAGCAGCCACCCGGCCGGGATCACCGCCAGTCCGGCGATCAGCGCCTGGAACGTGCCAAAGAATACTTTCTCAATCGCCAGCCACGAGATTTCTATCGGCGCCAGCAAGCGGTCTTCGATCTCGCGAGTGAACTGAAATTCACCAATCAGAGGCATCGCGACCGCCCAAACTCCCGTGAACACCATGCTGATCGCCATGATCCCGGGCAACAGCAGGCTCTTGTATCGGGGAGGCATGTAGCCGCTCGATACCATCACTCGTCCAAAGATAAACACAAACATCAACGGCTGCAGAAAAGTCTGCATCAGCGAAGGGACGAGGTTTCGGCGAGCGACATGGGCATCGCGCCCGAGCAGTGCCAGAAAAGTCTTCCAGTTCATTCGCGCAAACTCCTTCCAGTATGGTGCAAGAAGAGATTCTCCAGGCTGGGCTCCGAGATGTGCACGTCGCACAATTCGACCGAGGCGCTGGAGGCAAGATTGGCAATCTCAGAAACCAGCGAGCCTCCACGATCGGCGTACACGTCGGCAGAGTTGTCGCCGGCTGCCTCCGAACTCGCGCCATTCTTCCCGTCGGTGTTTGCGCGCACTTCCCTCACACCCGGCAGGGTCTGGAGACGCTGCAACAGTTCCGGGGACCGCTGCCCGAAGCGCAAGCGCAGCAGATAGCCGCCAGGCACGGAAGCCTTCAACTCGCGAGGCGTGCCGAGGGCGATATTACGGCCATGATCGATGATGGCCAGACGCTGGCACAAGGCGTCGGCCTCTTCCATATTGTGCGTGGTCAGAAGGATGGTCTTGCCGCGCTGGTTGTATTCGCGGATGATCTCCCATAGCAGCAATCGGGTTTGCGGGTCGAGGCCGGCGCTGGGCTCGTCCAGAAAAAGTACTTGCGGGTCGTGCATCATGGCGCGCGCAATGGAGAGGCGCTGCATCATGCCGCCGGAGAATCCGCGAACCATTTGATCGGCACGGTCGCGGAGCTTGAAGCGATCGAGCAGCGTCTCCGCCCGCTTCGCTCGCTCCTCGGAGTCGAGGCCGAAGTAGGCGCCGTGAAAGAGCAGAATTTCGCGAGCGGTGAGAGAAAAGTCCAGGTTCGGACGCTGCTGAACCACTCCAATCAGCCGCTTGACCACGACCTGTTCCGCCCACACATCGTGCTCGCCGATCCACGCCTGGCCGCCCGTCGGCCGCACGCGGGTGGTCAGGATTCCTACCGTCGTCGACTTGCCTGCGCCGTTCGGTCCGAGCAGACCGAAGATCTCTCCGGGCGAGATCTCAAGCGACAGGCCGTCGAGAGCGACGATCTGCGGCTTGGGCTGTTTCTTCCCTTTGCTGGGCGCTACGCCGAAACCGAAGCCGCCACCGGCGGCGGAAGGCGGCGGTGAAGTGTAGATTTTGCGTAAGTCGCGAGTCCGAATACCAGCCAGCATGACGAAGTCCCCAACCCCCGAAGTGCGTACCCTGGAAGATTCCGAACAGCATACCAAACCGGGCGGCGATTTGCCTTCAGAATGGCGCTCTGGTGGTGACAAAGTTTTAGAGAAAAGTCACAAAACTCTACAGTACAGGGCGTGCGAGAACGGTATCATCCGACTAAGACAGCGCCGAATATCTGCGCGAGACCATGAGGAATTCCGTTCTTCGACTTTCGGCTATCAAGGGCACGCTGCGCCCGGAGTTCGTCTTTCAGTTCCTCTTCTTACTTCATGTTGTAGTGTTCCACCCGAACCCGTTGCCAGGGCAAGCCGCTCTGCCGGCGGCTTCAGCACGCACCATTCACGGCGTGGTGAAGTCGGGGAACATTCCAATTCCCGGCGCTGGAGTTTCCGCGGCGAACATGGCCACCAAGGAACAAGTTGTTACGTCGACGGATGTGGACGGCAGTTACTGGTTGCAGATTCCCGCCGATGGCCACTATACCATCCGGGTGCAGATGGCGGCGTTTGCCGCGAGCGCGCACGATGTGGTGTTGGATGCAACCCATCAGGATGTGCAGGCGAACTTCGAACTGGTGCTGCTGTCGCGGGCGCGCGAAGCGAGCAACGATAGAGACCAGCAGCGGCGCGCGAGTGCTGCCGGGCGCGGCTTTCAGAATCTTTCCGTGTTTCAAAGTGAAGCGGGGCAGGATGCGGCTGGCGGTTCGGCAGGTAGCTCGGCAGGCGGCTCGATGAGCGATGTAGCGCCCGCCGGGATGCCGGTTCCGGGGATTGCGCCGAATAGCGCCACGGAATCTGTCGCGGTTGCGGGCAACACTACCAATTCGTTCAATGCCATGAGCGCTGATCAACTACAGCAGCGATTCGACGACGCCCGCCAACAGGGAGGTGGATTCGGAGGCGGAGGCGGATTTGGCGGTACGGGCGGTGGCCGCGGAGGCGGAGGCTTCGGTGGCGGAGGGCCGATGGTTTTTGGCCGGCGCGGGTTTGACATCAATCGACCGCATGGATCGGTGTATTACGGCATCGGCGACTCGGCGCTGAATGCTTCGCCGTTTGCGCTCACCGGCCAGCCGACGGAAAAACCGGCGTATGTGCAGAATAGTTTCGGCGGTTCCGTGGGCGGACCGCTGAACATTCCTCATATCTACCACGGCGGGACCAAGACTTTTTACTTCATCAACTTCAACGGCAGGCACGGGGAGAATCCTTTCGATCAATTTTCGACGGTGCCGACGCTGGCTGAGCGGCAGGGAAACTTTTCCGGGGTCAATTACACTTCGGGGTCCGCGAAAGGGCAGCAGGTACAACTTTTCAATCCTGTGACTAATACCCCTTACGCCGGCAACATCATTCCAGGATTCAGTTCACAAACGTGCCCATGGACCGGGCAGTCCAGCGGTACCGCGGCGGGATTGTTGCAGTATATTCCGTGTCCGAGTTTTCAGGGAAGCAACTATCAGAACTTTCACTACGTGACTTCCGCCACGAGCGACAGCGACGATCTGAACATTCGTGTGAACCACAGCATTGGCGCAGCGCCCGCAGGCGGACGCCGCGGCGGAGGCCGCAACGCTCCACGCAACAGCCTGCAGGTCGGCTTCCACTACCATCAATCGACCGCTACGCTAACGAATCCGTTTCCGAGCGTCGGCGGCAGCACAACCGTGCGCAGCTTTGACGTCCCGGTGTCGTACACGCGCAGCATTGGAAAACTGACTAACATTGTTCGCGCGGACTTTAACCGCAACCGGACGCACACGCAGAATCTCTACGCTTTCAATAACAACATTACGGGCACGCTCGGAATCACGGGAGTTTCAACGAATCCGTTCGATTGGGGACTGCCGAATCTTTCTTTCACGAACTTCGCCAGTCTTCAGGACACGACCCCATCGCTGACGCGACCCCAGACCTACACTTTCTCCGACAATGTGGTCTGGAATCACGGCAAGCATACCTGGCGCTGGGGCGGAGACTTCCGGCGCGTGCAGGTGAATACGGAAACCGACAGCAATCCGCGCGGCTCGTTCGTCTTTTCCGGCACCAACACTTCGCAGGTGAGTGGCGGCCAGCCCGTCGCCGGGACGGGATACGATTTTGCGGACTTTCTGCTCGGATTGCCCCAGCAAACGTCCGTGCAGTTCGGACAGAGCGACTACTTCCGCGGCAATTACTGGGATTTGTATGCGCAAGATGAGTGGAAGGTGCGCGCGAATCTGACGCTCAATCTCGGGGTGCGCTACGAGTATGTTTCGCCGCTGACAGAAATCAACAACCGCATTGTGAACCTCGATCTCTCTCCCGGCGTTCTGAATCCGGCGCTTCCGCTTGGATCGACGCCAGTAACGCCAATTCAGCCGGGGCCAAACAGCGGCGGCCTGCCGGGCAGCCTGGTTCGGCCGGATCGCAACAACTTCGCGCCGCGCATCGGCTTTGCCTGGAAGCCGTTTTCCAAAACCGTAGTGCGCGGCGGTTATGGTATCAACTACAACACGGGCGCCTATCAGGGCATCGCACAGCAACTCGCCTATCAGCCGCCGTTCTCCACCACGGCAACTAACGTTGAGCCGCTACCTCCAACGTATCCTGCAACGCTGACGCTGCAAAACGGATTTCCGCCGCCCACCGGCATCACCAACAGCTATGCCGTGAATCCAAATTACCGGCTGGGCTATGTGCAGATTCGCAATCTTGACATTCAACAGCAGATCCGCCCCACCCTGCTGCTGAATCTCGACTACACCGGAACCAAGGGAACGGATCTCGATATTCTGGAAGCCCCAAACCGAACCGCGAGTGGGATTCGTATTTCCGGCGTTGACGCCTTCACCTACGAAAATTCAGTGGCGGACTCGGAGGCCAACGCGGCGTCGGTGCGCCTGCGCAAGCGCTTGTCGGCAGGATTCGCGATCGGGGGCACCTACACATTTTCCAAGTCGCTCGATGACGCGTCTTCCATTGGCGCGGGGGCAACCTCGGGAGCGAATACCCCTGGACTGGGTGCGGGTGGCACCGGCGCCGGAGGTGGGGGTTCGTCGGGCGGAGGCGCGGCCAACGTTGCGCAGAATCCCTTCGATCTGTCCGCGGAACGTGGACTCTCCAGCTTTAACCAGACCCATAAGTTCATCGCGGATTATTTGTACGAACTGCCCCTTGGTCACGACAAACGCTGGCTCACGGGAAATTCTCCGTTGCGGGCCGTTTTTGGCGACTGGCAATGGAGCGGCGACTGGATGATCGCGTCAGGGCTGCCGTTTACACCACGGTTCCTGAATGAAATCAGTGACGTGAATGGTGGAACCAACGGTACTTTGCGGCCGAACTTGGTGCCTGGGCAATCGGTGATCCTGGCGCATCCCTCGATTGCGGAGTGGTTCAACATCGCCGCATTTTCTAAACCGCCCGCGGGCACCTACGGGGATGCGCGGCGTAACAGCATCATGGGTCCGGGCAGCAAAGTGTTTGACATGGCATTCACAAAACTTTTTCCGCTCAAGGAGGCGCGTGTGCTGGAGTTTCGGGCGCAGGCCACCAACATTTTCAACTTAGTGAATTACTCGTCGATTGATACCAACTATAACTCGCCTACATTTGGCCGGGTTACGGCGGCCGGCGCCATGCGACAGTTCACGATTACGTCACGCTTTCGTTTCTGAGGAGGATGCCGCTGCGGGAAACGCTTTCGAAGAGGGTTCTTATGACTGTGACTCCAAACCGATTCGCCGATCAAGCCGTAGCGGTGCTGCTGGCGCTTGTGCTCCTATGCTCAACTTCGCCATCGCAGCAACAAACCGGATATGTGTTTCACGCGGAATCGGATCTCGTCCTGGTGAACGTAACGGCGAGGGATAAGAGCGGAAAGTTTGTGCCGGGATTGAAGCCGAAAGATTTTACAATACTCGAGGACAACAAGCCGCAGAAGATTGTTTCCTTCGATGTGGAGAACGTCGATGCCGTGCCCGCGTCCGATGTCGCACAGGCAAAACCGCTGCCGGAAGCAGCATCTGGGCAGGCGAGTACCACGGCCTCCACAGCGGATTTGTCGGCCCAGTTCAAAGACCGGCGCTTGATTGTCCTGTTCTTCGACCTCTCGGCCATGGAACCGGATGAGATCGACCGCGCAGTCAGTTCCGCCGAACGTTACGTCGATACCCAAATGGCTCCCGCGGACCTGGTATCGATTGTTTCGCTGGGAAGTTCGCTGCTGGTAAATCAGGATTTTACTGCGGACCAAGCACTCCTGAAAAAACAGTTGGACGCATTCAGTGCAGGCAGCGGCCAGGGTTTTGAGGAAGGCACCACGGGAACGACAGAGGGGACGCCCGACACGGGACAGCCTTTTAACGCGGACGATACAGAATACAACATCTTCAACACCGACCGGCGTCTGGAGGCGTTGCGCTCGGTGGCGGAAAAGCTGGCGCACGTGCAGCAGAAAAAGTCGCTGATTTATTTTTCCAGCGGCATGGATCGAACCGGCATCGAGAATCAATCGGAACTGCGCGCGGCGGTGAACGCGGCGGTGCGTTCCAATCTGGCGATTTACACCATGGACATGCGCGGTCTGCAGGCGCTGGTGGCGGGCGGCGAAGCGCAGAACGCCAGCCTGCGCGGTGTTTCGGCGTATTCGGGACAGGCGACGCTTAATGCGTTGAATTCCAATTTCGCCACCCAAGAAACGCTGGTGACGCTGGCCAGCGATACCGGCGGCCGAGCTTTTCTCGACTCCAACGACTTCAGCAGGATTTTCAAGGGAGTGCAGCAAGATACATCGACTTACTATCTGCTCGGCTATCACAGCACGAACCCCGCGCGCGACGGGCGTTACCGTCACATCGTAGTGAGGAGCAATCTGCGCGATGTGAAGATCGACTATCGCCGCGGTTACTACGCTCCCGCTGATTATCAGCATTCCACCCAGGACGACAAGGAGCGGCAGTTAGAGGAGGAACTTGCATCTGAGTTACCGGCCACGGATTTCCCGCTGTATCTGGGCGTCGCCTACTTCCGGTTGGATGGTAACAAGTTTTTCGTTCCTATCTCGCTGGTGGTGCCGGGCTCGCAGATTCCCTTCGTGCGCAGCAGCGACCGCGATAAAGCAACGCTGGATGTGATTGGAATGGTGCTCGATAGCGAACACCATCCGTTAAATAGAATTCGCGACACCGTGAAACTCGCCGTAAGCACGTCGGCCGAAGTGCAAAAGAAGAATGTGCAGTACGACACGGGCATGAGCCTGCTGAGCGGCAAGTATCACCTGAAATTTGTGGTGCGCGAGAATCAGACTGGACGCATGGCGTCATTCGAAACCGACATTGAGGTGCCGGAGTTGAAGGCATGGCCGCTGAAGATGAGCTCGGTGGTGCTGGCGAACCAGATTGAAACGACAAAGATCAAGACGAGTGCGAACCTGAACCCGTTGGTGCACGACGGTTCCGAGATCATCCCAAACATCACGCATGTCTTCTCGGCCACGCAGCATCTGTTTCTTTATTATGAGGTGTACGATCCGGCGCGACCGGCGGTCCCAGATTCTGCAAGAGGCCAGGAAAGCAGGTCCGGCATCCGGCTTTTGTCGAACGTCGCGTTCTTTCAGGGCAAAGTCAAAGCCTACGAAAGTTCACTGGTGGAGTTGACGGAATTGAATGCGCGCGAGCGGAAGGCCGCCGTCTTCCAGTTAGACGTGCCGCTGACATCGCTCAAACCCGGCTTTTATACCTGCCAGGTAAATGTGATCGATGACGCTGGCGGCCACTTCCTGTTTCCGCGGCTTGCCTTGCTTGTCCGGCCAGAGAGTGCGGGCGCTGCGCGCTGAAAACAAATTCCCCAGCTAAGTCGTCGTTTGTCGATAAAGTGAGCCGTTGTATCTGGTGCTAATTACTTTGCGCGTAACTCCCCTTCCTTAACTCGGGTCGCATCTCCGTCACGATTGGCGCGTCCTGGCTTCGAGTCGCGCAGATAATCGACGCGAAGGGTGAGAATCTCGAAGGGATGGATGGGCACAGTTAGCTGGTCTCCGTTAATCGTCAGCGGCGATCCTTGTGGCTGTTCGAGAAGGTTGGTGAGTATGGCGCCTGTAGCTCCCTTAGGTACGGTGAACGTCACGTTGCTGGACTTACCCGCCCATTCATACGCGTGGAAAATGAGACTGTCGGTGTCTTCGGCCTTCTTCATCGCCGTCAGCACAACATTCTCCGGTTGAACCGACGCGAAGGAATGCTCCAGAGGCAGCGTGCCGGCGTGCGCCGCAACCTGCATGGTTTGCAGTGGGTAGTTGTACTCATAGCCATGCCGAACGCTGAGGGCCTGCTTCCAGTCGCCGGCGTGGGGGTAGAGGGCGTAGCGGAAGTGATGGTGCCCGCGATCGGCCTCTGGATCCGGCCAAACCGGCGAACGCAGCAGCGTTAGACGCAGCACATTGCCTTGATCGTCGTATCCGAACTTGGACTCATTGATTAGGCTGAAGCCATGCTGTCCATCGCCGAGATCGGCCCAGCGTTGCGCAGGGACCTCGAACTGCGCCTTCTCCCAAGTGTTGTTGCGCGTGGTGGGGCGTTCAATACTGCCGAAAGGAATTTCATATGTGGCATGGTTGCTGGTTGCGGCCAGCGGGAAGGCGGACTTCAGCAGAACGTGGGTCTCATGCCAGTCGATGTCGTTCACTACATCGACTTGATCGGCTCCGGCATACAAGGTAACGTCCTGCACGAACTTCGAGTTTTGCCAGGCGCGTGACACGCGAATTACGGCGCGCAGCGGACCTTTTTCGATCAGTTCCACTGAATCCACACTGTCGATCGGTGTCATGTGATCGAACGTGCCGGGATCGATGTTCCACGCATCGTAATCCTTGGGAGTGTCCTTGAAGGTCTGGAGTTGATTGCCGCAGGCGCCGCCGGCCAGCGACTCGAAGTTCGCGCGCTTGTCGAACAGGCTAGTAATGCAGCCGGTCTTCGGATCCACCGTGACCCGCAGGTTCGCATTCTCCATGGTCAGGCCGCTAACCTTCAGATCGGTGGGCGCCGGCCTGGCGCCGGAAACGACATGAAGAATCGTGTAGCCGATCGAAGGCACGGTCTTGACGTCCACCAGCAGGCGATACGTGTTAGTCGCCTGGTCGCTGGCAAGAATTTCCGAGGAAAGAACGCGGCCTTGCGGATCGAGGACCGACAGCGGGCCCACAATCGCGGAGGGCATCTGAACCTCCAGCGTCGCCAGTCCGGAGCGCTGCCACGCCAGAGGATTGAAGACGAACACAGGAACTCCGCCAACCACGCGGGTGTTCACGTGCGCGGCGATGATACTCAATGCATTGCTGGAGATTTCATTCGTCGACCATCGGACCTGATCATAGTCGCGCTGCGCATCTTTGTAGATGATGCCGATACCCGATCCGGCGCCCAAATCGTGAAAATCGTTGAAGGTGATCTTCTTCCATGCCTCGGTCAGTGCATCTGCCGGGTATGGCTTTCCATCCAGCCATGCCAGGGAGGCGTACTTCTCGGCATTCAATGCCCACATGGAACTTTGACGCATGTTGCGTTTGTGGTTGGCCTGCGTCGTCATTACGCCGCGGTGGTATTCGAAATACATTTCACTCTTCCAAGTAGGAATGCTTATCTTTCCTTCCGCCGGCGCAGGAGGTGGTGTGTAGCCCTTGGCAATCGAGTTATAGTTCCACTCCGGGGAGTTACTATCCACCTTACCGGCGACGTCATGAAAATAGGCGGAGGCCGTGCCGAACCGCATCGGCGGGACGATTTTGCCGGGCTGCATCCAGTGCACACCCTCGTCCAGAATGGCGCGGGTGGGGCCGCCACCGTGATCGCCCACGCCATAGAGGTCCATCATCTCGGTCAATCCCGGAGCCTGCTTGCGCGCAGTTGCGAGATCGTCCGCCAAACGGACGGGATTCAGATCGATATGAACGTAATCATGGGGAAAGTAAGTGAGGACCTTGCTGCCGTCTGGCGATTCCCACCAGAATAGCTTGAAGGGCAGCTGGTTGGTGTCATTCCAAGCCATCTTCTGGGTGACAAAGTAATCCACGCCGGACTTCTTATAGATCTGTGGTAACTGCCAGTTATAGCCGAACGAGTCTGGGTTCCAGCCAATATGAACGTCGACGCCGTACTCTTTCTGGAACCAGCGCTTTCCAATCAACAAGGAACGGGCCGTGGACTCATCGTCCGGTATGTTCAAGTCGGGCTCAACCCACATGCCGCCGACAATCTCCCAGCGGCCCTCTTTGATGCGCCGCTTGATCTCGGCATTCATCTCTGGATATTTTTCTGCGATCCATTCGTTATAGGCGGCGGCGGACTGGGTATAGGTGTAGCCGGGGTACTCGTTCATCAGTTGCAGGGCCGTGCCGAAGGTGCGCTTGACGACGTCGACGGTCTCGGTCCAGGGCCAGAGCCACGCCGCGTCGATATGTGCGTTGCCCGTAAGGTGCAGGGTGGCTTGCTGGAGCGTGGGCCTCAGCGTTTCCAGTTGTTCCTGTGCGTGCCGGAGCGAGGCGTCAAAGGCCTTTTGATCGCCCGCGTCGAGCGCCTTCAGATCCACCGCGCCGATGGCCTTTTCGAGCACAGCAGTGTCGGCAGAGACATTTGTGGACAGACTCGGAAGCAGGATGGCGGAAGTGAGAAATTCGATTCGTAAGTCATCCGGATTGGGCCGGTTCTCAGAAAACTCGATCTTCTGCTCCGTCCCCCCGAAGGACTTTTTGTCGACCGTGGGCAGAAGTTTGACCGCGGCCAGCACAGTGTCGCCGGGCTTTGCATGATCGAAGAGAACGATGGGTTCAAGGTCGTCGCCCATGGCCACGCGACGGCCATTCAAGTAGATGATCTCCGGCATGGGCCCGTTGGCGGAGGCGTGAAAGCTGAACCAGATTCTGGCGCCCGTGAGGTCGTATCCGTTCAGCGTGGGAGGCACTGTGATGGAGCGGCGATACCAGACTGCGTCGGTCGCGGCCTCGGCCTTGGCGCCGACGATGGGCCAACTTGAGTCATCCAGATCGAGAGCTTCACCATGCGCGAGATCGCCCACATGGGTCTTCCATCCGTCCGCAGGCAGGGCATCCAGACCCGACAGGCGCTGGATTACCGATTGGGACTGACTGGAGAGCGTGCTCGCAATGCGTGCGGCTTCCTCGGCGGACTGTGCCTGGACCGCGAATGGAAGAAGAAAGGCAGCGATGGCCGCTGCAGAAAGGCCCCATTTAGCAAAGCGCCACCACGAAAATACGCTCCGTCGTCGTGTCATTACGATCTCCTTAACCGCTAAAACGAACCCCCGAGTTTACACCTGCCTCGCGGTTCGCGACATTGTGAAATGATTATCGTCTGGCGTCTCCTACGTCTGGGTGGAGTTCCATGCGCCTTGGCCACGGGGCCAATTTCCTTGTGGGCCCTTGCCATGGTCGAAGCCCTAAGCGGCAATCTATTGTTTTGAGGGCGCAGGGTAACTGAAAAGTGGGCTCCAGTTTCCGGGACGCTTGCTGAGCAACGAGTCGCGATCCAGGGGCACGCCGCCTAAATAGACGGCGCGAACTGCGCTTACCGCGCGGATGTCGCGGGTAGGATCGGCATCGAGGACAACCAGGTCGGCGAAAGCTCCGGGGGCAATACGGCCGATATCGCTTTGCCCCAGGCGCCTGGCAGCGGCGCTGGTGGCCGAAACAATCGCAGCGGACGGAGTCATGCCGCCTTGCTCCACCAACAGGTCCAGTTCACGCAGCAGACCTGGGCCGTGGAAAGAACCAGGGTTGCCGGAGTCGCTGCCGGCAAGAACGATCACGTGCGCCGCGACGGCACGGCGAAGCGCGTTCTTGGCTCGCTCAAACCGCTGGACATAGTAGTCAACGGTTTCTTTCGACTGGCGCGACCGGGCAATCCAGGAGTCGGGCGATTGCAGCGAAGCAACGATGGAAGGATTCTCCCACTTTTGCACCAACGGATCTGTGACTGGCACGCCCGACATGGCCATGGCCAATCCTTCGGATTCGACTAACGTTGGCGTCAACGTGACACCCTTGTTCACCATTCGCTGGATGGTCTGATCGGTGAGGTCAGGAGGCACGTGCTCAATACCATCGGCGCCGGCTTCGATCGCCATTCGGGCGTGCTCGTCGTTGTCCACGTGCACGGTCGTGCGAAGCCCAAGCTCTTTGGCAGTGCGGATTGCCGCCTGCAGGCACGGTTGCGACAAAACTGGAAACGATTGCCCGGGCCAGCCTTCTTCCAGGTAGAGCTTAACGATGTCGACATGCATAGCGGCCAACTCGCGAACTGCCTTCTCGGCCGCCGCCGGCGAGTCAACCTGCCGGGTCATGTATTCGGCGAGGCCGGGCATGAAAGAGAACAGTTTCGCGGGATGGCCTCCAGGGGCGGTAATCACAGGGCCTGACAAGAAGGGCCGCGGGGCGCGCATTGCGCCTGACGCCACGTCTTGTTTCAGCCGCTGCAAGTCCTCGACGTTGTCAGCCAAGGAAAGGAAAGACGTGATTCCGAGCGCCAGGAAGACCTGCGTGTCGCGCACCACCCGCGAGGGCGCGAATTCCTCGGGCGAACTGGATCCGCCGCCCGATCCGCCGAGGTGAATGTGCGAATCGATGAGCCCTGGAATCATGTACAGACCGGAAAAGTCGGTCACCGGCACGCCCTTTGGGATGCTCCCGTCGGCGGGGCCAACGTCGACGATTCGGTTCCCCTCTAGGACCACCTCTCCGTGCTCGATGCGGCCGCCCAGTCCGTCGAGAATCGTCATCCCCCTGAGGATCCGCGTATCGCTGGTGAGCTTGAATCTGCCTGAATTCCTTTGCTCGGGCGCGCGAGCCGACTCGAGGTTCATACCGTGAACAAAGACCGCGCCGTAGATAATCGCCAAGCTTGCGACTGTCAGGACCAAGCCTCGCCGATTGATCGGCTGCGCGCTCTCCCACCGAAAGAGCCAGACATTGAAGGCAAAGCCGGCGATGCCAGTCAGGGCCAGTATTCCGGCGGGAATCGCAATTTCCCTGAGCCCGTAGCCGCGCAGCATCACATCCTGCAGAAGTTCCACTAGGTAGGTTGAAGGCAGAAGGGTCGCCAAGCGCTGGATCCAGACCGGCATGAAGTACAACGGCATCGCCGCGCCGGAGAGAAAGCTGAGCGGGAAGAACAGGAGATTACTGATCGCGGGAGCGGTTTTCGTATTCTGGGCGACGCTGCCTACGAGCAGGCCGAGCGGAATGAATGCGAAGGCGCCAAGCAAGACCGCAATCGCCAGGGTGACGGCGGAGCCATGAAGTGAGATGTGGAAGAGCGCCAAGGCCACAGCAAGCTGCAGAACAACGGAGACCAGCATGTTCACCAGTGCGGTCACCGAGTGGGCCAATACCACGGTGAGCGGGGTAAGCGGAGTGGCCCAAAAGCGCCGATAGAGATCTTTCTCGCGGAGCGTGACCATGTGCATGGAAATGCCGAAGAACGCTGCCGCGAGCAGGTTGATCGTCATGATCCCGGGCACGACACGCGCCACGGGCACAGGTTCTCCGCCGCCGAAGATGTAGGAAAATCCAATCAGGGTGAACAGCGGGAAAACGAGGTTCCAAAACACAGCGGCTTTACTGCGCGAGGCCTCGAGCAGATAAGCCCAGGAAAGCGCACCGAGACCGCGAAGCTGGATCATGCGTCTTCCCGATGCGCGAAGGCAGCGCCGTCCATCAATTGGAGATAGACATCTTCAAGGTTCGGATACCTCATCTGCAGGTCGACCAGAGCCGCGCCTGGTTTCTGCAGCAACGAGCCTAACGCCACAATCGCGGCTTTGGGATCGGAAGCCAGGAAACTGCGGCGATCGCCTTCCACTTCCTGAGCTACGGCCCCGGCTTGAACCAGAAGCGCCGGGTCGAATTCTCCTTCCAGAACGACGGAAAGCGCCACGGTTCTCGTGGCTCGCGAGATCAGCTCTTGCGGGCTGCCATCGGCAACGATTTCTCCAGCTCGGAGAACGATGACGCGATCGCAGAGCTTCTCCGCCTCCTCCATATATTGAGTGCTCAGCAGCACTGTCTTCTTGAGGGCCCCCAAGTCACGAATATGATCATGGATTTCCCGCCGGGCTGCTGGGTCGAGGCCGCTGGTAGGCTCGTCGAGAATAATCAGCTCGGGATCGTTGATCAGCGCCATGCCAATCGCCAGGCGCTGGCGTTGTCCACCGGAGAGAGTATGGTTGCGGCTGTTGGCTTTTTCCTTCAGCCCAACACGCTCCAGAACCTCCGCGGGCGGCAGCGCCTTGCGAAAGAATGCAGCGAACAGCTTGAGAGTTTCGAGCGGAGTCAACTCCTCCGGCAGAGCGGTCGATTGCAACTGCACTCCGATTAGCGCTTTGAGTTGTTGTGCCTGCCGCGTAGGATCCAGGCCGAGGACCGACACTTTGCCCGAGGTCGGAGTGCGCAACCCTTGCAGCGTCTCCATGAATGTCGTTTTGCCAGCGCCGTTGGGGCCGAGCAGTCCGACAACTTTGCCTGCCTGAATGCCGAGGCTTATGCCCTTGAGCGCGACGATGTTTCCGTAGCCCTTCGTCAGATCCTGGACCTCAATGATCATCGGGCCGTGATCTCCGCCTTTGCCGGGTACGAGTTCGTGGATGCCTTGCTGCCCTGCGACATGAAGAAAAGGACGAACGAGCCGTGTGAGATCAGTGCCGGCAAGGCGCTGCCAGTGAGCGCCACGAGCAGTCCGCCAACCAGAGAGATCGCAACGCACCCGGAACCAATCACCATGGCCTGGAAAGCGGTCCGCACCTGCACCAGTTGCTGGAAGACGAACAGCGTGCCGGCAATCGCAATCGCGAGCATGGGAGCAATCGACAGCCGGTCAATCATGACACGCAGCACGACGCCGCGAAAGAAAATCTCCTCCACTACACCGCCGCACGCAGCCGCCACGGGCACGACGGCGGGGGGAAGCTGATACAGACCTTTCATCCACGGAATCTCTCTGATTTCCGCAAACCGCTCCGGACCCGCTGTACCGGTGAGCCTGACGCTCAGATCGATGAGCAGGTTCGCGAGAGAAATCTCGCCGGCAATTCCGAGAAGCGACAATGCAATATAGGACGCCTTGAACGAGATCAACGAAGAAACCGGCAGTCGAAATGCGAGTGCAAGCAGCAGTGAGGCCAGCAGGCCGAGGGAGTAGTAGATTGCGCTCAATACCAGCGCTCGCACCTCGCTGAATGACCGGCGAGTGTATCCCATCGCGAAAAACACCCAGCGGCGAATCGCCTGCGACCGATCGGCAAAATACCAGAGCGCCCGACCCCAGCCGAAGGAGACGGCGGTTGCAGCGGCCACGAATCCACCAAGAACGATTACGTTAGGCATCGCGCTCCCTGGTGAACTGGAACAGAGCGAAATTCTGCAGAGCATGAGTAACAATCGGCAGCCAGATGTTCCCAGCAGCAAGGTACAGCGTACCGTAAACCAAACCAGCTACGCTCTTCGAAAGCACAACCGTCCTGCCCAGGTAGAGATGGTTCAAGCCGTAGGCGACGGAGCTAATCAAAAGAGCAACCGGGAGCGGGAGACCGATGGAGAGGAAGACGCCGAGGCCGATCAGCCGATAGAAGATTTCTTCACCCGCAGCCACCAGCACCAGCAAAAGGTGCCCACCCGGAGTGAGGCCCTGCCAAAAGCGTTGCACGGCAATTTTTCGAGGGAACTCTCCGTTCACGCGGTAGGAGGCGAACCCGAGGATTCCGTATTCGATCGCGAGCACAACCGGGGCGAGCAGCACGGCCACTCCAAACAGTAACAGCCCCTTGGCCGAGTGCAACGTGAGTAGGCTTGGGACCAATAAGCTCGAGGCAAACAACTTAGGACTCAGCGCCCAAACCGCGGGGACGACGGCTGCGAAGGGCAGCACCAGAGCCGCCAGCCAGCTGGTTGAAACCTGGCGCGGCGCTCCCTTCCAGGTAACGAAAAGGGAATTGCTCACCCCGGAAGGATAGGACACCGCCGCGAGGATGATGCCATCAAGGTAGAGGGTGGGGGTATGGATTGGAAATCCCTCCATGCGCCTTGATGCGCGGATGTTGGCTGCAGGGCACTCCGGGCACGCACATCGAAACCAGTTCGGGGAAGAAGACGCGCATCACCTTCCATCCCCGGCTGCAGGTCTCAGGCGGGGTGACGTCGAGGTACACTCCGTACTCGCTTACCGATGAGAGTTGGCGAATCAAGCGGGCGGTGTCGGCTCCGGTATCACCGGTATCATAGCTCTTCATCCCCGACAGGACCTTCCGTCCGCCGATCAGCTTCTGGATGACATTCCTCTTCTCCGCCGCGTTTTCGGGCGATGCGAAGAAAGAGACGTTGCGATCCAGATCCGTAAAATTCGCGTCGTCCGACTTGGCCAGATACGCCTTCGGCATATAGAGCGGACCGTAGATTCCGAGGAAGGAGATGGCGATCGCCTCCATCAAGCCGCGGTAAAGCGCGCGCACGGGATCGAGATTGCCCTGCGCGCCGAGCATAATGAACGGACGCTCGTTCTCCTTATTGATCAAGATCGAGCCGAAGACGTGCGCATCCACATTCTTCAGGACTCTCAGGTCCAGCGCCAGCAATTCGTATTGCGAGCGAGCCGCAAGTAGCTTCGGCACCAGAGCGGAGACGGTGAGGTTGTCGACGGTCACTTGGGGTGCGGTGAGATCGGTGTACCACTGCAGCATCAGAGCGTCGATCTCGATGAATTCGAGGATAGCGTTCTGCAGTGCCTTCTCGAAAGACAGGTGCGAGGCAGTGCCCGTCGAAAATCCGGGACAGAACGCCACTTCCCCTCGCTCCCGATTCAACTTGTAACCAACGAATAGCATCTGCGCCGGCACCCAGATTTCGCTCCCGGGGTTGAACAGCGATGGGCACTTCAACCAACCCACGACGTCGCCGGTTTCAAGGCGGCGATATCCGCGGTACTGTCCCTGGCTCAACTTCTCGTAGTCGGCATCGCTGTAGGGACGCAGATACTCAAACGGCACCACCCGTCCGGTCTTTGAAATCTCGGTGTACGATGCGTACTCGATCTGGTCCGCCATGGTGCGCGCGGCCATCAGCAGCGAGTAGCGCTCGATGGCCTCGCCGACCAGCCGAATCAGTGCCTCTTCGTAGAACGTCCCGTAGCCGCTCAGGTGGTATTGCAAGTCCAGATGGGGGCCGAGCAGAACCCGATGGTATCCCGGCATCTGCGCCATCACCGACTTGATGTCGAGCTGGTCGGAGTAGCGAATTGGACTCATTAACAAACTCTGGGTAATGCCGCCATGTTCCGAGCAGATCGGCTGGAGCACGTTTTCCAGAAGGTGCGATCCGTAAGGATAAAAAACCGGTTCCAGTTTGCACCCCGTCGCCACGCTTAGCCCTCCACTTCGATCTTCGCCATCATGTCGGTCATGATGCGTTTTGAAGAGGTGTACAGCTCGTTCACCTGAGCCTTGGAGATGAATCCGCAGGCTGGGCAATAGGGAACGCGCAGCAAGTCCTGCACTTGAATTTCGAGCAGGGGCTGGTACACGCTCACAATGCGGCCCGCAAGCCGCATCATGCCGAGCGTGGAGTACAGGAAGGCCTCGGAGATTACGGTCGCGGTCAAGGTGTGCAGCTGTGGCGAAAGCCACGGACCGCCGGAATTTGTGCCACCGCCCGTCGCCTGTACGAACTGGTGGTACACCACCGTGTCTTCGAGACGCGCAAGCATGCGCTGTTCGAAACACTCGAAGCATCCCGTCTCGGTGGCCAGCGTTGACAGCGCGTGCAGGAAGGGACCGTCGACGAGCCCGAGGATCAGCGGCTTCTCGGCGCCGACGAGCAGCCGATTCAGGTTTCTCAGGAGCGACACATTCGGCGAGGCGACCACCCCAAGAACGCACCGGTACGACTGAAACAATTTCCCGAACTCCGCCACGGTCTGCATGTATTCGACGGCGTCGGTCCGGGTCGTGAGGTCTGCCATGGCCAGCGCCTGCAGGGTCTTGTCGTCGATCACATCGAGGGGAAGGCCAATCTCGCCGGCCAGAGTCTTGGCAGCTTCGCGCGCATAATTGTTGTCGGAGAAAAAGAGCACGGGGCGCGGGGGGGCGGCGCGTTCTTCAAATCCCGTGAGGTTGCCACCGAGCAGCGCGCGCACCGCCTCCGATACATCTCCTCTTTTCGCTTCATTCAGGAACTGCTGCTGCTTCAGGCTCTCGAGCAGGCCGCAGATCGGGCCCACATCTTCGGCCTTTAGCCCCAAGTCACGGACGATGACATTGAGATCGGCCTCGCGCCCCTGCAAGAACGCGTCACAGACGGCGCCGAGGACACGGGCGTCCCGCTCCTCCAACCCCGCAAGCCGGAGGATGGCTTCTTTGTGATTCCATACTCCTTTGCGGAGTCGGATCTCTTCGCCGGTGCGATAGGCTCGCAGCCCTTCGGCTAATCGATAAACCGGCAGCTTCTCATCTGTTTGTGTCACGCGTTTGTCCCCAGTTTTCCGACCACAGTCATATGAATCATGTGTTTTGAAATACCGTCGGCATCGAACATTTGCTCCAGGCGGCGCTTCGAGAAGCTCCCTACATCGCAAGACCCGAGGCCGCAAGCGGTACAGAGCAAGTGCGCGTGCGCGGCAATCACGCCGGCCTCGATGAAGGCAAAAGCGAGCCCCGCTTCGCCGTACTTGCGTGAGTTCTCGAAGAAGTTGTAGAGGTAGCAGATCAGAAAGCTCGCCTTCTGCGCCTGGATCTCGCCAAATTGAGCCAGCTTGCCGACTTCAGGCGCGGCGCCCGAGCCCGCGGGTTTGAGCGCGTGCTGCTTCGGCAGGTAGCGATAAGATCCGGCGGGCAGTTGCTCGACGTTGAGCGCGACGATGAAGAGGTCCACGGGATACAGACCGCCGCCGGACATATTCGCCCGCAGATCGACATGGCCGGTGTTCCCGAGTACCGCACTATCGGGCGCGTTTTCAAGGTGCAGTTTCCCGGTGACGCCCGCGCTATGCCAAAGGACAGTGGAGAGATCCTGCAAGGAAACCGCCTCGCCAGAATAATGGCGCTGGCTGCGCCGGCTGCGGATGATCGGCCCGATGGGCGCGCGTTCGTTACGGGAAGGCGGCAGTGCAATCAGATCGTCTTCGTTCTCTTCGAGATCGCGGTTCGCGGCCGCCGCCACTGCCATTGGCATACGGTAGTTGCTGGTCCCGATCACCACTCCCAAATCGGCTTCGCTGCGCCTGAAGTTCAGCAGATACTCCTCGGCAACCAGCCGGTTCTGCGACAGAAGCGCACCTCGGAAGACGGTCTCCGCGGACTTGACCACGGTGGTGTCGGCATAAAGCGAGACGGGCAGATTGTTGCAGAAGCTGACCACGTCGGCGAGCAACGGCAGTTCTTTCTCATAGAACTCGTTGAGCGACATGGCAGTCTTTTTCCGCTCGCTACCCTGCTGCCCATTGCTATTCTTTGGTTTCATTCCCCGAGCTTTCCTTTTGAGCCTAGTTGAATCGCATCCCCGACTCGGCCCAGCGGTCGTAGACCTTGAAGTTCACGCTCCAATAAGGAGCCTGGCGCATGCAGGCGTGGCCGTTGGTCGCTTCGAGAGAATTCTGCAACTGCCATACCCAGGACTTCACAATGCGATCGACGTCTTCCTTGCAGAAACGCTCCCGGATGCCTTCGAGGATTAACTTCGTGCATACCGGCTGTTCGTCGCTGAGCTTGCGTTCGAACGAATATTTTTCAGCCAGGCACCCTCCATAGCAGACCTCGCGGAACTCACAGGTGCGGCAGATGCCGCCCAGTTCCTCCTTCATGCCGGCGAAAATCGTATCCATCTGCTTGCCAATCTGGACAAAGCTGTCGGCGTTCTCGAAATAAACCTTGGGAATGTCGGGGTGATCGCTGATCAAGGGACAGGGCAGAATCTTCTTGTCCGGAGTAATCCCGAAGAAATGTTTGCCTGCCATGCAGCGGCGGGTGGTAAGCATGTCGATCGAAGCTGGAATCGTGTCCTTCTCGGGTTGCGGGAGGTCAACGTAATCCTTGTTTTTGAGAGTGAAGGTAACCAGGGTCTCAAGCAGCGTTTCATGCAGCGATTTGGTGACGTTGGCGGCCTTGCCCTTCTTCACGCGAGCAACGGGCACGCAGCGAACAAAGGCAATCCCCTTGTCCACACAAAGCTTCAGAACTTCTTCAACCCGTCCGATGTTGTTTTCGCTGACGGTGACTCCAACGCCAACGTTGAGCCCGTTTTCAACCAGCATCGCGATTTTCGAGATGGTATTGTCAAACGTACCCTGCCCGCGCAGAAGATCGTGACTCTCGCGGTCGGGGCCATCGAGGCTGATGCGGATCCGCGCGCGCCAGTACTTCTTCAAGCGATCGATACGCTCCTGGTTAAGGAGTCCGCCGTGAGAGAGGATGCTGATCCAATAGCCCAAGTCATGAGCGTAATCGAGAACGTCGAAGATCTGTTTGTAAAGGAACGGCTCGCCGCCCGTGATTGAAACGTAACGGTTGTTACGGTCGTAAGCCGTTTTCAGGATCGTGCGAATATCGTCGAGCGGGATGCGGGGCGCGTCCTCGCGCTCAAGGTTAAAGCAGTACTTGCAATGCAGATTGCAGGCATTCGTGAGATAGACATCAAGAGCCATTGACAGACACTCCCCCAGCCCCCGGCGGCACTATCTCAGAAGGTCTCCCCGGAGAATCATTGTTCTCCGGGGATTTGGAGTAATTGGAAGAAAAAGTGGGTCTAACTGACCGGAACGATCATCTCGGTCTTGCGCTCAGCTGGGCCGACTTTTCTCGGATCATTCAAGAGCCGCAGCACAACCGGAAATTCCGTTTCTTTCTGACGGATTTCCCTCACGCTCGCCTTGACTGCCCCATGTATGTTCTCCAGTCGGTCGTAGGGCCCCACGTGAGTGTACCGTACGGCGTCCCGGTGCTCTATCTGGCGAGGTTGCAGCGGGGCTTTCGGCTCGAGTTTCGCCCCAACCGTGTAACCCACAAGATAGCGGAACTCCGACTTGCCAGTTGGATCCTCCAGCAGAATCAAGAGTGCTGGCTCGCCAGCTTTCGCTTGGAGCTTCTGATCTCTAAACTCCCTCGAAAACTCATCGTAATTCTTCGCCACGCTCTCGAAGTTGCCGGTAAATTCCTGCACCACACCCCAGCCATTGAAAGCGCCCGGCTTGGCCGCTGCCGCGCGGATAACTTTCAGCTCTGCCGGTTCAACCTTCAGTTCTCTTGCCCGAGCCTCAAGCTCTTGCGGTTTCATCATTGCGCTTTGCGCGAAGGCGGGAATCGCGCTAAGCGCAAGCAACGAGGCGGGCAGAATAATGCTCTTCAGAAACTGTGTTCTTTTCATTGCGTCCTCTCTTCCATTTGTACATGCCAGGTTGTACATGCCAGGGAATTTGCGGCGCTTACCAACTGCAGCACGAGCAACTGCTGCAGCCGCTTCCGCAGCACGAACTGGCGCCCGGCGTCAGTTCGACGGTTTGTGCTCCAAGGTCGCAAGTCGACCCGATTCTGCTGCTAAACGTCAACGCAGACGTAAATGCGGCCTTCTGATTTCTGCCGGGCTTGTCGCCAGAGAAAGACGAAGCCAACTTATTGTTCATACGACCCCCCTAATGGGAAAAGGTTATGGGAAGGCGTGAAGAATAACCCATCTAATTAAGATCGCAAGAAATTACGATTGGCCATTCGTGCTATTTATTGGCCTTTTTTGTCGCGCGTGCCTGGAAGGGGCGCTAGGGCCCAGTTCCTGTAGGTTCAGTCGCCGCACCCACAAGCAACGCCGCTCGATGCTGCCCGGGCGTCACCCCGTAGAGTCTGCGGAAATCGCGCACGAAATGGCTGGCGTCACTGAGGCCCACCTTGAACATGACTTCCTTGACGCTCATGCATGTGGTTTGCAGCAACTCGCTTGCCCGCTTTAGCCGGAGGAGTTTGACGTACTGCATCGGCGCCAAGCCCGCTTGTTCTTTGAACATATGGGAAAAACGGGAAGGAGAAAGACCGACCAACGCACTCATGCGAGCCGTGGATAAGGGTTCGGAATAACTCACGGCGAGGTAATCGAGGACTAACTGGATTCTGTGCGCGCTGAACCTCTCGGAGATGTTGAACGAAGTTGTCGCTTCACCTGAAGGAATGGGCATAGGCTTCCCGCATTGAACCATGACTTGCCTCACGGTGCGAACAGTCCCCCCACGGGTGTTGGACGAGAGAGTAAGCCGGATAATTTTGGTTGTCAAGGAAATGAACGGGAAATGAACCGTGGCCCGCAACGGCGGACGATAGTGTCCCGGGCCGAGCCGCCGCCCGCCGCTAGCAGTGGACACTCTGCGGCGTGAGCTTTCCGGCACTCCGCTCGCAAGTTCCTGTCGAATGAACTAACTATTTTGTCCGCGCCCCGTCGAACAACTGGAACTCCCGAATGCGTGCCGTACCGGAAGCAGAGAGAATATTGAGTCGCACTTGTTGCGTGCTTATGCGAGGGAAGAGATCGATCTTCTTGTGACCAATCGTGGTTCCCGAGAAGACCGTCTTCCACTTCGCGCCGACGACGACTTGGATCGCATACTTCTGCACCGTCTGTCCATCCACCAGCCATTCCATGGTCAGAGCGCGGTCAAAACTAATGGGATGAGCAAAAACCAGGTCGATTGTCGCAGAATGGGATCCTTCTGGCGCCGACCACATCGTGTCAGGATCGGAATCAAGCGCCGCTTGATATGCCGATGCATTGGTGGCGCGAGCTGCAAGATTCTTCTCCGGCGCATAGATTGAGTTAACGGCCTCGCCGAATTCCTTGAGGCGGCTCACGTCCGCATCGGGAAGCAGGCCGCGGTCGTCGGGCGCGAGCCCAATCATCAATTGCGCGCCGCGGCCCACGGTTTGGTGATAAGTGTCCAACAGTTCGCTGACGGACTTCAGACTCGCCTCATCGTGGGGATGCCAGAACCAATGGTTTTTTCGCAAGGGAGTATCCGCTTCGGCGGGGCGGTAGCGAAGATAGCCGCGCAAATCCAGTACATTCCAGTTTTCTTCCGGCGCGCTGCCTTCTTCATTTCCGACCCAGCGTATGTCACCGTACTTGAGCAAGGCCGCATCCGCAAAGATCAGGGTATTCGGTTGATACACGCGAAGATTATCGACATAGCGATCGAAGTCGTACACGTGACCGGCGCTGCCCGCGCCATCCAGCCAGAACTCGACGAGTTCGCCATAAGCGCCGACTAACTCGTTCAACTGGGCGAGGTAGTAACCGTCATAAGCGGCACTGTCCTGGTATGACGGCTCGTGGCGATCCCAAGGCGAAAGATAGATACCGAACTTCAATCCATACTTACGAGCGGCGGCGGCAACATCCCGGACTAGATCTCCCTGGCCCGCTTTCCAGGGACTGGACTTGATGCTGTATTGGCTCTTGGCGGTCGGCCATAGACAGAAACCGTCGTGATGTTTAGCGACGAACACAACATACTTAATCCCAGCGGATTTGGCGGCCCGCATCCACTGCTCGGGGCCTACACTCGCCGGATTGAAAACCGACGGATCCGCTGTGCCGTCTCCCCACTCCCGATCCATGAAGGTGTTCGGACCGAAATGAATGATGGCGCCGATCTCCAGATCCTGCCATGCAATCTGTTGGGGACTGGGTTTCACATCCGTGAAGTTCTGCGCTAACGAGAACGTGGCGCACAGCATGATCGTCGCACACACGATAGTTGTGTGAAGGCCGGATGTATTTCTCATAGTCACACGGGTAAGAATAAGTTTAGTTCACACATTCATCATGAGAAACGTCGCCCAGCAGACTTACTAGCTTCGCAACTTTCTCTTCAAATATAGTGGATTGAAGGTCAGAGCGAGTTGCAGCGGTGCCGCGAGCCAGTCCATTGCCGCCACTGGCTGAGCCCGAACGAGAGGTTCCGACGGAGGTATGGATCTCTTGCGCCAAGGTTGCCCGAACAATGCGCGCAATATTGCGGGAATTGACCCCGCCGCAGGGCATCAGAAGGATGCGGCCTTTTGCGGCTTGCGCCAGCCGCGCTAGAGTTGAAAGCGCGTCCGTGGCGCGGGGGCGGCCTCCAGAAGTCAGAACGCGCGCTGCGCCGGCCTTGATGACCTCCTCCAGTGAAATTTCCAGATTTCCGGAGTTGTCGAATGCTCGATGGAAAGTTACCGGCAAAGGATGCGCGAACTCCACCAGCATTCTTGTACGTTCGATATCAATATGATTACTTTCAAGCAGTATTCCGAGCACTACGCCATCCATATTGAATCGCTTGGCATTCTGGATATCGGCGCGCATAATTTCAAGTTCACTCGGGGAGTAACAAAAATCGCCAGCGCGCGGACGAATCATGACATGGATGGGAATCCGTACCTGGCGGCGAGCTTCTTGCATCAGTCCCGCGCTGGGAGTTATCCCGCCGGACGATAAGTCGCTGCAGAGTTCAATGCGGTGCGCTCCGCCACGCTCAGCCGCCATAGCGCGATCCAGCGACTCCACGCAGACTTCGAGGACCAATCCGTTCGACATGGCGAGAGTCCGAAGAGTTGGAACCACGGGGACAGGACAAGCTTGGTTTTTCCTCAAGCGCCGCCCCCTCCCCAGCTCCAGTTACAAGCCGGGCCGCCATGCGTTTCCGCAATGGCGGCCCGCCGAGTTAGTTAGAAGGAATATACGGCGCTCAACTGAATTGTATGTCCCTGCCAGAGGTTATCGCGGGCCCAGGTCGCAGGGGATACCGCATCAGCCGAGCCTTGCTTGGGCACCAGCGAGCCAAAAGTGTGATCGGTTACGGTGTAGTCTGGAATCCAGGCGCCATGATGCCAGGTCGAGCCGGCATTGAACATCTCAAACCGCACTTGCATATGCTGCCGTTCCGTGATGGGGAAGACCTTAGCGAAACTCAAGTCTAGGTCTTCGTAATACGGCCCGCGCAGCTCGCCCTTTCCCGCATTCCCGTATATTCCAGGCGGCGCCACGGAAAAGACGCTGGTGTTAAACCATTCCGTGTCGCTCCTTTGGAAGCCGCTATTCGCGTTCCCTGACTGGACGGCCCGGTAGCGGCTATCGTAGCCGCTGTCAATTGAGTACTGGCCCATCTCATCGAGGGCTGCACCGTTATATGCGTAAGCTGTAGCTGTCCGGCCCGAGGTAATGGTATAGATGCCGCTTGCCTTCCATGCGCCCAGAACCCAATTCGCAGGTCCCAGCGACCACCGCTTCCCTTTGCCGACCGGCAGTTCCCAACTTCCATTCGCCGTCAGCCGGTGGGGTTGATCGAAACTGGACGGACCCCAGTCGGCCTTGACGTCTTGGGGATTTTGAATGAAGTTGTTGTTTCCGTTGACGAGGTTGATGCCGGAAATCTCATCCAGAGATTTCGACCACGTGTAGGCAATGTTGTAAGTCAGGCCGCGGTAGTAACGCTGCCTCAACTGCACTTGAAGGGAGTTGTAGCTGGAAGTCAGGACATTTGCGTTGGCGTACATCTGGGAGGGTACGTTTGGATATGGCACATGCTGATCGATGACGTAGAGATTAGGATCGGTCAGGCACGGAGAACCGGCGGGGATCAGCGATGCATCAATGAAGGGGCCGCTGGGAGCGCTGCTGCCGCCGTTGCATGGATCCGTCGGAGTTGGCGGGGGAGGCGCACTATTGAACAAGAGGTATGTCGGGAGGCGAACACCGTGCGATCCCACATAGCCAACGTCTAGCAGCAGGGTCGGCGTCACCGCATATTGCGTATCGAGCGTCCACTGCTGGTTGTACGGATTGTGGTTCCCGGGCCAGTTCACTTGGTTCAGAATGTAGCTGGTGTCGAGGAAGTCCAGGCTGTCCCATTTGGGAAGCGCAAACACGTAACAATTGGTCGAGTAAGAACATTGGCCTCCGTATGCGACCGTGTTTCCGAAGCCCTGAATTGGGGGCGACCACAGCTTATCGAGGGTCGGGCCAGGATATTTTGCTTGCGGAGCGCTTGGATTCGGGTAAGGCGCCGTTAGAACCGTCTGCAGCGAGTTCTCGTCATAGTTCTGAACCTGGTCGTAATACCGCATATAAGTGTCGTAGAAAATGCCATAACCCGCCCTCACGACGAAGCGGTCATTGTTGAACGGCCTCCACGAAATGCCAATGCGCGGGGCAAAGTCTTTCTTATCCTGTGGGACAAGTGAATTCTGGATACAGCAGTTCAGGAAAGACGCAGTTGGCGTAATGCCGGCCGTAGCCGCCTCTTGTTCAATCCCCTGCACGAAGCTCTTGCTCGCCCAGTCAAGGCTGCCTCCGTTGGCCGGACTGAAGCCCCATCCGCTGTTGTCGATGCTGTGAAACGCCGGAGGCAACTCGTAGCGCAGACCAAGGTTAACGGTGAGCTTGGGAGTAACCCGGATGTCATCCTGCGCGAAGAAGTTCCAGTTGGTTGCGAACGTGTGCAGATCATCCACTCCGTCCGGCTGCGGACCGCCAATGCTGCTCGGGTCGCTCAACAGCAGGTCGGCGATTCCGTTGCCGAGCCCAAGACCGTAGCTTCCTACGGGGCAGTTGGTGCCCGGATAGCAGTTCGCCGTGTACTCGCCGTTTGCGTTAATCGATCCGTTGCCCAGATAGTTGTCCTGCTCGAACTCCCGCAGACGCCGGATATCGATGCCAACCGTGATCGCGTGTTTGCCGCGAATCATGGTCAGATTGTCTACCAGTTGATACGTCCCGGTCTTCGCGGAGGTTTCGGCCCCGCCGTTGCCGATGCCGCTGTAGCTATCGTTGGGATTGATCGTTGGAAGCGAATAAAGGCCAGGAATGGTGGGAGCGTTGGCGAAGCCGAGATTGGCCTGTATGTTCGGCCCGTAAGCAGTCGGCAGTTCGTTCTGGTAGAACATGTGGTTATAGCCGATCCGCACCGTGTTGATGGTGGTGGCGTTGATTGTCCGCTCCCAGTTCAAGGCAAAAAGTTGCGCAGTGGTGGAGTTTACGGTTCCGGAATAGGGCAGCATACTGGGATGCGGTTCAAAGTCGCTGCGCAGGTTCCCGGTGAAATAGAGACGGTCCTTGCCGCCGAGATTCTGGTCGATGCGAAAGATCTCGTTGTTAGTGGTGATGGCCCAGTGGACTGGCACCAAATAGTTGTTGCAGGGCATGGTGCAATTGATATTGGGCAACGGGTATAGACTTGCGAGCTTTTGCCCCATCGTGTTGATGTTCGTGAGTTGGTTGTTCTGGAAAGCCGTGCGGGTGGTCGGATCGCAGTTCGGGTTGCAGACCGTTGTACTCGGGTCGTAGAGCGGCCACGGCCAGTCCGAAAAGTCGCCAGTCCGTTCCTGGGCGGTTGGAACCTGTACGGGTTGAGCCGACTGACCTACCGGCACCCAGTGCCGCCGGCCGCCGTCGAAGGCGAAGAACCAGAACGTCTTGTCGTGTCCGTCGTACAAGCCCGGGATGCGGACGGGACCTCCAAGGGTTCCGCCAAACTGATTCTGCTTCCAGGGAGTGGCTTTCGGAACGGCGCCACCGTCAAATACGTGCTCCTCTTCTGCTATGGGGCTCTTCGGATTGAGGGCGTCGTTTTGGAAGTAATCGTAGGCTTGCCCGTGCCACGTGTTGGCTCCCGATTTAATAGCCACGTTGACCTGGCCCGCGCCCTGCCCGTATTCTGCCGAATAAAGCCCCGTCTGGACCTTAAACTCCTGGATGGCGGACTCTGGAGGAATGGCCGCAGAGCTTGACCACATGTTGTCTGTGTCGGCCACGCCGTCAATCATAAAACTGATGGAGTCGGGCCGATTGCCGTTGAGGCTGGTCTCGGTAAAGCTGGTATTCAGCCCGTGATTTACCCAGACGTTTTGTGCACCCTGGCTCACGCTGCCAGCACCCGCAGACAGACTCAGCAAGTTGTTAAAATCCCGCCCGCTGGACGGGAGTTCCTCGATCGCTTTCTGGTCGAGCACCGTACCTGTCGTCGTGTTGTCGGTCTGCACCATCTGGGCGTCGGCGTTGATGGTCATCTCTTCGTGGATCTTTCCGACCTCCAGCGTGAAGTTCTGACGCAAGGTCTGGTCCACTTCCAGTACGAGGCCCGCGCTAATCTCGGTCTTGAAGCCGGTAGACTCCACCTTCACCTGGTAAGTCCCAGGAATCATGTCCACAAATACGTAGTCGCCCACACCGCTGGTGGTGAAGTGGTGGGTCACATTCGTGCTGACATTGGTGGCCGTTACCTGGGCCCCCGCGACGGCCGCGCCCGACGGGTCCTGCACGTGTCCGAGAATTGTTCCCTGTGAATTCTGAGCTAGTAGTCGGCCTGCCAACGCAGGCACTAAAGTCAAAATCAGACACAAACAGACACGAGATGCCACCTGGGGCCGAATGCGGATCCTGTGAATCATATGGTTCTCCTTAAGTGACTACGGCGACCTCGCTTGGCAGGCTAGGACGGCGGCTGGGGCGTTGTCAACCATAAAATGATTGAATAGCTATCAAACGATCATTTTTTATGGTCTTTATGACTGTTTTGTGTTCCACTACTAGATGGTCGACGACAGACTGATTGGGCGACCAGGAGATCAAGTTTGATTAGGATAAGAGCCTGTGCGCCGACCGTCTTGGTGAGGGTTGGTCTTCGTGTATCCTCAGGCTGCGCAAGCATATAGACGCGCCATGTCCGAGCGTCAAAAAAACCGCAACGACCGAATTCTAAAACTCCTGCTGCACAAAGGCTCGGTGACCGTGGAAGAGCTGATCGCTTCTTTGGGAGCGTCGGCTCCGAGCATCCGCCGGGACTTGACGCGCCTGGAAGCCAGAGGATTGATCCGGCGAACCCATGGCGGAGCGGCGCTGGTGCAGGAATTGCTTTACGAGCCGTTTCGCTACGACACGGCCTTCCAAACCCGCGAGCATCGTTTTGTGAAGGAGAAGCGGCACATCGGCGTAGCCGCTGCCGATCTGATCGCAGAGAACGAAACCATCGGTCTGACGGCGGGCACCACCACCACTTGGGTGGCACGGAGCTTGCGTCATCGCAGCAACATCACCATCGTCACCAACGCGGTCAACATCGGCATGGAACTTTGCAACATGCCGGGTCTCAAGATCCATTTGACAGGAGGCTACCTGCACTGGCCGTGGTCGTTTTCGCTGGTGGGGGCCGCGGCCATCAATTTCCTCGGCGATCGTTTCCTCGACAAACTTTTTCTCAGCGTCTCGGGCATCGACGCCATTCGCGGAACCACCACCAACGAGTCGGACGAGGCCCTCACCTTTCGCGCCATGGTGAAACAGGCTAAGCAGGTGATCGTGGTGGCCGATTCCAGCAAGCTCGGGATTGTCACCCCGTCGTTAATCTGTCCGATCGAGAACGTGCATGTGCTGGTGACCGATGAGGGCGCTTCCGATGAAATGGTTGCGGCGTTCACCCGGAATGGAATCCGAGTGATTCGAGTGTAGCGGGTTTGCGGTATGGCAGACGCCATACTCTCTCCAAACTCTCCGTGACACTAAAAGGAAAATTCAAGCAGAGCGGTTGACGCGCGATCCGAACTGCACTTAAAGTACCCTACATTCCCCGTAGTCGGCACTCCAAGAGTGGGCATTGAAGGAGAAGCCATGACAGACGACCAGAAAAATCAACCGACGAACGATGCGCATCCCGGAGACCTCACACGGCGCAGCTTTGCAGCCCTCATGGTAGGTGCGGGCCTGGCCGCAACAACAACCGCAACGACGAAGCTGGCCGCGGCAGCGGGCCTTGAGTTAGTCGAAACCGACGTCGAGATCAAGACTCCGGACGGAACCTGTGACGCTGCCTTCATTCGTCCGAAGTCCGGTTCGTATCCGGGAGTGCTTGTCTGGCCCGACGCATTTGGCTTGCGGCCCTCGATGCGCGCCATTGGCAGGCGTATAGCCGTTGAGGGATATTCCGTCCTCGTGCCCAATCCTTTTTATCGCGTGGCCAAAGCTCCTTTCTCGGATGCCTCCAACTTCAACTTTCAGAATCCCGACGATATGGCGAAGCTGCGGCCGCTGATGGCGTCGGTGAACGCGCCCGGCAACGCCGAGAAAGATGCGTCCGCTTACATTGCTTTCCTGGATGCGCAAAAGGAAGTGAACAAGGCAAAGAAGATTGGAACCCAGGGTTACTGCATGGGCGGAGCGCTGGTGGTGCGGAGTGCCGCGGCATTGCCCGATCGCATTGGTGCGGGCGCGTCATTCCACGGCGGAGGTCTGGTGACCGACAAGCCCGATAGTCCGCATCTGCTCGCGCCGAAAATCAAGGCTCGTATGTATTTCGGGATTGCGTCGAACGACGATGAGCGTCAGCCGGATGCCAAGGACAAACTGAAGGAAGCCTTTGCCGCCGCTAAGGTCCAAGCCGAAATCGAAGTGTATTCGGCGCAGCATGGCTGGTGCGTGCCGGATATGCCCGTCCGCGACGGCGTGCCGATTTATAACAAGCCCGAAGCCGAGCGCGCCTGGGCGAAACTCGTCGCCTTGTATAAAGCGGCCTTGGCCTAGAGCAGCTCTCGATTTGCGGTGAAGCGGACCCAGAGCGGGCAGAGCACGGCTTTTGCGTGCTTTCAGGAGTTGGCTCGCAGGTTGGGACCCGCCCCGTCATCCGGCCGCCTTCGCTGCCGAGCTTGCGCTCGGCTTGGACGGCCGAGGGCGGCCGTCCCTACGTGAGACGTGGTGCTCCTATCATTTACAATCAAAGATTCTCTTTCGATTGGAAAACATAATCATGCACCGCTGGTCGCAACTTTTTATTCCTACGCTTCGCGAGGCTCCGGCTGATGCCGAAGTCGCTAGCCACAAGCTGCTGGTCCGCGCTGGATATATTCGTCAACTGGGCGCGGGAATCTACTCGTTTCTGTTCCTCGGCAATCGCGCTACCCAGAAGATCATGGGCATCGTCCGTGAGGAGATGGACAAGATCGGGCAGGAGTTCTACCTGCCGGCGTTGAATCCGCGCGAAATCTGGGAGGCTAGCGGACGTTGGACGACGATGGGCGAAAACATGTTTCGCCTCAAGGATCGCAAGGGCGCCGACCTTTGTCTGGGCATGACCCACGAAGAAGTCATGACCGACATCGCCCGCAAGGAGCTGCGCAGCTACAAGCAACTGCCGCAGATCTGGTATCAGATACAGACCAAGTTTCGCGACGAGCCTCGGCCCAAGTCGGGGCTGCTGCGGGTGCGTCAGTTCATCATGAAGGACGCGTACTCGTTCGACATGGATGCGGCGGGGCTCGACGTGTCCTACCAGGAGCATTACGACACCTACTGCCGCATCTTCGATCGCTGCGGGCTGAAGTACATGGTGATCGACGCGCACTCGGGCGCGATGGGCGGATCGCAGTCGCAGGAATTCATGGTGCGCACTCCGGCCGGTGAGGATCAGATCGTGAGCTGCGAGAAGTGCGGCTACGCGGCGAATATGGAGAAGGCGACTTCGAAACTCGCTCCAGTCGAGGACTTGGAGCCCGAGGGCGATGGACGGCCGCTTGAGGTGCACACTCCGGAACAGAAGACGATTGAAGACGTGGCGCGGTTTCTAGGTGTGTCGCCGAAGCACATGATCAAGACGCTGGCGATGATGGCGATCGATGACTCGCATTGGAACCGGGCGAAGAACCGCCCTTTCGGGCGGCATGTTGCTGTTTTTCTGCGAGGGGATCATACGTTGAACGAGGCGAAGCTGTCGTCGGCTATGCCAGGGCACACATTTCGTCCAATGCAAGAAGACGAGATCCAGAGCAGCTTCGGAGCTCCAGCAGGATTCCTCGGTCCCATTGGCACCAGAATGCCAATAACGAAGGACTGGATGAAGGAAACGGACACCGAAGGGACATTAATTGTCCTTGTCGATGAGGCGCTCAAAGGCCGCACCAACCTGATCGGAGGCGCGAACAAAGAGGGCTATCACGTCAAGCATCTGACACCGGGAGAAGATTTTCATCCCACGGCCTACGCTGACATCCGTTGCGTGACGGCGGGCGAAGATTGCCCGAATTGTGGCGTGCCCCTGCGCATTGACACCGCCGTTGAGGTCGGACACATCTTCAAGCTGGGCTACAAGTATTCGGAATCGATGGGCGCGCACGTTCTTGACCACAATGGCAAGGAGGTCACGCCGATCATGGGCAGCTATGGGATTGGCATCGAGCGCATCCTGACGGCGGCCGTGGAACAGAATAACGACGAAAACGGATTCTGGTTGCCGCCTTCCATCGCGCCGTTTGATGTGGTGGTAGTGGCGACGAACTCCAAAGACGAGGCGGTGCGCAGCGCTTCCGAGGACATCGCCCGGCAACTGGAGGCCTCCGGATACGACGTTTTGCTGGACGATCGCGACGAAAGGCCTGGGGTAAAGTTCAAGGATGCCGACCTGGTGGGTATTCCCTTTAGAATCAATGTGGGGAAGAAGGTTACCGAAGGTACCATCGAAGTCGTTCGGCGCTCGACTCTTCAGCGAGAGGACGTTAAGATTCATGCCATAAGGGAGTATTTCCAGAATCTGCGTCCGGCCGCTCGCTAACCGGCGGAATGGGCCGGCGCAGAACGGAAAGCTCACGATTGGGACTCGCAACCGGCGAGTTAGCGACTGTTTTCTTATGGCGACTTTGAAACTACTCCTCGGCGTGGCGATCCTCGGGGTGTTGGTGCTGGTAGCGGTCAAGGTGATCCCGCCGTACTTCTCGAACTACGAACTCGAGGACGCGATTAAGACCGAGGCGCTGAACGCAACCTACACCACGCGCTCGGAAGATGACGTTCGTGACGCGGTCATCAAGCAGGCGCGCAACTACGATATTGCGCTGACTCCCAAGCAAGTGCATGTCTCCCGGCTGGGCGGGTTCGGCAGTGGCAGTCTTAACATCGAAGTCAGTTACAGCGTTCCGATTGATCTGCCCGGCTATTCGACAACGATTGAATTCCATCCTGCGACCAAGAACAAAGGCGTGTACTAGAGCAGCTCTTCGCTGTTGGCTTTTGGCTCTTAGCTCGGATTCCGGCGAGGCTTCAGTCCCGCAAGCTCGCGGCGCAAATCCATCCTGACATATCGAGAATATGTGCCGGAGACCTCGAAGAGCTACGCGGTCAGACGCTGCAGAATTTCCTTCCCCAGCTTTTGCGATTCGTCGAAGGCTTTCTGATATGCGAGGAAGAGACGGTTCAACTCCAGCGACTGGTCGGCGGTGAGTTTTCGCCGCAACATCATATCGCGCACGTGGACGGGGTTGGGCAGGGTTGCCTCTTCGGTCAACTCTTCGAGGGCGGTTGCGGGGTTGTAGTGGTACATCGTCATATTCTATCGTTGTGAGGAAAATTTCTCAGCTATCCCCTGCTCTGGCGTTGATTGTTCTGCCATTCTGTTCCGCCGTTCGTGCTATTGGCAATCCATTGTCTGTCCTGCTTGGTTCGGCGATCGATTGTCTGGCGGGCAGTTGCACCGCGGTCAGCCGCCATTCCTGGCTGCTTAATGCCTTAGAGCCGGCGCAGGCGCTTTTGCACGCTGGGCTCGTCCGAGCTCCGCCTTTACCATCTCCGCCAAGCGATCGGAGAGAGTCGATTTCTCGAAATAGGCGGCCGCGCCTTCGCTGATAAGTTTTTCCTCGTTTTTCTGCGACAGGCTGGTGAGCACGATGACTGGAATATGCGTGGTGGCAGGATTTGCTTTCAGGGCTCGGAGGACGTCTTGACCGCTGATTTTCGGAAGCATCATGTCGAGCAGGATGATGTCGGGCAGTTTGTCATTAGCGACCTGCAGCGCTTCCTCACCGTCGGCGGCGGTGATGACCTCGAAACCGGCTTTGGACAGAGTGCGCTCCGTGACCATGCGGAGGAACTTGCTGTCGTCGACCAAGAGCACCTTGGGATTCGAATCGGTCACGTGCACCTCACGGTCCGTACATCGGCCTGACGGCGGAAAAACTTGAATCCGGGCGCGGGCTCTGTGCAGTGTGGGCTGGCCAGATTGCTGAAAGAGTCCGTTGCTATCGCGCCAGTGGCGCCTGCGCCAGCCATAGAATACCGCAGATTGTCTTGGCGTCGCGGATGCGCCCATTGAGGGCCATACGGTTCGCCTCCGATAAACTGAAGAACTTGATCGCGATCCGCTCGTCCGCCTCGGGCTGAGCTTCGCCGGCCTGCAGGCCCCGGGCGACGTAGATGGTCATGGTTTCATCGAGGAAACCAGGGCTCACGTAGAAATGCAGGATTCGGTTCCACTGGCGCGCGCTGTAGCCGGTTTCTTCGAGCAACTCGCGCTTCGCCGCGGTCAGCGCCGTTTCGCCATCGTCGATGCGTCCGGCGGGCAATTCCCACATCATCGACTGCGCGGCGTGGCGATACTGGCGTTCGAGCAGGACGCGCGGCTCGCCTTTCTTGGCTTTGGCCGCGTCATTCGAGGCTGGATCGTCGATCGCCAGAACCACTATGGAGCCGGAATGCCGTACGACATCGCGGCGAGCGCGCACGCCTCCAGGCTCTTCTACCTCATCCGTGGTGACACTGAACACCGGGCCCCGATAACTAACCCGGGAAGAGAGGACGCGGGCTTGCTTGGATTTCTTTCCTGCCGATTTCGCCATGATAACAATATAAGGTATGCTGCGCCGTTGAGGCGAAAAGCAGTTTCCGAAAGAACAAGAATAATGACCAGAAAGCCCAGCGTCGCCATCGTCGGAGCTGGAAGACTGGCGGCTTTTCTGAGCGTGGCACTGCGCCGCGCCGGTTTCACGATTACGGAGATCGTTGCGCGCGATGCACCCCGGTCGCGAAGGCGTGCCCGTGCGCTGGCCACGAAGGTGGGCGCGCGGACGGTCACCGCACATTCCGCCTTGCTCGATGCCACCTTGCTGTGGTTCTGCGTACCCGACCGCGAGATTCGCAGGACTGCTTCGGTTCTGGCGGATCATCTTGCCGCCCGCGCGGTGGCTGAGCAGAAGGGAAGAGTTCTGAATAAAGTTCCGGGGAGAGTTCCGAGCAAAGTTCCGAGGAACGCTTCGGGCACATTGCGTTTCGCTTTCCACTCCAGTGGAACTCTGCTCAGCCGCGAACTGTATCCCTTGCGCCGGGCAGGCGTCGCCGTCGCGTCGGTGCATCCGCTGATGACCTTCGTGGCCGGAGCGCGCCCTTCTTTGCAGGGAGTGCCTTTTGCCCTGGAAGGCGACGGCGCGGCAATGCGAGTTGCGCGCCGAATCGTCCGCGAAGTGGGCGCTGAGAGTTTTTCCTTGCCCGCGTCGCGCAAAGCGGCGTACCACGCGTGGGCGACTTTGACTTCGCCGCTGCTGCTGGCGTTCCTGGTGACGCTGGAAGAAGCGGCTCGCGCCGCCGGACTCACGCGCGAGGATGCGCGCCGCAAGAGCCTGCCCATTATCAAGCAGACTTTGGCGAACTACTCGAGCCTCGGTTCGGCGCGGTCTTTCAGCGGCCCGCTGATTCGCGGAGACGCGGAGACGGTGGCAAAACACTTGTCTGCGCTGAAGAAGCATCCCGGAGCGCGCGAGGTTTATGTGGCTCTGGCGCGAGCCGCCCTGCGTGGCCTTCCGGTGAAAAATCGGGATGGACTAAAGCGGCTGCTGCGGGCGCTTTAATCCCTGATCCCTTTAATGCTGCCCCTGGCGATTGCTGAACAGATGCCCCAGTTTCTCCTGCTTCGTCTTCAAGTACTCTTCCGTATGCTCGGTGGGCGCGACTTCACAGGGCACACGCTCGGTCACTTGGATGCCAGCGCGTTCAAGCGCGGCGACTTTGTCGGGATTGTTCGAGAGCAAGCGCACCCGCTGAATGTCGAGCGCCTTCAGGATCTCGACTGGCATGAGAAACTCGCGGTGGTCGGCTCTGAAACCGAGGCGTTCGTTCGCTTCCACCGTGTCCAGTCCGCTGTCCTGAAGCGCGTAAGCCTGCAGTTTCGCCATCAGTCCAATGCCGCGCCCCTCCTGCTGTTCATAGATCAGGACGCCGGCCCCTAATTCGGCGATCATGGCGAGCGCCATTTCCAGTTGCTGGCGGCAATCGCAACGCAGCGAGCCAAATACGTCGCCCGTCAGACACTGCGAATGAATGCGCACCAGCGGGGATCCGGAGTGCACCTCTCCCATCACCAGGGCCACCGCCTCTTCGGTCTTAGCGCCATCGCCCGATGCCGAAGCCCTGGTCGTAAATCCGTGAATCAGGAAATGCCCCCAGCGCGTCGGGAAGTCGGCGGACGCCACTTGTTTTACTTTGGAAGAACTCACCAGTAAATTATAGCCTTCGATTTCAGATACGCGCCGCTGCGACGCTTCAATACACGGACTGTGCTCCGGCGCTAGTGCCGGCACGATTTCGAACTCACGTGTGTAGCCGGAATCGGGCAACGGCTGATAAAATCAAGGAACTAAAACCCACCACCGTGTGGGGCTATAGCTCAGCTGGGAGAGCGCATCGTTCGCAACGATGAGGTCGTCGGTTCGAGCCCGACTAGCTCCACCATATAAATCGCGACCGAGAACTACGGATGCCGGATTACACGTGAGCGCGTGCCCTGCGGGAGCATTTCGTCGCGCAACGACCTTTCTCTCTGGTACCCTGCATACACCTATGCGCCTTCACCACAGCTTGTTTTTTTTGCTTGCCGTAGCCGGTTGCGCCTTCGCCCAAAACCTTAAACCAGTCGCCGACCGGCTCGCCGCTCAGAACGCCCTTTTCGAAGAGCAGTATGAGTCCGATCTCCGCAACTTTCCGGAGCGCGCCACAGCCTTTGGCGACTATCGCTACAACGACAAGCTCGCCGAGTACTCGCTCGTTGCCATCGCCCAGCGCCACAAGACCGACGCGGCCTTCCTGGCGCGGCTCGAAGCCATCCCGAGCACTGGCTTCTCTGATCAGGACCAGCTTTCTCACGACCTCCTCGTCCGTGTCCTGAGGCAGCGCATCGCCGACTTCGATCTCAAAGAGTACGAGATGCCCATCAACCAGCAGAATGGCATTCACACCGGACTCGCCGATCTGCCACTGTCGGTTCCTCTCGATTCGGTCAAACACTACGAAGACTACATCGCCCGTCTTCACCAGGTCCCGCGCGTCCTCAGCCAGACCACCGAAGTGCTTCGCGCTGGCATGAAGGACAAGCTCATGCCCGTACGCTTCCTGCTGGAAAAACTTCCCGTCCAGTGTCAGGGCATCATCGACGCCGACCCTTTTCTCATCCCGACAAAGAAGTATCCTGCGAGCATCTCCGCCGAAGACCAGAAGCGTTTGACGCAGGAGATCACGGATGCGATCAACAACGACGTGATCCCGGCGTACAAGACCTTCGCGAACTTCCTGCGCACGGAATACGCCCCCGAAGGCCGCACTGCACTCTCGATTACGTCTCTGCCAGATGGCGAAAAGCGCTACCAGAACGACATCTACGCCCGGACCACCACCCGCATGACGCCAGACGAGATCCACCAACTCGGCCTCCGCGAGATCGACCGCATACAGGCGGAGATGACGGTTATCGCCAAGACGGCGGGCTTCGCCGATCTTGATTCTTTCCGGGCCTCGGTCAAAACCAATCCCAAATACATTCCGACCTCTTCGGAGCAGATCCTCGAAGATTTCCGCCACTACATCGCGCAGATGGAGCCAAAGCTGCCGCAGATCTTCACCCTTCTTCCGAAGTCGCCGGTCACCGTTGAAGCCATACCCGCCTTCCAATCCGCTGCCGCAACGCACTACATGATCGGCACTGCGGACGGCAAGCGGCCCGGCCGCGTCGTCGTCGCCACTTCCGACTTCGCGCAGCGCTCGCTCGTTGACGACGAGGCGATCGCCTACCACGAAGGCATCCCGGGACATCACATGCAGCTATCCGTGCAGCAGCAGCTTACCGGCTTGCCGAAGTTCCGCCTCCATGGGCTCGGCTTCAACGCCTACATCGAAGGCTGGGCCTTGTACGCGGAACAACTCGGCAAAGAGGTCGGCTTCTACCAGGATCCAGTTTCGGACTACGGCCGTCTCTCTTCCGAGCTCTTCCGTGCCGTGCGTTTGGTCGTCGACACCGGAATCCACTCCAAAGGATGGACGCGCGATCAAGTCGTGGACTTCATGCGCAAGTCCGGTGCGGTCGACGAGCCCACGATCCAGTCCGAGACCGACCGCTACATCGCGTGGCCCGCACAAGCCCTCAGTTACAAGCTCGGGCAGCTCAAGATCCGCGAACTCAGGGAACGCGCCCAGAAAGAACTGGGTCCGAAGTTCGACATCCGCAGCTTCCACGACGAGATGCTCGACGGCGGAACCCTCCCTCTCGATCTCCTCGAGGCCCGCACCGACAAATGGATCGCAGAACAGAAATCGAAGTGATGGCTGCTGGGACGGCTTCTCAGTCTGTGGGGGAGTGGCCGAGAATGCGGAATCGTCGCATCGGTGGCAACGCCATTTGCCGGGACTGTATATAATGACGCGCACGGCATGGCCCTCACATCTGGCACGAAACTTGGTCCCTACGAAATTCAATCGCCGCTAGGCGCTGGCGGAATGGGTGAAGTTTATCGGGCGCGCGATACGCGATTGGGGCGCGATGTCGCCTTAAAGATTCTTCCGGAGTCTTTCGCCCTTGACCCCGACCGCTTGCGCCGCTTCGAGCAGGAGGCGCGGGCGGTGGCCGCCCTGAACCATCCTAATATTCTCGCGGTGTTTGACATTGGCACGTACAACGAGGGCCAGCACCGCGGCTCGCCGTTCCTTGTCTCCGAACTTCTGGAGGGCGAAAGCCTGCGCGCGACGCTGGATCGCGGGGCTGTGCCCCAGCGTAAGACGATCGAGTATGGAGTGCAGATCGCGCACGGGCTGGCGGCGGCGCATGAAAAGGGAATCGTCCACCGCGACCTGAAGCCGGAGAATATTTTCGTCACCAAAGACGGGCGCATCAAGATCCTGGATTTTGGATTGGCAAAGCTGGCGCAAAATACGGGCGCGGAACCCGACGAAGTTACTCTCACCAGTTCGCACACGGCGGCGGGCGTGGTCATGGGCACGGCGAGCTACATGGCGCCGGAGCAAGTACGCGGCGAGCCTGCCGATCCGCGCACCGATATTTTCGCGTTCGGCGCCGTGCTCTATGAAATGCTGTCCGGCGTGCGCGCCTTCCGCCGCGACACTGCCGCCGAAACGATGACTGCGGTTTTAAAGGACGATCCGCCGGAGTTGTCCGATCCCGGCCGTGTCGTCTCTCCCGCGCTTGAGCGCATTGTTCGGCGCTGTCTGGAGAAGAATCCGGAACAGCGCTTCCAGTCGGCACGGGATCTGTCCTTTGCTCTGAGCGCGCTCTCTGGAACTGAAGTGAGCGGTGCGGCGCGTATCGCGGCGGCGCCTCGCCGAGTTCCGCTGCTGCTCTGGCTTTCCGTCGCGCTGGTGCTGGCGGCCGTCGCCGGAGTGACGTGGTTGGTAGCGCGGCGTCCCGCGGCAACCACGGTTATGCAGTTCGCCATTCCCGTTCCGGAAGAAATGAGCATCAGCCACATGGCGCTCTCGCGCGACGGCTCGATGCTGGCGTTTGTGTCGCCGGAAGAAGAATCAGCATTGCCCATGCTTTACGTGCAGCGTATCGGCTCGCCGAGCGTCATGCTTCTACCCGGCACGCAAGGCGCGAGTTATCCCTTCTGGTCGCCCGATGGCGCCAACGTCGGGTTTTTCGCCAACGGCAAACTGCTGAAAATCGCAATTGCAGGCGGCACGCCGCAAGTGCTGGCCAGCGTGTTGGCCGCCCGCGGCGGCAGTTGGAATAGCCGTGACGTCATCATCTACAGCCCCGACGCCGCCAGCGCGATCTGGCGCGTCAATGCCGATGGCAGCGGCGCGGCTGCCGTCACCCAAGACTTCCTTAACAGCAGCCATAACCTCGTAACCCACCGTTGGCCTGTCTTTCTTCCCGACGGCAATCGCTTCCTAATGTGGGTGGGCGACTTCGGCAATGCCAAGGACGACCAGATCAGCGGCATCTACGTCAGCTCGCTCGATGGCAAGGAACGGCGCCTTGTTCTCCTCTGTCATTCGAGCTTTGGCTATGACTCGCGCCACTTGTTTTATGTGGACGACCAGCGGCAGTTGGTGAGCGTTGACTTTGACGCTTCCGCCGCCAAAGTTTCGGGCCGCACTACCGCCATCGCCAATGTTGTCGGCTTTCAACCCTCCACCTACTGGGCGGCCCTTGCCGTCGGCGGAAACGGTACGGTGATATACAACACCGGCGTCGGGGCTGCGCTGTCGGTGCTCACCTGGATGGACCGGTCGGGCAAGGAACTGGGCCAGATCGGCGATCCCGCCATCATGGCCAACCCGACGCTTTCGCCCGACGACAGCCGCGTCGCCGTGGACATCAGCGACCTGAAAGGCAATAGCGTCGATGTCTGGCTCTTGAGCACGAACGGCGCCGGCAATTCCCGCTTCACCTTCGAGCCCGTGGAACAAGTTGCCGGTGTCTGGTCGCGGGACGGAAGCACGCTCGCCTACCGCGCAATCTTCAAGGAGGGCACGACGCTATTCACCAAGCGGGCCAGTGGGCTGGAGCGGGAAAAGCCGCTGCTGCAGAGCCAGGTAAGGGATGACCTTCTCCCCAACTCATGGTCTGCTGACGGCCAGCAAATTCTCTGTGAGGATCAAGCTCCAACGCACTCTTACCTGGCACTGTTGCCGGCCGCGGGCGGGGCGCCCGTTCCATTTCTAAACAACAAAGCCAACGAGAACAATGGACAAATCTCTCCCGACGGCAAGTGGGTGGCGTATGCCTCCGACGAGTCTGGCATCTGGGAGATTTACGTTACCTCGTTCCCCGGCGCTGCGGGAAAGTGGCAAGTGTCGCGCGGCGGCGGCACCGAGCCGCGCTGGCGCGGTGACGGCAAGGAAATTTTCTACATTGCACCCAACGGGATGCTGATGGCGGTACCGGTCAACGGCGAAAATATTTTTGCGACCGGGACGCCCGTGCCTCTGTTCCAGATTCACGGGCGCGCGCCGATTTCATCGACCGATGTTTTTACCTATGACGTGGCCAAGGATGGCAAGCGCTTCCTGGTGAACCGTTACGTGAAACCTGAACACGTCGCGCCCTTGACCATCTTGCTGCAGACCACGGCCGGCAGCCCATCTCCTTAGGCCGAAGACCGCAATCGGACAGCTTCCCCGCTTGGCAGAGCTTAGAGTTCGCGCAGGGCGACTGCAATCCGGGCGCGCGCCGCGCGAACTGCCGGCGGAACGCCGCCCAACAATCCCATGAAGAGCGCAAAAATCAATCCACTCGCCAACAGCGCTGGAGTCACGCGAAACGCGAACGCCAGGTGAGAAAAGGTCTGCCAGTTCATCGTCCCGGTGGTCAGGCCGTTGAGCGGAAGTATGCAAATACACCCGAGCAGTCCGCCAACCAGCGCGATGCAGAGCGACTCGAAGACGAAAGATGTCACCACGCTGCCCGTGCCGAAACCCAGGGCGCGCATGGTGGCAATTTCGCGCGAGCGCTCGGCCACCGCCGAATACATGGTGTTGAGTGCCCCTAGTACGGCCCCGACGCCCATCACCAAGGCAACCATGGTGCCGAGCACCTGGATGAGCCTCGTGATCGCCTGCGATTGCTTCTCGTAGTAATCAAGTTCCCGGCTGGCCTGCAGCGTAACCCGAGGATCGGAGGTAAGTGCGTCCTTAAAGCCAGTGAACGCCTCGGCCGACGTCAGCCGCGCGGTAACCGATTGAAAGATATTCGGAGGCCGTTTGTAGACGTCGTCAAGAACGGTGGAGTCGCACCAAATTTCCGAATCGAATGCGCTGCCGCCGGCGTCGAAAACTCCCACCACTGTCCACTCGCCGCCGCCGAACCTAACCTTGCTTCCTAGCTCGAAGCCGGAGTAAGTTCCGGGCACATTCCTTCCTACAACCAATTCATTCAGCCCCGGCTGAAAAAATCGCCCCGAAACTATCTTGGCCGAGTCGCGCACCTCCAGAGCTTTGGGCGAGACGCCCCGCACTTGAACGTTGGCATCGGTCCCCGTCGCTTTCAAAGGGAAGTTGGCAATCACCACTACCTCGGGACTTACGAGCGGGCCCGAGGCGTCGCGCGCCACCCCTGGCTCATCCTCGATTATGTGCACCTGGTCGAGATTAATGGCGCTCTCCATTTCCGAGGTGGCGCCGCCGCGCAGCACAATCGCATTACGCGGCGACCCCGACGAAACCAGTGTCGTCTTGAAACCTTTCGCCATCGACAACATGGCCACGAACACACCCACGGTGCCTGCAATACCCAGCACGGCTACCACGGTCGAGGTCCAGCGGACCCGCAAACTGTTCAAGTTGTAACTCAGCGGGATCGCCATCTTCACACCCTCCGCAGCGCATCTACGACGTTGAGATTCATTGCCGACAAAGCGGGCAACAGTCCAGCGACCACGCCCACGGCCGCGGTTACGGCGAAACCAGCGACGACAGTCGGCGGCGACAAGTAGAAGAACGGCAACATGCCGTGGGTGGGGTCGCCACCGAGCGTCAACAGTTTCGCGAACCCCAGACCGAAAGCACCTCCGATGGCCGCGATCAACACCGACTCAGCCAGCACCAGCACGAGAACGAAGACATCGGAGAATCCGACCGCCTTCAACACCGCAAGATCGCGCACGCGCTCGCGCACCGCGATGGCCATGGTGTTGCCGGTCACCAGCAGCAGCGTGAAAAACACAACCGCTCCGATACTCAGGATCAGCAACTGGATGTTGCCCGCCTGCTTGGCAAACGAAGTCGCAAACGCCTTTTCTGTGTCCGTCTTCGTTTCCCAGGGAGAATTGGAGAACGTTTCGTCGATCTCCTTGGCTACCCTCACCGAGTCATCCGGATTGTCCACTTTTACCGTGTACCAGCCAACCAGGCCCTTCCAGTATTGACTTTCGCGCTCCTCTAGATATTTGTAGTGGAACCAGAACTGGGTGGTGTCGTCTTCGACTTTCTTACCGTGATAGATGCCGCGGATGTTGAAATCCCACGTCCCTTGAAAGATCGTTCCTTTGATCGGAATGCGATCTCCGAGCTTCCAGTTAAAGCGCTTGGCTAGATCCGCGCCTACGACCGCGCCCTCGCGGTCGCCCATGTATGCCTGCCACTGATCGTCGGGTATGACGTACTCCGGATACACGGAACGAAAAGTGTCGTCATCGATGGCCATCTGCGCAAAGAAGTTGCGCTCGTCCTGGTACACGCCTCCGAACCAATTCTGGTGCGTCACCTCTTTTATCCCGTGAATGCGCAACAGGCGCTCATCGTAGGAGACCGGCAGCGGCTGAATGATCGACACCTTGTTGATGACCACCAGGCGATCGGTGCCCGCCACCTCCACGCCCTGATTAAAGGCGCCGCGGACCACTGCCAGCAAACCGAATAGAAACAGCGCCACCGCAAACGAGCCAATCGTCAGCGTGGTGCGAATTTTCTTGCGGAACAGGTTGGAGAGGATCAGGGCAGAGTATTTCATGCACGCACCCCTGCCTTTTCCTCGGCTTTCTGACCCTCAACCAGAACGCCTTTATTGAGGTGCAGCACCACATGCGCGCGCTCGGCTGCCACCGGATCGTGGGTCACCAGGAGCACGGTTTTCTTGTGCTCGCGGACTAGCCGGTCGATCAGGTCCATGATTTCATCGGCGCTCCTGCGGTCGAGGTCCCCTGTAGGCTCGTCGCACAACAGGAAAGTGGGATCGGCGACGATGGCGCGCGCGATGCCTACCCGCTGCTCCTGGCCACCGGAGAGCTGACGCGGATAATGGTGCGTTCGATCCTTGAGTCCTACAACTTCAAGCGCGAACTCGACGTGCTGGCGGCGCTCCGCCTTCGACAGCTTGGTCAGGAGCAGCGGCAACTCCACATTCTGAAATGCGGTCAGCACCGGTATCAGGTTATACATCTGGAAGACAAAGCCCACGTGCCGGGCGCGCCAGTGCGTGAGTTTGCTGCCCGATAAGTGCGTGATCTCGTCGCCCGCTACCGTGATGGTGCCGGCCGTGGGCAGATCGAGGCCGCCCAACAGGTTCAGCAGAGTGGTCTTGCCCGAGCCGCTGGGGCCCATGAAGGCTACGAAGTCGCCCTTATCCACATCGAGGTTCAACCCCTGCAAGACGTGGATTTCCTCGCTGCCGCGCTGGTACTTCTTGTCCAGTCCGCGCACGCGCACGAGACTGGAGCCGTCGCCACCACCATCCACTCTGACCATGACCTCTCCTTCGCAATCTTGTACTAAGAAATTTATGCCGGGGGCTCGGCGGAGTTGCTCGCATTTTACTTCATTCGATCTTCAGTCGGTACTTAATAAGATGAACGAAACGGTCTCCGGAGGCGGTCGAGATTTCAGATGGTTGCGAAAGACCCGCCGGCGCCCTAACGCATGTCCTACTCTGGCCACGATGTCACTTTCAGTCGGAGCGTCGCCGTTTCACCTTCGGACAGATGCAGCGTTTCCGCCTCACGCCACAGTCCTCGGGCGAAGATCGCTTCCCTCGTGGCATTGTCATGTACCTCGCGAATTTTGAATGCAAGGGCGTAATACGCAGTGGGGCGAAGGCCTTCAATGTTGAAATGCCCGTCGTTGTCGCACGCTGCTACCCGAAGGGACTGCCATGGGATGTAATGCTCCTGGTCCGCTTCCAAGAGCACGACCTTCGCACCGGCCCCGTCCTCTACTGAACCTTGTACGCGGGCAGCATTCGATCTGAAAATCACCCGCAGGGGCGGCGAGTTAGCGCGAATATAGACATCCCTCCCGGTCGCATTCTCCGTACCCAACAGGATTGATTCTAAGTAGTATCCAGGGATCACCTTCCATTGGCCGATCCGATAGCTGCCCGGATACAAATCCTCGACGTGCGGACTTTTGTTGTCTTCGTATTCCGTTCCACTTATGGTATCTCCGCCATCCGTTGGTTCTAGGCCCAGAATCACCCTGGTCTGGTGTGCCTGGCGTTGAGGACCCCCTTCTACGGTGAAGTCAAGCGAGAAGGGCGGAGCAATCTGCACTCTCACGTCTTCAATATCGTGGTTCGGCATTATGAGTTCAGCGGAGCCCTTCCAATCGACCTTGTCCCGCTGCACTTCGGCGCTGATGTGCCACTTACCCGAGGGCACGGCAGGGAATTCGAAGCCGCCGTCCCGCCCTGACTGGATATGAGCCTCGGCGGGGCCATACCCTGCCTGTAAGAGCAAGCGCAATTCGACTCCGCTGGCGGGTTTACCCCCTTCGTCCGATACCACGCCGTGGAGCCGGTATACGGGAGCGAGGCGAAGGTGGATGTCATATCCGGTCAGATCTGCGCCTTCCCGAACCACAATAGTCTCTGCGCCTTCGACGTCAACCGCATTGGGAAAGTAGGTCGTCACCCAGCCCCAGCGCTCCCAGCCCAAACGCTTCGCTTCGGGAGGCTTTGACGGCAACTTCGACAACACGCCCAAGCGATTGCCAAGTGGCGTGTCGGACAGCACCGGTCTGGCGCGCAGTTGATGCGGTCCAGGAACCACATTGTCAATAAAGAACCGGCCCTCGTCATCGGTGGCCATTTCAGGACCGGTCCCTTTTTCAACGGAATAGAGCTCCACGAGAACACCCGGCACGGGATGTCCCTCGCCATTCAAAACGCGTCCGCTTAACCTCCCGAGCGGGATCAGCGGGACCCGCAGTTTCGTGGAGTTGCCACCCGCCGAAAAGTGAAATGGTTTGCAGGCAGGATCCCAACGCTGCGGAGCCAGATATCCGGGAGGATCATCGAAGGAAGCGACGTAATCGCCATCTCTTGCACCCTCAATCCGAAATTCCCCCGCCGCATCACTCTTGACCGTGTAGAGCTGCTCGTTGGGCGCGGACACCAGAGCCAGCTTAACGGTCACATTGGGAACGCCAGCCTGAGTCAGACGGTCGAACGCGATCCCTTCGATCGCGGCGTTCTCCGCAGCCAGCAGGGGGACGGCGATGATCAGGAGGCTAGCCCACATACGAGTTCTCCGATTCCAGTGGAAGTCTCGGCTTATCGATTGGAATTGATGACACAACTGTGTCGATGCTCACCAAACAGCGAATAGCATTTCTAGCGCTTGAGCTTTACGCGAGCGCCATCGCTGAGACCGTCAAAGCCGCTGACTACGACTTGATCTCCGCCTGCGAGCCCGGCGATGATTTCCTGATCGCTGCTTCGGGTGCCCCCGACGCTAACTGCGCGCCGTTCCACACGCCCATCGCGATAGACATACACGATGCTATTGCCATTTTCGTTGCGCACAGCGCCTTGCGGGACCAGCAACCTTGGGGCGCCGGCTTGCGCTGCTTTCGGTTCATCCCCGAGAAACGTGACCTTCACGCCCATGTCCGGGAGAATTCGCGGATCGAGTTGGTCGAATGAGATGCGAACCTTCACCGTCGCCTTCTGCCGATCCGCGGTTGGGATCACGGTGCGGACCTTGGCGGGAATCTTCCAGTCGGGATAGGCGTCGAGAATCGCCGTGACCGGCATGCCCGCGGTGACGCGCGCGATGTAGGACTCATTCACGTCTACCTCGACCTCCAGCGACTGCATATCCACCACGGTCGCGATGCCAGTCCGGGTGAAACCGCCGCCGGCGGAGATGGGCGATACCATTTCTCCTACTTGCGCGTCTTTAGAAACAACGATGCCGGTAAACGGCGAGCGCACGGTGCAATTGTCGAGATCCTGTTGCGCTACACGGATTTTTTCTTCCGCCGCCTGGGTCTGCTCGTCGGTGAGCGAGATCTTCGCTCGCAGGCTGTCGGCAGCCGTGCGCGCGAGATCGAGCGACTGTGTGCTGCTGACCCCTTGCTTCTCCAACGCTTGCGTGCGGCGCAACTCCCGATCGGCATTTTCGAGCTGCACTTGCAGATCCTTCAGAGCGGCGGCTGTGGCGTCCCGGTCAGCCTTGGCGGAATTCAGCCGGACGCGCGCGTCGGAATCATCCAGTATGGCCAGCACTTCTCCTTCTCGAACATGCAGCCCTTCGTCGGCGATCATTTGCGTCACGCGGCCTGTGATTTTCGCGGCGATGGTGGCGCGGCGGCGCGGCGTCACGTAGCCGCTGGCATTGAGCAGAACCTCTCTGGCTTCAGCCTCGGCGTGCGCCGGCGCCACTTCCACAGTTGGAGTTTCTCCTTTGAATGCAAAAACGGCACCGGAAACAAGCAGCAACGCGCCAATGGCCGCCGCGAACCAGCGAAACCATTTGGGCCCGCCGCCTTTACTGCGCGAGCCGTCGTCAATCCTTAGTGCCGACAGATCGTGGCCCGCTGTGGCGCCCATACCCGTGTGCCTCCAAAACTGTCACCGCCAAAACCTTAAATTGCCTTAAACCTTAGAGATTGCGTCAACGACGGCCACACCCCGCGACTAACTTAGCCAAGTCAAGGATAGAGCGCGAGTGCTTCGTTATCAAGCACACGTTGCGATTATGCGAGCTCTTCTCGCATCCTGAAATTCTCTTTTGCAGGCGAAATGCGCCTGGACAACCTCAAGTTCTTCGAGCGCGTTTTTTCGAGTGGGCAGCGGTTCCGGTTTGCGGCGATGAAAGATTGGTCAGCGCCGACTCGCTCCACTCGATGGAAGCGCGCGTGTGGGCAATCCCGCAGCTGAGTGTCAGCAGCCAGAACGGCAGATGGGGATGACCAGCGTTGTGAGCGTGCACCTGCCTCTCAATTTCAAGCAGAGTGCCAAGCAAACGTTTGTTATTTGCCTGAAAATGCCTGACGTGTTGAATACAGGCGTTGGGCGAGGCTGCGCGGCCAAAGAAGAGTTTCAGGAGGAATTCACTTCGGGGCGGATCGTCGCGGTAAGGGGCAGCCAGCCACTCCCGCAAGCGTGCGCGGCCTTTTGCCGACAGCGCGTATTCCTGACGCTTTCGCTTTCCCTTGGAGGCCGATGGGCGTGCGACGATCAAGCCCTCCCTCGCCATCCGTTTGAGCGTTGGGTAGATCTGCCCATAGCTCTCACGCCAAAAGTAGCTGACGCTGGACTCAACCATCTTGCGAATATCGTATCCGGACCGATTAGGCTCGATGCTGAGCATGCCAAGAATCAGGTCGGCCGTCTGGCTGTGTTGCATACATCTAGTAGATATATCTAATAGAGGTATATGTCAAGGACTTTTTCTATTCGCTTGGTAAGATGTTGGGCATGGGAAAATGTCCTCGATCCGGCGAACTGAATCGGGCGCTGCTGTCACCGCCATCGCAGTATGACTGTAGGCCGGAGAGGCGATTCGCGACCATCCTGTGCCTGCTCTGTTTTGCAGTCTTCGCCGTCGCCGCGGCCGTCGCATCGCCGCTGCCAATCACGGCTCGCAGCCAAGGCCAGACCCAAGGCGAGACTAAAGACCAAGCCTCGGCCATACTCGAACTCTCGCGGGCCGATTATCTGGACCGCGTCCAAGCCATCTGGACGGCGCAGATGATCGCGCAATTCACCGGTCTCCGCTTCGAACATCAGGTGGCATCGGCGGTTCCTGTCACTCCCATCAGCCACCTGCCCGGCTACGCTCCCGTGGACGACGATTATTACTACGAGATGGTGGCCGTGCGCGCGTTTGAAAAATACGGACCCGGTCTCACGGTCGCACAACTGGGCCAGCAATGGCTCGAAAACAACGCCGGTTCCTGGGGATCGAGCGAGCAGGCGCTCCTTCTGCTCAAGCGCGGAATCAAGGCTCCGGACACCGGCCACCCGCGCTACAACAAATTGTGGTGGACGATTGGGCCGCAATTCAGCAGCGATCTCTATGGCACGCTGGCGCCCGGGATGCCCAATGTGGCCGGCGCCTTGGCGCGCCAACTCGCGCACATCAATGGCTACGCCGAAGGAACGGATGGCGGCGTGTTCATCGCAGGGATGATCAGCATCGCGTTCGCCGAACACGACACGCACGAGATCGTCCGCAAAGCCGCTAGCCTCATCGACCCGCAATCGCCCTACCGCCAATCTCTCGACATGGTGATTTCCATGGCGGAGAAAGGCTTGGGGCCGGAGGAAATTTGTCGTGCCCTCGACGAGCGCTGGGGAATCGAGTATCCCGCCACCAACAATGCCGTCCTCAATGGAGGAATCGTGGCCGTCGCGGTGTGGTTCGGCGAAGGCGACTTCCAGAAGACACTGCAGCTAGCGGTGCACGCCGCCGATTTTGCGGATTCGGACTGCAATGCGGCGAACTCCGCGTCCGTAGTTGCAGCCATCCACGGCATGAAGGCGCTTCCCGTCGAACAAGTCGCCGAACTTCACGACCGGATTTTCGGCGCGCGGATGGGTCCGTTGCAATTGACTCCGCCGGTGGACGAAAGCATTTCCGCACTGGCGCGGCGCACGGCAGCCATTGGTGAGCAGATCGTTCTCTCTCACGGCGCCATTTTGGACAAGGACACCCTTCGTATCACCGTGCAGGAGCCGGTCACGCAGCCCGCCGAGTTATTCAAACTGGCCGACCTTACGCGCTACTGGAATCCCGAATGGACCTTGGAGCGCGCTGGATTTGGCGGCGCCGGGGGCGGACTGGAAGGGATTCGCGGCATAACCTTCCTGGATGGAGACGTGCTCGCCACTTATCCGCGAGACGAAATCCGCGGAACGCTCTTGCGCCGCTCGGCGAAGTTGAGCGCGCATCCCTGGCTTACTTTCCGGGCGGGAGTCGATCCCGGAAGAGCCTGGCAATTGCAGGTGTATGTGAACGACGACAAAGTGCTCGACACGGTAATGGCCGGAACGTTGCAGCAACGCCGCTGGAAAACGTTCCGCCTCAATCTATCGACCTACGCGCAACAGGACGTCGTCCTGCGACTCTACCAGCGAGTCCTGATTCCCCGCCGCGAAGCTGGAAATGCCTACTGGCGCGAACTCGTCCTTGAGTGAAAGGGACCGCATCCTTCACCGCAGAAACTGGCCTGAGTTACTCTTGCTTTAATACCTCGTCGATGGTCACGATGTCGACTAATCCAGAGCAACCATAGATAGCCGCTAGAATACGATTCGCCGGGTAAGTGCGCCGCAATTCGGCGACTCGCTCCGTTCCTGACCGATAAGCTGGAAGATACATTCGGCCGAGTAACGGATGTTGACCCCAGGCGCCAGAAAGCTTGTCGGCGCGTTCTTCCGTGACCAGGAAATCCCGGCGAAGGATGGCCGCTACTTTCTCGCGCTGCATCTTTTCTCCCCAAGTTAGATAGGACGACTGATTCTTGGCATCATCCTGCAATAACGCCAGCAGCACGCCGATCTGAAGATCTTCGTCGGGCAGTTGCTCGATTTCGGTTACGCCATGGGCGATGAGGATGGCATTGTTCGCGATCCCTTCGAATAGGGTGGCTGAACGGGTGTTCATGGTCGGTACCGTTACTTCGAATCCGACTTTCCCCCGGACATAGAGATTCTGCAAGTAGGCAAACGTAGTGACGTGCCCGGGCACAACTTCGTGGCTCACCAACTGCTCGAACTCCGGCACCGAGAGCTGCAACGACGCGTTGATCTCATAAGTGGCTTCGTATTTCGGAGTGCCATCCGTGTTACGCGCTCGACCGATGTAGTTCATCGAGCCCGAAAACCATGCGTCCTTAATGGGCAGGAATTCAATATTGGCGCGAGGTACGGACGAGAGATCATGGGGAAGATAGGGCGCCAGGTTGACCGCGCTGAGGCGATCAAAGTAGGCGATCACGGCCGCGCCCAGAGCGCGAACCGAAGCCATCGGAACGACGCGATCTCGCCGCCAGGCATCGACCGCCCCGAGCACGCCGGCAGGACTGGAGGTTGAGTAACCCGCGCGGCCGAGCAATTCGGCAACACGGGCCCGCTTCGCTTCCGGCTTCGATGCTTCCGGTGGGCGGCCCGTCGAGGACTCAACGCACCGCGCATATGGAACGGGCTTGCCTTTGCCGAGAACTTCCATGGCCAGGTCCCACATCGTCTCCAGGCAAAGCGCCAGGCCGAGCAGATACTGGCCGCGTATCCCGCCGATCTCGCGAGCTTCATCGCTCAGCCCGGCGATGGATTGCGGAAGATCCACCTGGCCCAGATACTCTTCCACTGCCTGACGATCGACGTTCTTGCCGGAAACGCCGCCGGTTTCCCGCACTCGCGCCGCCGCCGGCACCGTGTAGGCCAGAGGCAGCGGCTCGTCCGAGAACCACGAGTCGGCAATGAATCGTCCCGTGCCCGAGGCACACATGACATCGCCGCCCCAAAGCGTGTCGATGCCGAGAACTGCATCTGCGACAAATCGTCCCATCGAGTCCATGCTGATCTCCTTATTCTTTTTCTGCGGACACTTTCTTGAGCGAACCGAACCATACGTACAGACAGAGCCCAATAAACAGCAGCGCGGAAACGCTTTGCGACACCGCATCGTTGCCGTAAAAAGGCGTTTGAATCAGATCTTCGCGATACCAGTGGGACAGGTGCAAGGCCGCGCCGATCACGCCGCCGAGCGCGCCCCCGGCCATCAGGCCTGAGGCGATGATGATGCCGCGCTCGCGGATGTTCTTGCCCTGTTCGCCACCAGTTTTTTCACCGCGCTTGTTGACCAGATGCGAGAGGAATCCGCCGGTCAAGATCGGCGTGGTCAACTGCAGCGGCAAATAGATTCCGAGCGCGAAGACCATGGAAGAGAGGCCGAGCATCTCCAGCACCACGGTGATCATGGCCCCGATGCCGAACAGCATGTAGGCGACCGGTTGGCCGCTCATGAATCCCGAGACCACGGCTTTCAGAGCGGAGGCTTGGGGCGCGACCAGGACCTGACGCAGGTCGCCGGGAGCTGCTTCTCCAAACTGGTAGGCCTTGGCGAGCAGGACGATGGTTAACCCCGCGGTGATCGCCGACGCGACGACGCCGATGAACTTCACCTTCTCCTGCGCGGAAGGAGTGGAACCGATCCAGTAGCCGGCTTTCAGATCGGTAATGAACTGGCCGGAGGCGCACAGGGCGACACAGACCATGCCGGCCAGGGCCATCACGAAGAACATGCCGGTGGTGCCGGAGAGTCCGAACTTCAGCAAGACCACGGCAGAGACGATGACGGTCAACAAGGTCATGCCGCTGGCGGGATTGTTGGCCGTGGTAGCAATCGCATTGGCTGCGACCGTAGTGAAGAAGAATGCGAAGAGCAGGGTGAGCGCCAGGCCCACCGCGACCACGGTCCACGAAACATGAAGGAGTCCGAAGAAGGCGGCTACGGCGATCGTGCCGGCGACCACGCCGAGGAGAATGGTGACTATGGGAAGGTCACGGTCGGTGCGTTCCATTTGCGGCGCTTCGCCGTGGCGGAAGGCATGGAGCGCGATGCCGAACGATCCGGTAATCACGCGTAGCGACTTGAGAAGGCCGGCGAGACCGGCGGTCGCGATGGCGCCCACGGCGATGAGGCGCACGTAATTGCGGTAGATGTCCGAGGCCGCCATGTGCGAAATTGGCATGGTCGCGGGATACACCGTGACATCGCCCATGTGGTTGCCGATGAACCAAATCAGCGGGACGAGCACGAAGTTCACCAGAATGCCGCCGGCGCAAAAGATCAGGGCAATGCGCAGGCCGATCACGTAGCCGATGCCCAGGATAAAGCCTACTGCGTCGAAATTAAAAACCATGCGGCCACGATCGGCGAGTGAACGCACGACGGGTACGAACTGGAAGTTCAGGTACTCCTTCCAGACATGGAAGGTGGTGACAAAGAAGTCATAAATGGCGGCGATGACGGTGGCCTGCAGCAGTAGTTTGGCTTGCGATCCGCCTTTCTCTCCCGTGACCAGGACTTCGGTGATCGCCGTGGCCTCGGGAAATGGGAACTTGCCGTGCATCTCGCGTACAAAGTAGCGCCGCAGCGGAATGAGGAAGAGCACGCCCAGGCAGCCGCCGGCCAGGCAGATGAAGATGGTCTGTACCGGATGCGGGTCGAGGTGGAGAATGTAGAGCGCCGGCAGGGTGAAGACGGCGCCGGACACCACGGCGGCGGAGGCGCCGCCCATGCCGGTGACGATCATGTTCTCAAGCAGGGTGGAGCGCCGCTTGTAGACGCGCGCCAAGCCGATGGCGAGGATGGAGATCGGGATCGCCGCCTCCATTCCCTGGCCGACCTTGAGTGTGGAATAGGCTGACGCGACGCTGAAGACAATACACAGAAACGTGCCCCAGAGCACCGCGCGCCAGGTCACCTCCGGTGGCGCCATGCTGGCGGGTACCAGCGGGACGTAGATTTCGCCGGGCTTCAGCGCTTGGTACGCGTTTTCGGGAAGAGACTTGGTTTCGACTTCGGCCATCGGTGAACGAGCCTCCTGACCGGGCGGACATTTTGACCGTAAACTCGGCCGTAATCGTCACCCGATCGCGGTCCCCTCAGGATAAAGGGGCGCTTATCCAGTAGGAAGTCAAACATCGCGTGCGGTACACGGCAAGGGCGCGGGTCACACGATGAAGTGACCTTGGAGTGATCATGGCAGTGGTCTTCTCCCCTGATTCGTTCTCGACCGTTCGCACCTTGTGCGCGTCACACCCGGCGACACGGCAGCTTGGCAACTTACTCCGCCGCGCTGGGGGATGGTCCAGCCCCGTAGTCGATGGCGCCATGCTGTTTTCCCTGCATCCGCAGCCGCAGCCGGTCAAACGCCAAATAGACGACCGGCGTGGTGTAGAGCGTGAGCATCTGACTCAAGATCAGGCCTCCCACAATCGTGATGCCCAGGGGCCGGCGGAGTTCATATCCCGTGCCCGTCCCCAGCGCCAACGGCAGAGCGCCCAATAGCGCAGCCATGGTCGTCATCAGGATGGGACGGAAGCGCAACATGCACGCTTCAAAAATCGCGTCGGCTGGGCTCTTTCCCTCCTCGCGCTCCGCCTGAAGAGCGAAATCGATCATCATGATGGCGTTCTTTTTTACGATTCCGATCAGCAGCACAATGCCAATGATGGAGATGATGTTCAGATCCTGCTTTAAAGAGCATCAATGCGAGCATGGCGCCTACGCTCGCCGACGGCAGAGTGGAGATGATCGTCAGGGGATGGACCAGGCTTTCATACAAAATACCGAGAACGATGTAGACCGCCAGCAGCGCCGTCAGCAATCAGCATGGGCTCGGTGCCCAGGGACTGCTGGTAGGCCAGCAGCGTGCCGGCAAAAAAGCCTTGCAGCGTGGAAGGCGCGCCGAGCCGCTTCTGCATCTGGGTGATGCTCGACGTGGCATCGCTCAAAGACATGTCCGGCGCGAGGTTAAAGGACAACGGTAACCGAGGGGAACAAGCCCGTATGGTTGACGGCCAGCGGCGTGGTGTTGGCTTGGCCCTTCGCCACCGTGAGCAGCGGAATGTTACTGCCGCTGCCGCCCGAAGAGTGCAGGTAGATGTCTTTCAACCCTTCCGGGCTTTGCCAATACTGGGGAGCAACTTCCAGCACCACGTAATACTGATTTAACTGCGTGTAGATGATGGACACTTGCGATTGGCCGAATGCGCCGTATAACGCCGAGTCCAGCGACTGTGCGGTCAGGCCGAGCTTGGCCGCGGTGACGCGATCGTAGGTCATCAGCTCATCGAGGCCGCCATTCTGCTGGTCTGAGCTTACGTCCTGCAGGCCGGGCAGGCGCTTCATCGCATCCAGTAGGATCGGTCCCCACTTGGAAAGATCCTGCACCGTGTCGGATTGGATCGTGTACTGGTACATCGCATTGCTCGACCGGCCACCGATGCGCAGATCCTGCACAGACTGGAGAAACGCGGAAGCTACCGGCAGGCGGTTCAATTGCGGGCGCAGGCGGTCGATGATCTGAGTGGCACTGACCTTGCGGTCGGACAGGGGCTTGAGCGCAACGTAGAGGGAGCCGCTATTGGTGGCCCCACCGCCGCCGGTGAACCCAATCACATTGTCGACGGCTGGATCATTCTTGATCACGCGGCCGATCTGCTGAATGGAATCGTTCATCGCCGCGAACGATGCATCCTGCGGCCCGCGCGCGCTACCCTGGATCGCCCCCGTGTCCTCTACCGGGAAAAAGCCCTTGGGTATCTTGATGATCAGCACCACATTGAGCCCAATCGTGATAAAGAGCACGATCAGCGTGAGCGTCGGATGGTCGAGCACCCAATGCAGGCTGCCGCGATACACGGACAGCACGCCGTCAAAAAATTTCTCCGTGGCCATGTAAATGCGGCCATGCTTTTCCGCACGCTCGTTCTTCAACAGGTAGGCGCACATCATCGGAGTCGTGGTCAGCGAAATGATCATCGACACGAAAACGGCGGTCGAGAGAGTGACAGCAAATTCACGAAAGAGACGGCCAACGATCCCGCCCATCAACAGAAGAGGAATAAAGACGGCAATGAGCGAAATACTGATGGTGAAAACGGTGAAGCCGATTTCCTGCGCGCCCTTCAGCGCGGCGGCAAAAGGCGCCATGCCGTTTTCCAGATGGCGCGCAATGTTCTCCATCACCACGATGGCATCGTCGACCACGAATCCCGTGGCGATGGTCATGGCCATCAGCGAGAGGTTGTCCAGGGTGTATCCGAACAAATACATCACGGCGAACGTGCCCACCAGCGAGACTGGCACCGCGACCGCGGGAATGAGTGTGGCGCGGCCGTTGCGCAGGAAGACAAACACCACGACGATGACCAGGCCGATGGAAATGAGCAGCGTTCTTTCGACGTCGCTGACCGAGGCGCGAATGGTGGTGGTGCGGTCAAGGACGATGGTGATATCGATGCCGAGCGGAATCGTCGCCTTGATCGACGGAAGTTGCGCGCGGACGCGGTCGACTGTCTCAATGATGTTGGCGCCGGGTTGGCGGGAGATGATGACCGTAATCGAGCGCTTGCCATTCAAATAGCCGGCGGCGCGGACGTTGGCGACCGAGTCCGTCACCTCAGCGACATCGGACAGGCGGATGGCCGCGCCGTTCTTATAACCGACGATGATCGGCTTGTATTCGGCGGCGTGCGAGATCTGGTCGTTGGCGAGGATGTCCGCGGTCACCGTGCCATCGGTGATCTGGCCCTTTGCCAGGTCGGAGTTCTGCAAGCTCAGCACGGACTGCAAATTCGCCAATGTAAGTCCATAGCCCGCCAATTGTGTGGGATTAGCGTCCACACGTACCGACGGCAGCGCGCCACCTCCGACCGAGACCTGCCCGACGCCCTCTATCTGCGACAACTTTTGCGCGAGGACGGTGGAAGCTTCGTCATATATTTTGTCGGGACCATATTTGTCGGAGGTGAGGCCGAGGATCATGATCGGCGAGTCGGCGGGATTGACCTTGCGGTAGGTCGGATTGCCCGGCAGGTTCGCGGGCAGATAGCTTCGCGCCGCATTGATGGCGGCCTCCACATCGCGCGCCGCGCCATCGATATCGCGGCTGAGGTCAAACTGAATGGTGATCGAGGTGCTGCCGAGGGTGCTGGAGGAAGTCATCTCCGTCACCCCCGCGATATGACCCAACTGCCGCTCCAGGGGAGTGGCGACGGACGACGCCATAATGTCGGCGCTGGCTCCCGGCAAGCCCGCGCCGACAGAAATAGTGGGGAAGTCGACTTCGGGCAAAGGCGCCACCGGCAGCACCTCAAACGCAATCGCCCCGGCGAGGGCAATCGCAACCGTGAGCAGCGTCGTAGCCACAGGCCGGCGAATAAAGGGTTCGGAGATGTTCATGCGGGCCCTGCCAGTTCCGCGCCTCCGGTCTCCGGTTCAGTCGGTTTGTGCGCAAAGCGCTGTGCCAGATTGTCAAAAAAGATGTAGATGACGGGCGTGGTGTAAAGCGTGAGCACCTGGCTCAACAGCAGTCCGCCGACCATGGCGATGCCCAGCGGCCGGCGCAATTCGGAACCAAAGCCCGTTCCGAGCGCCAGCGGCAAACCCGCCAGCAGCGCGGCCATGGTGGTCATCATGATGGGGCGGAAGCGGAGCAGACAGGCATCGTAGATTGCGTCCGTCGCGTTCTTGCCGTGCTTGCGTTCGCCCTCCAGCGCGAAGTCGACCATCATGATGCCGTTCTTTTTCACGATGCCGATCAGCAGAACAATGCCGATGATCGCCACCACGCTCAAATCCTGGTGAAAGAGAAGCAGCGCGAGAAAAGCGCCGACGCCCGCCGACGGCAGCGTGGACAAAATCGTAATCGGGTGGATAAAACTCTCGTACAAGACTCCGAGCACGATGTACACCGTGACCAGCGCGGCCAGGATGAGCAATGGTTCATTGGCCAGCGAAGCGGTGAACGATTCCGCCGTGCCTTGAAAACCGGCCTGCAGGCTGGGAGGCATGTGCATGTCTTTCTGCACTTTGTCGACCGCTGTGATCGCCTCGCCCAGCGCGGCATTGGGCGCGAGATTGAACGATACCGTAATGGCCGAATGTGGTGGTGCATTGGTTTTTTTTTTTTTTTTTTTTTTTTTTTTTTTTTTTTTTTTTTTTTTTTTTTTTTTTTTTTTTTTTTTTTTTTTTTTTTTTTTTTTTTTTTTTTTTTTTTTTTTTTTTTTTTTTTTTTTTTTTTTTTTTTTTTTTTTTTTTTTTTTTTTTTTTTTTTTTTTTTTTTTTTTTTTTTTTTTTTTTTTTTTTTTTTTTTTTTTTTTTTTTTTTTTTTTTTTTTTTTTTTTTTTTTTTTTTTTTTTTTTTTTTTTTTTTTTTTTTTTTTTTTTTTTTTTTTTTTTTTTTTTTTTTTTTTTTTTTTTTGTGTGTGTGTGTGTGTGT
>CAVRNL010000051.1:0-3587 GCA_963722485.1 uncultured Acidobacteriaceae bacterium
GTTACGATACTCAAGATGGGACGTGGTTGGCTAGCAGGCTGCGGCGTGCGGAAAAATCTTCCGCTGCTAGCGTGGAGGGTTGAGGATAGCGTTGATTATGTTTCGCCTCGATCCGATACTCAAAGGCTTTAACCACGGGGGACACGAAGGATCACGGGGGAAGTCAGCGAACCATGCTAGTTCGCCTTGCGGGTGTGCACCAGCTTCAGGATGTCGCTCTGCAGGATGCGCTGGATCTGATGTTTGGCGTGGACGGTCCAGGGCCCGGTGGTGTCGAGCTTTACGTAGGCGCGCCAGTGTTGCAGGGCCTTGCGGGGCTCGCGCATCTTCTCGTAGGCGAGCGCGATGTTGTAGTGCGCGTCCGCGTAGGTGGGCGCGAGCTGAATCGCAGTCCTATAAGTGTTGATGGCTTCCGCGATGCGTCCGGTTTCGTCGAGCACATTGCCCAGGTCGAAATAGGCGAGCGCGTATCGGGGATCGATTTCAATCGCCGACCGGTAATGCCTCTCGGCGAGCGCGTATTCCTGACGGTTGTAGTAGAGGGTGCCCAGATTGATGTGCGCGGCGGCGTGCATGGTATCCATTTCGAGCACCTTCAAATACGCAGCGATCGCCTCGCTCTGCGTAGAGGGATTTTCTTCCAGCATGATCCCGCGCACAAACAAGTCGGCAACGTCGGTAATCACCAGTTCCGGTCCATCATGGCGCGGGCTGGTCACGACTTTCATTTCCGCGGACGAGAAATCGAACATGAATTGTCCGGCAATGGGCTCCAGCAGCCGTCCCTGGTGGCGGAAAGCGATGCGGTGTCCGCTCTGATAGGCCCCCGCCTCGAGCAGAGGATTCTCCATGCCGGCAACCTGTTTCTGCATGGCTTCGAGCGATTGCCGAATCATGGCCGGACGAACGCGCTGGGCGCAGAGGTCGCGCACTTTCTTGATTTGCACCAGGTCGAAAAAGGAATAATCTTCGCTCGCCGTCACTAGTCCTGCCTTCTCCCAGGTTTGGAGCTGGCGAGGAACTAGCCGAAGAATGCGCAGCAAGTCGGCGCGGCTATAGCGATACACGGCTGTCAAAATCTCTACCATTGATTATCCTGAACTTGGGCGCGGGAATGCAAGTAGCAACGCAGTGGAAGGCTGTGGAGAATCGGGCAGAAATGGCACAAAAGTGGCAGCGCCTCTTACCCGCCCCGGCTACTTCGATGAGAGGCCGAAACTTTGCCCCCCGCTGGGGAATCATATCGAAGGCGCGGTGCGAGACGAGGAGCCAGCTTCCACTGGGTTAGTCGTCGGGCGTAATGTGTTCGATCGACGCTCGTGGGAGCCGGGCGCGTGGTGACGATACGGTCAGTTCAGCGCCGCGGTGAGGAGCGATGCCGGAACGAATGATTTCGCTGGAACGTCCAGCCGGACAATTCAACGAAGCAATGCTGATCCAGCGTGTTCTGGCTGGCGAGCACGAGCTTTTTTATGAGTTGATCCGCCCCTACGAACGGCGCGTGTACGCCGCGGCCTTCGCGATTCTCCGGAACCAAGCCGACGCCGAGGACGTGGCCCAGGAAGCGGTATTGAAGGCCTTCAAGCACATCCGCCAGTTTCGCGCGGACGCGCGCTTCAGCACATGGCTCCTCCAGATCACCGTCAATGAGGCGCGTATGCGAAGAAGGAAAGCGCACGCCAACATTATGGAACCGATCGCCGGCCGCGAGGACGACGAAGGCAACTACACACCTCGCGACTTCGCCGACTGGCGGGAGATTCCGTCGGAAACGCTGGAACGCCACGAGGTTCGGCAAAAGCTCGCCGAGGCGCTGGCCGAGTTGGGGCAAATCTACCGTGAAGTTTTTGTCCTGCGCGACATGCAGCACCTCAGCATCGAGGAAACGTCCAAAGCGCTCGGAATCTCCTCCGCATCCGTCAAGACTCGTCTACTGCGGGCGCGGCTGATGCTGCGCGATCTGCTCGCGCCCGGCCTCGGCGGCGACTGGAGCAGCAAGCTGTCTTTCGAAAAGGGGACGAAGCCATGGTAGTCAGCTGCGAAGAAGTTTGGCGCGAAGTCTCAAACTATCTCGACGGCGAAGTCGAGCCCGGCCTGCGCGGCGCCATCGAAGAACACGTACGCGGGTGCAAGCGCTGCGCCGCCGTCGTGGACGGAACGCGCAACGTACTCGAGTTATATGGCGACGAACGGATGCTCGAAGTTCCCCTCGGATTCAGCCAGCGTCTGCACCAGAGACTGGACGAGAATATGCCGGGTACCCGGAGGAACTTCTTAGGATGGATGGTCGCTGCCGCGGCGGCATGCCTGGTCGTCGGCAGCATCGAGGTAGCGCGCTCCTCCGCGTTCCGCGGCCCTCAATTGCGTTCCGAACAAGCGCACCCGGGAAGCGGCGTTCCTCCCGGGATGATGGTGGTGGTTTCGGAAGATGGGAAATTGTTTCACGCCGCTGGATGCCCATTTATCCACGAAAAAACGAAGCTGCGGAGGATCACCGCTGCCGAAGCATCGCGGGAAGGCTACACACCCTGCGTACGCTGTATGAAGAAGTACCTGGCGACCGCCTGATGGGTCATGCGATGGAGCGAAGGGCGTCTCGCCCGTCCCTCCGAACGCGTAGGGACGGCCGCCCTCGGCCGTCCAAGCCGAGCGCAGCTCGGCAGTTGCCGGGGATACAGCAACTGTGGATTCGCTACAGCGGTTCTCCAGCATTTCGACTCTACGAAAACGCGATATTCAGGGTATCGAAGGGCTTGAGCGGCGCGGTTGCGGGAGCCGACGGATCGGGAACCGCAAAATATTCGACCGCCATTTCGTTCTTGGTGACAGTGATTCTCAGATAGCCATGCTGGGAATCGCAGAAATTCTCCAGCCTGCCGTCCGAGCCCGCCATTTCGATGGGCAACTTGGCATTGTGAAACGCTTTCGACAGAATGTGCAGGCGCGGGTTGTATCCTCCGGCTCCGGCCACGATGAAAGGCACGTCCTTACCAGCCAGTGTCCCAGTGAAGCGCTGATAGTTGTGCACATGCCCGGTGAGGACCAGGTCAGGTGTGCGGTTGTTCGCTGTTGTACATGCGGCGTTCAGAAAGTCGTACAGATGCTGACTTCCAGGCTTGGAGCCGTATGCGGAATAGATGGGATGGTGAACGGCAACGATCAGGGCCTTGCCGGCCGGAGCATTCTCCAATTCGGACTGGAACCAGTCGATCTGCGTCTGGCTGAGTTGGCCGCCTTCGGGGCAATTGCTGGCCAGGCCAATGAAGGTGGCGAGCGGCGTTTCGAGCGTCCAGTAAACATTAGGCTGAGTCATCGCGTGCCGGGGCGCGTCCTTCGCCTCCGGAGTAATGACCGGAACCTGTGAGCAGAAATTGCGCACGAAAGCAGCCAAACTCGTCTCCGGAAATTGTTCGTTGATGTCGCCATCATGGTTCCCCGGAATCGCAAAAATAGGCGCCGGGTAGTTGATATACGGCTCGTAGAACTCGGGAAAGTAATTCGGAGTTTCGCCGTCGTAATAGACCACGTCTCCCAGGTGATAGAAGAATGAAGGATGCGCCGTGACATCGGACCCGGCAAAATCCTTC
>CAVRNL010000052.1:0-4231 GCA_963722485.1 uncultured Acidobacteriaceae bacterium
CTGCAGCTTATTGATATCTGCGCCGGCCTGGCCCCACCAGATATCCCGCTGGGTTTTCGATTTGATCCAGAACCGCAAATAATTGCGCTTAGCTTCGACATAGGCGTTGCGGAGATCCCAGCCGCCGGCGACTGGTGAGCGGAAGTCGCGCACGAATCGGTCGGCCTCTCCGCCGTTTGCGAGCAGAAGCATTTTCGCCATCGGATCTTCGTCTTCGATGTCGTTGATCCGGGCATTGATCGGTGCTTTGGTGACGAAGTGCCGTGCCGTCGCGACTTTTCCGTGTCGTTCGAGATGCCTGCCGAGTTCGAAGAATTCCGGAACCAGGGGATCCCGCTTGGCGACCGAGCGAACTAAATTTGTAATGAACGCATCACCCTGGTGCAGCACCAACTCACCGAGGGCATACAGCTTCCGCCCGGGATCGATTGGGTTCACCGCAGGGGAATCCAGGATGAAGATGTCGCCGGGCCGCTGCCCAGCAAGCGCGAGTTGCCGCAACGCTTCGGCAAAGCGTTGGCGTATGTTTACCGTCCGGCCCACACCGGCGAACGGCACTTCGTAACCGGCCGCCCGGCATGCTTGCGCCAAGGCATCATCGACATGGGCGGCGGGCAGGACCAGCAGCACGAACACGTTTCTGTCATAGATCGGATTAAACTGCGGTCCGTGCCCGTCGGTGGCGGCTGGCGTAGTAGAAATCGGCCGAAGGGCCTCGCGCAGGCTGGCCAGCAACGAGGCAGGCGGATTGAAAAGGTCGCGCAGGCGCAAGGTCTGCCCGGCCCAGCTGATCTGGATGCGAGGGGCCGCGGATGTCGTTTGTGAGGTGGCGATCAGCCGGCCAAGCAGGCGTAGCACTCGCCCGAGTCCGTCGAGTTCCTCCGCCAGCACGCCGCGAGGAAACTCGGCACAGATAGTCTTGTATTCGAAATAGGTTGGTTCGCGTTTCTGAAGGCAGCGAAACACGGTGAAGACGAAGTCTTGCAGGTTCGGCAGCACGAACTGATCTAGCGTATAGTTCCGCCTCCATACTTGGATTGGCTCGGCAACCGGCGTCTCAAGAACGGGACTTCTGGGATCGGCTGCCAGAACCTGGGCTATGACGGACAGACGCTCCCGCCGCGAACTTGCGCCTGACGATCCGAATTCGGCGGGGTCGCGGCAGAGATGTGCCATCCGCGCCAAAAAGGCTCGGGCCGGACAGGCGAGCAACCGAGGGATGCTGAACACGCTCGGGGTGATGAAGCCTGCGGCGCCTTGCTCGCCGGCGATCGACGGCAGATCGTAGGCCAGTTTCCGTACGGTCGAGAGCATGCAGTTCGTCGCAGCGAATTTCGCCACGCGATCCGCGGCCGCGCGGTAACGCTGATCGTCTCTGAGAAAGGCCAGCACGGATGCCACGTCGTCGTTCTCGGCGAAGATGACGACGTGACGCAGGTCCAGGAACGGTTGGTGCGGCGGCAATATAATGGGTCTGCGCAGATTAGCGACGAAGCGTGCGGTACCGCTATTGTTCCAATGATCATAATCCATCTGGGGTAAATAGAAGAAATCGGCGGCTTCCAGGCGACGGGCCAACTCCGTGTCGGGCAGCCACCCGACGCCGAGGTCGCAGGTGATATTCCTCTCCGTCAGGACGGAGCGGAGCTTTTCAACCTGCTCGTTGTCGGTGGTCGCAATGCTTCCGACCAAGCTGCCCTTTGTGTTCTGGACGGCCGCAGCAAGAGCGCCGAAGTCCTTGCCTCCCCATTGAAAGAAACCAAAGAAGCCAATCACTGGCCTGTCGCGATTGTGTTTGTGGTTGGTCTCCGCCGACGTTAGTTCGACCGGCTGTACGCCGTGCTCGACCCATGGGATATGAAAATGATCTGCAGCTGAGCGGATCGTCGTGGCCTTGGGGACGGAAAATTCCAGAAGCAGTTCCTGCCGACCATACATCACCTCGTTGTCGGCGTCGAGTAGAGAGTGCAAATACAGGATCGGTCTGACGCGGTGCTTGCTATAGGCCACTGCCAAGCTGGCCAGCAGATCGGGCGTCAATTCGGTTTCCGACAATTGCATATTGTAGCCGTCGAACAGCCCTGGACCGTGATTAACGATCAGGACAGCATCGGTAAGGTCTGCTTTCGGCAGGGTTTCCAGCTCGCGCATGGATCTGATCCGGGCCACCTTCAGCCCGGCGCGTTCGAGGGACCTAGCGATGTATTCGGCATGTTCACCGATGCCGCAGCGCTTGCCCATGCTGGGGCACAGGACGATCGCCTTCGTCGGCGGGTGAGTGCGGAGCGAATCCAGGATCTGGCGCCCCTGTCGCCGGCCGTAGAGGTGGTAATGCTGTCCCGCATCGTCCACCAAGCCGAGTTCGACGAGTTGCGCCGCGTCGGGATAGCACCTGGCGTATTCGGTCGCATCGAAATCCGGCTCGGGCTCCGGCAGTGTGTCGTCGCCGAGGTCCAAGCAATCCGGCATGGTAGTGCCGGTGCTATAGTAGGCGCGGGCCTGGAAAATATCTTCGCTGCTCCAACCGAGATTGAGCAACTCGCTGCGGGGGTGCGGGTTGGTCGCATCAAGCTCCAGGGATCGGAGATAGGCGTTTGCTGCCTCAGCCAGCCTGCCAAGCAGTTTCAAGGCGTGACCAAGCTGGAGGTGGCTGTCCGCATCGTTCGGCACGATCGCCAGAGAGCGCCGATAGGCGGCTTCCGCCCCAGGGACGTCACCCGCCTCCTTGAGGGCGTGGCCATACTGGACCCAGATGGGCGCGAGCAGCGGCCGCTCCTTCAGGGCCGTGCGGTAATGCTCCACGGCCTTTTCCCAGTCGCAGGTGTCTCTCGCACGGTCCCCGAGTTGCACATGATCGACCTCCCGGTTGCGGACGAAGCGAACATTCTGGGGCAGAAGCTTCTTCAGCATAACAGTTACACATAATACCAATTGTCGTTGAGATTAACTCCTGACGGTGGATTCCCCTCCGACGGAAGTTGGCGATGGGTGCGGTGGCGATCACTCGGACGGATTCCGGAACGTGTCAACGACTGATACAGGCCTGTGCGGCTGAGTGGAACAGAAAAGTAGCATAAGGTCCCTATCCCTCGATGACGCGGTAGATCGTCGCCGGATGGACGTTGAAGGTCCTGGCGACGGCGCTGATCGATTTCCCGTCTCTGACAAGTTCCCGGGCCAGTTCCCGCTGATTTGGTTAGATTTTTCGGCCGTCCGAAGGCGACGCCGCTCGCGTTGGCGGCAAGTCTGCTGGCGCTTGTTCGGCTTACCCGAGCTTCACGCGGGCACCCCGAAGACCTCGCAAAACATATTGCTAAAGTGGTCACTTCCGCATAGGTATTTTGCAAGGAAAAAACCCTTGAATTTCTTTGCCCTCCTGACCTTTCGCAAATGTCGTAAGTTTCGCACGATATGCCCCACGCCACGTATCCGATGGTCATACGACTCCTCGTTCCTGATACCGTTCTGAACGGTGGTCTCAGGCCGTTCAGGAGCCCCCTACTTCCGCATGGGACTTTTGAATAGCCTTATGCTACTTTTCTGTTCCGCCCAGCCGCACAGGCCAATAAGAGATCGATCGGCGCCACCGTCGGCGCCAGGCGGTCCGGTAAAATCATCACGTCGCGCTCCGTAATTCTGTCGAGCGCGCAGGGGGCGGTTGAAAATGGGGTCCGCGGGCGTGTAAGATCGGCGGTGCAATCCAGCCGCCACGCCTGCAGAAATCCCGCCGCTCTCCGCGTGCGGGATTTTTGTTACGCGGCAGCCCGGTCGGCGGTGCCGGGCCTGCGTTCCGTGCGGGGCCTCATGCGGCCCTGCGCCCAAGCTAGGGCAACCCCCCATTCGTAAAGGGCGCAGCGCCCGAAAACGCAATAATCGGGGCCACGATCGGCGACGTCGCGGCGCGCGGCGAGCGTCGACAAAGTGGCACTGGTGACCGGATAGCCGGCCTCAGTCAGAGCGGCGGCAGTTGCTTTGCGCTTCATCCGAGTTTTGGGGTCGGCGGGGATCGACAACGTCGCGATGCTGGCAGATTGCGCGCACGCGGACGCACCACGCCCAGGAGACGGTGATGTCATGGTTTTCACCTGTGTTTGCAGTCGTTCGTTTTGGGAAAGCCACCGGGGGCGCTTCGGGCCGATCCACCGTGGCGGTCGAGTTAGGCGGCCCTTTTTTGCAGGTCGCGCAGTTCCCGACGATTGGAAAAAGATACCCCGCATTACGGTGATCCGGG
>CAVRNL010000053.1:0-58145 GCA_963722485.1 uncultured Acidobacteriaceae bacterium
TCACATTCTCTTGTGAGATTCCGAGTTACTGAAAAAACGTGCCCGTTCCTGCTACGCGCAGCGTCATTCTGTCACTTCGAAGCTCTTTACACTCGTGGCTGTCCCCCCCGCAGTGGCGATCGAGATTGCTCCCGTGGTTGCGCCGGTGGGAACGGTCACGGTCACCTTCTTGTCGGAGTCCACCGTGAACTCAGACGCGGCCACGCCGTTAAAGCTCACCGCGGTAGTCTGCGTGAGGCTGACCCCGGCGATCTGCACCTGCGTTCCCGCTGGGCCTTTGACCGGTCTGAAGCTCTTAAGCTGCGGCGTCACGAAAAATGTCCCGCTGCTGAGCGTGCCGCTGGGCGTGGTCACCGTCAGGGCGCCTGTGGTTGCATTAGGGGGAACCGTGGTCGTAATCTCAGTCGCCGAGACGACCTTTTTGTGGGTCGCGGCCGTGCCGTTGAAGCTAACCTCGGTAGTGCCCGTCAAATTGTTTCCCAGGATCGTCACAGCGGCACCCACCAAGCCGATGCTTGGACGCGGTTGCACGAACGGAGCGAGGCCCATCGACAGACTGAAAGCTGTGCCATAGCCGGTGGTCCCACCCGCCCAACTCGTCCCGTAGAAAGTGCCGTTGGTGGCTTGCGTCAGCCCTGAGTCCGCGCCGCAGCCGTCGGTGTAGTCGAAGTTATGGATCGTGGTCAGCGTGCCCCCGGGGGTAACTTCATAGATGGTGCCACAGTCGTAGTTACTGGATACCTGAGTGGTCCCGTAAAAGTTCCCATCGGTGCCTTGTGCCAGTCCCTCCGAGTATGGCATGGCGCCGTCAGACCAGTTGAAGCTCTGCAGTGTGGTCAGCGTGCCTGCGGGCGTCATTTCGAAAACCGTGCCATAGCCGTCGGCTCCGCCCTCCCAAGTGGTTCCGTAGAAGTTTCCGTTGCTGGCGACCAAGGTCGCGTTCGGGGTGGCGCCGTCGGTGTAGTCAAAGCTGTGCAGCGTGGTTAGCGTGCCTGCGGACGTGATCTCGAAAACCGTGCCATAGTTGTAGGCCCCGCCGTTGTCGGTCGTCCCATAGAAATTTCCATTCGTGGCTTGCACCAAGCTTGCATTCGGGAAGGCGCCATCCGTGGAACTGAAACTGTGCAGCGTGGTCAGCGTGCCCGTGGGCGTGATTTTGAAAACCGTCCCATAGTCATTGGCCCCGCCTTCGTAAGTCGTTCCGTAGAAGTTCCCGTCCGTACCCTGCACCAGCCCTGCCCACGGGTGGGTTCCGTTGGAGGAACTGAAGCTGTACAACGTAGTCACCGCGCCCGCCGAGGTGATTTCGAAAACCGTGCCCTGGTCGTTGGCCCCACCACTGTAAGTTGTTCCATAAAAGTTTCCGTTGGAAGCCTGCACCAGGCTTGCGTTCGGAAAGGCGCCGTCGCTGGAGTCGAAACTGTGCAGTGGGGTAACTGCTCCCGAGTCGATTACAAAAACAACGCCATAACCGTGACCGCCGGCCCAGGTTGTCCCGTAGAGATTCCCGTCAGTAGCTTGCACCAGCGCCCCATTCGGGTTGGCACCCTCGGTGTAATTGAAGGTGAATATATTGGTGAAGGTCTGCGCGGGTGAGGTGATTGCCGTTGCTGCAAAAAGTACAAAAAAGATGCCCACCTTAGTTAGTAAGCCGTATTTCTCCATGTTGCTGCCCTTTCCGGTCTCGTGTCGGTTGTAAAGGTAAGTAACTCAAGAAGTCGAGTATTGGTTTCAATGCTCCCTATCTGATGGATCCTTTCATCCGCAATCCTCGCGATTGATAGTCGCGCTTAGTCGCGCCACAACTCGCGAAGACAGCACACTTCTTCGTGCGTATCGTGCTTGCCTTCGACGACGTGAAATCTCGTAGGTCTCACGATTCCCTTGCGGGAAGGCTCATACGAGTCGACTCGCCTCATGGGAGGTGGAGCGTGTTCTCGGGGAGGCGAGAAAAGCCGCGCCCCGATTGTACTCCCGGCCAATTGAGGGCCCAAGAAAAATCGCGGGAAACACACTGTCCATGTGCAGGGATTTGCCCAAAAGTGCAATATCATCGTCCCGGGCGTCGACTGAGCGATTCGGGCGGCTGCGTCAACACGCAATTCTTGCTGCTCAAGGCCTCGCCGAGTACCCGCGAACCAAGATCTGGGAATGGTTGGAAGAGCGCGCGGGGTGGAATCGCATTCTTCCCTTCGAGCAAGGTGCGGCCTTTTACCTCTCTCGCTATATCGGTCGCGATTTTAGCCGATGCGAATGTGACCTGGGCATTGAAGCCCACGTCGCGGTTGCAACCAACATGCTGGCTTTGACTTTCATGAGTGTGGGTGGCTCTTTGCCGTTCATTGGAAAGGGCGTCCTTACCCGCAGTCGGTTGCTGCCCTCGATCTTTCTAACGATCGTTGGCTCCGGCTTGGGTACATTGCTGTTGCTTTCGGTGCCGCTCCAGGCGTTGCAGATTACTATCGCCGTGGCGATGATTGGTGTGGCTGTCTTCTCCCTGTTGAATAAGAATCTGGGACGGACGAGTCACGATGCCGCATCACAGTTTGGAGTAGTTGCTGGCTATGCGGCCACATTCCTTCTGGCGATTTACGGCGGCTTTTTCAGCGGTGGTTACGTCACTATGCTGGACCGAAAGGGGATCGACAGTTTGCGCCGCCGAAACTCAAGCGCTTCCACGGCCTCCCCATCCTTGGCGCCGGTGCTAAAATTGCGCTGCAATGTCCGACGATGTGCCTCCTGTCACCAAGACGCCCGCGCTGCAGGATTTGACGCCCGAGCCCGTTGCTGCGGAGGCGGTTCGGTTGCAATTGCGGCGCATTCTCGAGAGCCCGGAATTCCGATCGAGCAAGCGTTGCCAGGATTTTCTTGACTTTGTGGTGGAGCAGACACTGGCCGGCCTCCCGCTGAAAGAACGAACGGTGGGCGCCGGGGTGTTTGGGCGTGATGCGTCCTACGACACCAACGAAGATGGAATAGTCCGTATCAAGGCCAGCGAGGTCCGGAAGCGGCTTGGACTCTATTATGCTGGCTCCGGCAAGCAGGACGAAGTTCTAATCGACCTTCCGGTTGGCCACTACGTTCCAAGTTTTTCCTCGGCGCGAAGAAATGGTCCCGGCCAGTTTTCCCCGCCGCTGCTAGAAAGCTCGGTTGCGTTATCGACCACCAGGCATTCGGAAGAACAGATCTTCGGAGGACGTCGCGCTCGCAGTCCGTGGTGGAGACTTGCGGGGACATTCGGTCTGTTGGTTGCGATTGCGGTTCTCACCGTCTTCGGGTGGCGTGTGTACAGACCTCCCTCCGTGCTCGACGAGTTCTGGGAGCCGGTTTTGCGCAGCCGGGACCCCATTATTGTGGCGACGTCCTATGCTCCGGTTTACTATCCCAGCAGCTTTCTGGGTCCGCCGCGAGCAGTCGGAACTCCGCCTAACAATGACTTTGTCTTATTAACCGACCAGTACGTCGGAGGGGGTGACTTGATCGCCGCTGCCCGAATCTCTGGAATGTTAAGCCACATGGGTCACCCTTACGCGATTCGAGTTGGCAATGCGGTGACTTTCGAGGACTTGCGCAGCTCTCCCGCCGTGCTGATCGGCTACTCCAGTACGCACTGGGAAGATGTAACCAGGGGCTTCCGCTTTTTCATCGACCCCGATCGGGGCGCCATTAACGACAATGGAAAAGCCACGGATTGGTACCCTCATCACCTCGGTTCCGATTTTCACACCGACGAGGACTATGCCATCCTCTCGCGCGCATTCAACCTGCAGACGCACACGATGATCGTTCTGGTCAGCGGCTGCACGCAGTACGGGACCGAAGCAGCGGCGGAGTTGGTCACCGATCCCGCTCTTCTGGCCGAGGCCCTTCGTGGTGCACCAGACGGTTGGCAAAAAAACAACTTGCAGCTCGTGCTGCACATGAAGGTGATTGCCAATGCTCCGGCTTCTCCTCAAGTGATCGCTTCACACTACTGGTAGCGTTCGCTGCCCCCATGCCCTTCGTCGCAATCAGGCGCGCATCTCGCTGAAATTACGGCTCCTTTAGCAGGACACTACTACTCCGGGGAACAGTTACGCATACGGTTACGCACGGTTACGCGCGTTGACTCTACGAACTGGGTAGTCGAGAGTCGAACTCGGCGCAGGTACGCTGCCGCGAGAAAGAGCGGTCGGTCCCTGCACCACAAATGGGGGTCTCATGGGTTCGAATCAACGCCGGTTTTGCGCGCCGCCACTAAGCAAGAGTCTGAGATGTGCTTGCGCTCTGGCGCTGTTCGTTTTGCTGCCCACCTACTGGGCCACGTCTCAGAGCAAGCAAGCCGGGGAGATCCGCGGAACGGTGGCGGACGCATCCGGCGCGGTGGTCGCGGGCGTCAAAGTTGTCATCACGAACGTACAGACGGGCGTGAGCCAGCCTCTCACGACGGACTCTACAGGGGTTTACGAAGCGCCCTTCGTGCCGCCCGGCGAATACTCCATGACCTTTGCCAAGCAGGGGTTTAAGACCTACGTCCGCAACGGAATTGTGTTGCACGTCGAAACCATCAAGGTCGATGCTGTTCTGGAGGTGGGATCGGTTTCGGAGAACATAACGGTCACCGCTCTCCAGCCCTTGGTGCAGACGGAAACGGCCGAGAGAGGCCTGACGCTAACGACGCAAGTTGTCACCGACGTTCCGAATGTAAACCGTAGCTGGGACGAATTATTGGGAACGCTCCCCGGCGTGAATGGCGGCGGCGGTTCAGATGCCACCGGACAAGGCATCGGCGTGAACGGCCAGACGGCGTATCAGTCCAATTGGCAAATCGATGGTGGCATCGCCATGCTCGGGGCGTCTCAGAACCCAGACATCCTGCAGCCCCCGTTGGACACCATCCAGGAACTCGATCTGAGCACCGCGAACTTCGGCGCCGAGCGAGGAAGTGGCCTGTCTGTTTTCAACGTCACCACCAAGAGTGGAACCAATAGGTTCCATGGGAACGCGTTCGAATACGTTGGGAACGATAAGTTCGACGCGCGCAATTACTTTGCAGATCCCACCCAACCGAAACCTGCGGTTCGATGGAACGAATTTGGTTTCACGCTCGGTGGACCCATCAAGCGCAACAAGGCCTTCTTCTTCGGCAGTTTTCAGGACAATCCTACCAGCACTCCAAGTACAGCCTTCTACTCCTACCCGAGCAGCAAGATGCGCACTGGCGATTTCTCGGAGTTGTGTCAAACCGGCTTTGATGCCAATGGTTTATGCATCCCCGCGCCGCAAGGCTCGACTCTTACCGCCGTCCAACTCTATGACCCCGCCACTTATAACCCCGCCACTAACACGAATCAGCCATTCCTCGGAAACATTATTCCTCTTACCCGACTGGATAAGGTGGCCGGAGCCATACAGCAGTACTTCCCTTCACCACAGACCGATGCGATCGTCAACAATTTCAATACCAGCATCAGCTATCCTGTTGACACAAAATGGTTCACTGGAAAAGTGGACTACGACATTTCGTCAAGCAACCGTTTGACCGGTTCATTCATGCTGGTCCGTCAGACCACGACTTACTCGGATCCGATTTGCAGCATCGACTGCATTAAAACCCCACAACACGACGTGCAGGGCCAGATCACCGATGTCTGGACGATGAGTGCAAGCAAAGTAAATGAACTGCGCCTTGCTCTCACGCGCGAGCACTTCATCGCCAACGACGCCAGCATGGGCCAAGGTTATCCGGCTAAGCTGGGATTGAACAATCCTGCCGGCGATCTTTTCCCCGACATCTATATCGACGGAGTTTTCAGCGACACGATCGGAGTTGACGCAGCCGGCTTTGGTGGACCGGCGGTGGATGCCGAGACTACGTTCGTGCCTTCCGACGTTTTCACCTGGATAAGGGGAAGGCATATCTTAAAATTCGGAGGCGAATTTGAGAGGTGGCTGGTCAACTCAGGCTGGCCGATAGCCAACGAAGGAAATTTTGATTTCAGCGGCCTCTTCACCAGCAACCCCGCAGACCAAGTAAACCCGAACCCCCAGCTCACTGAGGGGACGGGCTATGCGGATTTTTTCCTGGGCTTGTCGGACAGTTGGTGGATCTCCCCACAACCGGTAGTTGGGGCGCGTAGCTGGAGTGCGCAGAGTTTCGCCCAGGACGAATACAAAGTCACCCCGAAACTGACTCTGACGTTGGGGGTGCGGTACATCATTCAGAGCGGATGGAGCGAGGTCAACAACAAGATATCCGGCTTTCAGCCGAACATCATCAACCCGGCCACGGGCACGCCAGGTGCATTATGGTTTGCCGGCCAGCTTGGGCACCGGGCGGAAACGGACACGATTAAAGATTTCTTCGCTCCTCGATTGGGATTTGCCTGGGCGCCCCGGAGTGACACCTCGATTCGGGGTGGGTTTGGGATCTACAACGTCATCGCAGGATGGAACACCTACGCATCAGGCGGGTTTGGACAGGGCTGGGCGCCCATTGGCGGTTTGGCCACAACCGATGGGCTTACGCCCGTTTTTCAGCTATCCCAAGGCCCGCCTGCGCCCATCTATCCCGGTCCTCAGCTGCGGACTCCAGACATACTGAACGGCCAGAACGTTAATTATCCGCTGTTTCGCAGTCCGCTGGGCTATTCCGAGGAATATCAGCTAAGCATCGAGCACCAGTTCAAAGGCGGCGTAGTGCTGGAGACTGCCTATGTAGGGAATCACGGGGTTCATCTTGCCTATACGCGGGATATCGACCAGGTGCCTGAGAGCGAATTGGGACCAGGCAATGCTCAACTGAATCAACCTTATCCCAACTATCTCGGCGTCAACGCGTCGTTCTTCGACGGCATTTCCAACTACAACGCTCTCCAAACCACTGTGAAGAAGCAGGTGTCGCACGGACTGTTGTTGACGGCCAATTACACTTGGTCGAAGACCATGGACGAGATCACGAACTCCGGTTTCGTCGGCGGCGGCGGTGGACACGCAGAACATGGCGGGGCGCTGCAAAACCAATATGATCCGCGATCGAACTACGGTCCTTCGACCACGGATTTCCGTCATTTCTTCAACGGGAGCTTGGTCTACGAACTTCCGTTTGGGAACGGCAAGCGTTTCCAGAGCGAGAGCGGCCTGTTGAACGCGGTTGTAGGCGGATGGGAGATCTCGTCTCTGTTCCAGATACACTCGGGCAGCCCTTTTACTCCATATGTCGGCACCTTCAACGACAGCGGTTCGTTGGCGGGGGCTTGGCGTCCGAACCGCATCGGAAAAGGAACGGTTGCGCACCCGAACAATAATGAATGGTTTGATCCGAGCGCATTTGTGGTGCCCGACGCGTATACCTTCGGCGATTCCGGACGGGATATCTTGTACGGTCCACGCTGGACGAATATCAATGGGGCGTTGCTTAAAAATTTTTCCATCCGGAAGCTTGGTGAACAGGGAAAGCTGCAGTTCAAGGCAGAGACCAATAACCTGCTCAATCACCCCAATTTCGGGCTGCCGAACGCCGCGATCGGCACAGCCACGGGTCCCGGCGGTGTGGGCACAATTTCGAGCGCCTACGCGGGCCGTACTATGCAGCTTGGAGCCAGCCTGACCTTCTAACCAGGTGCCGCGGCAGCTCTTCGCTGAGCCCGCCGGACTCGTTCCCGAAGCTCGGAGGTAGTCGCAGACATGGCTCCAGGAGGACAAGTTGTGAGCGGTCGAAGCAACGAGAGGACACGTGAATGAATCGCTTGCTGATTCTGTCCCTGTTGGTTTTTTCGTGGCCGGCGCCGATTCTCGCCCAACAGTTTCCTCATCCCCAGCCCGCGGCGCCGCGCGATTTTGCCGTCATGCCGTGGGACAACACACCATCCGACCCTGAGCTTTTGCAGGGGATGAAAGATGCGGGGATGAATATCGCCGGGTTCTGCCGTGTGGAGGATGTCGAGCGCGTCCGCGCCGCTGGTCTGACCTGTCTTCTCCGAGACTCACGGCTAAGCAACTACGACTGGGAAAAACTGCCGCCCGAGGATCAGATCCGCAAAGACGTCGCCGACCTGGAGCGTGAGTTCGGCAGCAATCCTACAGTGCTGGGATTCTTTCTGAACGATGAGCCTCGGACGTCCGAGATGCCTGCCCTCGGACGCGTAGTCGCCTTGCTGCGCCAAGCCATGCCCGGCAAACTCCCCTACGTGAACTTGTTCCCGTATCGAGAGGGGGAGCAGGCGTGGTACACAAACTATGAGGACTATGCCAAAGCGCTCGTCGATGTGGTCCATCAGCCATTCCTGAGCTTCGATAACTATTCACTGTCATACGGCGGGATGGGAGACGAGTTCTTCACCAACCTTGAGATCGTGCGCAAGGTCGGATTGGAGAGTAAGACTCCCTTCTGGAGCTGCATTCAGGCTGTAGCGCATTTCGGCTATACGGTTCCCTCGGATGCCACCTTGCACTTGCAGGTATACAGCACGCTGGCCTATGGCGGGCGAGGCATCCAGTACTTCACGTACTTTACTCCGGAGCGCGGCAACTACCGGATGGGTGCGACCGACCAGTTTGGAAACAAAACCCCAACCTGGGACGCGCTGCGCCGCATCAACTACGAGATTCACGCGCTGGCGCCAACCATGGCCGGACTACGGAGCACGGGCGTCTACCACTATCCCGATGTGCCCAAGCAAGGCCAGCCGCTTTCTGAGAGCCGCCTGGTGCGGTGGATCAGCATGGTGAAAGACGAAGATGGGTATGTGCCGCCCTCCGTCGCGGCCCGTTTTCTGGTGGGTGAATTCGAAGACGAAAAGGGGCAATCCTACCTGATGATTGTCAACAAGGATTTGACCTATTCCTTCCGCTTCGACATTGAGTTCAAGCAGGAGGTGCACAACGTTGTGCGCATTAACCCTTACTCAGGTCGAGCGGAGCCCTTCCGCGGAGAACAAAACTGGCTCGCCCCAGGGGGCGGGATTCTGTTGCGGATGGAGTAGCACATCGTAAGGGCCGACCCGGTCGCCCAAAGGCCCGATGCGTTGCATCTGGCCGAAGTTGCGTTGATGTGTGCTCTCCGCGGCGGGGCGACACCGCCAAAACTAAGGCGGCCTATCAGGATTTCCTCACACTCTGGAAAGGCACCGACCCCGAGACCCCATCCTGAAGCGAGCCAAAGCGGAGTACGCGAAGTTGCAGTTAGTTCACGTACTTGACCATTCGAAGGCAAGCGACCAGTTTCATCAGGGTTCTGTGGGTCTGTTCATCATTGGGACACGCTTGCCGGTTTCCACGAGGACAGTGACTACGTCGGACGTGGCTGCGAGTGGAAATGTGGGCTCGCACTCAACGGAAGCCATCCACCAGCATCAGATTAACGGTTTCACGGTCAACTCGTGACCAGACTACGTATGCATCGTCGGGCGAGACGACTAGCCCGTGTTCGAGAGGCTTGTCCAGTGTAGCTAGCGTGCTGACCTTGCCGCTCGCGGCATCCAGGAACTGAATCGTACTGGCGCCCGGCGACGGCGGCGCGAAATAAACGCCTTTCGAAGTCACGCACACGAGTTCCCAAGCCTGGATTGCGGGCACGACTTGAACTTCTTCTCCGCCGCCGGCAGGCATTCTGAATAATGGGTCTGGGCCGTGCGGATTCATCTTCTTCGTATAGTAAAGATACTTGCCATCCGGCGACTCGAATGCCGCGTAGCCGCCGGCAGTTGTTACCTGGATCGTTTCGCCGCCATCTTTTGGCACCTTCCAGACCTCGTACCGGCCGCTGCGGTCGGAGGCGAAGTAGATCCAACGGCCATCGTGAGACCAGCTCGGAATGAGGTTGTTATTGGGGGTATTGGTCAGGCGGCGCGGCGCGCCCCCATCCGCCGCCATCACGTAAATCTCAGGATTTCCCGACTCCCGTGAATCCAGGGCGAGCCAGCGGCTGTCAGGGGACCAGCGAGGATTTCCGCCGATGGGTCCACCGAACTTTGTGAGCTGCTGACAGTTCGAACCGTCCGCGTCGCAGGTCCAAACCTCTCTGTCGCCGGTGCGATCGGAGTCGAAAGCGATCTTGTGGCCGTCAGGCGAGTACTGCGGGTGAGTGTTCCGGCCGAACACGGAAGAGACAGAGCTAATGAGGGGCTTCTTCTCTCCCGTGCGAATGTCCAGACGCCACAGATTGGCATTAATCATTTCCCACGGAAACACCAACCGGGGCAGGCTACGAGCGATGTGGACCTCGAGCGCAGCGGCAGGGTAACTCAACCTTCGCGGCGTCTGTCGCCCGGAGACCGGGACTCGCCAGAGAAAGTTAGGGAATCCGGCCGAGTACACGAGCTCGCGGCCGTCGGGCGTCCAGGCGACACTACCATCGGGGTTGCCAGGTACGCGACCAGCGACTAGCTTCGCCTCACCGGCGGGTCGCAGGTCCCCGTTCAGGGGTTGAACCCAAAGCTCGAATACAGCGTCGTTCACCTGCCGCCAGTACGCAAGGCTCCGGCCGTCCGGCGAAAAGGAGGGCGCGCTATCACCGAGACTGCGGTCCCATCCACCAATAGCGTACCCGGCTCCGCCCGCTTTGGTCGTAAATGTGGTCAGCCTGTGCCGCTCGCCCGTGTCAATTTCTATCGCCCAGAGGCTGGAGGCAATTGGCGAGTCCAACTGGGGAAACGCGATCCATTTGCCGTCCGCTGTCCACGCGGTGACATCCGCAGTCCCGGTCAGGTCGGCAAGAGTGCGCTCCGGCCCGCCCAAGGGCGGAATGATCACGAGATCGGAACCTCCGTCGGTTCGATTGCGCCGATAGGCGATCCAGCGGTCGTCCGGGGACCAAGCGGGCTCGATGGCGCCCCAGCGAACCCCCGCAGGGCTTGTCGTGAGCCTGGTGGGACCGCCGGGGGCCCCGATCTGCATCACGTAGATCTCCCAGTGTGCCCTTCCCGCTGCCGCTTCCGCGGTGGCATTCTGTTCCCCAGTCCAACTGAAAGCCACCTTCGTTCCATCCGGCGAAAACGTTGGGCAACATGAGTTGCCCGTGGAGATCAGGGGAACCGGCCTGAGATCCTCGGGCGGCGGCGCTCCTTCGCGCAGCCACCAAAGCAACCCGACTGACAGGAGCAGCACCGCCGCCGCCGCGCCGGCCACCCACGGCCACCAATGCCGCCGCTTCCTGCCGACTGCCGCAAGCCCTTGAAGGGCGCCCGAGTCGGACTCCTCCTTGATCTCTTCCAGCGCAACCTTGAGGTCGTCCATGTGCTGGAAGCGGCGGTCGGGGTCCTTCCGCAGGCAGCGCGCGACGATCCTGCCAACCTCCGGCGGAATCTCCTTGCGGATGGAACTGACCGGCTCCGGCTCCTGGTTCACAACCGCCGTGAGGACCGAGAGCTTCGTGTCGCCGCGAAAGGCGCGCTTGCCCGTCAGCATTTCGTACAGCACGGCGCCGAAGCTGAAGATATCGCTGCGCGCATCCACCGGCTTGCCTTGCGCCTGTTCCGGGGACATGTATGCGGTGGTACCGACAATGATGCCTTCTTCGGTGGAGGGTTGGAGCGTTCGGGTGGTTTCTTCCAAGTCGAGCGCGCTCCTCTCCTTCTTGGCCAGCCCGAAATCCAGAATCTTCACTCCCGATTTCGTCACCAGCACGTTTCCGGGCTTCAGATCGCGGTGGATGATCCCCTTGCGATGGGCCGCCTCCAACGCATCCGCCATCTGGATCGCCAGTTGAAGCGCGTGCGTTACCGGCATCGGACCTTCGAGGACCTCGCCCTCGACAAACTCCATCACCAGATAATTCGGTCCCACGTCGTAAAGCGTGCAGATGTGAGGATGGTTGAGCGCCGCCACTGCCCGGGCTTCACGCTCGAACCGGTCGCTGAACCGCGCGTCCGAGACTTTGATCGCGACCGTGCGATCGAGCCGCGTATCGCGCGCCCGGTAGACCGTGCCCATCCCGCCGGCGCCGACAATGCCGACGATCTCATAAGGCCCCAACTGTAAAGGGTGATTCAGCAGACCGCTCTCGGTCTGATCGAGCAGCGATCGGACCTCGCAGCGCAGTTCCTCGTTTTCGCCGCAGGCCTCGCGGAGGTACGCGTCCCGCGCCGGCTCCTCCCGCTCAAGAGCGGAGTGGTAAAGCTGCTCGACCTGCCGCCAGCGATCCGGGCGCATGGCCTGCTCCGAGCAGCATTATAACGCCGCCGAATCTCAAAACCAGGCCTAAAGGTATAATCAACTTCAATATACCGTGCCCGCTTCTTCAATGGAGATCTCCCGCCTGCTGCGCGCGTGGGGCGACGGAGACCGGACCGCGCTTGATCGACTGACCCCCCTGGTCTACCACGAATTGCACGACATCGCGCATCGCTATATGCGCCGGCAGCCTTCCGGGCAAACCCTCCAAACAAGTGCGCTGGTCAACGAGGCCTATCTTCGTCTGGTGGATGTCGAGGGCGTGCGCTGGGAGGACCGCACGCATTTCTTTGCCGTCTCTGCGCAGATCATGCGCCGCATTTTGGTGGATTCCGCGCGAGCGCACCTTGCGGATAAGCGCGGCGGACTTTTCAAGCACGTCAGTCTCGATGAGTCTATGGATGCCTCCCCTCAGGACAGCGGGGACCTGATCGCCCTCGACGATGCCCTGAAAGCTCTGGAGGAAATGGATCCACGCAAGGCGCGGGTGGTCGAACTGCGGTTCTTCGCCGGTATGAGCGTGGAACAGACGGCCGAAACTCTCAGAATCTCTGTTCCCAGCGTAAAACGCGACTGGAAACTAGCCAAAGCCTGGTTGACCCGTGAGATGTCGCGGCGATGATTTGGGATCTCCTGGATATGCGCGGAATGCGCCCCGGCTTGTTCTTGTTTTCGATCCGTGCATGTTCAAATCACTGCCGAGCCTCAGCGGGCGCGCTCCTAGGTTCGCCCTCGGCTGCTGGCAACTTCGGAGCGCGGTTGGGTCCGGGCCTGGTCAAGACGAACATGGTGCGCCCGCTGATTTCCTGATCGAATTCGCCGCCTCCTCCCTCGAAACTCAGCCTTATTCCCTCTGTCTGTCGTTCCTCCGGCACCTTGCCGAGGGCGCAGTTCACCTGCAGCACCGCCATTCGCGGTGGCCCCCACATCGGCAATAGTCGGATGCGGATTACCGCCAGACCGCCTGTCGGCATCGAACCGGAAAGCGTGGGCATACGCCGCAGTCCAAACTCGGAGAGGCCGAATGCCCAGCCCTCACGCATCAGCACATCCCGAGCGACACCGTAGGAGTCGAAGCTGACCAGTTGATTCGCCATCCAGATGCCGGTTTCGAGCGTGCTTCCATTGGGTGACCTGTGCGTGAACGTGCCTACCGCCGTGACTGACTTGCCCTTCGGATTGAATGTGCCGGCGCCGCTCATTTCATAGTTCGAATCGCCAGCCGACTTCGTCACCGCCGGACAGGCGGAAGAGTCATTCGGCTGGCAAAGAAAGCCGGAGCCGACAAGGAACAGGTAATCACCGCTGTTGCTCTGGGCTCTCGCGGGAATCACAACCAAAAATGTGACCAAGATCATTCCGGTTGTCCAGGTGATCACCGAATACAGAAGTTCCCGCTGGCTCGACATAAGCTCCTCCCCAACTCGCGCTCGCAACTTTTGGCGCGGCTCAAAACTCTGCAGGCTGCGCGTGATGACGTGCCAGCCATGCGGAGCCTCAGCGTGAGCAAGAAGAACTGCTGCGTGTAATCAAAACCACGGCGGACCTGCAAGCCGCAGGAACGCGTGCAACACATAGTTATTGTCGAAGTACGCCCCCGTGATTTCCCCTGCTGCATTGATCGCCAGCGGGACAGTACCTTCGTAGCTGCCCGCCACCGTGCCCGCGCCCGGAGCATCGAACTTACTGATGCGGCCGTCCGGAGCACGCACGAAACCGTGTTGAACATCATTCGAATCGATGTATGAGCCCGTGACCTCTCCCCTATCACTGATGGCCTCGGCGTACGTGCCCTGAGCCTGGCTCCCGTCGGTGCCCGCGCCTGGAACGTCGAACTTTAGGATGCGGCCGTCCGGGGTGCGTAGGTAACCGTGAGTTACATCGTCTCCGGTTACATAACCTCCTGTCACCATGCCCTCTGCATTGATGCTCGTGGCGTAGGTACCCTGGCCTTGGCTCCCGTCGGTGCCTGCGCCCGGAACGTCGAACTCAGTGATGGTTCCGTCAGGCATGCGCACGAAACCATGAGTAAGACCGTTTGCGTCAAAGAAGTACCCGGTGACGGTCCCGGCATGGTTGATGCACGAGGCCAAACAAACAAAGGTCGAGACGCTGCCGGAAGGGTCGAAGTTGGTAAATTCGCCATCCGGAGTGCGCACGAAACCGTGACGGACAGAGCTCGAGTCCCAGTAGTTCCCCGCGATCACCCACGATGGGTTGATGTTCCACGCGAAGGTGCCCAGGTAAGCGCTTGTCCCCGCCGCCGGATTATCGAACGACGTGAACGTGCCGTCGAGAGCGCGCACGAAGCTGTGGCCCACGTTGTTCTCATCAAAGTACGATCCCGTGATCGCCCCCTCTAAGTTAATCGACATGGCATACGTGCCTTGGCCACCATAAGTCCCGGCGGGAGTCGCCTTAAACGAGAGGCCCGGTACAGTACCGGCACCTGGAACATCGAAGGTGATGAGTCTACCTTCCCGGGTTCGCAGGAAGCCGTGCATCACATTGTTCGCGTCTGCGTAAAGTCCCGTGATCTCCCCCGCCGCGTTGATGTCCTCAGCTTGAGTGCCGAAACCCGAACCGGGAGTAGTGCCTGCGCCCGGGGCGTTGAAGGTGATGATTCTGTTTCCCCATTGTGGCCCTGCCTGCGGCCACGCCGCCAAAGCAAAACACGTGCAGAAAACCAACAGCAGAATGCTGATGCGATTCATGATTACCTCCATTAGCCAGTTCGGCTGAGAAGCAACTAGACACCTCTTCGTGCTGCGGCCAGCCCTGGACACGGGAGCCTATGGTGCTCACCGTGACATCCCTCATAGTGTTAATCGAAAATTCGAAGCGGAAAGGATAACGAGGTAGATTTTTTGTCGCGAGCCACCAAGCAGTGGATGGTGGTCCAGAAAATGCGGCATCGACCGATTTCGACGCTTGGGCATGTGGTCGGCTAACCGGAAACTACCACTAGTGCGCAAAGGAAACTTGCCTAAAGCCTGCTCCCGCGGTGGGCGAACAGAATCGCACTTGGCATCGAACCGTTGGAAGTGGAGCAGTGGCTGAGGGCCTTGAAAAAGGAAGGACATCTTGCCAATCCGACACTCGACAAGACTCGTCGCGTCATGTCCTTGGTATATAAGCATGGCCAAAGATACGGTCTAATTCCGCGAAACCAGGAGTCGAACCCCATGCGCTTTGTCCGCTGCAAGACGACCAGCGGATACGAAGCGATGATTCTCACCCCCGAACAGGCGTATGCAATCGTGTATAACCTCCGAGAGCCGAAACGCACTCTGACGCTTTTGGCCGCCGGCACGGGTCTCCGTATATCCGAATGCTTGGGCTTGCAATGGCATGACGTCAATTTCGCTGACGGAATGATCCACGTGCGTCGTACCTGGACTTGTGGCCAAGTAGGCTTGCCGAAGAGCAAAGCGTCGAAGGACCCGGTGCCACTCCATCCCTTGCTCGCCGACTTCATGCGCCTGTGGAAACAGAAGACAACGTATTCCCAGCCCGGTGATTGGGTGTTTCCCTCAACCCGCCTCAACGGCAAACAGCCAATAGTCCCGGCCTAAGAGAACAGCCGGCGAACTGCCCAGGCAGGCACCTTTATTGTGTCTGCCTTTGAAGCTTAATGCGATCCGACTTAGAACTTAATGCGATCCGACTTAGAAATAGAACTTCAGAGCAAACTCAAGGTTTCTGGAATCCTGACTGCCCGTGATATTGCCGAAAGTGGTAGCTGTCGTGCTGTAGTACATATTCGGCGCCGCCAAGTTGGGATGGTTGAATGCATTGAGGAAGTCCGCGCGAAACTGTAAGCGCTTCGATTCGCCGAAGCGGAAGTTCTTTTGCAGACTCATATCCACGTCCACATAGTGGGGCCCAATGACCGGGCCCTGAGCGGAGCATGTACCAAAGGTCCCGGGCGTCTCTGGCGTGAAAGTATTGTTCGCGTTCGAGAACCACTGCTCCTGAAAGCCCACGTTTTGAACGTTTACCATCTGGTGGGTGTAGTGGACGGGACCGTTGCAGTTCGGACGGGCGGAACCGGGTCCGGGACCGTCGTTTCCTGTGAAAGTTCCGGAATTGTCAGGGCCGTAGACAGCCAGGGGGAAGCCGGCGTGAAATGAAAATATTGGACCAATCGCCCAGTTTCCGACCACTGCATTCGCCGCCGCTGGAAGATCCTTGCCGAACGGCTTTCCTCGTCCCACGGGTAACTCGTATAGAGCGTAGGCGCTCAGGACCTGGCTCGAATCGTAGTAGCAGCGCGCCCAATTTGATTTTGGATCGTACAGGTTTTGCCAATAGGGGAACGAACTCGTGGTCTCGGCATTCGTACTATAAGTTCCGTAGTACCCACTGCTGTTCGTCATGCATTTACCCCAGGTATAGGAGATCTGTCCTTCCAGTCCTCCGCTGGTGCGCTTTTGCAATACTGCCTGCAAAGCGTCATAGCGCATGCTGCCGACCGATGCCGTGTCGTAAACATCAGCGAAGCTGTTCGGGCCATACCCTAAACTGTTTCCGCCGGAATCGACTCCGTTGAAACCTCCGATGAAGGGCGTATTGTTCGTTCCCAGTTGCAGTTGTCCCAGATCGAGCGGCACCACCAAGTGCGTGGCCTTCTGACCGACATAGCCAACCTGCATGGTCAGTGTTTTTGTCAACACATGTTGGATCGACAAATTCCATTGGTCCGCAATCGCCGGTTGCACCACTGGATCCCAGGCATACATGGTCGCTCCGAAAACCGATTGCGGCTGCGGTTCGAATCCGCCGGTAGATCCAGCTTCCGTGGTATAAGGCGTAGCGCCTGTAGTGTAGTTATTCGTTCCCCCGATCTCGGTTGGGGTATATGGAGGATTGCGCGGCAGGCGCAGATTGGTCCCCGTACCTTCAAGATAGGACGAGACGCTGAAGGCGCCACGGATCACGGTTTTCCCTTCAAGAAACGCCGGAGCCCAGGAGAATCCGATGCGTGGCTGAAAATTCCCCAGCCCGGTATATTTGCTGCTATAGAGTCCTCGGCTGTATCCGTTCTTGCCCACGATACCGCTGCCGATGACGCTGTTTCCGGGGAACTCCACGATACCGGTCATCTTGTCGACATTTACCTGATGATCGTTGGTTTCGATCCACGGAGTACGTGCCTCGTAGCGCAGTCCTAGATTCAAGGTCAGGCCATCGGTGACATGCCAATCGTCCTGGGCAAAGCCAGCCAGCAGCCAGTCTCTTTGATGGAAACCGAAGCCCAACGCGCCTCGAGCAACGGAATCGGGCAAGCCCAGAGCAAAGCTCGCTCCCGCATCGCCGCCCGTTTGTCCGTCGCCTAATACAGACGTGTAGCTATTGGTGAAGCCGATGTCACCCAGCACTCCGGCGTTGCCCGGATAAGTGATATTCAACCGATATCGATTCATCTGAAATCCGAACCTTGCATTGTGGTGACCGTGACTCCACAGAAGATTGTCGGATATCTGCCAGACCGTAGAAGCGAACTTCTGGATGATTGCGCCGTTTCCCAAACCGGAGTAGTTGCCGCCGCCTGTGGATACGCTTGCGAAGGTGAGATTCGGCAGGCCATTCACGCCACCTTCGTCGGTACCGGCAATGCCAGTCTTGGCAGCCAGCGCGGCGACGGAGGGGTCAAAGGTGGTATTCGGGCCATACGGCAAGACATAGTTCACACCAACCCGAAAATCGTTGAGCACTGAGGAATTGAACGTGTGCGTTTCATCAAAAGCAGTGTTGTCAATATGCGCTTCTGAACTCGAATTCCCGCCCAGCAGGTAGGAAGTCGTTGCGGGATCGATTTCCTTGGCTCGCGAGTAGCGCGCGAAAAGGCGGTCTCGGTCGGACATATTGAAGTCGACTTTGAAGTCTTCCTGGTCGTCGTTGTTCTGGCTTCCGTTAAGAACTACAGCGCTATTGGGAGCGCCACTGATAGGTTGTGGGTACAAAGGCGAAGCCATGAGCACCTTGAATGCGTTGTCCAGGCGACCGTCAGGAATAATGTTGTCTTGAAAAGGTACCGGGGTTCCGGACAGGACACAGGGAGTGCCGCTGACTCCCGTGCCCGCAGTGCATGGATCATAGATCTGCCCGCTACCTGCGGGGCTGTCTTGGCAGATCCCTGAACTGTTGAAGCCCGTCGCGCAGAGGGCGCCAAAATTCCCTCCGCGTTCCGCAGTTGACAACACGGTAAGGGTCCCTGCCGCGGGCGGATGGTCGAAGCGGGAGCCTTGATAATCAGCGAAGAAAAACAACTTGTTCTTGATAATGGGTCCGCCGATTGTGCCGCCAAACAGGTTCCAGCGCATCGCTCCTTTCGGGAGACCTATCGTCCCTTGCGGATTGGGTAAGAACCCATTTTGCCAAGAGTTCGCGTTGAATTTGTCGTTGCGTATGAATTCAAACACATCGCCGTGGAAGGAATTCGTTCCCGACTTTATCGAGGCGCTGATAACACCGCCCTGAAAATTGCCGAATTCGGCCGAGGCGTTCTGGGTGATGACGTTGAACTCCTGAATGGCGTCGGGCGACGGAGTGAAACCGACCGCGTTCTCGGATGCCTGATTATTGTCGACTCCGTCGAGCAGGAAGTTGTTCGATTGCTCGCGATTGCCATTGATATACGGACGCCCGCCCCCATTACCCGCAATCTGCTGTGAGGTTTGGGAGCCGGTGTTCATGGTCTGCGGGTCGATGGTGAGCGCACCCGGACTGAGCAAGGTCAATTGCACGAAGTTGCGCGAGGCGAGGGGCAGCTCTTCATTCGTCTTGGAATCGATCAGCGTGCCGACCTGCGCCGTATCCGTCTGCAATGCCGGCACCTCGTCGATCACTTCCATCGTCTCGCTCGCGCCTTTTACCCGGAGTTGGAAGGTGAAGCGGGCGATTTGGTCCAGCACAAGCGTGACGGCGGGCTGCTCAGCCGTCTGAAATCCTGGCGCCGTCACCTTTATTTCATAGGAGCCAACCGGCAGGCGCTGGAGGTTGAAAACGCCAACGTCGTTGGTTTGGGTCGGGTAGGTGGTGCCGCGCTCTACATCGCGAGCCACCACCGATGCACCCACCACGGGCGCCTTGGAAGGATCGATCACGCTTCCGGTGATGGTGGCGGTCACTTCCTGCCCCCAAGCTGGTGTGACAGCGAGAAACGTGGCGAACACGGTTGCGAAAAGCATTAGAACGATTATCAAGACCGCCTTCGACTGTGCCATTGCCTCTCCTTTGGAACCTCGCCTTAACCCAACATCGGTCATTCCAGTCCCGACAAGACAACCCGCTAGAACGTCTCCCACCCGCTGGCGCCATCCTTTTGCTGCGTTAGATTTCCACTTTCTTATCCATCATTACTATGTTAACCACAACTGTTATCACGGTCTCCAGATCACTGTCAATACATAAATGCGAGGCTTCGCACTGCAACGCTAAGTTGTCACTTGACCCGCAAGGTCGTTCCTCACGGATAGGGAACTCACCGCCGTCGTCCCCGGTTACTCCCTCATAATCCCGTACCGGAACCGGGGGCGGAGTTTCGCGCCAAACTGTTCGGCCATCGCTAGGGTGAGAGCTTGGGGCACGACCACCGACGTGATGCCATTCCAAGGTTCAGGGACAGCACCAATCCTGACGGACAAGAACCGCTCTGAAGACTCTCTCTCTTCGGTTCCCACCAGAATTACTTTGCCGCCCCGCGCATGGCAATCGAGCGCAAGATTCAGTCCCAGTTCCGCCGTTCGTCCCAACGCCAGAACAATGGCAACGTGCGACTCGTTGACATCGAGCAAAGGTCCGTGGCGGAATCCCCCTCCGGAATGGGCGGCGGCACGGTTGCCGGTCATCTCGCGAATGCACAGTGCGCCCATAATGGCGCCGCCATATGCCGGTCCACGTCCAACCAGTTCAATGTTTGCTGCCCCGCGACAAAAACGCTCCAGGTCACTGCGAAAACTGAATGTTGAATCAATGGCGGCGGCAAATGCCGCCATTGCGCGCTCGGCATCTTCCTGCCACGCGCGCCCGAGCATATGGGAGGCGAGCACAATGGACGCCGCAGTCGCGTTGGTATAGGTCTTGGTCGCGTTGCCGTATTCCGGCCCTGCCATAATCGGCAGCCTGATCTCGGTCGACAACCAGCAGGTGCTGTGCACGTTATTGCAAAGCAAGGCGATCGGGTTCCGTACACTCTGCTGGCACAGTTGTACAAGTTCCGCGCTCTCGCCGGAAGCGGTCAGCAGAACGGAAGCGGCGGCTCGGTCCCAGACCTGGCGCGAGTAATGAAGCCATTCGCTGGCGTCGACAGCAAACGAAGACCGCCCGCAAGATTGCAGGAATGAGGAGCCGGTTAGAGCGGAACAGTAGCTGGCTCCCATCCCAATCCACAACACGGGCCCTGGAGAAAGCGACATCTGCCGCACTTTGTCCATCTCGACCGTGATCCATTCATCCGCCCCGTATGCGCGCAACAACTGAGCTAGACGGTCAGGCTGTTCGCGGCATTCCTTTTCGTAGATCGATGTCATGCCCTGCGCCAGCATTTCACTCGGCGGTTCGACTCCGGCGACCCAGCGCGCTTCCTGGCTCCTCTGGTCCTCCATGACCCTCCTGGTAACGTTGTGCGGCAAATTCCCGTGTAATGTTTTTAATGACTCATTATAAACTGTGAGATATGATACCGCCGAGGTAAATTTGTGTCTGCTCCCAACTGCCCTCCCCCGCCTCATGTGAACCGCGGCTTCATCCTTCGCATTTCGTCGATCGCCGCGCTCGGAGGCGTTCTCTACGGCTATGACATGGGCATCATCGCCGCCGCGGCCCTGTTCGTTAAACGCAGCTTCACGCTTTCGACGTTCATGGAGGAACTGGTGGTCAGTATTGTGCTAATCGGGGCCATGATCGGCGCGATCGTTGGGGGAGCGGTTGCCGATCGAATCGGACGTCGTGCGACCCTGGTGTGGGCGGCAGGAATCTTCATCCTGGGCTCGCTGCTCGCTCCTATGTCTATGGATGTCGCCATGCTGATTCTGGCGCGAGCGATCATCGGCGTCGGAATCGGCTTCACCTCTGTCACCGCGCCGGTGTATGTTTCCGAGCTCGCTCCGCCGCAGTCGCGCGGAATGCTGATTGGTCTTTATCAGTTCGCACTAACCGTGGGGATCGCGCTTGCCAATCTTGTCGGTTATTGGCTTGCCACAGAACAGGCATGGCGACTCATGTTTGGAATCGCCGTCGTGCCAACGCTCTTCTTTCTGGTCGTGATTCTCACGGTCCCAGAGAGTCCGCGTTGGCTGTTCGCGCATGGCCACCCGAAAGACGCCGGGGCAGTGCTCCGAACCTACACCGACGAGGCAGGAGCACAACAGTTCCTCGCCGATATCGAAGAGGGGCTCAAAACGCCCATGGAGCAGACTTGGAGCGCGCTTTGGAGTCCGGCGGTGCGGGGCGCGCTGTTCATCGCCGTTGGACTTACCGTGCTGCAGCAGGTTACTGGAATCAATACCATCATCTATTACGGTCCGCAGATTTTTGAGCTCGCGGGAAGCGCGTCGCACGCAAGCGCGATCTTCGCAACGCTGCTGGTCGCGATGGTGAACGTCTTTGCCACGGTCGTTGGAATTGTCCTGGTCGACCGTATTGGGCGGAAACCACTGCTCTATGCCGGCGTCAGCGGTATGACGGTCGCGCTCTTCGCACTCTCTTTCGCGTTTAGCCACACCGGGGCGCTCGGCACGTCATTAGGTGCGATCGCGATTGCCTGTCTCATGCTCTACATCGCATGTTTCGCATTCAGCCTGGGAGCAATCGCATGGATCCTGGTTGCGGAAGTCTTCCCCTTGCGCGTCCGCGGGCGCGGCGTCGCCGCTGGAACCCTATTCTCGGGCATCTCAAACTTCGCCGTATCGCTCACATTCTTGTCACTCATCCACAGTCTGGGCAGCGCCGGTACGTTTGCAATCTACGGAACGCTCAGCATTGTGACGCTGGCCTTCATTCGATTTGTTGTTCCGGAAACTCGCGGGCGGGATCTTGAGAGCATTAGCGCTCCGAAGAAAGAATGACTGCGTTCAGGGGCAACCTGGTGCCCGGAACTCTGGCAGACGACATTGATTCCAGCGCTACGTTTTTAGACCGATGCGCGATTCGGCTTTATTCAGTGCCAAACGAATCGCTCCGATCAGTTGCGCATCCTGCCCGAGGTTGCTGGTAATCAGTTTTGACCTTGCTGGTGCGTTGTATTGCTCCAGAACGTGACGCGTGGCATCGAGCAAAGGCGCGCTCAAGCCGACTCCTCCGCCGAGCACAAAGAGCGCACAGTTCAGCACGAGAGAGATGTTGTACACTGCGTAGGCTAATACTTGCGCCGATCGCTTCAGCACGGTTTCTGCCAACGCATCTCCAGCGCGAGCGCGTTCGAAGATTTCCGTTGCCGTAAGGTCGCGGGCCTGCGGGACCTCGGTACTGTCACAGCAACGCAGCCACTGCTGCCGAATGCCCTCACCGCCGATGATGCTCTCGAGCGATCCGGGCTCGCCCTGCTTGGCGACCTGCTCGGGCGTGCCTGGAACGTGCATGTAACCGATTTCTCCCGCCGTCCAGTCCGTGCCGTGGATCAACTTGCCGTTGGCGAAGATCCCGGCGGCAATGCCGGTCCCGATGGCAAGAAACACAAAATTACGGATACCACGCGCTGCGCCCGTCCAGTTCTCTCCAATTGCCGCGAGTCGCACATCATTCTCCACTGCGGCCGGAATGCGCAACGCCGACTCCAGCATGCTCCGCAGCGGCACATCTCTCCAACCTTTTAAATAGGACGTTGCGACTACGACACCCGCATCTCCATCTGTGACGCCGGGAGCGCCAGCGGCGACAGCCAGCAGCGACCGGCGGGACACAAAAGCCTGCTCCAGCAGATTCCTCGTTCCTTCGCGAATCTGTTCGATAACCAAAGCGGGAGAGGAGGTTTTCTCGATGGATGTGCACCACTTGCCCAATACCGTCCCATGCGTATCGGACAGAGCAATGCGCAGATTGGTTCCGCCGATGTCCACGCCAATAACGTGTCCGAGGCCCGCGGCGACGCGTAGAGAGTCTGACCGACCGGCGCGGGATCGGTCACGGCTCTTCTTTGGAACCAAATCTCTTCCTGCCAGGAGCGGAGCAGCCGCCGAGGACCACGGCGGCGCGAACTCCTGGCGCCGCCTAGTCAACTCCGATGGGTGAAGATCGCGGTCCCGCAGTTGATGCGGGATCTTGCGGGCACTTGTTTGCTTCAGCCGCTGTTGCTGCGTTTCCAGGGGAACGGGGATGAGTGTCGCTATGTTGGTCATGTCAACCGATCACGATACTAACTTAACGTCCTTTAGTAAGTACGTCAACCGGAATCGTCTCTTGGTTGGGGCCTGTCGTTAGCGTCGATCAGCCGGCCAGTTTGGAGGGTTGCAGCAAACCAACAATGGCGGGATCGAGCGCAGAACATATGGCGCCCCACAACACCGCCGAGGAACCAAGCGCGCCCAGTCCCACGCGCACCACCGCGAATTCGCTCCCCTTCAGCAGATTCTCCACTCCTTGCAATAGAAACGGATGGTTGCCCACTTCTCCTCCCAGCAGAATAACGCTCGGATTGAGAATAAGGGCTAAATCCACGACAACATCCGCCAGAATCGTAGCTCGCTGTTCGAGCAGTCGTCTGGCTTGAGCATTGCCCGCAGCCGCGAGATCGAAAACGTCGGCGGCGCGGTGCACTTTGAGATTTGTTCGAGACCCATGGCTGCTTGCTCGCCAACTTTTCAGAATTCCCGAGGCGCCCAGTACCTTTTCGAGCTTACCGTATCTATGGATCGTGGGATGTTCCCTGGAAATGTTGGGCACGCGGAGATATCCGATTTCTCCCGCTGACCATTGCGAACCGCGATGGAGCGTGCCGCCCACAAAAATGCCGGCGCCGACACCTTCGCCGATGGTGATGAACACAAAATTCTTCTCTCCCTGCGCCGCTCCACGATAGTATTCGCCCTGCGCCGCCAGGTTGGTATCGTTTTCGACCCTTACATCGGATTTGAATTCGCCGGCGAGCAACGCTCCAAGATTGACATGGTTCCAATGCTTCAAAGCACTGAACGCAACCACAATACCCTCGTCGACATTGACGATGGCCGGCACGCCGACCACCACTCCCAACAACCGATCTTCCGGCAGTTTCAGTTTTCGCAACAACTCGCGGATTTCTTTGCCGATCTGTGCGCAAACCTCGGGAGGGGTTGATGAACGCTTCTCTAGCGCAGTCTTTGATCTCCTCAGTTCACGTCCATTCAAATCGGCGAGAAGAAAATGAATAGAATCGGGACCGATTTCCACGCCCGCCACGCAGCCTCGCTCGGCTCTGAAGCGCATGATGTCAGGCGGTCTGCCCCCAGTCGAGTCGCCTTCGCCAAGCGGCTCGACCAGTCCCGCGGAAGCAAGGTGAGCTACAACATTGGTCACCGAGGGCGCGCTTAACCCAGAGGCTCGAACCAGGTCGGCCTTGGAGCACGGCCCTGTCTCGCGCAGAAGTCTTAACAGAATTTGAGCGTTTCTCTGGCGAATTAGGGGCGGCCTGCCAATCAACACGGGCTCTTTGGTCACTGTGAGATCACCAGCAATGTCTTTATTCGTGTATTCAATGAGACGTCCATCATGTTAAGGCATCTTCAGATTCCTGCGGAAGTACCCGCCAGGGTATGGGTTGTCGCTTTGATCGTTGGCAGTCGCTGAAACCGGCAAAGAAGCGCAATCGCGACCTCCCGGCACGGCGTTCAATACATTATAATGATTCATAAGTATCATCGGTGTACAATGTGCACGGCTGAGCTCCGGCCAGTGAATCAGGTTTGGCTTTTGAGAATGGACGTCCTCGCGGCAGGGACTGGTCGGGGCGATTTCGTATCGGCGGTTCGCAAATCGGAAAGACGGAGAACAAATGCTATTCTCGCGGCGGTTTTCCTGGATTGCCTCTCATCGTTGCCTATGGACAATTCCGTTTCTCATGCTCATTTTCACAGCTGCAAGCCTAGCGCAGAATGCCGCCCCTAAATTCAAGGTCATCGCTCTGGCAGAGGCCGGCGGGATCCATAGACCCTTCGTTGATGCGGCCAAAGTGTGGCTGAACAAGCAAGCGGCCGACAATAACTTTTCCGTTGATTACATCGAGGACACCGAGAAGATCGACGACGCCTTCCTGTCGCACTACCAGTTGTTCATCCAACTTAACTATCCCCCCTACGGTTGGACGCCAGCCGCTGTTGCAGCATTCACGCGGTACATCGAGGAAGGACGAGGCGGATGGATTGGATTCCATCACGCCACCCTGCTTGGGGAATTTGACGGATACAGCATGTGGTTGTGGTTCTCCCAATTCATGGGGGGAATCAGATTCACCGACTATATTCCGAAATTTGCGACTGCGACCGTCGTCGTAGAAGATCCAGCGCACGCGGTCATGAAGAACGTGGCCAAAACCTTCTCTGTAGATCGGGAAGAGTGGTACACCTACGACAAGTCGCCGCGTCCGAATGTTCGCGTCTTGGCCCGGGTTGACGAGTCAACCTATTCGCCTGATACCCGCACCAAAATGGGCGACCATCCGGTGATTTGGACAAACGAGCACTACAAGGCTCGGAATGTTTATATTTTCATGGGCCACCACCCCGAATTGTTCCAGAATCCGGCGTTCACGACCATCTTCAAAAATTCGATTTTCTGGGCCGCCCACCAATGAAAAGACACGCTGTTTTCCTCTTGCTGGTCTTAGCCGTGCCCTTCGTTGCGGCAGCAAGTGCCGGTCAACAACCGCGATATAGGGTGCTTGCGTTTTATTCGACCACTGTAGAACCGGATCACGTGCTGTTTGCCGAAGGTGCGCTGAAGTTCTTTGCTGCGTGCGCCGCGAAGGACGGTTTTGAATTCAACGCTACCACCAATTGGGAGAGCCTGAACGACGCAGACTTGAAAAGCTATCAAGTGGTTGTGTGGCTCGATGATTCGCCTACGAATAGTGGGCAGCGGCGCGCTTTTCAACGCTACATGGAAAACGGAGGAGCATGGCTCGGCTTTCACGCCGCCGGATATAACGATAGAGATACAAACTGGCCGTGGTTTGTCGATTTTCTGGGAGGCGCTGTATTCCATATCAATAGCTGGCCACCGCTACCCGCGAGGCTGGTCGTCGACGACCCAAGTCACCCAAGCGCCGCGGGAATTCCTCAGACCTACGAGTCGCCCGCCAACGAGTGGTACGTCTGGAAACCCAGTCCCCGCCTCAACAAGGATGTGCGAGTCCTGGCTACCTTGGACCCCTCCAATTATCCACTAGGATTAAAGGACGTTCTCACAAGCGGCGACCTGCCCGCCGTGTGGACGAACACGCGCTACAAGATGGTCTACATGAACATGGGACATGGAGACAAAATCTTCACATCTTCCACGCAGAACACTCTTATCGAGAATGCGATCAATTGGCTGGGGAAGATGGCTGCTACCGACGATTACCCCGCGGCGAGCGGAAGGCGAATCAGCCCTCGCGGAATTGTGTTGAATCCGATAACCAACAAAATCTATGCGGTGAACGCCGGAAATGGCTCCGTCACCGTGCTCGACGGTGCCGGTCGCTACATCGGCGCTGTGAAAGTCGGAACAGAACCCGAAGCAATCGCCAGCAATCCAGTCACCAACAGAGTCTATGTGGCCAACTCGGGCAGCGGCGACGTTAGCGTGATCGATGGCGCCACCGATGAGGTCGTCGCCACGGTAATGGTAGGAGACCTTCCCTACGTTATCGCCGCAAACCCGGTGACCGACAAAATCTATATCTCGAAGACTTTCAGCAACACGATGACGGTGATCGACGGGGCAAGCAATGTTGCAAGTTCTTTGAAGGCTGGCATGCAAGCGGATGATATCGCCATCAATCCGGTAACCAACAGACTTTACCTGATCAATTATCAGAGTCGCAACGTGACGGTGCTCGATGGCACTAACGATAGCGATACCGCAGTTGGCGCCGGAATCCATCTGTGGGGAATCGCGGTGGACCCCGTGAGGAACCGTGTGTACGCCACCAACGCCGGTAGTTCGAAGTTGATAATCCTTGACGGTAACACCAATGCCACCACATCCGTGGACACTGGAGAAGTTCCTTGCGCGCTAGCTGTGGATTCGTCGACCGGACGAATCTATGCCGTGAACTATGCCGACAATAGCGTAACTGTGATCGATGGTGCCAGTAACTCGGCAATTGCAACTGTCGCCGTGGGCGCGCGACCCCAGGCGATTGCGATCGACTCAGTAACTCACCGGCTCTATGTTGCGAACAGCCACGATGACACGGTGACCGTAATCGATGGCACAAACAATTCAGTGGTCGCGACGGTGAAGACCGGCAGTGGACCCTATGCAGTCGCGGCAAACAGCGCCACCAATCGAGCTTTTGTGGCAAACCTGTCTGGAGATGGTCTGACCGTGATTGACGGAAAAACGCTGACCGCGACTACGGCGGCCATGCCAACGGTCAAATAGAGCGCGATCTGACCATCGCATGCTTTAGGAGGAAGAGATCCACATGAAGATCGGAAATTCAGCCTCCCTGTTCTTAGTCTTGACGTTCTGCAGTTTCTGCGCAAGCCAAACTCTCAATCCGCAGAAAAAGCACCTGCTGGTTGTGGGAGAGGAAAAAGGCTACCGTCACGACTCAGTCTCGCATGCCCTCGCCACGATCGAGCTTCTGGGTGAGAAGACTGGGCTTTGGGATACCACAATTCGCACCGACACGGAAGCGCTTACGAAGAAGAAACTCGAATTCAACGCAAAGAACCTTAACGATTTCGATGTGGTCCTGTTCTTCACGGGCGGAACACTTGAGATGGACGCACAACAGAAAGCGGACCTTCTATCCTTTGTCCACGACGATGGAAAAGGCTTCGTTGGCGTGCACAGTGCCACAATCACCTTTACTGACTGGCCAGAATACGGCGAGATGATCGGCGGCTACTTCGACGAGCATCCGTGGGGAACGTTCGACGCTCCCATTATCGTAGAAGATCCAGGGTTTCCCGGGATGCAGCAATGGCCGCGGTCTTTTGTTTTAAGAGACGAAATCTATCAGATCAGAGACTACTCGCGCGCTAAAGTGCGCGTGTTGATGCGTCTCGACGCGAGCAAACTCGACTTGTCGAATCCCAGAGTCCATCGCGCGGACAACGATTTCGCCGTGACCTGGGCCAAGATGTATGGCAAGGGACATGTCTACTATTCGACCCTCGGTCATCCCAAGGAGAACTGGGATGATCCGAAACTTCAGGAAATGTACACGGGGGCTATCAAATGGGCCCTGGGATTGGTCGATGCAGATGTAACATCACGGCCCCTCCCGTCCAAATAGCTTAGTGCCAAAAAACGGCAGGAGATTGAACATGTGGAGAGTCCTAGTACTGCTTATTCTCGCGCTGCCCGGCTGGACGCAGGAGCAACATCCTATCCTCGCACTCGGTTCGCCCGCGCCAAGCTTCGTGCTTCCGGGTGTCGACGGAGCGATTCATAAGCTCGCGGACTATTCTTTCAGCCCCGTCCTAGTCGTCGTCTTCACCTGCAATCATTGCCCCATCGCGCAAATGTACGAGCGGCGTATCACGCGATTGGCGGCGGACTACAAGGATCGAGGTGTCGCGGTGGTTGCGATCCAACCAAATGATCCGAAGGCTATCACCATCGACGAACTGGATTCCTCCGACATGAGCGACAGTCTCGACGAGATGAAAATCCGCGCACAGTACAAACATCTTACGTATCCATATCTCTATGATGGCGATACGCAGTCGGTAACCGATGCCTACGGACCGCAGGCGACTCCGCACGTGTTTGTCTTCGATCGCGATCGCCGGCTTCGCTATGAAGGCCGGATGGACGACAGCTACCGAGACGAATTGGTAAAAACTCACGAAGCGCGTGACGCTATAGATGCGTTGCTGGCGCATCGGGAAGTTGCGGTGAAGCATACCGGAGTTTTTGGATGTTCGACCAAATGGCGAGAAAAGCAGGCCGCGCGTCTGGAAGCTCTGCGAAAAATCGAATCGCTACCGGTACAAGTCGAGATGGCTTCGGCGGCGGATCTGAGAACTCTGCGCAGCAATCCAACTCACAAAATGTTGCTAGTGAGTTTTTGGGCAACATGGTGCGGCGCATGTATACACGAATTCCCCGACTTCCAGGACACTTTCCGAATGTATGGCGTGCGAGACCTGGAGTTAGTAACAGTAGCCGCCAACATGCCGGACGAAAAGAACACGGTATTGCGAGTTCTTGAGAAAATGCACGCTACGAGCCGTAATCTTCTGTTTGCTTCCAACGATACCGCCTCCTTGCAGGCCGCGTTTGATCCGAAGTGGGAGTCGGCAGTGCCGTACACGGTCTTACTTTCTCCAGATGGGAGAGTTCTGTATCGGAAGCAAGGTTCGATTGACATGTTGGAGCTGAGAAGGACTATTCTGGCACACTTGCCGTCAGACTATGAAGGATTCAATAAGTACTGGCTGGCGCAGTAAGCCCGATGTTTGGAGATCCCGTGAAAATAGAATTCCGTTTGCACCTGGCGGTTCTTATATTACTGATTATAGGTTCATCCGTTCTTTGGGCTGGAGACACGATACCGAAGGCCGCGTGGCGTCGTCCGCTTGGCCTTTCTCTCGACAAGGCCGGAGTAACACGAATAGCGGGCAATATAGATGACGGTTATTGGCAAGGCGCCCCTGTCGGCGGCTTTGGCTCTGGAACCTTCTCGCGCTCGTACCGCGGAGACTTCGCCCGATGGCATATGAAAGCGGGCGTCCACAAATACGCTCCCGTGTATGCCGATCAGTTTGCGATGTTCCAGCAATCCGAAAGCAAGACTAAGGGTACAGCTCGGGTCCTGATGACCGATCATCCGACAGATGGGACGCTCGCGAGTTGGCAGTGGGATTATCCAGTGGGCGCGGGAGAGTATGCAGCCCTCTATCCGAAAGCCTGGTACGACTACAAGTGGGATAAGTTTCCAGTTCACGTCGTTCTCGAACAATTTTCTCCCGTCCTGCCCAACAACTACCGCGAGTCGAGTTATCCGCTTGCCGTATATCGATGGCATGCGGAGAACCCCACCAAGCACGTTGTTACAGTCTCGGTGCTTCTTTCCTGGACGAACATGGTCGGGTGGTTTCGCACCTTCACGCGCGATTTCCAAGGAGTTCCAAACCAGGGCAACCACAATCAATTTGCCAGCGAGAAACTGGGCTTCGAAACGATGAAAGGGGTCGTTTTCGACCGCAATCGAGCGAGTGCCGCTCCACGCGAGGCGGATGGGCAATTCGCAATCGCTGCGTTGGAATCGCCGGAGGTCGAGGTCACCTATCAAACCAGCTTTCCTGCCGAGGGCGATGGGAGCGTGGTGTGGGCGCACTTTGCCAAAGATGGACGCCTGGCAGACAGCGATGTTTCCTGGGTGAGCGACGGCGAGAAGTTGGCTGGCGCGGTGGCTGTTCGCTTCACTCTTCAACCGGGCGAAAAGAAAGTTGTTCCGATGGTGCTGGCTTGGGATTTTCCAGTTGTCGAATTCGGAGAAGGCCGCAAGTGGAATCGCCGTTATACCGACTTTTACGGGACCAGCGGCAACAATGCCTGGGCCATCGCGCGCGACGGATTGCGCAAGGCTGCGCTTTGGAGCGATGCCATCGATGCTTGGCAGTCTCCATATGTAAATGATGAGAGCAAGCCGCTGTGGTATCGCGGCATGCTCTTCAACGAACTCTACATATTGACCGACGGAGGAAGCTTCTGGGGACGTCCCGTCGGGTCAGACAGCAAAACTCGACCTTCATTTGCCCTGCTGGAATGTTACGACTACGCCTACTACGGAACTTTGGACGTGCGCTTCTACGCTTCGATGCCGCTGCTGAAGTTCTGGCCAGACATCGACAAACGGGTGCTGCGCGAGTTCGCCGATACTGTTCCGAAGGAGTGGCCGGAAAAGGGGCAATGGGTCTGGAAGTCGCAGCAGACGGGCGAAACGAGCTTGCACATGCGAAAGAAGAAAGGAGCGGTGCCGCACGACCTCGGCGTGCCCGAGGGTGATCCATTTATCGCGGTGAACGAACCGGGCTGGCAAGATACGAACGATTGGAAAGATTTAAATTCAAAATTTGTATTGATGGTATATCGCGACTACGTTCTGACGGGCAGCAAAGATAGAATTTTTTTGCGCCAAATGTGGCCGGCAGTGCAAGAAGCAATGACTTATCTGCGGCAATTCGACCACGGCGGCGGAATTCCTGAAAATGGCGGTTATCCCGATCAAACCTACGATTCGTGGGTGGTACGAGGTGTGAGCGCTTACTGCGGGGGCTTGTGGCTTGCGGCATTGCGCGCCAGCGAAGAAATGGCGCGGACGCTGGATGAGAACGATTCAGCGACGGAATATCACAGCTTATTTCTGAAAGCCCAGAAGACGTACATCGGCAAGCTCTGGACTGGCTCGTATTTCCGCTACGACACCGATAGCGAATATCGCGACAGCGTACAAGCGGATCAGTTGGCCGGACAGTGGTACGCCAACATGACCGGGCTCGGAGATTTGGTGCCTCGCGAAATGCAGTTGGCAGCGTCGAGAAAGATATTCGACTTCAATGTCATGAAGTTTGGCGATGGCAATATGGGCGCGGCTAATGGCATGGCTGCCGATGGCTCAATCATTCGCGACAACGAGCAGGCGCCAGAAGTGTGGATTGGAACCAGTTTCGGCCTCGCCGCTCTCTTCCTTAGTGAAGGAATGCGAGACGAGGCCTACCGCACGGCCTGGGGTTTGTATCACGTCATCTATGAGAGCAAGGGATATTGGTTTCGCACTCCGGAAGCGTGGGATGTGAATGGAAATTTTCGGGCCTCGATGTACATGCGCCCGGCGGCGATCTGGGCAATGGAGATGATCCCGCATCCTAAGGTCGAGACAAGACCGGCAACAGCGCCGGCTCCGCTGAAAGATAGTGGCGCAGGTAAGTAGGGTTTTGTCGAACCGCCGCGCTTTCGCCTCATGCGAATCGGAAACGAAGGAACTACAGTATGATCAATTCGCGAAGATTTAGCTTAGCCACGTTACTGTGTATCTTCTGTCTCGCCTTACCCCTTGCAGCACAGCAGGCCCCTCCCGATATGCCCATGCGAGCGCGCTATCAAGATGGCGCCGAATTTCGCTGGTTGAACAAAAAAGTCCTCGATTCGCGCCTGCTCGACAGCATGGAGGACCTATCGTCATGGTCGTTCGCGGGTGCAGGCGAGATGACACTTACTCAAGATCGCTCTAAAGACGGCCGGCATGCCCTGCGCATCCGTTCAACTTCCGGCATCGCTCAAGTTGGCAACGAAGGCGAGTGGGAAGATCTGGTGGCCACCCGAAAGTTTGCCGGGGAAGACTGGAGCAAGTACAACCGTATTTCTCTTTGGGTGTATCCCGATGTCATTGGCGCGCCCGCGATTTCCTGTTCGCTGGTCCTCCACAACGACGGCAAGCACAAACTGCCCGACAGTTACAACGAAGGCCGCCACGAATCGATCATCCTCAAGAACCACATGTGGAACCAGGTCGTGTGGGAGATCGCTCCGCTCGACCGCGAGCGTGTTACTGCGCTCGATTTTGCATACAGCCTTCCCAAGAAATTCCCCGAGCCGGGCGACCAGACGATTCTCGATATCGATAAACTCGAACTGCAAACCGTGGCGGCGGATCACGTCGAAGGTTGGGACGTTGCCCCAGGAACAATTGCTTTCAGCCATAGTGGATACACAACGGGTTCTTCGAAGTCCGCCATCGCCAGCGATCTGGCCGCACGCGAGTTTTCCGTCGTCGATCAGCAGACTGGCCAGGTCGTTCTCACCAAGCCGGTCGAGCAGACAAGCACTTCGCTAGGCAAATATCAAACACTGAACTTTTCCGAGATTCGCGAACCCGGGACCTACGCGATCAAAGCCGGAGATACGCTAACTCGTTCCTTCCGAATTGGCGATGACGCGTGGCGCAGCAGTATATGGAAGGCGATTAACTTCATGTACAGCGAGCGCTGTGGAACCGAAGTGCCGGGCATCCATGGCAGATGTCATCAGGATATTTACACGCTCCATGGCGACCAGCGAATCGTTGTCAATGGCGGATATCACGATGCCGGGGATTTGAGCGCCACGGGAAACACGCCCGGAATGGTATATGCCGCATTATCGCTGGCTGACAGTCTGAAACGGCAAGGCGAGCATCCCGTCCTCGCCGCTCGTTTGCTGGAGGAAGCGCGCTGGGGATTGAACTGGGTTCTGAAAACACGCTTTGGCGACGGATATCGCAGCACCGGACAACTGGTCAGTTATTGGACCGACGGAATCATGGGCAACGGTGATGATCGCTTCGGCCAAGCCGTAAACAATCCGGAGTGGAACTTCCGAGTAAGCGGAGTCGAGGCCCTCGCAGCACGCGTATTCAAGGATAGCGATCCGGAGTTAGCCAATCGCAGCTTGATGATCGCGGAAGAAGACTGGAAGTATGCAGTGGAAGGATTGAAAACGGCGCCTCCACTCCCTGAAGTTTATGGCGCACAGGATGAACTGGAGCGAATCTCGTTCGGCGTGGTCGCATCGGTCGAGCTTTACTATGCAACCGGAGATCAACGCTACGCCGATGAAGCGGTCGCGTTGGGCGATCTGGTGCTGGCTTCCCAGGAGCGCAAACTACAGCCTTGGAAGATTCCCTTGACCGGCTATTTCTATACCGGCCCGAAGCGAGAGAACCTGTTTCACCGTTTTCATATCGGACAGGAGCAGGAACCGATCATGGCTCTGATCCGTCTGTGTGAAGCGCTGCCGAATCACGACAAGTGGATGAAGTGGTACTCAGCGGTTGTCTTGCACTCGCAGTACTATCTAACGCCGGCGGCCGCCGTCAACGAGCCCTACGCGGTCTTGCCAGCTGCGGTATATCGCGAGAGTGAAGCACGCCTCATTCCAGAATCCAAAGACTGGACTCCGCTGCGCGCGGCGGACCGCGATGCTTACGTGGAGGAAGTGCGACGTGGGGTTCCGCTCGGCGACGGAAACTATCTCCGCAGATTCCCCGTCTGGTTTGACTTTCGCGGCAACTCCAGCGTTTTGCTTTCGCAGGCTAAAGCGCTCTCAGCGGCAGGACAACTGCGAGGCGATCTGGAAGCCGAAGACTTGGCCCAGAAACAAGCACAGTGGTTGGTCGGCCGCAATCCGTTCTCGGCCAGCGTGATGTATGGCGAAGGATATGACTGGACGCCGCTCTATAGCGTCCGTTCAGGCCAAATGGTTGGAGCGCTTCCGGTGGGGATTGAGACCAAGGGCTTCGACGACGCTCCCTACTGGCCTACACAGATTTGCTGGACCTACAAAGAAGTGTGGACTCAGCCCGTCGGCCAGTGGATATGGCTGATGCAGGATGTCGCTGTGCCCGCGACTGTCAGAGGCATGGCGGACCCGGCGAGCCACGAACCGGTGGCGTTCCGCGAACCGACGAGTGGGCACGTGACGACCGCGACATCGAACCCGATTGACGGCGAATTCAACATCCATCTGCCGGAAGGTCGCTACGATGCGCGTCAGGGAGCAGTTCACACCAGCGTCACCGTCCTGCCGGGCGGTCTCTACCATCTCGATCTGCGTCGTGAGCACGTTCTCGACTTCAAAGTCACATTTCAGGATCTAGGTCACCATGAAATTGCTTTGCGAGTATCCGCCGAGGGCGCTGGCAATCATACATTTGCAATCCGCAGCGACAATCTCATTCTGCGCGAACCTGCAACGCAAAAGGTGGATCTGATTGCCGGAAATCCAACGGAGGCTCTCTGGCACGCTCGAGTAGTCTCATCGGAGACGCCATGGGTGGCACTGGTGATTCCCGATGGTGTCGCAAGTGAACGCCGTGAAGTCACAGGCGCGGAACTGCCCCACGAATAAAGGGCATAGTGCGGCAGGGCGAAGATTGGGAAGATCATGCCCGCGCTCCATTGTGCGCAGGAACGGCGACAGGCTCGTCGATTGCGAGGATTCCATCGCCCGGTTTTATTCTCGATGGTGTCGGCGGGACCCTTGGGCTGCACGCCTGCAATTTCAATTCCGTCGTGTCTCACAGTCGGGCGGAAAGCGTCAAGTGGACAACCGTTTTGAAACGTTTTATATTACCAGCGGAATTTGATATCGAGATCGAGGAGACACTTCATGAAGTCACTCCTGCAAGTCGCACTTCTTCTACTCGCTGGCGCCATGATTTCTTCTGCCCAGGACTCGCACTTCCGGCCTAAGGGACAGCAGATTCCCGTACCGGATTGCCTGACGATGAAGGGGCTTTGGGAGGGCGGCTCGAAACCGTGCAACCAGACGGAACATGAGGCATGGCTTGCCGACATCACTCACTGGAGAAGCGAACGCCGTATACGCGTCGGCTACGATGGCGCCAGGTATGATTTGCCCGTCTTAAAATGGACGCAGTCGAGTTTCATGCAGCCCCAAATGATGGTTCAGGATCGTTACTTCTATGATCCCGTCGCGGGGAAGTACACCGTAGATCGTTACCTTGACGATCTCGAAAAGCGTTACGGCGGAATTGACGCAGTCCTGATCTGGCCAACCTACCCGAACATGGGAATCGACAATCGGAATCAGCACGACATGATTCGCAGCATGCCGGGCGGCGTTCCCGGCGTAAAGCAAATGATTGCCGACTTCCATCGCCGCGGCGTGCGGGTATTGTTTCCGATGATGATGTGGGACCAAGGCACCAGAGATCCGGGTATGCCTTGGCCAGATGCAATCGGCAGCCTGATGGCGGAAGTCGGCGCCGACGGCATCAACGGCGACACGCAGGACGGTGTTCCCTTAGCATTCTCGCTCGCCGCGGACAAAACTGGCCACCCCCTCGCTTTTGAGCCCGAGGGAGGCCCGGCAGACGAAGCCGTAGCCTGGAACGTGATGACGTGGGGCCAATACGAATTCCCTTTTACTCCTCTCGTCGACAAATACAAGTGGCTCGAAACGCGGCACATGGTGAATATCTCGCACCGTTGGAATCGTGACAAAACCGACGACCTGCAGTTCGCCTTTTTCAATGGAGTCGGCTGGGAAAGTTGGGAGAACATCTGGGGCATCTGGAATGGAATTACGCCGCGCGACGCGGAAGCCACCAGGCGTGTAGCCACGATCGAACGCGGCGTGTGGCCTTTCCTCATCAGCAAAGACTGGGAACCGATGCGGCCCATGCTCCGCTACGGCGTCTATGCCAGCCGCTGGCCGCTGGAAGAGGAAGCAGTTTGGACAATTGTGAATCGCAACGAGTACGACGTCGAGGGCGACCAGATCGAGGTTGCAGCTAAAGACAACCTTCGTTACTTCGATCTTTACCACGGGGTGGAACTCAAGCCTCAAACCAGACCGGGTGGCAGAACGGTACTTACCTTTTCGATCGAAGCAAAAGGGTATGGTGCCATCCTGGCAGCTAGCAGCGCACCAGATCAGAAACTGGCAGCCCTGATGTCCAAAATGAAAGAGCTGACGGCGACGCCGCTGGTCAACTATTCGCACGAATGGAAAGTCCTGCCACAGCAGATCGTTCCGATCCCAGCGACGAAGACGGCAAGTAGTGCGCCTGCGGGCATGGTCAAGGTCCCTGAGGCCGATTTCCTTTTCAAGGTCTCTGGAATCGAGATTGAGGGGTTCAACGATATCGGCGTCGATGTCCAATATCCGTGGGAGGATTCGCCACATCGCTTTCACGAGCACCCAGTGCACGTCACTTCTTTCTACATCGACAAGTACCCGGTCACGAACGCCGAATTCAAGAAGTTCATCGACTCCACCCACTATCATCCCAACGACGACCTGAATTTTCTCCGTGATTGGAAAGATGGAGGCTATCCGCAGGGATGGGAGAACAAGCCGGTTACGTGGGTCTCGCAGGAAGATGCGCGGGCCTACGCGAGTTGGGCTGGAAAGCGCCTGCCTCATGAGTGGGAGTGGCAGTACGCAGCCCAAGGCACGGACGGCCGCCTCTATCCCTGGGGCAACGAGTGGGATGACGGCGTTGTGCCGCTACCTGACAAGACACGCACAATGCGAGGTCCGGATCCGGTCGACGGACATCCGAAGGGAGCCAGTCCACTCGGCGTGATGGACATGGTAGGGAATGTCTGGCAATGGACGGAGGAGTTTGTTGACGAGCACACGCGGAGCGGCATTCTCCGCGGCGGCAGTTACTATCAGCCACAGGGCTCGATCTGGTACTTCCCTCAGGCTTACAAGCTGAATGAACACGGCAAGCTGCTACTGATGTCCCCCAGCATGGACCGCTCCGGGGGAGTCGGATTCCGGTGCGTAGTAGACTCAGAGTAACCTGGCCGGCTGCGCTCTGTGGCGCCGAGGACTATCGCCCGCCTGTGCTTCAAAGCGGCAAGCCATGACAGCACCTGTGACAATGCGGCAAATCGCCGAGCGTGCCCAAGTCTCGATCGGCACGGTGTCGCATGTAATCAATGAAACCGCGATCGTTCGGCCGAAGCTGCGAGAGCGAGTGATCGAGGCAATTCGCAGCATGGGCTATCAGCCCAGTGCCTTAGCGCAGGGACTCCGGAAGAACCGAACCAACATGCTCGGAATGGTAATTCCGGACATTACGAACCCGTTCTTCCCGGGCGTGGTTCGCGGCGTCGAAGACGTGGCCTACAAACGCTCTTTCCGCGTCATCCTCTGCAACGCTGACAACGATCCTTCCAAGGAAGCATCGTACGTTCGCGACTTGCGCTCCTATCACATTGCTGGACTATTGATCATTCCGGCGGCGGGTGCGGACATCGCGGATCACCTCCGAGCCTACGCCTCGGCCTCGGTCCCCGTGGTTTGTATCGACCGCGTCCCGGATGGCTGGAAGGGTGACGCCGTCCTAGTGGCGAATGCGGAAGGTGCTTATCTGGCAACGCGCCATTTGATTCAGATGGGGCATAACCGTTTGGCCGTGATCGCTGGGCCGCTCAAGTTGACCAACGCGGCAGAACGATTGAAAGGTTTTACGCGCGCGTTAAACGAAGCCCGAATAGAGATTGAGCCGGAATTTGTGCAGGAAGCGCGCTTCGATACGGAGAGTGGCTACCAGGCAGCTCTTCGGCTCCTGAGAATGCTGCCGCGCCCGACTGCTATTTTTGCATGCAACGACCTCATGGCTTTTGGTGTACTGCAGGCGGCTCGGGAACTTGGCCTGCGATGTCCCGAAGACTTGTCCATTGCCGGTTTTGATAGCCTTGAGTTCACAAAGTTCACAGATCCTTCCCTGACATCTGTTTACCAGCCGGGATATCAGTTAGGCGCCACCGCCGCCCGTCTTCTGTTGCAGAGGGTGGACGGGTTGCGGTCTGCGCCGAAAAAGGTCCTTCTCCCGACCGAACTGAAGAAGCGCAATTCTGTTGGACCGCCTCCTGCGGTTGTCCCGGAAGGGATCGGGCGAACGGCGAAAGCGCGCGAGCGCGGTAGCCCGGTGCGCAGAAAACATCGGGCCTAATGATTTTCCGAGCAAGCCCCCCCCCTGCATTTCAATTTTGGTATTGACAAGTGCAAACGAGTGGGTGTAGGTTTCTAACGTTCGCTGATTTGAAACGTTTCAAACAGGACTCGCTTTTGCCGCCGCTGCGACTTTCCGCCGGGGCGCGGCATTTGGGCGTGGAGGAATCTTATGCGTCGCAACCACTGTGCGTTTCTGTTACCCCTTTGTGTCCTCGCCGCTACCGTGTTGCTGGCACAAGTCATTATCACCAGCACTATCCTAGGCGCCGTAAACGACCCGCAAGGTGCCGTTGTCGCCGGTGCGAAAGTATCACTCACCAACGTGGACACCGGCGTCCAGTGGAAGGCGAGCACGAGCGCCAATGGTGACTATCAGTTTCCCAATCTTATTGCCGGGCACTACAAGGTCGAGGTAGTCAAAGAGGGCTTCGCGCAAGCCGTTTCGACCGTAGTGGCTCTCGAAAACGGCACGACTCAGCGCATTAACATCGGACTGAAGATTGGAAAAACCACCGAGACGGTGGAAGTGACCAGCGCCGCGTCGCTGATTAAGACCGACGACGCCAATATCTCGGAGGTCATCGAGAACAAGTTTGTCCGCGACCTGCCCATGGAGGGCCGCAATTACCTGAACTTCGCCCAGATCTTACCCGGCTTCAACAGCGGCACCGGCGACAATACGCGCAATGTTTGGGGACTTGCTTCGGCAAGCGCGCCCGGGGGCGCGATGCAGTTGAATGTCGGGGGCACCGATTATGGTGTCGGCTATTACATCGACGGTCTGGACAACAACGACAACTGGGTGGAAGGTCCGATGATGAACGTGAACGCCGACACTATCCAGGAAGTAAAAGCGGAAGTTTCCAATTATTCCGCGGAGTACGGCCGCGACGTGGGCCAAATCAGTGTGACCACGAAGTCGGGGACTAACGACCTGCATGGATCGGTATACGACACCTTCCAGAATGCGGGCATGAACGCAAACAATCCGTGGAGCAATTATCAGGGCATACCACGCAGTGCGTATCATCAGAACCAGTATGGCTTTACGGTGGGCGGGCCAGTTTACATCCCCAAAGTGTTTAACGGAAGGAATAAGGCATTCTTCTTCACGTCGTTCGAGCGCTTGCGCAACAGCGGCCAGACCTCATTCACCGCCTACGTTCCAACCGCAGCCGACCTTGCGGGGGACTTCAGTCCCTGGCTGGCTGGTGCACCCGCTGGCTTTAGTCCATCGCAGTGCAATGGCGATACGACAACCGAGCCCAGCGCTTGCCGCTTCGTGATTTACGATCCAACGAGCTATAACGCAGGCACCGGGTTGCGAACGGCGTTCCCGGGCAATAAGGTTTCAGCCCAGATTCTATCCACCCCGGCAAGTCAGATAGCCCAGAGTTACCTTTCGCATTTCCCGGCCCCGAACGGCTATTCGTCGACCGAGCCAGGCGACTACGACAATTATTCTGGATCCTACACCGCCGGGATCAACGCCAACAACTACTCAGTTCGCGGGGACTACACTATCGGCAACCGCGATTTCGTTTATTTCCGTTACATGCACGATGACGGCTACAGAATCAATAATCCCAATAACCTTCTCGCTCTAAATACCTCTGGTGCCGGCGTGGTTTTGGACCCGCCAGGTCTAAGTGCGGGCGACGGTCCTGATCACCGCGTAAATACTTACCAATTCCACTATGTGCATGCCTTTAGCCCAAGTCTCACCAACGAATTCAATGTGAGTTGGATTAGAGGCTACAATTTCAGTAACTTAACTTCGCAAGTCAGTAAGTTAGACAACTCCTGGCTCCCGTCTCTTTTCCAGAACACATCCACGAACATGGCGGGGTTTACTTCGTTTGACAAAAACCTGTTCAACATAGGCAACGACTCCAATTTCGCGGTGAACATCGGGGACAACTGGACTCCGACCTTTGGCAACAATCTGAGTCTCGGAACCGACAATGCGGGTGAGTATTGGTACCAGTATGTTCCCATCTTCCAGTTAACGGACAACCTTGCAAAGACCATTGGGCGGCACTCCCTGAAGGCCGGCTTTTACATGGCACACCGTTACGAGCGCGACAACGACATCATTCGCTCCGTAACCATTGATGGGGGTTACACTGGCCTCGGACCCGGTGTTTCGGACGGTTCCGGTTTCAATAGGCTGGCGGAGTTCGAAACCGGCTTGGTGAGCAGTATGAACCAGCGCACACCGGCATCCGGCGGTGATGCCAGCCTTTATTACGGCACGCCCGAGTACGCCGCGTTTTTCAGCGACGCGTGGAATGCGACTCGAAAACTTACTGTGAACCTTGGCCTGCGCTACGACCTGCCTATCCCCACATATTCCGTGGACAATTACTGGGGCGTAATTGACAAGACGTATCCGGGATGGCGATTTGTCATGCCCGGATTAACTCCAGGGACCAACGCTCACCCCTTTTCCGCGGACAAGAAGGATTTCGCGCCGCGCATTGGACTCGCTTATCGATTGGGAGACAAGACGGTAGTTCGCAGTGGTTACGGCATCTTCTATGAGACGGGCCGCTTCAAATTCCTCGACCAGGTGACCTGGAACTCGCCCGCCTATGGAGGATCTCCTTATACTTCTCCCTATACTGGAGTGGGCGCCTACACCCTCGGAGACACATTTCCAGCGCCCATTTCAGTTATCAAGGGTTCATGGCCGTATCCGCTGGGTCAAGACGGAGGTTTGATGTGGACCCCCGGCCCTGGCAATCCGGTTCCAACATCGACCTTGGATCAGGGAACTTGGAAGACTTCTTACATCCAGCGCTGGAGTCTGGATGTACAACGCGAACTGGGTAAAGCCGTGGTGGCGACAGTCGGCTATGTTGGTTCCGAGGGCACGCATCTCCCGATTCAGTATGACTTGAACCTCTTTCCACAAGGTTTTTACCCGGACGTTGACGCTTGGATCGCGGGCGCAGCCCAATGTCTCACTTGTGATGCGGCACGTCCGCTGACGGCAGTGGCGCCGGGTCGCTGGAGCGCCATCAATTCGGTTCGCCCGGCTCAGAGTAACAACTACAACGCCATGAATGTCGGATTGAAAACCCGTGGCTGGCATGGCATGACGAACGAGGTTTCCTACGTTTGGTCGAAGCAAATGGACACATACTTCGGCGAGAATGGTGAAGGCGGCGCCCGCCCGCTCGGTGGCCAGTGGCATCCGAAGTGGAGTTATGGCCCCTCCGATGCGAACCATACTAACCGCTTGGTGGCTACTGTAGTCTATGAATTGCCGGGAAAGACGCTGGGAAATCGCCTCCTGCGCGAGACCGTCGGAGGCTGGCAGATTAATTCCATTGCCACCTTCGAATCGGGGGCGCCAACCACCATCTGGAACGGCTACACCAGTTCATACGACGACATGGGAGATGTTCCTATCCAAAGCTGCAACGGCAATCTTGCACGCGGTGACAGGACCTTTACCCGCGCTTTCAACACCAACTGTTACGTGGAGCCCGCTGCCAGCACGGACCCGTACTACACTAATCAAGGCATATACAACTACGCAGTGACTCGGGGTAACGAAAGCCGGAACAACCTGCGCCAGCCCGGAATCAACAACTGGGACATGGGACTGCAAAAGTCGTGGCGCCCGTTCGGCGAAGGCCGTGAGTTGCAGTTTCGCGCCGATTCGTTCAACGTCTTCAATCACACCCAATGGAGCGGCTTCGACACTTACGACGACCGCCTAACCAATTCAGCAAGCCAGTTCGGATATATCAACGGAGCTCGTAACGGCCGCCACATGCAGTTGAACATGAGGTTTGTGTTCTAGACACCGCGGGGGCGCGAGCGATCTCCATCGGTCGCTCGTGCCATCCAGTTGCGGCAGGTTGCACTCGCACGGGGACGCGATTCAAACCGGGAGGGCCATGTATCAACCAGAGGCGTACGGGATTGCGCTGTTGTTCATGATCATCAGCATGCTGTGCTGGGGATCGTGGGCAAACACCATGAAACTCACTGCAGGATATGCCTTTCAACTTTTTTACTGGGACTACGTGATTGGCATTGTTCTGGGCAGCCTGGTTTGGGGTTTCAGTCTGGGGAATTGGGGTGGAGGCGATCTCTCTTTTCTCAGCAATATCGGCCAGGCAGACTCGCAGCATATGCTTTTCGCGATTGTCGGCGGGGCTGTGTTCAATGTAGCCAACTTGCTTTTGGTTGCAGCCATTGATATCGGTGGCCTAGCTGTCGCCTTCCCGATTGGAATCGGCTTGGCCTTGGTTGTTGGCGTTCTCTTGAATTACGCGATTTCTCCCAAAGGCCATCCCGGACTGCTTTTCGGTGGCGTGGCGCTCGTGGTATTGGCGATTGTCTTTGACGCGCTCGCATATCGCCGCCGAGAGAGCGAGCGACGTTCGGTCAGTGTGCGTGGAATTTGGATTAGTGTTGCTTGCGGCGTGCTCATGGGCAGTTTTTATCCGCTCGTGACCAAGGCGGTCACGGGAGAGCGTTCCTTGGGGCCATACTCCGTTGCCTTGTTCTTCGCCTTCGGAGTAGTCCTTTGCGCAATCCCGGTGAACTACCTCTTCATGAAAAGGCCTCTCACTGGCACTCCCCCAGTCGACATGTCTCAATACTTCCAGGCGAAACCGGCATGGCATTTATGGGGTGTCGTCGGAGGACTCATCTGGTGCACGGGAACGGTGTTTAACTTCGTTGCCTCCCACGCACAAATAATCGGTCCGGCGGTCTCCTACGCCATCGGCCAAGGTGCGACGATGGTATCGGCCGTCTGGGGCGTCTTCATCTGGAAAGAATTTGCCAGCGCCCCGCAGGCCTCTCGCAAACTGATTCCCGCCATGTTTATCTTCTTCCTGCTGGGGCTGGGATCGATCGCGATCGCACCCATGGTGAAGTAGTCGAAATCGAATCGTTATGCAGAAGCCAATTGTTGTTGTCGGCAGTATTAATCTGGACTTAGTAGCGGGAACCGATCGTCTTCCGCAGGTTGGGGAGACGATCATTGGCAATACTTTCAACACTTTCTACGGCGGAAAAGGAGCCAACCAGGCAGTCGCAGCAGCGAGACTTGGGTACCCCGTTGCAATGGTCGGAAACATTGGGAGCGACGCCTTTGGAACGCAGTTGCGTAATGGCCTGAAAGACGCCGGCGTGGACACCGCTTACGTGAACACGGTGGAAGGGCCATCTGGCGTTGCCTTGATCACGACCGGACGCCATGGTGAGAACAGCATCGTGGTCGTGCCGGGCGCCAATGGCTGCCTCACTCCGAAACTGCTGGAAAAAGCAGCGCCCCTTCTGGAACGTGCCGGATTTCTTCTGGCGCAACTTGAAATTCCCTTGGAGACGGTTGAATACCTGGCCCAGTTCGCCGAGCGGCACGACATTCCGCTTATGCTCGACCCGGCTCCGGCGCGCGAGCTCTCCGGACAGTTGCTTCGCAGGATATCCTGGCTTACGCCGAACGAAACTGAAACCCAAGAACTGCTTAAAATCAGGATTGAGAATGGCGACCGAGGCTCCTATGCGGCGGCAGAACGCCTCTTGGATTGCGGTGTCAAGAACGTCTTGTTGAAGCTGGGATCCAACGGTTGTGTCATTGCCCAGGGGACCCTGGCGAAAGAGCGTGTCCCCGCCTTTTCCGTGAATGCTGTGGATACAACCGCCGCCGGAGACGCATTCAATGCAGGATTCGCGGTGGGCTTGATGCGCGGCTCCACGGTTGCACGCAGTGCCATTTTTGCTTCTGCCGTCGCCGCGATTTCGGTGACGCGGCCCGGAGCGCAACCTTCGATGCCTACCGGAGACGAAGTAGAGTGTTTCCTGGAGCAGCATTCAATTGCAACCGCACAACAGCCCTGTTATACAGAACAGGTCCGATGACGCCCACCACCCAGCTTACGATCGAATCTGCGGAGTTCTCATGCACACACTGAACGGAAGATTGCGCACCATTGTTTGGGTTGTTGCGTTGCTCGTTAGCTCGTCCTTTTCGCAAAACCAGGCGCGTGGTTCCTCCTCTGACTGGAAGGCTATCGTCCAGAATCGGCTTCCCCTGTACGGTCATAGGAACTGGATCGTAGTCGCAGACTCAGCCTTCCCGGTCTACGACACACCGGGCATCGAAACTATCGTGGTCAAGGAAGATCTGCCATCGGTGCTCAGATATGTGGCTAACTCGATTTCTTCGTCACGCCATGTGCGAGCGACAGTCTTTCTGGACAAGGAACTTCAGTTCATTGATGAACACGACTACCCGGGAGTGTCGGAGCTGAGAAGGCAAATCACGGCGGCGTTTGCGAAGGATCGCGTTTCCAGCATTCCGCACGCCGAAATGATGACCAAAGTTGACGAGGCCGGGAAGACATTCCGCATCTTGTTCCTCAAGACCACGGCAGCGATCCCGTACTCCTCAGTCTACATTCGTCTGGATTGTGGCTATATCAGCGACGAAGTGGAGCGGAAGATCAGAACTGCGATGACAGCTGCCAGCAACGGGCAGACGAAGTAGCCAGCAGCTCCCACAAGTCTGCCGTGAGATCTGGGTTCGCAGGAAACTGGAGAAAAGGGCTCCTCTGTAGCAACTTTGCGCTGACGCGGCCGTGGCCGTGGAACGAGGGATCGTATGCGTCGCAACCTTGGTCTGCTTCTGTTAGCCTTCTGCATCCTCGCTGCCGTGTTATCGCGCAACTTGTCATCACCAGCAACATCTTAATTACATGATGGGAGTAGTTCGCTGCTGTTTCCAAACTTCTGCCGCGATGGCGAACGACAGCTCAAGAGGGCTGCTCTAACGGAGGATGATATGCAGCTAAGTCGACGGGATGCGCTTCGGCTTATCGGATTGGCAACCGCCTCCGGGTCCCTCTGCGGCGGGCTAGGGGCGTCATCGGCCAGGCTCGATCAATCAATACACCAAGATACTCCGATGCAGATAAACAAACACCTTTTTAGACTTTCAGATGTCACGCTTTTCGAGAGTGCCTTTCGGCACTCGCAGGATCGGAATCAGGAGTATCTTCTCTCTCTCGACCCAGACCGCTTCCTCGCATGGTTTCGGCGAGAGGCGGGACTAACGCCGAAAGCTCCTGTCTACGGCGGCTGGGAGTCTGAAGCCGTCTGGGGAGACAACCAAAGCCTGCCGGGCGCTATACCCGGCTTTTATCTTTCGTCGATGGCGAATTGCTACGACAATACTCGCGATCCTCGAATTCAAGAGCGCCTGATCTATATGGTCGCGGGGCTCGCGGAATGCCAACAGACTTTTGGTGACGGATATCTTCTGCCCACTAAAAACGGTCGCCAACTCTTTGAACGAGTAGCCGGTGGGGAGATCGTAACCGCAAACCCTCTGCTAAACGGAGTATGGGAGCCCACGTACGTTCTGAATAAGATCACGCTCGGGCTATACGACGTCTGGATGAGTCTAGGCATCGAGCAAGCACGGACGGTTCTGCTGCTAGTTGCCGACTGGTTTGGAGGGAAGGTGCTCGACCGACTCAACGATGAACAGGTTCAGCGATTGCTGGTATGCGAACATGGCTCTCTCAACGAGTCGTTTGTGGACTGCTTTTTGCTTACCGGAGACAAGAAGTATCTCGCATGGGCGAAGCGCCTAAACGACCACGAAATGCTCGATCCCCTTTCGGCAGGGAAAGATATTCTTGATGGATGGCACGCCAACACACAAATCCCGAAGTTCACGGGATTTCACGCACTTTATCGGCAGACTGGCGAGGCACGGTTGAAAGATGCTGCCGTCAACTTCTGGAACATCGTAACGCGGAATCGCTCCTGGGTGAACGGAGGAAACAGTACCGGTGAACATTTCTTTCCCGCCGGACAGACAACTGAGCGCATGCTTGCCACGGTAGGACCAGAGAGTTGCAACACGGTAAACATGCTTCGGCTGACCGAGACGCTGTTCGAAGAGTCAGCGAGCGCCGAACTCGCCGACTACTATGAACGCGCTCTCTACAATCATGTATTGCCAGTTCACGAACCGCATCGCGGTATGTGTGCATATTTCATGTCGATGAGACCCGGCCATTACCGCCTTTACAGCAGTGAGTTTGACTCTTTCTGGTGCTGCCTCGGAACAGGGATCCAGTCCGCCAGCCGCTACGGAAGTTTCATCTACGCGAAGGGCGAAAACGCCCTTTACGTGAATCTTTTCATCTCCTCAGAAGTACGTTGGAAGGAGACGAACGTTACGGTCCAGCAGAACACTTCTTTCCCCGATGAGGGCCACTCGACGCTCCATATCTCTACCCCCAAGAGTTGCCGGTTTTCCTTATTCTTGCGGCACCCAGGCTGGTTGAATACTCATACCCTAACGATACGCATTAACGGGCAGTCTCACAGACTTGCCTCACATCCTAGCTCCTATCTTGAGTTGAATCGAATATGGAAGAATGGCGATCAGGTCGATGTGGAGTTACCCATGGACCTACACCTAGAGCCGCTGCGCGGTTCAAGTGAGTATTCTGCTATCTTGTGCGGTCCTATTGTCCTCGCCGGTGAGCTCGGCACGAAGAACCTGGGGATGGAAGATTTTTACAAGAAGATGGATCAGGTACCACACCGTTCTGTCTCTTTCGCAGAGACCCCACTATTGTCTGGAACTAGCACACAGCTTTTAGGGAGCATACAACAGGAGGACAGAAGCCGCCTGGCTTTTTCGTTGAGCTGTCCCGATAAGAGTGCAACTATCTCACTCTCTCCTTTGTTTCGGGTTTATTTCCAGCGTTACATCATTTACTGGCGCATGCTTCCCAATGATGCGTCCCGGCAGCGACTACGCGACGCATTGACTAGTTTGGAGGCTAAGAGAACAGAGGCTCGCACTTATGCTATCGATACCGTGATTGCGGGCGATACGACATCCGAAAATTCGCACAAGTTCGAAGGCGTAAGCACGAAGGTTGGCGTCGAAGAGGAGCAAGCTTGGAGGCGTGCTACTGCTGGCGGATGGATGAGCTACGAATTGGCGGTTCAACCAGCCACGGATCATGAACTTTGCATTGAATACCATGGCGCGGAATTCGAGCCGAACCAGTTCACGATTCTCATCAATGGACAGCGTCTTTCCGCCGAAGAAAATGTCCAGAACTTCGATCTGCCGGTTCGCTATGCTAAGCCTTATCGTATTTCCGCGAAGCTTCTTGGACCGCTGGACCGCGTCACAATCAAACTCCAAGCAACTTGGCCCAGTGCCACTCCACGTATTTTCGCTTTGAGTATGGTTGCCCGGGAGGGTTGAAAACTAGGAATACTCGGATTGGCTTTCGACTCTTGCTCGACCCATCTCGCAGTGCTGAAGTATGTGGCCAGCGCTATTTCTTCGTCACGTCATGTGCGAGCCACAGTCTTTCTGGACGATGAACTTCAGTATGTTGATGAGCACGACTACCCGGCGTAGTTGAAGCTTCTGCGGATTGTACAGCAGTTGCTGCTAGCTTTGGCAGTAGACCGTTGCGGTCGAATTACCGGCAAACAAGAACTTTAAGTCCTTCTGGAACGAAGAACGCAAGCTGATCTTACAAACGGCTGGATGGGAATATTGAGCGAAAGCCGGGTTCCGCTCCCTGAGAATTTGCTGGTGAAGTGGCGAAGTCACGCTGACTGCGGACTCAACCTGTCAACTGTGTGCTTCCTCTGACACTTACGATTGAACGCCAAGTGTACGGCTGAGACGAGGGCTTACTGCAAGCGACCCGGCACAGGAACGATCCCTTTCTCCTTCCACTGGCGCAGTTCGGCAAATCCCCGCTCTACCTCTTCGGGAGTGATGTTGCAGTGGCCGTCGTGCTCAACATACTGCACCACGAATAATTCTCCGGCGCCTGCGCTCCGAGCCAATTGAGCGTACGTGCTGGGAACGGCGGGAGACACCAGAGGATCATACGTCGTATGAATCGCCAGCATGGGCCGGGTCAGGTGTCCTGTGGGGGTGTAGTAGCGCTGGATATAACTCAGCGCGCCGGGATCTGCAGCATAGCGTTTTACGCGATCGTTCACGGTATTGTCGTCGGTCGTTCCCGTATAGATGGTGTTGCGGTTATCGAAGGGATTACCGCCCGCCCGCTGTTCCAGATCTTTCAACACCCACGTCGCGAACAATAGCAGGCCCGTGAGGTCCTTGTCGTTGTGGAGTCCCACGAAATTGCGCAGAACCGATGCTGCCGGCGGATTGGCTTCCAATGAAGCGGATACTTTCTTCTCCAGGTCTTCCGACGTTTCGAAGCTGACAGGAATCTTGGCCGGATCCGGCAGGACCCCGGGAAAGTAGTAATCGAAAAGGACTCGCAGATCGAATCGGCGGCCGATCCGCGACAACGTATCCGTAACCGCTCCACAGAGGTCGAGCGCGCCAGCGTAGGGACCAGGGGACTGCTCGATTGTCATCATCGTGAGTTCGCCGCCCATCGAGTGGCCGGTCACATAAGTCTCTGAAGGGCTCCCGTAATGCTCGATAAAATACTTCCGCAGTCCCTCCGTTTCCGGGATGGCTTGCTCCAGGGCCATGCCTCCCTGCGAGTATCCGGACTGGATCACCGCATACCCAGCTTTGGTGAAAACCGCGAGTGTGGGATCGAGCGGTTCGGTCTGATCGAAAATTCGGCCGTGGTTTTCGGTGCGGTAGCCGTGATAGTAAACGACCAGGCCGTGATTCCAATTGTCCGGGATGTCAATGCGGAATTCAGCGCCTTGCAGTTTGCCGAATTCCGTCCTGGCATGTGCGGTCGTGAGCACCAATAGAAAAAGGAGCAAGCTGAGTTTCTTCATGGGTATGGTCCATCCTGCGCGAATTTGTGAGCCTATCTGCGACTGTGCCTCGCGAAAACCCGGAACGACCTGAGTGCGCGGGAATTATACTTCTTTCCGAATTCTATCCTTCGATGCCTATTTCTCTGGCCGCATTCCTCGCTCGTGAATCCGACCCTAGTTGCGGTTACCTTGTCAAGAACGCTGATGGTCCCTGTATCACGATCCACCACCAGACGCCCGTTCTTGATCAGATCCGTTACGGAGCCGAAATTGAATACGCCCAGCAAGTTCACCTTGAGTACATACTTAGACTCTCGCATCGAGGTAAACATTCATCGCTGACCTTCTCCATCCAATCGACCACCTTTCCGTCCTTCTTTTCCTGAATGGCGATGTGTGTCATCGCTGTGGTTGGCGTGGCCCCGTGCCAGTGCTTCTCGCTGGGCGGGAACCAAACGACATCGCCGGGCCGTATCTCCTCGATGGGTCCGCCTTCTCGCTGAACCCAGCCGCAGCCAGCCGTTACAATTAACGTTTGCCCGAGCGGATGCGTGTGCCAGGCAGTTCGCGCGCCCGGTTCGAAGGTCACGCTGGCACCGCTCACGAGCGCCGGATCAGGTGCCTGAAACAGCGGATCGACTCGTACCGTCCCGGTGAACCAATCTGCCGGCCCTTTGGCGGAAGGTTGAGTGCCAGCTCTCTTGATTTCCATCTTCTAAACTCCTATCGAACAGTTGTCAGCCACATAAACTGCCGAACGGGCACACTACTAGAAGCGCTAGTGTGGCCGTTTCTCGAAAACATCTTTCACGATTGGTAGGGCAGAAAAGGCATTCGGCCAACCGGCATAGAAGGCCAGTTGCGTGACCACCTCTGCCGCTTCCGCTTGTGTCAGGCCGTTGTCCATCGCCCGATTCAGGTGGTAAGGAATCTGCGCGACCTGGCCGTTAGCAATCAGCGCGCTGACAGTCACCAAGCTCCGATCTCGGGGCGCGAGGTCCGGACGCAGCCACAAGTCGCGGAACAAAACGTCAGTGGTGTACTGCACGACGCCCGGAGCAACGTTACCGAACTGCTGTTCGACAGCCGCTGCACGCTTCGCCTCCGTGTCTTTGTCGAGCGGAAGAGGCACAGGGGAAGCCACAGGAAGCTGATCGGCCCCAATCTTACGATTGGCAAAAACATCTTTCGCGACGGCAACTGCCGACATCGCATTCTCCCATCCGGAATAAAAAGCGAGATGCGTAATGATCTCCGAAATCTCCCGTGGCTTCACGCCATTATCAAGTGCAAGGTTGAAATAGTAGGGCATCCCAATCGTTTGGTTGCGCGCGATCAGGGCCGAGATTGTGACAATGCTGCGATCGCGTGGCGTAAGGCCAGGGCGTTTCCATAGTTCGGCAAGAGGGCCTTGCGCATACTTCGCAAGCGCAGGCGCCACCATCGTGGTGTCATTTGTTGTTTGCATGAGTTCCGATTTCCTCCCCGTTTGTGTGTGCTGGCCACGAGCTTCTGGCGTGCTGATTAGAGAAAGCACCGCGATCATAGCGGCCATCAGTTTCATCTTGACCTCCTGGGGTTCTGGGTGAGGCTTTGATCATTTGCGGTATCGCTCGTCGGTCAGCTTCTCCATCCATTCCACGACTTTCCCATTGAGTCGCTCCTGTATTGCAATGTGCGTCATTGCGGTGCTTGGCGTTGCGCCGTGCCAGTGTTTCACTCCCGCCGGAATCCAGATGACGTCGCCTTTCTAACTTCCTCGATTGGTCCTCCCCACTGCTGAATCCATCCCGTTCCGTCTGTCACGATGAAGATTTGACCGAGCGGGTGTGTATGCCATGCGCTCCGCGCTCCGGGTTCGAATGTAACTCTCTCGCCGCTCGTGCGCGACGGATCGTCCCCAGAAAACAACTCCTGAACCTGTGCTGAGCCGGTAAAGTACTCGGCAGATCCTTTCTTGGGCTGGAGGGAGCCGCTTCGCGCGATCTTGATCGTTTTCGAACTACGGGCCGGCTCATTCTGCGAACTGCCAGATGGGGAGACTATCTGGGCATGGGTGCTGATCGAAACGAGCTTAAAAAGCGACATGATCGTCGCGGCAATCAGTTTCATTTCAGTCCTCTCGACATGACTTCTCTATTCGCGATGCCGAGTTTGACCATGGCCTCGAATTTTTCCGCAACAACGCTCTCCTTGGAATAGGTATGCAGTTTAGGCGTCGGGAAATCAAGGAGCGTGGGATATTCCAATTCCTCCGATGCCGGAACAATCGTGTCTCCGAGACCGACATCAATCTGAAGGGAAACGCGCACATCCCCAAGCCGTGCTTCTACCCGCACCCGAACTCCTTCGTAGGCTTCATCATCACGGGTTCTTTCCACACGAATCGTGTCTGGAAAGAAACTTCAGGCCATCGTCTCCCACATTCTGTGAGCACACCTCGAAGAATATCTTCCGGTAGCTGACGTTGGATATTCCTCGCCCAAGCAGATCGAGATCTCGAGTTGGACGATACGTCTCTGCGGTCCAGAGTTGCAGTAGCAGCGCGCCCTTGAGGACAAACGAATTGCGATGGGGAGAAACGCTAAGCCGACATAGGAATCGTTCCAGTCCATAACGGGTCACGACAAGCCCGAAATCTTCCTTGCGTTCCATCGCCACATTCAGCAACCGCTGCCGGACGGAAGCCGACACATTTGCAACGCGTTTCTTCACGTAAGTGACTCCAGGTATGGTTGTATCACCCGTGCCACTCGGCAGACTTTCGCCGCCGTGAAGAGTTCATCCATCGTGGCTTTTCGCTGCCGGTAGCAATCGCGCAGCGCTTCCAGAGCAACCTCCAGCCCAATCTTGTTGCGGTATTTGAAATCGCTCATCGATTGCATTTCGGTTGGTGTTGATCGAATGCAACGGAACTTCGAACCCATGCGTAAGCAGGTGGAAGCGCGTCACAGAAGCGAACTGACGGACGTTACGGCCAAGGTGGTCATTTACGAGGCGTTTGTCGAGGCCAAACTCGAGGCTCCGAAGCATCTCGCTCGCACGGTGCATGACCTGTACTTCGAGCCGAAGTATGAGGAATTCCGGCCGCGGACCATCTGGAGTCATTCGAATGCGTTTACTTCTGCCTTCAAAGAACTAGATCCTATTCCTCAATTCAAGGCCACTGCCAAGCTGGGAGAGTTCCTGGAAGCGCGGTTCTCACAATCGTTCCAACCGGCGGGGCGGTAACAGACAGCCGCCCCTTTTTTGACTGGCAAGCGTGGCGTGGACAAGGAGCGATAAGCCAGAGATTGCGGTCGCATGGCGATTCCCCCTTCACGACTTTCGTCCAAACTCCGTGAGCCCCGGCGCTAAGCCCGCCGACACAAAGGACGGACCTGGTATTCCACCGGCAGTCGATTACAATCTGCGACTTCCGAGTTTATATAGAGTTTAGATGTTTCGAACGTTCGTGCAACAGTTAAGAACTGGACACTGCGACAAATTCGGTACCACAGTGCCTTAGCGAGATTCTTCCGTTACTCTACAGGAGACGGAATACATGACCCGATTTGGCAGTGCCCAAGTTAACCGAGCGCTTCTTTCACTTCTGATCGCGGTTGTGGTATCGACATGCTCCCTGCGGCTCGCCGCCCAAACCTGGGCTGGACTCCGCGTGGAGGGCCAGGAGATTATTGACCAGAATGGCAACAATGTCTTACTGCGGGGCTTCGGCCCGGGGGAATGGACCAATACTGAAGCCTACATGATTAAGTGGCCCGACTGCGATCCCGGAGCTTGTACCCCTCGCCAGCATGACGCCCTCTACGGCTATTCCGAGATCCAAACCGTCCTCACGAGCCTTATCGGGTCCAGTTCGGCGAACGAGTTCTGGCAGACCTGGCAGGCGAACGACGTTAGCGAGGCCGATTTCGCGCGGATGCAAGCCTGGGGCGCCAACTCGCTCCGGCTCTCGATGAACTACCATTGGCTCTCGCCCGCGCCGGGAACCTATCTGGCAAGCGGCTGGCAATGGATCGACCAGGTGATCGCATGGGGCAAGGCGCACAATATTAAGATCATTCTCTGCCTGCACGCTGCGCCAGGATCGCAGAGCAATTATCTGATGGCCGACACGCCCGATCCGGGTAAGGGCATCCAGCCGCCGGTCGCACACCTATGGTCAGAGCCGTCGATTTACCAGCCGTGGACGATCAATCTCTGGGCAGCCATCGCTCAGCGTTATGCTCACGAGACCCAGGTTGCGGGCTACGACCTGCTCGATGAACCTATTCTGCGGAACCGCGACGATCTCCGGCCTTTCTACATCCGCCTTACCTCGGCGATTCGCGCCGTCGATACCAATCACATTCTCTTCATCGAAGGTCTGAACTTCGCGGGCGATACTGCGGGCATACAGGCCGTGATGCCGCCGTGGGACAGCAACATGGTCATGGTCTTCCACAAGTATTGGGACGCCAACAACGCGGCGTCGATCCAGGGCTACCTTGACATCCGCAGCAAGTACAAAGTCCCCCTCTGGAATGGCGAAACGGGCGAAAACACCGCTTCTTGGGACAAGGAAATGGTCCAGCTTCTCACGGCAAACAATATCGGGTGGAATTCCTGGACCTATAAGAAGATAAACAACTCTGGTTCTTCGGCCTATTCCATCCGCGAGCCGTCGAACTACGACACGATCAAGAAGTATGTGAAGTGTTGGTATCCGGGTGCGACTGGCTGCGCGAAGCCTTCTCGGTTATCCGCTACCGCGATGGAGCTCGCACTCGCCGCCAATGCTGCCACACCCAGGTGCACGTACGAGAGCGCTGTCGTCGATGCACTCTTCGGAACCCAACACAGCCTTGGTATCTCAATCAATCCGGTCGCACAGTCGCTCACAGCGGGAGCAGGTACGAGCTACGCGTTGACTCTCTTCCCCTTCGGCGCAAGCGGAAACGCCAATCTCGTCGTGAGCGGCCTGCCTGTGGGAGGGACTTCGAACTTCAGTTCGTCTACTGTCAGCGTTTCCGGTACATCCATGTTGAATGTCTCGACCTCAGCCTCCACGGCTGCGGGAGAGTACACGCTGGCGATCACCGGAACGACAAATGGCGTTTCGCAAACCGTATACGCCACGCTGATCGTGAGCGGGAACTAGAGCCGGGGCTGTCAGCTCACGGCGACACGATTGTGCTTGATGGGTCCACCAGTTCCATGCGCTGAAACGTGGCTGGGGTTTCTGCCTCGACTGGGAACAAACTGTCTTCTTTCGAAGAAAAGACGATGCGGGCTGGATCCTCCTCAAACGGATCTTTCGGCGGGAAAACCTTCTGTACACCAAAGCTCAAACCGATTTCCTGCCCCTGCGCAAAAGTCTGGCGGGCGAAGAAGGCCGCCGGCACGACGACATCGCCAGAAAAGCCAGTCGCCGTTTTCCTCCAGGTTGCCCGAATCTCCTGGTTGTAATCCTGGAGATGGGACCGCACCGGGAAAAAGTCCTCGTTACTGTAGATACTGGGCTTTACCTCGGCAAAGCTCCCGGGACTCAGATAGAGGTCGAATACGCTGGTTGGTCTTCCGGGTTTGAGAGCGATGGGCAAGGTCGTGTCAAGCATCAGGCGGAACGCGTCTCCGTTCTCAATTCCCCTTCCCCAAAAAGGCTGGTAGAGCTGAGGATCGGTGACATCCACCCCGAAGTAGAGATTCTCCTCGTCCCAAGCTAAAGCGATACGAGCCGAGAATTGGGATGACCCCTTCCACAAGTTCTCGCCATCTACGATCTGGGAGTTCCGGTTCAGGGGGTAAACACTTCCGGTTTCCCACTTGGAAAAATCACCGTCGAGAACGGGTCTGGCAGAGAGTCGGTGCGCCTTGAGCACATCGCGACTACGGTCCCACTGGATCTCGCCATCCGGCAAGTGCTGGTACGCCGTGTCGGCCAAAACCCGTTCTAACCGGGCGCGGATCATGCCGGGGAGCGGCGCAAGTTCCGCCGCCAATTTTTCGAAGTGCGGCGCACCTTGCAGCGCCGCGATGGTGGCATCCAAGCGGGAAAGTTGCGCCTCGACGGCGGGGATGTCAACGGGCGTCCACCTCTCCTCAAAAATGGATTTGAAAATCAAACCGTCTCCCTGATCAGCTGTGAAAGTCCTCAGCAATGAGGCGAGGAGAACCGGTGCGTTCTGGCCATATTGAGTGACGAGCGCATGCCTCTGCGATTTCTCAGGATCGTATGCCTGCGGGTTCCACAAATAGTCGGCCACGGTTTGGAGCGGAATCAGGGTGGCGTGCGCCTGATCCATCGGATTGGAAAACAAGCCCTGGGTCGCGGCGAAAAGTCCGGCCTCCCGCCCGCGTAGTGGATCCAGATTCAGCCACCACGGGTTGCCGTCATTGGTCGGATAGTTGTCCCACACGAGAGGTTTGCGGCGAATCACGCTGCCCCACTCCTCGGCTTGAGCCGCCGTGATGGTCTGAGGGATAACTTCCGTTCCCGTCCAATCCAGCGGTATCTCGGGATTGACGCCCGCCCCTAGTTCCCGAATGTAGTCGCGATTGCCCCATTCGTTGGTGTAAGTAGTGGGACAAACCGTCAACCGATTCTGGGGCGAGAGCGATTTGAGATGATCGTACAAACGGTTAATCAGCTGGATATGCGCTTGGGCAAGCGTTTTGAATTGCTCGCGATCCTCGGGATGGACGAGATCCTGCGGGACGTCGTCCAAGAAAAGGGCGAAATTCGAGATCCCCAGTTTGCCCACACTTTCCAGCTTGCGAGTGAGGGTCTGGAACTCCGCTTCGCTGGAATAGATCATCGATAGACCGGGGCTGACGGCAAAGGTAAAGTCCACGAATTCCTCGTTCGCGGCAGCCGCAAGGGCTCGAAGATGTTGCATTTCTGCCGGCGGATATGGCTCCCGCCAAAGCTTGCGGTGATAGGGATCGTCCTTCGGCCCGTAAATGTAGATGTTCATTGCGTGCTGTCCCTCGAAGCGCAGCACGTCAAGCCGGTCGGCGTGGCTCCAGGGCGGTCCATAGAAACCTTCCACAATGCCTCGGATGGGAAAGGACGGATAGTCTGCGATAACTACTTCCGCACCGTTCTCATGCAGGTTTACAGATTGCGGCCGGGGGATGAGGTCGGTCGAGAGCTTCGAGGCATCGGTTGCCAGCAGGTCCGGAATCCTGAGCAGGGCATTGTGGAGACCGGTGGCCGAAGCCGCCCTAATACGAATGGAAGCAGGACCGCGCAGATATGAGCAACGGAGAATATAGCCTTGGTTGACCAACCCCGGCGTAGGTGCAACCTCCGCGCCGCGGGCTTCCCGCTTGAGCTCGGCCAGGAAGGCGCTGGAATCGGGCACGCTGTCCAACTGGATCAGTAAGCTGCCGGCTTTGCGCGGTCGGTCGGTGCCTTGCTTAACATGGCTCGAGAAGCGGAGGGGAACGCTGTATTGGGACGCCAGCTCGCGCAACTGTCGCTGCAGCCTTCGATCGACCTCACCGGCTGAAACAACCGTCCAAGACGACTTCTCTTGCCCCATCAAGACGGGAGCGAGGAGCGTCACGACCGAGACAAAAACCAGCACTAACCTACTTGGCATGGGACGACTCTCAGTTCTTGGCCCAGGACTCAGTGTTGAGCGGCGCCCCGATGGTTCCTGGAGCCGGTTTGACTAGAAGCTGATTTTGGCGCCCAGTTGCAGCTGCCGGCTGGTGTTGGCGTAGCTGATTTGGCCGAATCCGCTGTTCAAAACATCCGCTTGGGGGAACCCGATGTTCGGGTGGTTGAACACGTCGGTCGCCGCGCAGTTGAACTGCAGTTTCATCCCCTCATGGACTCCGTCGAGAGAGAAGTCTTTGAGCAGTGACAGATCGACCGTGCGCCAGTTCGGCCCATCGAGAATGTCTCGACCCGTGTTCCCGAATGTATTCGCGGGCGGCTGCACGAATGCTGTGGTATTGAACCAGCAACCGATGGTTCCGACCCGCGGGCCAGAGGGGCACGTTCCCGTATTTGGATTGCCGACTTCGTTGGGCCGCCAGGTTCCCGACAACGCGCCTTCATTGGCGTTTGAGCTGAGATACGGGCTAAAGGGCAAGCCGGTGCGAATTTGGTAGATAGAGGAAACTTGCCAACCACCCACCAAGGCGTTCACAAGTCCTCCCTCATGCAGGAATGGCTTTCCCTTCCCGAAAGGAAGGTGATATACGACGTTCCCGTTGAACATGTGGCGGATATCGGTAGCTGCGCGGCCGTAGTTCGATTCCGGATCGTCGGCGTTCTGATAGCCCACCCGATCGGCGGCGGCGCCTCCGCCCCAGCCAGCTCCGGTCTGCGTGTCCAGCGCTTTTGCCCAACTGTAATTGGCTTGCAGCGAGAAGTCCTGGGAAAGCTGTTTTTTTACGATTACCTGCAGAGCGTTGTAATTGGAGTGTCCATCGAAATAGGCAGCGGTGATTTGCTGGAATTGCGGGTAGGGCCGCGCAGATTGGCCTTGGCCGAGTTTGTCGGGAGGAACCTGGTTGAGATCTCGCGTGTATTGCAGGTTCAGACCTCGATTGCCAACATAGCCGACGTCAAGAACGAATCCCCCCTTCAACTCATGCTGCACATCGAA
>CAVRNL010000054.1:0-15565 GCA_963722485.1 uncultured Acidobacteriaceae bacterium
ATGGTTTCGCTCATCTCTCAGGGTTTTCTTCCTAAGAGAATAACGCACTGGAGTAGCCCTTAGGGGTTGGTCGGGACGAGAATCGAAGCGCTCCGCCTCTCACGGGTTTCGAGGCGTGGCGCGCCGGACAGCCGCGCGACTGGGATTTACTTCTTCTGCTTCTTCGCCTGAGCGGCCTTCCACTCCGCCTGCATACGGTCCATGGTCGGCTGAAGCTGTTCGGGATCGCGAATGAGATTTAGAAAAAATGCCTGCGTGTCAAAGCCGACCACACCGCCGAGATTGCGGTACGCCTCAGGCAAGGGAGGTCCTCCGGGCGTGCCCGCTGCGGGAATGGTTGGCGGAAGCTGAAGAGCGTACATGCCGCCGGCTGCTAACGCCTGATGCGGATACTGCATGAGCCAAAGGCAATTGTGACCGTCCGCGATGCTGCTGGCGGAGACTACCGCCCACTGGCCGCCGTCCGCCGGGGAAGGCGCCTGACAGCTCCAGAGCTGGGCTTGCGGAACATACACCGTGGGCTCGTCGACCCCGTACTCATCCAGGAGGATGTGGGTCAGTCCGTGCTGCTGCACGAAAGTTTCGACTTCCGGCAGAGCCTGGTTCCAGTCGAGGTTGGAGTCATTCACCAGGAGGTAGCCCGGCCGTTCCATGCTGAGCACATTCAGGAAGGGAAAGTAATGTGGATAGGCCCACACGGCGGTGGCCACGGAAGCGGCCGCGAGGCCGATGGTCGCCCATTTGCCGGCGCGCGCCGCGGGCCAGTTCAAGCGCTGCAGCGAATCCAACATGCCGGGCAGCGGGGCGAGCAGAAGAATCAGCAGAGCCAACGCGATGGAGAAATGACGAATGCTGAGGTCCAGCCGATTCAGCATGCACGCGGCCACGAAGATCGCCAGCGAAACCCACAGTGCGCGCCAGTGCAGTTCCATGCCGCTCGGTAGGGCTGACAGTTTTCCCGCAGAACGGCCTTTTAAGACGAAGGCAACCACCACTGCGAACAGGAGCAAGAGAAGAAACGCCAGCGGCGATTTCAAGACAAACAGCGCCGGAAAATAAAACCAGACGCCATGAGAATAGGCGTGGCCCAGAATGTAAGTTGGCCGACTCCCAGCGCTCAAGAAGAACCCCACCAGACCGCGCAAGTACTTCCACGGCGGCATGAGCAGCCGCCGCAATAACGGCGACGCGGGAAAGTGCGGAATGACGCTGAACGAATCCGTCGGCTCGTTCCAGGAGAGGACAAAATAAACAAGATACACGAACAAGGCAGACCAAAGCGTTGCCTTGGCCAGGTTGCGCCAGGCACGGCGGCGCCAGGCACGCCGCGCGGCCTTATCCGTGGGCTGCTCGGGGACGCCGCGCCAACGCAAGCTCAGAGCCACTCCAACAAAGACGAAAAACAATAATCCAGAGGAAAATTTCGAAAGAAAAGCGCCGGCCATCGCTAACCCGAACTTGAGGACCGTCCAGCGCGAGGGAGAGTGCCACATCTCAGGAAGTTGCCAAACGGCGAGGACCCAAAACAGCGTGACCGCGATGTCGGTGATTACCAGCGGCCCGAATGCGAGAAAAGCCGGCATGCTCACGTAAACGCAGAGACACAACAGCCCTCCCCAAACGCCTCCCAGTCGTGAGGCATAAACGTAAATCACGAGGCCCAGCAGCAATGTGAGCAACAGCATGGGTGCTCGGGCCGACATGAGGGTGGAGTAGGGATCGTTCCAGCGCATGATGAACCAGTGGCCGAATACCCACTCTCCCAGAAATCCGTTGAACATTTTGCCGCTGAAGCTCCAGGAAATATTCGAGTAGTCGGCGTGCACTCCGCGGAGGACCAGCGGCAGGGCGGCCACGGCTTTTGCTAGCGGCGGATGCTCCTCGTTCAGCCGCAGATCGAGCTTCTGCAGATAGCTTACTCCGGCGCCGATGTGAGCTATTTCATCAAACGTTATCGATTCATGCCGCGCGGCGCCGCCGGCGAGCAGCGCCATCATGGCGAGGAGTAGAGCTACTACCGCGAATACTTTTCCGGATTGCTCAGTCTGCATTGTCTTTGGCCTGGTCGCGAAATTCTTGCCTGCTGTGGGTTGGTACGTAAACGTTGGCAGAACAGTTCACGGATGGGTAGCCCCATCCCAGCCGGTAAGTATAACTTATCTTTTTCCTCGTCCCGGGCGGATGTGGCGGGCAAAAAACTAGAGCCGGGAAGCCGAACGCGGTTGAATTGGAAGTATCTGACGGAAATATCCTACTCTCCAAGTAGAATAGTCCTATGAACTTGACTCTCAGTGCCATCTACGAGGAAGTCACAGAGTCCGAAGGCGGCGGTTACGTCGCCTACACGGAGGAGTTGCCGGGCGCGATTTCAGAAGGTGACACGCTGGAAGAGGCGCGAGAGAATCTCCGCGATGCCATCGAACTCTTGCTTGAGGCTAACCGTCAACTGGCAAGCAAGTCTCATCGCGGGAAGAAAGTTGCCCGCGAAAAGATCACAGTTCCTGTGGCGTGATTTGTGAAGCGCATTGATCTGATTCGCCACTTGGAGTCACACGGCTGCATGCTACTTCGAGAGAGTGCTAACCACAGCGTTTACCATAATCCTGCCGCACAACGTACCAGCACCGCACCCAGACACCGTGAAGTTAAGAACCCTACGGCAATCCGAATCTGCAAACAGCTTGCAGTTCCCGACCCCATCCACTAACTAAGCAGCGAATAATTCCCATCCGCGTCCTCGATCTCAACTATCTCCTTCAGTTCAGGATAGTGTCTTACCAGCGTCTCCGGAGCGCGGACCTTCTTCCCATCCAGCAGATGCCTCAACTCCAGCGCATTTACCGCTGCCTTCGCCTGAAAATGGTTATTAGCGATCACGTACGTTGACTCGGCCCGGTGCGCGATAATCTCCACTTTTTCTTTCCACTTCTCCAGTTCCGCGGGCTTGTAGAGGTAGTTGTAACGATCGTTGCGGCTGTCACTGTCGAACCCGCTATCGAACCAATGTTCGTAGTTGCGGCCATGCAGGCGGACGTATCCGACGACCGACGTGACATGCTCGGTCGGCGCGAGCGATCTCCCAAGCAGCGGCTGATCGATGTTGCAGAAGCCGACATTGTGACGCATGAATTCGGCGAGCGTCTCTGGATTATTCCAACTCTCGTGGCGCACTTCGACCACGCGCGGATACTCGATGAACTGCCGCAGCAACAACTCCAGGTATTCGCGGTTCAGACCGGTGTTCTTGAATGAGACTGGGAACTGGATGAGGAGCGCGCCCAGCTTGCCTTCCGCGGCCAGCGAGTCCAGACCTTCGCGGGCAAGCCGTTCGTCCTGGTCATTGGGACGGATGCTGGCCGCGGAGGTTGGTTCCATCACCGCCAGCGGAGAATGGGTGAACGACCGGTGCAGCTTCGCGGTGAACAGAAAATTGGGATTGACCGCTGCCGCCTTCCGCGACCACAGGTGGCCTAGCTCGGGACGAATGTGTCCATAAAATGAAGTGTTGATTTCGATGACGTCGAAGAATCGCGCCAGAAATTCTACGGGATGCACTTTCTTCCGTGTTACTTCCGGGGGATAGAGAATTCCGTCCCAGTCTTTGTAAGACCAGCCGGCGGTTCCGATGCGGGTTCGCGGAGCAGGCTCCATTGACACACAGTTTAGTGGGGCGCAGACGCTCCTGTCCGCGAAAACCTTGCGAGCATGCTGGAATTCTCAGTAACGAACAGTCTCAGTAGAGAAGAACCGCGACCCAATAAGTCCCGGTCGGATACGCCGCGTTGCGCGCGTAGCAAGCGCCTACCGCAAACTGGCGAATGCGGGGGTCGTGCAGCAGACGTAGGGCGCCTTGTGGCAGCACTTCCGGACGGCTCTGGGTGTAGGTGATGATTTTTCGATTGTCGTAGGCGGCCGCGAGCAGGTGGGCGTTCGGACGGCTCTCTCTTGCCAGCGAGCAGGCGGCCTCGTCAAGATTCGACGTCATGAGTTGGACCAGCTGCGGCAGTCCCGCCTGTCGCCGCATTTCATCGACGGCGCGTCCCACTAACTTTCCGCTCTCACGCGCGGAATACGATGGAACCTCGTGCGCGAAGTCCTGGACCACATACAGGTGGCCTTTGCTCCAGATGGCGGCAACGCCCGCGATATTGAATCCGCGATCGAGCAGATTTTGGCGGTGCGGGGCCGAGCGCATCAGCACGTCATTCGCGCTCGGAGCGCAAGAAGCATAGGCAATATTCTCGCCTGCCCGGTCCACCTTTAGCGGATTAACATCGGCAATTCTTTCAAGCAGGGAGGGCTCACCGGACAACTGATGCTCCAGACGCTCGCTCGCAACCATCCGACGGGCATGGGCTCGCGCCGCTTCGCGCAGAGTTTCGTCCATGCGCAACGGGGGCACGCCGGCGTGTTCGCGGCTCTGGTTCGCCGCTTCCAGGAGTTCGTTCTCGGCGGCGGAATCCTCACCAGAAGATGATTCGGCCGCCGAGTTCGAGTGGGGGGTGGGCTGTTCGTTGCTAACGTCGCGGTTACAAAGTTCGGCTGCCCGTGGAGTTGTTTCCGCCGCACAGGTTCCCACAGCGACCGCCAACATCACGACTGAAAGCGCCAGGACTCGGAGCATAATTGTGTGTTGGCGTTGCGGCGCGGGGATCGCCGGCAAAGTTCCGCTTTCCATCTTTCACGCTAGCTTCTAGAATTCAGATCGGCCACTTACTATGGAGACCTTACTGCTGGTTACCGTGCTCGCCGGAACCCTTGTCCTGCTTGGGTTCTCAGCGGTTCTGCTGCGCCGGGTTTCGGCTGCTGCGCAAGTGGATGTAAAGGCGGAAGTTGCAGGTCAGCTCGAAAGGCTTGATACCTCCCTTGGCCAGAAGTTCAGTGCCGCCACTGCCGATATGGCCAGTCGGTTGGAGCAGACTAAAGGGGACCTGCGCCAGCAGGTCGCAGACCGCATCCAGCAAGGCTTTTCAGAGATTCGGAGTTCGGTCGAGCAGCAACTTGCGGCGGGACGAGAAGAACAGAACCGGAGTTTAAGCGACGGGCGGAGCGAGATGACCGGCGCTCTTGTCCTCACCACGCAGCAACTGAAGAGCGACTTTCAGAGCCTGAATCAGCAAACCGCGCAAAGCCTCGACTCGATTCGCGATCGCGTGGATTCGAAGCTGATGGCGATCACCGAGCAGGTGCAGCAGAAGCTCGATCAGAACATCAAAGAAGGATTTGCGCAGTTCGAGAAAGTTCAGCAGCATTTGAAGGCCGCGGAAGAGCAGCTTCGCGAAGTGGGCGCACTGGGGCACTCGATCAACGATCTGAACAACCTGCTTAAGCTGCCGCATCTGCGCGGGCAGTTTGGGGAAGCGAGTTTGGAGCGGCTGCTGGCGGACTTTCTGCCGGCGCATATGTTCGCACTACAGGCATCCGTGGGCGAGGGCGGAGGACGCGCCGATGCCGTCATCTACTTCCCCGATCGCAAGCTGCCCATCGACGCCAAGTTTCCGCGCGAGCAAGTGATTGCTTTGTTTGAGAGCGACGACAAGGCTGAGATTGAAGCGGCGCGCGTTGCCCTGGTGCGCGTGATGAAGGCGGAAGCCAAGCGCATTCAGCAGTACATTCAGCCGGAGAATGGCACGACTGAAATCGCGCTTATGTATCTGCCGAGCGAGACGCTTTACATGGAAGTGATCCGTAACCGCGAACTGGGCGACTGGATGAATGAGCAGCATGTCTTTCCCGTCTCGCCGAACACGCTGCTGATGACTCTGCATACTATTTCGCTAGTTCATAAGTGGTACGAAGTTGCCAGCCGATTTGAGAAGAGCCGCGCCGAACTGGCCAAGGCGCAGAAGTCATTCGACTTTTTCCAGAGCCAGTTTGAAAACGTGGGCAAGAATCTGAATAAGGCGCAGGAGGCGTTTGAGACGGCGCAGCGGCATCTGAAGAGTTATCGCGGGAAGGTCTCCGCGCTCAGCGGGCAAGAGCAGTTGGAGTTGGAGACATCGGCGCCCGTCGACAAGCCGCTGCCGCTGCTCGACAAGGCCAGCGCGTAGGCTTCTTTGATCATGCGAAGCTTCTGACGGCTTCGCTCAATCCCTTCTCATAGGCGGAGATCAGCTTGTCCAGCGTGGCATTGACTTGATGGTCGATTTGTTTGCGCGAGGGATCGGCGTTGAACCACGCTAGAGATTGTCGAACGCCTTCGGCGAACGTGGTGGTGGCGCAGTAACCAGGAATGAAGCGTTTGATCTTGGAGTTATCGAAGACCACGCTCACGGACTTGTCGCCGGTTAATGTTCCCAGCTTTTCAGGAATGCACGCGGCGATGAAGTCGGATGGAATATGTACTAACTGCGGTTCGACGCCAACGGCCGCGCCGACGATGCGGAAAAGCTGGTCCCAGGTCAGCACCTCATCCGACGTAATGTGAAATGCGTGTCCTATCGCCTGCTGGTGGCCGAGCAAGCCTACCAGTCCTTTGGCGAAATCGGTGTTATGGGTTACTACCCACAGGGAAGAGCCGTCTCCGGGAACGACCAATTTTTGTCCGCGGATCATCCTGTCGACGGCGGTGTAGGACTGTTGCCAGCTATTGAGCACCAGCGGAATCAGGGTCTCGCCATAGGTGAGCGACGGGCGCACGATGGTCACGGGAAAACCCTCGTCGCGATAGGCCTGCATTAGCCGTTCTTCGCAGGCAATCTTATTCCGCGAATAATCCCAATACGGATTGGCCAGTGGAGTGGACTCGGTCATCAGGTAATGCGTCTGCGGTTTTTGATAAGCGCTGGTGGAACTGATGAACACGAACTGGCGGGTGTGTCCGCGGAACAGCTTGAGATCGCGCTCGATGTCGGCCGGAGTGAACGCGATCCAATCGACGACAGCATCAAAGGACTCGTGCTCCAGTTTCTGGAGCAGGGCGGGATCGTTGACGTCGGCAATCAGAGTCTTGACGCCAGCGGGAAGGTGCGACTCATGCTGACCGCGGCTTAGCAGCGTGAGATCCAGGCCGCGCTTGGCGGCGAGTGCAGTGCTGGCGGTGCTGATGATTCCGGTTCCACCGATGAAAAGAATTTTCATGACACATTATTTGTAGCAGGAATCGAGCGTGGTTGGTATGGGGGTGAAAGTCGGGGACCGGCGAAAGTCGCCGCCCAAGCGGAACTTGGGCAGGGCATCCTCCAGAGTCAGGATGGCCGCGACGCTAGGGCCGGACGGCTAAGCGATTTCGCGGACGCTATCTGAAGACGTTTTCTGCGGTGCGGACTTCAGGCCGTCCGCGGCTTTCACTTCCCAGATTCCGTCGAACTTCACGAAGTAAGGTTCGACGGAAATGCCGGGGAAGTTTGAAGTGAGCAGTTCTCCGGCGCGGAGGAGTTCGCTGCGATGATGGGCGGCTTCGGCGGCTCTGGTCTCCTTTGAAATGAGCCAGGCCGCCGTAGGTGGCGCAGTCGGAGTGGCTCATGACCATGACGCGATTGTCTGGTGCAGGCGGATGGACATGCGGACCTGTTCAAGGATGAAGTCCTGTTCAAAGTCGTTGCGCGGGGAGGCCAGAGTCTTGGCTCCCCCGGCGACGACAATCATGTCGGCGCGCTCGACGCCCTGCTTCTTCAGAAACTTCCGCACGGCGGTACTGATGCGGTGATCGAAGCAGCAGAGCACGGCGGCGTCGGCGACGTAGGGCCGGCGGGCGAGTCGAAATGAAAATCTTGCGCATGGGAACTCCTCTCGATTCTAAACTGAGCCCGGTGGGCAGCCAGGGGCGTTTGTTCCTGCGCAAGCCCGGCTATCTAAGACGCTTCCATAGCAGAGCCAAGATGAGCGCGGCGATGCCGATGAGCATCCCAATTAAACGGGCCTTATTCGCTCGTTCCGACATGAGCGTCTTGCTCACGCTCCCCGCTTGGTCTTCAACTCGGTCAGCAACTGCTCGATGCGATCTTCTTTCTCCAGGGCGGCGAGGCGATTTTCCACATCGTCGGCCAGGAGTTGGGCTTTGGCTCCGCCTATGGCTTCTTCGCGAGCCACTTTCTTTTTCATGCGGTCGAAGGTGGCCGACTTGCTGTTGGCGTCCATGCCGGACTGCGCGTCGGTGGCTTTTGGCGGCGCGGGCGCGGCGGTGCTGCGCGATCAGCAGATCGGCTTTGGCATTGGCTTCGGCCAGTTTCTGATCGAGCGTGCGCAGGGCAGATTTCAGATTCTCGACTTGCGCTTTCTGGTCTTCGAGCTGTTGCGCGAAGTTCGAGCTCAGGTCGCGATAACTCTCCACGCGGAGCAGCGCGGCGCGGGCCAGGTCGTCTTGCTTTTTGTCGACGGCGAGCTCGGCCTTGTGCATCCATTCCTGGATCTTGTCGTCGTTTTCGAGTTTCTTCTTTTCCAGCAGATGCTGGTCGGCGATGGCGATGGCGACCTGCGTCTTGACCTGCAAGAGCTGGTTGTTCATGTCGAGGATGACCTGCTTGATCATCTTTTCGGGCTCCTCAGCTTTGTCGATCAGGTCGTTGAGGTTGGCCCGGACTAAAGTGGAAACGCGTTCGAGTAATGCCATAAAGGACTCCTCTTGTACATTCAGTTGTTGGTGGTTCGTCGTTCGTCGTTAGTCGTTCGGTCTCTTGCTCCAGGCGCCGCCTACGAGCGAGATCGCGATGTAGGCCGCGATTCCGGCGGCGACCCAGATTTCCATGTGGCCGGTGGCCGCGCCGAGAGCCGCGCCCATGGCGCCTCCAAGGGCGACCGACAGGCCGAGTGATCTGGCGTGATGAAGTTCCTGTTGCACGGATATCCTCCTAGAATCAGTCGTTAGTCGACGGTCGTTGGGCGTTCGCCGTTCGCGTCTGCCTACCGGCGAGTCCTGACGACCGATGACTAACTTCCATCGACTAACGACCATCGACTGCTCCTCTTACTGCTTTTCCTCCGGCTTTGGCGACTTGTCGCCGATCTGCCGGACTTTGCCTAACAGTTCTCCCAGCGGCATGCCCGAAAGCGTCTCGAACAGCGCCGGAACCTGCGCTGCCATTTTCGTGATGTCGCCGGTGATCTTGTTCAGTCCGGCGGTGTCGCCGTTGCCGGTGGAAACGATGGTGATCTTGTCCACGTTGGCAAGCGGAGCGGCCAGAGCTTTTACCACTTCCGGCAGGCCCGTAAGCAGCTTGTCGAGGACCGCGGCCTGGTTGTACTCCTGAAATGCCTCGGCTTTTACGTTCATGGCTTTGGCTTCGGCCTCACCCTTCTTGAAGATGATTTCAGCCTCGGCTTCTCCTTGCGCGCGAATCGCCGATGCATGGCCCTCGGCTTCCGCGATCAGGCGCTGCTTTTCGGCGGCGGCCAGGGTTTCGATGCGCTGCCGCTCGACCTCGGCGCCCTTCAACACGGTCGCAATGAGTTCTTTTTCGCGGCGATTGATTTCGGCGTCCTGGACTTTGACCTGTCCTTCTTTTTCGACTTGCTGCACCTTCACGCTCTCGGTGGTCACCTGCTGCTGCATGATGTCGGTTTGAATGTCGTAAGCCTTGTCGGCCTGCGCTTGCTGCTTCTTCGTGACTTCGAGGTACTGGGCTTTCTTGACCTCGAGGTCGCGCTGCGATTCCGCCTGTTTGGCTTGGGACAGCGTCTCGGCGAGCACGCGCTCCTGATCGGCCTGCGCTTTGGCGATCGCGGACTTCGCGAGTCGCCATGGCGCGCTTGATGGCCGTGTCGCGCTCGGCTTCGGCGGTGGCCACGTCGGCGTCGCGCTTGATGCGGGCGACATCGGGCTTGCCCATGTTGGTGATATATTCGTTCTTGTCGCGGACCTCTTTGATGGTGAAGGAAATGACTTCGAGGCCCATCTTGTTCATATCGTCGGCGCAGGTGCCGCGCATGCGGTCGCCGACCATCTCGGGCTGCTTGACGATTTCTTCCACGGTGAGCTGTCCGATGATGCCGCGCAGATGGCCTTCCATCACCAGGCGGATCAGGCTTTCGCGCTCCTGATCGGTTTTGGTGAGGAATTGCTCGGCGGCGGTGAGGATGGATTCCTTGTCGGACTTCACCTTGATTTGGGCGACGGCCTCCACGGTGACGGCTACGCCCTGCTTGGTGTAGAGATCCTGCTGCGGCGCCACGTCGAACGACATCAGTTCGAGGGAAAGGTCGCGGCAGTTTTCGACCATCGGAAAGATGACGGTGCCGTGTCCCTGGACCACGCGGGTTCCGCGAAAGCCATAAACAATCAGCGCTTCATGCGGTCCCGCCTTGCGGTATAAGCGGGCCAGCATGCTCATCAGGAACAAGGTCGCCAATACGACCAGCCCCGCGATGACCCAGACCTCCATTGCTATGCCGAACATTATTGCCTCCTGAAAAAATCGGTTCTCGGTTGTCAGTTCTCAGCGTACGGAGACGGGGCGAGCCCCGTCTCTACAGGGACTCTAACTGCGCGTCAAAACGCCGGTCACCATATCCAGATCGCGCACGATGCGTTCGGGATCGCTGTGGCCGAGGAAAACCTCGCCATTCGAAGTCTTGATGTGAACTACCTTATTGCCCCACACGTAAGCGCGGGTGTTGCCAACGCCGCGAATGCCATAGCCGCGAGCAAAGGCCCAGGGTTCGACCGAATAACTCACAATCGACTGTCTCGGAATCGAGCGCATCCGGAATCCCAGCATCCGAATCTCCACCCCGTGCCGCAGAAACCGGTACTGGAAACCGCTCCACGCCATTGCGCCTACGGTGAGTGCTATTAGACCCATCAAAATCATGGGAATCATCGCCATCGGGTGGGATGCGACCGCGATCGCCGGCAAGATCAGCACAAGCAGGAGGATCAGGGTCCACGGGCGCCCGGAGTGCGTTTCTTCCACGAGAAGATCGGCGGCTAAAGGTCCGGTGGAGGGCAGCAGCGGCGGTTCGCGCCGGACTGCGATGTAAATCGCGATCGGCAAGATCAGCGCAATCGGGATTGCGATCAGCGCCGCTCCCAGTTGCAATGGTGTGCCGCGCAGATTGTAGTTCACGATACTGTGGTTCACCTCGACCATGACTCCAAGCACGAGAGCGCAGAAGCCGAGCATCGTCCAGGAAAATGCGTCGACGCGGCAATGGGCGATATAGAGCAGCAGGACGGTGAAGATCGCCAGCAGAAAAGCCATGAATCCCACTGCAAAGTTGACCGCTTCGCCGCGCGACATCCAGCCGTCGGCTTGGCCGGCGGCGTTGAAATGCGTGGCCACGCGGACCGGCAGTTGGTTCCACACCTGTGTGTACTGGAGCGCGGCCAGCGGCAACGCGAGCCAGAGGAAGACGGTTGCGAGTCGGAAGAATCGACGATGCATAGAGACGGCTCCTGGTCCAGCCCTCAGCGGCTAAAGCCGCATTCAAAGCAATCCAGTTATCGCAGCGCTGAAGCGCTGCGCCACCCAAAATCGAAAAGGCATACACTCCTAGCAATCCAGTTATCGCAGCGCTCAAGCGCTGCGCGACTCAAGATCAAACAGGCACAAACTTTCTACTCACCACTGATCTCTTCCCAGCGCTTGACGTAGGCGATACCTTTCTCGTAACGAGCCACTACAATCTCCGCGCCCTTTTCGATGGCGCTGCCGTCTTCGCTGCGCGCGCCGCAGGTGCGCCTGGTTCCCGCCTGCGAGTAAATGATTTCGCCGGTGCCGTTTTCTCGGATGGGCATCGAGATTCTTCCCAGCACGCCCACCATTTCGTAGTCGGCGGAGTCCATGTTCTCCTCGCTGGAGAGCAGCACCCGTGTCATGAACAAAAACACAATTCCGGCGCCGAAGAGGCCGGCTCCCAGTGCGATCAGCAGACCGAGCGCGAACCATATGCTGGAGAAGCGCGTGATCAAGAATCCCGTGCCGCCGAACCACGCCAGGAACGCGGTCAAGGTGATGAAGTTGAACGGCGACACCTGCGCCTGGCGGCTCGCAGCCGCGCCACTGGCGCCGTGCCCATGCGCCACCGGGGCATGTCCAGTGGCGATATGCCCGCCGCCATGCGGAAGGTGCGGAAGATGCACATGCCAGCGCATTCCGCCCGCGATGAACGAAACCGCGCTCAGCAGAAAACCGACGGCGAAACAGGTCAAGTAAAAGTCAGCCCACGTCATATTCCACGTCATAAGCCAAGCCTCGGGTTTCGCTTCCTGGCCGCGCCGCCGTTGGCGCGCGCGGGTTCCGGGCGCAGAGCTTCAAACAGGCGGTCGGCGAGTCCGGGCGTGTTCAGGATTTCGCCGAGCAGCAACAGGCAGCGCCGGGTGTCCTTGTCGCGCGCGACCTTGATCAAGACGTCGCTCACCTCGGGGTCGTTGGCGAAGCGCTCCGAGCCTTGCAGCAGCCAGACATCGAGCTGACCTTCGGTAGTGCGCAGGTCGGAGACCAGTTCGGTGTGATAGCCCTCGGGATCGTCGACCAGAAAGCCGGGGTGCACTTTGAAGAAGCGCGCCAGCAAAGTGCGCGAGGATTGCGTCATATGCGGACGCTTGCCGCGCTCGATCTGCGAGAGATACGACTGGCTGATGGCCTTGCCGGTCTCGGCTTGAATGCCTTTCATCAATTCCTGCTGGGTGAGGGGACGATTCAAGCCGCGCAGGGAACCTTCGACTTCGCGGAGGTAGCGAATTTTTTCGCCTAGTGTCATATGTATGCCAAATCGCAATAATAATATCGCAATATGAAATATTGTCAAGAGCTGAAATGGCATTGTTTGCAGCAGGTTACGCACGCCTTCCACCGCCCCGGCTGGAGCGTCAAAAGAAAAAGCCTCCGCCGCGGCGGAGGCTTGAATTAGAAAAGTGTGTCGGTTTAGTGCCCGGTCGTTTAGTGCACTGTCAATGACACCGGAGCGGTGTGCGCATCTCCCCCACCGGCAGTGCCGGTGATGGTGAAGTTGTAGGTTCCAGCGCCCGTGCCGGTGGTTGTGGTCGTGCTGCTGCTCGACGAACCGCAGGCCGACTGCAGCAGGATCGCGCCGGCGATCATGGCAAGGACGACTCCGATCATCCAGCGACGACGTTTGCGGCTGGCGCCGATGCCGAGTCCCACGAGGCTCAGACCTCCGATGGGAAGCCAGGTGACGTAGAACGAGCCGCGGCGTAGCAGGCTGCCGGTGTTCACGGGGCGAGCCACGGTTGGGATGCTCAGTGTCGTATATCCGCAGCCTTCCCCCGCAAGTGTGACGCTGGTGGGGTTGAAGGTGGGGCTGGGCGAGGTAACGATCGAAGGCAAACTGGTTTGGCTCGGGGTGATGGTGCCGCTATACCCCTGCGAAGTCAGGGGACAAAACTTGACCACGATCGTGGCAGTTTGGCCAGCATTGATGGTGGGGGTCTGAGCATAGGCGGTGATGCTGAAGTCGACGACTGGGTCCTTCTGTTCTTGGCTGGCTAGGATCGGGCCATTGTTCGCGCTGACGTTGACTGAAACGTCGACTTCCGGAAGATTACCAGTAACGGACGGGGTCGCGTCCACTTCAACGGTTGCCGGGGTGCAGGGAGTGGTCGAGCATACAACCAGGGTCGGAATCGTGCAGGTGATCGAACCTCCTACCGCGGTGTCGCAGTTTCCGGTGCCGCCGGTGACTGTGGCTTTGGGAGGTCCCGATAGCTGGCCGACGTTCGCCACTACGGCGTTGACCGTCACGTTAGACGCTGTGTCAGGTCCGTTGTTAATGATGTCGAAAGTAAACTCGGCTTGGTTTCCCAGCGCGACGGGCAAGGGCGTTGGACTGCTGGTGGAGTTGTTGAGGATGAGTTGGCTGGAAGCTCCTAGCTGGCTTACGAACGCATTCGGCGACGTACCATTCAAAGTTCCCTGGTAGGGCGGGGGGTAGGGTACCGGGGAAGTGGGGAAATTCGTAGACACCGTTGTCCCGGCTACGTAAGTGGCGTTGAAGGTGTCGAGTGCGACTCCCGTGCCCTGATCCAACTGGCTGCCCCCCAGACAGCTCGCGTAGTTACCGACGACCGTTCCCGAGGTTGCGATCAGCGCCACGAAGGCGTCGCCGGGAAGCGTGCAGGACTGCAGAGGCTCTGTTGTTGGAAAGTTGGTCGATGTGGTGCTGCCCACCACGTGGACCGCCCCCACCGAGTCCACCAGGATGGCGTTGCCGACGTCCGCGCCGGAGCCGCCCAGATAGGTGAAGTAGGTCAGCGGAAACGTCGACCCGCTCTGCGTGCCGATCTTGGCGATGAAGGCGTCGCTGGCCCCGCCGCCATAACCGGAAGGCTGAAAGCTACTGGTGGTGTTAGGCCAGCTGGTCGAAGAGGTCGAGCCGGTGATGTAGGCGTTGCTGGTGGTGTCCACCGCGATGGCGAGGCCGGAGTCGTTTGCAGCACCGCCCAGATAAGTGGCGTAGATCAGGCTGGATTGGCCATCCACATTCGGGTTGAACTTGGCGACGATAGCGTCGGTGTTGGTGGACGGGGTGGTGCTACAGCCAGTGGTTTGACCGGTTTGGTTGAGGCAGGACTGCCACGCATCGAGAAGAATCGGCACGCTGCCCGTACCGGTCGTGGGGAGCATGTTGGTCGTGCCGGTGATGTACATGTTGACGGTGCTGCTGCTGTTCGGGTCCACGGCAATGCCGCCGCCAGCGGCAATTAAGCCAACGGGACTCCCGCTGCCGAAGTAGGTGGAGTAGAGCATGCTGGGTTGACCGCTGCCGTTGGTGTTGATCTTGCTGGCGAAGAACTGGGGGTCTCCGGAACCGGCGGTTGCCTGCGAAAACAGCTGATAGGCGTTGGGGTTCGCGGGAAAGTAGTGGCTGGCGGGGTCGGTGGAGGTGGTGTTGCCGGTGACATAGGCGTTGCAGGCTTGTTGGTTGCATCCGCCATCGATGGCGAGGCCGGTGACAAAATCAGCGCTATTGCCCGAGAGATAGGTGGAATAGCCGAGACCGTAAACGATAGTGATGGGGTTGCCTTGGGTCTGGGTCGCGACGATCTTAGTGAGGAATCCGTGGGTCCCCACCTCCTCGGGCAAAGTCTGGAAGGCGTTGGCCGTGGTAGGAAAGGAAGAATCGGAAGAAGCCGTCGTGCCGGCAACGTAGATATCGTAGTCGGAATCGACCGCTATTCCCGCCAGGCTGTCAGTTCCCGAACTGCCCAGGTAGATGGAATACACCAGCTGTGACGAGACCGTTGTTGCTAGCGGGTTGATTTTGGAAATGAATATGTTCGTCGCCTGCGGATTATTCAAAGTGGAGCCATTGGTGACCGGAAAGTCCGTTGAGGTGGTCGAACCCGCGAGATAAATATTCAGAGCGGGATCGACCGCTACTTTTACCAGAGCCTGGGTGCCGGTGCCGCCGAGGTAGGTCGAATAGGCTAGGGCCGGATCGATAACGAGTTCGCGGCTGTGGTCGTAGTCTCCGATGGTGAAGCCGATTTTGTTGCCGGCGAGCTGGCGGAAACTTCCCGCGACTGTTTTCTCGACATTTCCTGACTTGGGCGCGGCGGGCTGATAGACGTGAGGCGCGCGGAAGCGGACATCTCCGTTGGCGGTGGAGAGGATGAGATCGCCGGAATCGCCTGAATCCCCCGAAACAATGCGCGCGGATGCGCCTG
>CAVRNL010000055.1:0-27584 GCA_963722485.1 uncultured Acidobacteriaceae bacterium
TCATGAGTCCAGTGCAGCCTTCTTGTACGAGGTCTGCAAGAGTTATCTCAATCTTCGGGACTTTTCGTGCCATCCAAAGTACGAGTCGAAGGTTATGGACAACTAGACGCCACTGTTGATAGTTCAACCCGCTTCCGTCAGGCGCAACCTCATCGCCGGTCAGGTCTTCGCCGCGCTCCTGCGCGGGCTTCAACAATGGGTACTGGCCAGCCATGCGGATAAATTGCCAAAGTTCCCGCAATTCCTCATTCGGGTGCTCTGCAATCCGTTCAAAGTCGGTAAGGATGTCTCCGATATTCGGTGTAGCGCCGGGAAAGGACTCATCCAAATTCTGCGCCAACTCGAATGCTGTGAACTCCTCGCCGGATACATCGTCTGCGGTATTCAGAGCGCAGAGCGCCTGCACGATTTCTGCCCGCCTGTCTTTTGGCCCCGGCAGCGGAAGAATGCGGACACGCGGTTTCAGAATTTCATCGGGATAGATGATTGACCAGGTGAGCCCCTCATTCAACAGCACAACGCAATTGGCGATATTCCGTTTCACAGCCCAGACCATCTGCTCCAGGCTCCCGTCAGTCGGAACGTACTGAACGACTGCAATGACAATGGTGAAGACTTCGGTTGCGGCAAAGACCTCCAGGCTCGTCATAAATCTGTTTGCGGAGGGCGGCAGAATGGACAGGGGCAACGGGTCGCGCACGCGATCATACGACAGCAGTTCCCAGAATAGGTGCTTCAACGAAGGTTCGCCGTCGAAGGCATCAAGGAGCTCCTCAATCTGGAGCGAGGTCTCGCTTGCAGTTCCACCCGGCGGCGGTTGCGTTACGGTCTCGGCGCTGAACGGGAAGGTAAGCTGCGCGATACTCATCAATCACCTGTTCTCTGCGTGATCTACCTCGCCAAGTTGAGCCGAATATGGCGCTTATGGTTTACCAAGATTCGAGTGCGATTGTCATTTGCACATCAATTGAAATTGCTTATACCTCTTTGCTGCCTTTGGTCTTTGGTGGCTTTCCGTAAAGGTGAGATACCCTAGCGTTGATCTCGTTCTCAATGCTCGCTCGCTGGCCATCATTGATTCCTAAGCATCTCTCGACAAGTGATGAAATGGAATTCTGATCCGCTTGTTTCGCTGTTGGAATAGGAAGTTTCCCAATCTGCGTTACTCGAAGTTCGTAGAAGCCTCCTCTGAGTGGCGAGCATGTATTTGTCACCATCTCCCAAAAAACATCGGAGTTCAAAACGCCGAGGAGGTAAAAGTCGTCAATAGGGATCGAGTAGGCCTTGTCATTGATAAATGCCCCTGTTCGGTCAAAAGCGAAACGAGATTCCTTTGCAATGATCGGGTATACGATCTTTGGTAGCGGGAAGCTACGTGAGTACTTCTCCTGCGGCTGCTGAAGTTCGTACCATTCCTGCTTTGTAGCGCGTTTTTCAGTTCAGCCTTGAATGGACGAATGCAATCTTTAATCGATTTTGGCGGCACACAACCGTGCGGAGTATACAAAAGAAAGCGATCGGCCTCTCGAATGTCCCAACGTCTGATGTCTTTGCCCGTCACAAGTGGCTTGATGAACTCAGATGAGCGTCGATCTTCCCGGCATAGAGAGCGTTTCGTTTCAGCATCTATCACAAATGCTTCGTTCATTCCTGTCTTAACGCCATACAATACCTGGCCACCAGCGTATGCCAACAGCGGCTTAAAGCCGTCACTTGTGGCGTTACCGCTCGCTGAATATGAAGACCCACCAAGATTCCATTCGGTGCCATCGAGATCTGAAGATTGTAGTGGCGAACCGAATTGCTTAACGATCTGAGTGACCTCTGGATATGGTGATTCCAATGAGGGCACGCGCGTGTGTATCGAAGAGTAGGCTTTTGCAACCTCTGCCCTTTGCGCACAAAAAATCATCGGGTAGGCAGTTGCAGCCTGAAATACAGGAAGGTCGCCAAAGTCCGTAATACTTTTGATCCTGCAATGACTTGTCATGAACATGCGAAGTTTTGTCCCGTAACCCGCTCTGAGCCATTTATTGGGAGAGATGAAGACAAACATCCCCTCTGCCGAAGGAGTTCAATTCCGCGCGCATAAAAGTAGCAGTAAAGGTCCGAGCGCTCTGCGTGAACCGGATGGAAGTTGGCTCTTAGAGTCGGCTTAATGCTCTTGAACAATTCCATCCGCACGAAGGGTGGATTTGCGATGCTTATGTCGAATCCTCCAGTGAGAAATACCTCAGCGAATTCAACGGCCCAATCAAATCCATTGCCAGGTTCGTGACCGCTGAAGCCCGCAATGTCAGCCTTGAGTTTTTCGACCTTCTTCTTTAGCCCTTTCTTTTCGCCCTCGTGTGACCGGAGGAATTCGTCTTTCGCCTTCAGAAACTCGTCAATGAGCGGTTTGCGAAATCCCATCTCAAGTCCACCGGACGGATTAGGCCCGAGCAAACTGTCTCCCACTTCCACTTTGTAGTCAAGATTTGGTAGCGGTTCTGGCTTCGCGCCGTCGAAATCGACTGCCAGCGACAGCCAGAGCCGAAGTCGGGCTATATTGACTGCGAACTGGTCGATGTCTACGCCGTACACATTGGTTTGAATGATCTCCAGCTTCCGTTGGTAGACGGATAAGCTATCCAGCCTGCGCGATTGGAAGAGCGCGGCGCGAAGATCAAGCAGCTCATGGAGCATTCCCAATAAGATACGCGCCAGAGCCACAGGCAGGATCGCAGACCTTCACCCGGCGTAGCGCGTCCAAAACGCTTTCTGCATTCCGCAGATCGTCCGGCTCATGCTTCTCGACAAAGCGTTCGATGGCGTCTTTGCTCTCGCTCGCGGCATTCGTCTCCAGGTAGCCCTTGAGCGCCTCGCGGCACATGAACGACACGATGGGCTTGGGCGTGTAGTAGCTGCCCGACTCATGCCGGCCAGTGACCAGTTCCTCAAAAATCCTGCCGAGCATCTCGGGATCGACAGCAACTTCCACGTCGAGCGGCGTGCTTTCCGTTACCGTGAAGTTGAATTTGGCAAAGAGGCTCTTGAGAATTGAGCCGGTGGCCTTGTCCGGTACCTTGATGCTTTCGTCGTTGTCGTCTTCGTCGTCCTCGAAGAGTCCGCCGTTGAGGTACGGGACATCGCCGATCAGCGTTTTGAGAAACGCGCCGCGGTTGATGCCGATCCTGTTGACCTCATTTGTCGTGTTCAAACCGTCAAAGAACAGGCGCTTGAGCCGGTCCCGGTAGAAGTTCTTGTCGGAGACGCTCTCGTCTTTGAGGTGGGCCTTCCACAGAGCGGCCAGATAATCAGCGTCTCCGTTGTACTTGAGCCAGCCCTTCTTTTGGATAAAGGCGATGAACATGAGCCGGTTGAAGAGGCGCTGTGTGTAAAGGCGCTTCCGGTCCTTGTCGCGGCCAAAGCCGGTGATTGCCTCTTCCACTTCCTCAAATATCCGCCTGTACTCATGGAAGAATTCCTTCGTGACCGGTTCAACATCGAATGCAACGTCATGCCGCTGCTGGATTGCGAGGGGCGACAGCCCGAAGAGGTCCGGGCTTACGTCGGCAAGGTCGAGCAGCGTGATCCGTTCCGATGCGGTGCGGAGCTGCTCGAATGGGCCAACGGTGATGCGCCGGAAAGAGCCGCCGCTTTTGCGTGTCGTCGTCGTACTTCACGTTCAGAAAGTGGAAGTTCTCCTGTCGGGAGTTGGAGAAGACGAAGAGCGCGTATGGATGCTCTTGTAGCAGCCTGGAGACAACCGGGCGCTCGTCGCCGATCAGCAGCTTGTCGGAGGCCAGCCGTGCATAGATGACGTGAAAAGCGTCCGCGCCGGAGGCGAACAGGACGGGATCGTCGGCCAGCAGGCCGGCAACGCCCTCCTTCCAACCGCGCCGGGAAAGCGGCTGGTTCACCCGGTCGTAATTCAGTTCGCTCCAGAAGAGCTTCTTGAGCGGCTCAAGTCCCTTGAGTTCATGAAGCAGATCGTGCACGGCCTGCTGACGCTGCGCCTTTGGCTCCGGCAATTTGGCTCTCCTTGCTCCCGGTCCGTAGCGCAATCCGGCAGCACCATGGATTGCCTACAATGCTCTACTAAAGTAGCTTAGGTGAGCTTGGCTACTGCCCAAGGCAAACCTGTTAAAAGGGCTGAGATGAGGCTTGGATGACACTTCCGAAGTATAGCTGAGTATGCGCTCCGTTGGCCTACTTCTATTCGAGACGTGGGCCAGCACGGTTCCGACTTCCGTCGCCCCGCCGAATACTTCCTCTGCCAAAGCAGCCGCTTCAGGTACACAAGCGCCTGATCCTCAACTTTCCCTGGCTCCACGCTGTGCTACACACCAGTTGGTACTCCACTGCCACCGCCATCTCCTCCATCCGCCGGAGCGTGACCGTATGTCCTGGCACAACCTGGTCATGTAAGGCAAGAAGCCGGCCGACGCGATCCAGGAGTACGTCAAGAAGGGCAATCCGCTTCACGTGGTCGGTCACATTGCCTATCGGACGTGGACCGATAAGGACAATCTGAAACATCACCATACCGCAATCGTCATCGACAGCTTCACCCTTCTGGGACGACCGACATTCCAGACGGGCGAATCCGCGCCAGATCCTGACGACGGCGACGGCACGGTCGCCGTGGACGCCGACCAAAGTTCCGAGCTTCATGATGAAAATCCGGCTCTGCGCAGGAATCTGTAAGACGTCGTGGTTTTCGCGGGTTTTGCTCGAGGGCCAGAATCGGCTATTCTCCTTCCGATGCGCGACAACGATTGGACGCGGGTATTGGGGTGGCCGGGCTACAAGGTTTACCGGCATGAGATTGATGAGCCTGGCAAGAGGCTGAAGCTATGGGTTCGGCGTAAACGGGCCAACAAGTTGCTGGTTTGTTCCGGCTGCGGCAAGCCACGGGGCGAAATTATAGCCAGCTATGAGCGGGAAGTGCGCGATCTGCCGTGCTTCGAGTACCTGACCACAGTGGTAGTCGAGTTGTACCGTGTGCGCTGCCCAGATTGCGGATTGAAGGCGGAAAAGGTTCCGTTGCTGCCTTCCAAAGCGCCCTTCAGCAAGCGTTTTGAAGATGCGGTTGGGCAGGCCTGCGAGAGCGCGGCCGCCAGTCGGGTAGCGCGGCAGTTTGGTCTGGCGGCCAGTACGGTGCGGGCTATCGATCAGCGGTATCTATCGCGCTGGGCCGCGACCCGGCGTAAACCGGCCCTGCGGCAAATGGGTGTGGACGAGATCTTTGTGGGGAAGAAGCAGAAGTTCATCACCGTGGTGAGCAACTTGGAGACGGCCGAGCCTCTCTGGTTCGGAGCGGAACGAAAGAAGGAGACGCTCGATGCGTTCTTCGAGAAGCAGTTGAGCCCCTTTCAGCGCGGCGCGGTTCAGGCCGCCTGTGTAGATATGTGGGAGCCGTTCAAGCAGAGCATCGAGCAGTGGCTGTCCAACTGCCGCATCATCTATGACAAATTTCACATCATGAAGCACGCCAATGCGGCGGTCGACGAGATCCGTAGAGCGGAGTTCTTCCGCAAGGGCGGACCGGCACGCGAACTGGTGAAGGGCAAGCGTTGGCTGCTGCTGACGCGCTGGGTGCATCTGACCGCACGCAAAAAGCAGCAACTCAACGAGCTGTTTGCGCTGAACCGGCGTGTTATGAAGGCCTACCTGCTGAAAGAGAGCCTGGACCGGCTGTGGAGTTATCGCTACGAGGGCGCGATGTTGCGTTACCTGAAGAGCTGGATCGATCAGTTGCGCTGGCAGCGGCTCAAGCCCATGGAGAAGCTGGCCGACATGCTGCTTCGCCACTTGGAGGGCATTCTGAACTACTGCCGCACCAAGGTTCCGCTGGGAGTGGTAGAGGCGGTCAACGGCAACATCAAAGCGCTGCTACGGCGGGGACGCGGCTACCGCAACCTCACCTACCTACTGCTGAAAGCGCAACGGCTGGCCGCCACAAGAACTCAACTCGTCGCTTTCCGGAAAGCCGCGTAAAACGCATGCTTTTACAGATTCTCGTCAAGAGCCCTTTTTGTTGGCAATGAGCGGGGCGGAAGAACGATGGCCATCCTGTCGAGCTTCACCAGCACCTGCCGCAGACTGAGCATCGATCCCCAGCTCTATCTCACCCAGTTGATCACCAATATGCCCGTCATCAGGCCGGAGGAACTCGACCTCTGGCTGCCCGACAGCTGGAAAATGCGCATCGAGCCTCCGCCCCTATAATCTCGTCCCGCTCAATCATGACCATACCCAACCTGTGCTCCGTTGAGCGGACTCGATTCTTTTCGATCCCGAGAAGGCGAACGACAGAGATGCCAATGTGATTGGGCCGAGCAGGCGAACGAGTGGCAAAAACACCCCGCGCAGTCGTGTCCATATAGGGGTGGACAACCATCTGCACACCTGAAGCGCGGTCCAGCGAGTAGATAAACCAGACTCGTTCAAACTCTGTTAGGTCGCGCAACCCAGCTACATACTCTGTATGCAGTTCAACGACACCATCAGCGTTCTGGCCCGCCACGCCCTGAATCGGCGTTCCCGCGGCTTGCTTGAACGGAGTATGAATCAAGCCGATAGGCGCGATTGGCAAATTATTCGCATGAGCATTCAAATCCCTCTTGTGCATTTTCCCTCGTATCAGTATCATAAGTCGCGTATCAGCTACATGTCATTTTCCCACGAGGAACCGATGCAATCCGTCGAAGTACAATCAAATCTCGCACAATTCAGGGCAAAACGGGCAATCTCTGCGATTCAATTGGCAGCCGAAGCTGGTGTCAGCCGCCAGACAATTCACTCCATCGAATCCGGGCTTTATGTGCCGAACACAGCCGTCAGTCTGATTCTTGCTCGCATTCTGGACACGACCGTTGAGGAACTGTTTCTACTCGAAGCGCCTCCCAAGGCGATTGAGGAGACAGCAGAAGTTCATATCCTTGGCGGGACCACCTCACTGCCCAAAGGACAACCGCTACGGTTGGCGACTGTCAATGAGAATTTGGTTGCCGTGGCCCCCGATCCGGCTAGCTGGGGACTTCAGCCTTCGGATGCTGTCTATCTGGAGCCTTACCGCGGCAGCAAAGGCAGTGCCAATGCCAAGGTTCGGCTCCTGAGCGAGAGTGGAAGAACCCAGGGCGCATTCTTCTTGCTGGCTGCGATCCAAGTGCATCTCTGCTTGCGCATTCGCTGGAGCGGCAGGGCTTTGAACTTGTCATCGCGTATGAGAATAGTTCGCGTGCGCTTGATTTGCTGCATGAGGGGCTGGTTCATGTCGCTGGCACCCATCTAGCAGAGAAAGCAGGCGACAAGGCCGATCTGCTTCCAATCACCAAAATGTTCTCTCGCAATTCAATCGCGATTCTTTCCTATGCTATGTGGAAGGAAGGGCTGGTCGTTGCAGAGGGGAATCCCAAGAAAATTACCGGCATTGAAGATCTGACACGCAAGGACGTGCACATCACGAATCGCGAGCCGGGTGCAGGCTGCCGCCGACTGCTGGATGATCTGCTGAAGGCGCACGGAATCGCGAGCACCAAGGTGAAGGGATATGACCGCAGTACACCGGGACAACTCCCCGCAGCACGTCTGGTACAAAGCGGCGATGTGGATTGCTGTATCAGCACACAAGCAGCGGCGCTTACCTTGGGCTTGACCTTTCTTCCTCTAGCGGAGAAGCCCTACCTGTTGGTCCTCCGTCGCACGCATCTCACACTGCCGCCTGTTGAGGCGTTGGTCGGAATGCTTGGCCGCTCCGCATTCCGGCGCGAAGTCGAGTCTTGCGTCGGCTACGACATGCGCAAGGCTGGTAACCGGCTAATATAAGCCGTCGTATATCGACCTGTAACATCGCAGTTCTTCTCGTGGTAGAAACCCTTGAAATATAAATACTTGACCTGTGCCGAGCCTGGAAATCATCCAGGCTCGGTTTGCCGTCATTCCCGCACAAACCAGAATTCAGGGTTGGAAACTCGATCATTTGCACGTGACGTGCATGAGTGACACGAGTTCGCCATGCTTGACATCTGATGGGGAAGGCTGTACGCTCTGTAATCACACGTACACATAAGAGCGCGTGTCGCGTATACGGGACATGACATCCGAAGCCAAGGAGAATACTATGCACTGTTCTATTTCAGCCAGAACGCAATCGAGGCGCTCCCGCCAGTGGAGCATGAAACACGTTTCCCAGATATTCGCCATCGTGATGCTGCTGGTCGGCCTGCCTGTCTTTGCTCAAAGCGCGTCGGTCAGCGGAGAGGTAATCGATCCCTCCAGCGCGTTGGTGCGGGCAGCCAAAGTCTCACTGACTAACGAATTGACCAACGTGGTGGAGCATTCCACCACCAATAACCGTGGCTTGTATAGCTTCCCCTTTGTCAAGCCAGGCAAGTACGCGCTGGTGGCTGAAGCGTCTGGCTTCAAGCTGTTCAAGGAGACTGCCATCACCATTGAGACGGCGCAGTCGCTAAAGCTCGATGTGAAACTCCAGGTGGGAGATATCAAAGAGTCGGTTACGGTGGACGGCAGCGGCATCCAGGTCAATACGACGGATGGAACCGTGAGCACTTTGGTGGACCAGCAGTTTGTGGAGAACCTCCCCATGAACGGCAGAAGCTTCCAAAGCCTTTTGACGGATGTCCCAGGAGTTGTCGCGTTGCCGGGCGGCGATCAGTGGTCCGTCAATGGCCAGCGTACGGATGAGAACTACTTCACTGTCGATGGGATATCTGCAAACGCAGGCTACGCGACCGTGAATGGAGTCAGTGGCGGCTTGGGTGGAATGGAAGCAAATGTTTCCGCTATCGGTACTACGCAGAGTATGTTGTCAATCGACGCCATGGAGGAGTTTCGTACCAGCACCTCGAACTACTCGTCGGAATACGGGCGGGCGCCCGGCGGACAGTTTACGATCACCTCACGCGCCGGTACGAAAAGCTGGCACGGAAGCGCATTTGACTACCTGCGCAACACCGCCATGGATGCCAACAACTGGTTTAATCATTACAACGACTGCGCCGCCGGGGGCAACGTAACGGCGACTTGTGCGCCTCGCAATGTCGGACAGCAGGCCGAGAAGCAGAACGATTTCGGCGGCACCTTCGGCGGGCCAGTGCGGTTACCGCTGCTCAGCATGGGACTGGACAAGACCTTCTTTTTCGCTTCCTACGAGGCATTAGTATTGCAGGCACCAAGTGCCGCGCAGACATACTATGTCCCTAGTAATGATCTGCGTAAAAATGCAAATCCCGCACTGGCAGCCTTTCTGGCTGGCTTCCCCACAACCTCTCAACCTGATCTGGGCGGCACCAATGCTGGTATCGCACAACTCGTGGCCGGTTTTTCGGTGCCCAGCCGCATCAATGCAACCAGTTTGCGGCTGGATCACCAGTTTGGGGATAAAGTGCAGGTCTTTGCACGCTATATGAGATCGCCGTCCAGTTCCAACGGCTATTGTCAATATTGCTATACGCCGATCGCGGAATGGGAGAGCAAGAGCAATCACACCACAAACGGAACCGTGGGCGTGACTACTATGTTTTCGCCCAGGATCAGCAATGACCTTCGGTTGGGTCTCACCCAGGTCAATTCGGCCGGTCTTTATTCCGGCAGCGGCTATGGTGGATCGACTCCCTACGACTTCTCAGACATGCCAGGCTTCATTCAGGGACAGTGGAAGGGAGCCATGGACTTCAATTGGGGCAATGACCCGGAACTTCTTGATGACTCGACAAAGAATGCACAGCGGCAGGGGAATATTGTGGATAGCACTACGATAAACTTGGGGCGTCACACGATCAAGTTTGGTGTGGATTTCCGCAGGACATCGACGTGGGCTCCGAACGCCGGCTACAACGAATATGCCAACCTTGACTACGACGGAATTGCCGCAAACAACGTCACCATTACCAACGGAGCAACACCGAACGAGATCGAGCCCTACTCCGTGGTCCACGATGTAGTTGCGCCCTACTTCAAAGTTTATCAGTTTCTCTCCAACAAGCCTCAGGTTTACAACACGGGAATCTACCTCCAGGATGAATGGAGAGCAACGGAGCGCCTACATCTCTCGGTTGGGCTGAGGTGGGATATCGATCCGGCACCCAGCGACGGCTACGGACACAATCCGTACACCTTGAGCCAGATAACGAATTTGGCAACCACATATCTGGTAGCGCCGGGACAGCCGTTGTACAAGACGCAATGGGACCTGCTGGCTCCTCGAATCGGCTTTGCATACGAAGTTCCTCGCTACCACACAGTGATTCGTGGCGGCATTGGCGCTTTCTATGACACCACGGCTGAAGCTGCATCAACGAACGGCCTCAGCGGCAACAGTGCAACCAATAACCAATACGGCTGAAGCCAGCCCACCGCCGCAAACAACTTCACAAACGGTTGCTATAGCTGGCCATTGGCCAAGTCGAACTTTCCAGCCGTATCCGCAGCGGTACCTTACCCCTCCGATGTCGATCCGAATCTGAAGTCGCCTTACACCGTGCAGTGGAACCTCGCGGTCCAGCAGTCTCTGGGAGCAAATCAATCCCTGACGATCAGCTGGGTTGCCAATGCGGCCCAGGACCTGATTCGCGGGCGAGGCATCCAACTTGCCCTGTTGGGCAATACCAGCCCCGTCTTGAGTTCCAGCGGTTCTTGGACTTACTTCGACACAAACGGTTCGCAGTCGAACTATAACGCCATGCAAGTGCAATTCCAGCGGAGACTGTCAAAAGGCTTGCAGTTGCTAGCGGGATACACGTGGGCGCATGGCCAGGACGACGCAACCGGAAACGCCACTAACTACAACTGGGCCTGGGCGAGCTCAGACTACGATGTCCGGCAAAACTTCCAGGTCGCGGGAACCTATACGATTCCCGGACATCACACGCAGACCGGCCTGTCGGAACTGATCGACAAATGGAACCTGGATCTTCGCCTTTCGGCGAGGACGGCCCTTCCAGTCACCGTCATAGCTAAAAACGCGCCCTCCGCCGGTGCGTATGACGGCAACTACATTCAACTGTACCCGAATGTTGTAGCGGGGCAGCCTGTGTATCTGTACGGCAGCCAGTATCCTGGTGGGAAGATTCTCAACTATAACGCTTTCGCTCTGGCCACGGATGCGAGCGGGAATCCGATCGAAGGTAACTTCCCGAGAAATGGGGCGCGGGCGTTTGGAATCGACGAGACTGACATGGCCGTGCACAAAGATTTCTCTATTGCAGAAGGTCTGGCTTTGCAGTTCCGGGCTGAAGCATTCAACGTCTTCAACCATACGATGTTCGGAGCTCCCAGTGGCTGCTTGTATTGCGGAGCAGCAACCAATGGATCGGGCTTTGGATACTCCTCGGCTACGGCGAATTCGCAGACCACAACACAAGAGAATCCACTCTATCAACTCGGTGGACCTAGATCACTGCAAGTGGCTCTGAAGTTGAAGTTCTAACTATGAAGTAACCATAACCCGAACAAGTCATTGATCGCTGCGGAGAAGGTCTGAATCGCTCTTCTCCGCAGCGCAACTTTTCTTTACATCTTTGCAGGATGGTTTCTATGGCGCTGCGCAATTCGTTCAATGTGACGTATCTGCGTGAATCGCTTTGGCTAACGCCTTTTATCTTGATTGGCCTACTCTCGCTGGGCCTGTTGAGGCCCTTGCCGCATCTGGCTCCGCCTGCGCACAGCCGAACAGTGATGGGCTCAGACGGTGTATCCGTTCAGATAGCTCTTCCTTTTCGAGGCATCGCGATAGCGCCGCCCATTTCTGTGGGTTCGTATCTGGAAGATTCACGCACGCCGCAACTCTTGAAGTATGCGGGTGATTCCAAGGTGAGGCAGGACTTCAGCAAAAGTCTCATGAGCCAACTCTACCCGGAGGTTTTGAGCAACGATAGGCTTTGGCGCTCGGGCGTATTCCAGAAGAGCACTTCTCCATACATCGAGTTAGAATCGCTGCTCGCCTATGACCCGAGCGTTTATCTCGGGTGCGGTGGCTCACAAGCTCTCATGCGTAGCATAGGCCTTCCAGTTCTAAGCATTTGGGGCAGTTGCGGTGGCCAGCAAAAGCCGATAGCTTGCCCGGGCTCTCCAGTTCATGCCCGCTGGTCTTATTACTCCGAGGGCGTCTTCGCGATCCAACTCAAGGTAATCTCCGACCTTATTGACCAACCGGAACTTGCCGATGCGCGCATAGCCTCGTACTGCCGGATTATTGCTGACTTGGAGAAAGAACTTCAGCCGCAGACCCTTGCCTACCGTCCGCGTGTGTTGATGGCTGGCCAATATAAGGGCGACTTTTCCCGCACGGGCATCATCGACGCTGAATCTGAGCGAAAGATTCCCGGTGACGATGCGGAAAGCGTCCTCATCATGGATCCCGACATGATATTCATCAACGGAATCAATGCAGAACCCGCAGGAGTACATGAATGATCCTCGGCGACAGGGATTGAAGGCGGTCCGGGATAGACGGGTCTACAAATGGGAGCAAGGCAATCTTACCGTCCGACCTGCCGAGATACGGTGGTTGGCAGAGATCGCTCATCCCGATCGCTTGCAGCCCAGGGTGCGACAACTGATGCGCGACCGCGTGAGAGAGGAGTTCGGCTACTCATTGAGCGACGATCAGATTGACCAGATGCTACACGTAGACGAGAACTCGGATTCGGCTGGCACGCACGATTTACCCGCAACTACTCGGCGGAGAATCAACAGGAGGTCTCAAGATGAAGCGTAGCGTCCCCTTTCGTCAAGAGCTTCTCTGGCTTGTACCTTTCCTCTGCATTGCGCTCATTGCATTTGGGCTGCTGCGGCCTCTGCCGCACTTTCCTCTGCCGGAGCATTACCGCACGGTCGTGGATGGAGGCGGAGTACCGGTCCACATGGCATTACCCTTTCGCGGAATCGCTCTGGCTAAAAACTCTTTCGCGAATAGCTATCTGGAGGACACGCGCTCGCCTGAACTTCTGGTCGTTGCGGACAAGCCCAGCGGAGTAATGAGTTGGGTCTATCCCGAAGTCTTGAAAAAGGAGAGCCTTTGGAATACCCGGCTGTTTCTGAAGACAGATTCTCCGTACACCGAGGTGGAAAATTTGCTTGCCTTTGATCCGAGCGTCTATGTTGGCTGCGGCGGACCGCCTGATCTGGTGCGGCGTATCGGGCTTCCCGTCTTCAACTGCGGCGGCTCGCCAGCGTTGAGGAAGCGAAGCGGTCTTCCCGATCTCAAGAGCAAAGTTGGTTGCGGCAGCCCGCCAGACGCAATGGAAAGTCATTATCCTGCAAGTTATGTGAAGGGCGGTGGCTACTATTCCGAAAGCTATCTATTTCCCGGCCTCCGACTGTACTCTGCACTCGTCGGTCATCCTGAACAGGCCGAGCCGCGCATTGACGCTTACTGCCAGCTTGTTGCCGAATTGCAGCAGGAACTTCAGCCCTCGGCTCTCGCCTATCGGCCTCGCGTACAGGCGCTTGGCGAGGACGGAGCCAACTTCCCGCGTGCTGGCATTGTAAATGCGGAAGTGGATCGCATGATTCCAGGCGACGATGCGGAACGCCTTCTTATCATGGACCCCGACATGATTTTCATCACCGCGCTGAAGGTGAAGCCCACAGAAGTTTATGGACGATCCGCGCTGGCAAGGGTTGAAGGCCGTACGCGACGACGCGTATATAGGCGTCCCGGCATACCTGAGTGGTGGGCGGGAGGAATGACATTCAAACCGATCGCAATGCGCTGGATGGCTGAATTGGCCTCATCCAGATCGCCTGCAACCCAAGGTGCGTGAGATGCTGCGCGAGCGCATGATGAGCGAGTTTGGCTATCGGTTCAGTGAGGAGCAGATCGATTAGCAACTTCATGTCACCGAAAACTACGGTTCGGCGGGCACCGAGCGTTTTAGCCGCAACTATCAAGCTACAAATACCCAGAGGCTCTTAAAATGACAGAAACGATGGTGGCCGCCAAGGCCGCGCCTGCTGATTGTGTCACTCAATCTTTGCCCGCCGAAAAATACGGTTGGGCGATACCGCTCTTGTTGGGCGTGGGCGTACTGCTGGCCATACTGGCCTCATTGTGCATCGGCGCCTTTCCCATGTCGTTTTGGCAGGCCGCGCGCAATCGTGATGCATCTGGCCTGGCCGGGGCCTCTTCCCGCCAATCCGCCTTGGTCAGTGAAAGAAATTACAGTAGTGCAGGTCATCCGCTTGCCACGTGTGCTGATGGCGACACTGGCCGGGCTGGGACTTGGCATCTCCGGCACGGCGCTGCAAGGCATGATGCGCAATCCGTTGGTAGGGCCGGAATTGTCGGCGTCAGTTCGGGCGCTGCCTTTGGTGGCGTGCTGGCCATGATATTCGATATCGCCGGCCGGGAATCATTGGGCTGGCTTTCTGCGGCGGATTGCTGGCCATGGCCTGCACCTTTGGTCTGGCCAAACTGGCGGAAGCAGAAAACGACAGCATGATTACCGTTCTTGCCGGAGTCTTCGTAGGCGCCTTGTTCCTGGCGTTGATTGACCTCATCAAGCACCTTGCGAACGATGCGCAGTTGCCCGGCATGGTCTTCTGGCTGCTGGGTACGTTTGTGGGTGCCGACGCCAAAAAGGTAGCCATGATTGCGATCCCCACGCTCTGCGGTGGCGCGCTGCTGATGACTTTGCGTTGGCGTCTGAATCTGTTGTCGCTAGGCGATCTGGATGCCAAGACCTTGGGAATAAATGTCAGCGTGTTGCGCTGGCTGATTGTCGCCCTGGTCTCGCTGATTGTGGCCTCGCAGGTAGCGGTGAGCGGATTGGTCGGCTGGGTTGGACTGGTGGTTCCGCATTGCGCGCGAATGCTTGTCGGACCGGATCATCGACGCCTGCTTCCTACGGCCGCGCTACTGGGCGCGTTGTTCACGCTTGGTTTGGACGATTTAACGCGCGCCATGCTGCGCGCCGAGATTCCTGTTGGCGTTTTGACCGCACTGGTCGGCACGCCGCTCATCTGCTTCCTGTTATGGAAGTCGCAAGGAAAGGGGTGGGGCCGTGAATAACTCCGTGGTGAAGTTCAACGAACTGGGACATGCCTACAAGCCCGGGCATTGGATTTTTAACGGATACAGCGCCGAGGTCAAGCAGGGATCGATCTTTGCCTTGCTCGGTCCGAACGGCTGCGGCAAAACGACGCTGCTGAAAATTCTGTTGGGCGCGCTGAAGCCTACTGCAGGCACACTCTCGATTGAAGGCAGGACCGCCTTTGTGCCGCAGCTCTTTCAAGTCACTTTCGACTATTCGGTGCTGGACATGGTGCTGATGGGCCGCGCCCGCCAGGTGGGTTTGTTCTCACAGCCATCGGCCGAAGACGAAGAAGCCGCCATGGCGTCGCTTGAACGCTTCGGCATGGCCGACTTTGCGCGGCATCCATTTCATGAGTTGTCGGGCGGCGAGCGGCAGTTGGTGATCTTTGCGCGTGCGATGGTCTCCGAGGCCGAGATTCTGATTCTGGACGAGCCGACCTCCGCGCTGGACCTGCGCAATCAGATCAAAGTACTCGACTGGATCACGCGCCTCTCGCACGAGCATGAGCTGACCGTGCTGTTCACAACGCATCATCCACACCATGCTCTGGCCGTGGCCGACGACGCCCTGCTGATGCTGGGTGGAACACGGTATGCACATGGCCCGGCGAGCGAAGTGTTGAACGAGGACAATCTTCATGCCCTCTATGGTGTGGACTTGAAGCTGATCGCCTTTGAGCATAAGGGAGAACCGCACCGGACGCTGGTTCCGGTCTTGCCATATACCTCGCGCGCGAAAGGTCAGTCGCTTCCTTCGTCACGCTAGCATGTGCCGCCAAATGATAGAGGCGCTATCTGGTAGCAGACCATCAACTGGCTTAGGCGGCAACTCAACGAGGTCATCACACTCCAGAGATAGGCATCTTCACGATGATGAAAAGTACGAATACAAGTCGAATGACAGACCTTCCGTTGTCGACCGTCAATTTGTTCGCCAAAAAGTATGGCTTGGCAGTCCCAATTCTGCTGCTTCTGGCGTTGCTTGCGGCCGTTTTGGGGTCATTGTGCGTGGGCGCGTATCCCATGTCGATGGGCCATGCAGCCAGAGTGCTGCTGCATATTGCATGGCCGTTCGACGCCGCATCCAAAACGCAATTCAACTCGAAGGAAGTGACCGCATTGACGCTCATCCGACCACCGCGCGTTCTACTGGCTGCTCTGGCTGGCCTGGGCCTCGGCATGGCTGGTACGGCGCTTCAAGGCATGATGCGCAATCCTCTGGTTGGGCCTGACATCATCGGTGTGACCTCGGGCGCGGCCTTCGGTGGAGTCATCGGTGTCACTTGCGATCTGTCACCACTCTGGATCATCAGCCTGGCGTTTTGCGGAGGACTGCTGGCCATGACATGCACCTTCAGCATCGCTAAAATGACGAGGGTCCGCGGGGACAGCATCATTTTGATTCTCGCCGGAATTTTTGTCGGCGCTTTCTTTCTTGCTCTGGTCGGTGTCGTCGAGTTCTATGGGAACATCTTCACCATTACGCACTGGCTAATCGGATCGTTTGTGGGTGCCGATTGGACGAAGGTGGCGACGATTGCGATTCCGACACTGTTTGGTGGCGCTGTTTTGATGGCGCTGCGCTGGCGGATGAACCTGTTATCGCTGAACGATCTCGACGCTAAATCGCTAGGCATCAATGTTGGAGTGCTCCGCTGGGTAATCATCGTTTTGGTCTCGCTGATCGTGGCCTCGCAGGTCGCTGTCAGTGGAATTGTTGCATGGGTTGGATTGGTGGTCCCGCATTGCGCTCGAATGCTGGTTGGCCCTGATCATCGGCGACTGCTTCCAACTGCCGGTTTGCTGGGGGCCTTGTTTGTTCTTGGTCTCGACGATCTCACTCGCTCCATCGTGCATGGGGGGCTTCCAGTTGGCACTTTGACCGCGCTGATCGGAACGCCTGCTGTCTGCTTCCTTCTATGGAAGTCGCGAGGAAAAGGATGGGGACGTTCATGACCGTCTCACGGAGTGCGGTATGCCTATCGTGAGAAAATCCATTCTGGTTGCTCTTCAGCACGGGAAAGGGGCTGCGGCCTTTGGTTTGTTGGTAACCACACTCAACAAGGAGAAGTAACTCGATGAGTAGCAGGATCATGTTCGTAATGAACCATTGCATCCAAGGCGTCTCAGGATTTAGCGCGAGCTAATTGTGATGGGGATCACGCGGCCAGCTTTGACGTTTTCAATTCTCCAGTACCAGCAAACTCTCTCGCGCCGACCAACGTAACCGCACGAGCTTTTCCTTTTCGTGAACCGAACTCCACAAAAAGTTCCTGAGCCTAAAGAAGTTGTGTGATCTTTGCTATCCGCAGCCATGAATGGTCGTCCAAAATCTAGTAGCAAATCGGGTAGCACTACATCTACTACAGCAGTTGTGTAGTGCTGCAAAAGTCTGGGAACCGCAGTTGACGAAGTGGATTCCTCTGCTAACGAGAAGTGACACTTCAGTACCGCAGCAGGGAACACTGAAGCGCAATCGGGTGTCTAAACAAATGTACCTGTAGTGTTTTCCTTGGTGAAATCAATCGATTTGGAAAGGGTAAGGGATGACAGTCGCAGAAGCTGAAGAGAGAATCGAAGCACTCACACGAAACCTTGCGTCCAGCGAGATTTCACCAGCCCAGCGGGACCAGTGTGAAGCACAAATGGCTCGCTGCAAGCGGATCATTCAAAGAGCACGACAACAGGCACACAGGTCTCTAGCTTCCTTTGCAGGGACTCTCCTTGACATGATCGGCGACACGGCTTTCGATCAGGATCATAACACCGCAATCATCACAGCAGCGCATCTCATTCGCGGCGCTTCTATCGAACAATTGGCCGTTGCGGTACCAGCGGCCATTCGCGAGACCCCAACGTGCGACACTCGGCCCAAACGGGTCAAATGCCCTGAATTTTCGGAGATTGTTGTCTGTCTGCTTCGCCTGGACAGCATTCCATTCTCATGCGAGCGCAACATTGCCATTCGGACGGCTCTTCACCTGAGCAATATCGTTGGACGGCTGCAAATCTACCAGTCGGTACGCCGCGCACAGGCGGACACCGGCGGGTTGGGACCAAAGGGCATGGTGAATCGTCTTACGGAGATATGCTCGGCGTATCGCCCACAGAAGTCAGGATCTCCGCCACGTGGGTCCGGCTCCAAGAAGATTACTTCGCTCAGTACGCCATCGACCGCATCAGACCTCCGGTGAAGAATGCGCACGGGGGTGCGTCCAAAGCGCTCCCCGTGCAATAAACCCACTACCGCCCCTGCCATTCGCTGTGTAAAACCTGCTTTAATTGCTGCAATTTAGCGTTATTATCCTTCCAAACTCGTACAGATATGCTCTATAATACATCACAGAAAGGTGGCGACATGACCCCTCCGAAGAAGGCAGCAATCCGAACGAAACGCAGAATCGTCGCGCCGCTTGAAAAGCGGACACAACTCCGGCTCACCATAGACACCAAATTCACGAAAACACACTTCAATCAACTCTTTGCCGTACTCGGAATTCGCAAAAAGAACGCTCTCGCAGAGCACATCATCATGAACTTCAAGACCAAGGTCGGATCGGCAACGCGAGATCGAGGCATTCAAGGAGACTAAGCATTTCGGCGCCGAAGCGATCTTCGACGATGGAAAGTGGCGCGCCCAGTGGGACACGGCCCCGTTCCTCAAAGAAGGCGAGGAATACATTCTGGACGCCGCACTGGCGGAAGAAGCCGCGAAGTGCAGGCTCTTTGCTGTCACCGCTGCGGCCACCAAGCCGGCGTACCAAGGCCCCGCCGCCGCCCTTCACAACGGCAACGTTGCTTCAGGCAGCAAGCGTGACGCTCGGATACAAGCCGGAGCAGACCGCCCAGATTGCCCAGCGGCTATTTGAAGAGGGGTTGATTACCTACCACCGCACCGACAGCCAGAACTTCTCCGCCGAGGCGCTGGCCGAGATTCGGGCCTACGCGGCCAGCAACAACCTGCCGTTGCCGCCCAAGGCGCGCACCTGGAAGTCCAAAGAGAGCGCCCAGGAGGCTCATGAGGCAATCCGCCCCACCCACCTGGAACAACGCAATGCCGGGGCGGATGACGACCAGAAGAAGCTCTACGACCTTATCTGGACCCGCGCTGTAGCTTCCCAGCTTGCGGATGCCGAATACAGCGTGAACACCCTCACGCTGGCCGCCCAGGACGGCTCGCAGCCCTTCGTCTTCAAGGCGATGGGCCGAACCCTCATCAAGCCGGGCTGGCGCACTCTGACGGCCAAGGACGCCGCCGAAGAACCCGATCCGAACGACACGGAGGACTCGGAGAAACAATCGGACGAGAATGGCCGCGTTCCCGCGCTTGGACGCGGCACCCAGCTTCATGCCGACAGCGCCCGCGTGTTGAACAAGCAGACGCGCCCGCCGAACGGCTACACCCAGGCAAGCCTGATCAAGAAGCTGGAGCATGAAGGAATCGGACGGCCCTCGACCTATCCGGCCATCCTCAAGAACATCATCACCCGCAACTACATCGACGATTCCAAGAAGATATTGCGGGCCACGGACCTCGGCATCCTGGTCATCGACGCGCTCAAAGGCCACTTCGCCTTTCTTGAGTACGACTACACGCGCTCCCTTGAGCAGCAGCTCGACGATATTGCCGAAGGCAAAGCCCAGTATCTCAACGTGGTTTCCAGCATCGACGGCCAGCTCAAGAAGGAACTGGCGCAGTTGCACATCGCGCCGCAGCCTGCCCTGGCGTCGAACGGTTCAGCGCCGGCAAAGACAGGCACTGCCCCGCCGCCCGGATCGCTCGTGTGCCCGAAATGCAAGCAAGGCACCGTCAAGAAGCCCAATGGGCAGAACTTCTACGGTTGCAGCCGCTACCGCGAGGGCTGCAACTTCAGCATCAGCGAAACCATTGCGAAGAAGACCCTCACCCCGAAACAGATCGAGACGCTCTGCACGAAGGGCAAGACTGGCGTGCTCAAAGGCTTCATCTCCAAACAGGGCAAACCCTTCGAGGCGTACTTGACTTTGGGTGAAGAAACAGACTGGAAAGCGCAATTCCACTTTGAGTCCGGCAGGTGATGGTTATGGACTCACAAAGACCATCAGCTTGCAGCACACGGCGAGGGCCTATTTCAAGACTCTTTCACGTCGGCAATGCGCCACGGAGAAGCGTCGAAACGATAGAATTCTGACAGCTTCCCGATGGTACCCATGAGCAAGATTGGCCGCAATCATCCTTGCCCCTGCAATAGTGGCAAGAAATACAAGAAATGTCACGGGGGTACGACGACTTTCCCCGCTCCGCTACCCGTGCGTCCCCCTGCCGCCCCGCAGTTCCGAGTGACAAAAATCGAATCACACCCAATCCCAACTGATATCGCCCGTAAGTTTGCAGCGCAGCAGAGCAAGGATTTGGAGTTCACTCGGCAATTTGGCCATGTTCGCCCGCCGATTGCAATGGATGTGAACGGCTATAAGCTCGTTATCGCCGGTGGAGGGATCGTCTGGCAACCTACAGACAAGGCCAAGTACTTCACGGACATTCTGCTCAACTTCTTCCAAAATGTTTTTGGACGTGAATGGTCTGAAGCTGAATTTGCAAAGCCCAGAGGAGAGCGACATCCGGTCATTGAGTTGAGATACAAGGCGCTGTCGTACATGAACAAGCAGGAGCGAACGCCGGACGGCATTTACATCTCGCAGATGACCGGGCCGATGCAAGCGTACTTCGGCTTTGCTTACGATCTATGGGTTGTGAACGACACCGCGCGCTTGGACAAGCATCTAGTAGAGCGGCTGAAAAACCATAACCTCTTCCACGGAGCAAGGCACGAACTGTTTGCTGAGGCGACCTGCATCCGAGCGGGATTCGATATTGAACATGAGGATGAGTCGGACCGCTCGACCCGACATGCGGAGTTCACGGCCACTCATAGGGTTACCAGGCAGAAGATTTCAGTCGAAGCCAAAAGCAAGCACCGACCTGGCGTGATGGGCCAACCCGGAGCCCGTGCCCAGGAAGGCAAGTACGATATGCCCATTGGAAAGCTCCTGAATGACGCCATTGACAAGAGACCGCCTCACCCGTTGGTTGTCTTTCTCGATCTGAATCTTCCTTGGAAGACAGCAGCGCCTCTTTTGTCTATGGAACCACCGCATCCTTTTATTCACAAGACATTAGATCGGATACGTAAGCGGAATGGCGGTAAAGACCCGATCAGCTTTCTGGTCACAACCAACCATCCAGAGCACTACCTAGATGACGAGGAGCTTGCCACCTCGCATCAAATCCTGACCATGCTCTCGAACGTATCGGATACCCCTGACTTGATGCGGGAGACCTTACAGGCGATACATCGAGCCGCAATGATGTACGGGAATATTCCCCAGCACTTCGAGAATTCAGGGAAATCGGCTGGGTAGGGTTCCCGACCCTAAAAGAACCCTTCAGACTTATAATCGAGCACGGATGCTGGTTATCGGCAGTCTTCGGACTGATTCCCTTCAAATGCTGATTCGAATAGCGAAGTTTAACCGAGGCAAGAAGGCATGTCGAATTCAAACATTGAACCGTTGCAATTGCGTGAATGGATCTACGACCGCCTACGGAAGGGTCCGGCCTTCAATTCACCCCTTGAATTGTCTGAGATCGCCCGACAGATCTATGGCCAAGCAAACCCATCACAAATACCCAGGCCTATGGGCGCTCATGAAATACCAAACTACATTTCCGATGAAGTCCGCGGTGTCATTTGGGAGCTGATCATTCAGGGCATCGTTATCCCAGGTACAGGCATCGGAAGCGGTGCGGGCAGCCCAGAATTGCCATTCTTTCAAGTGACTGAATGGGGGAAGAAGTGTTTGGAGTCAGGTGAGTTCACCCCCTATGACACCGGGAAATACATCGAGCGACTCAAAGCGAAGGTGCCACACATTGGTTCAACGGCTCTGCTGTATCTGACTGAATCCCTCTCGTGCTTTCGTGGAGCATCCTATCTAGGCTCAGCCATCATGCTAGGGGTCGCAGCGGAGACCGTCCTACTCTCATTGCGGGATGCAATCCACGCTGCGCTCGATACTCAAATAAAGAAGGAAAAATTGACTGCCGACACGAACGGAAGGCCAGCAAAGCGCATCTACGACGAAGTCCGAAAGCGCCTCGACCCATTGATACGGCAGATTTCTGGAGACTTGGGTAAAGAGGATATTACTGCTGAACTGGCGGGTATATTCGACCTATCCGAAAAACGCGAAATGAAGTCGGACACCCAACAGGACGGAAAATTGAGCGCGAAGAGGCATTCGCGCTCCTGCAACTTTTCCCCTCGTATTGCAACATTAGCTATGCGGTGATCGGATGGCTCAATGGAAAGTCGATCTGAATTTAGCCAGATCGTTGACTCAGCTTGTTCTCACATTCTGTTCCCCTTACAGGGCCTGATATTGCTTGCAACCTTTAACTCGGTTTGCGAACGATAGTCTTCTCGGTCGAATGTTATCAGGTACTCAGACGCCTGCCACCTTACGCCTGACCCAAACACGCTTCGGGAACGGCGACTCCCGCAGACTCCGGCCGCGAGGCCGGCCACGCTGGCCCGACCTCTGCGCACCGAAAGCTGCCCAAACCGCGCTATTCACCAGCGTGTTCAAAGAGCATCCGCGCGCGCTCGCCGCCTCGTGGGCGGCGAGCCACGCAGACTCGAATACACCAACCTGCGTTGCATGGACCCGGCGCGAATCCACGTCGAGCAGCTCCACATCAAGCAGATTCACTCCGTCCAGAGCCTCGCGGACGCGAATCGACAAATCGCCGTGCATTCTCCAGCGCCGGCGCAGGCACCGATCAACCTTTGCACTGAAACGAATGTTGCGGTACACAATCTGCATCGTCGGCTCCTATTCTCCCGCCCTCGAATCTCCATACGGTTCCGTGAACGCAATGTCACGATTCACGCGCACATTGAACCGATAGCCAGGTCGAATCTTCACCGTGGGCTGGATATTCAGATTCTTCCGCGTCACCTCCATGCCCAACTGGCCAAACTGCTGGCCAAGGGCTTGAGTCGCCTCCGCGCTCGGCGACAAGACGCCCGACGCCGAACTCGTCTGTGGCTGGGACATCTCGACTCCGGCCGTGAATGCGCTCAACATCAAAGCCATCGAGACAAGCCGCACAAAGTGATTGTCCACCTGATCGTGAAATCCCGCCGCTCCAGAGGCGTCGTGCCCCACCATCCCGTCGAGATCCACGCTGGACCCGTCCGGGAAGATCAGGCGCGACCAAATAACGATCGCGCGGCTCTGGCCATAGGAGACCCGATTGTCGTATTGACCGATCAGGCGAGAGCCTTGCGGAATCAACAAATACTGGCCCGTCGCCGTGTCGTACACATTCTCGCGCACGACAGCCTTTACCTCACCCGGCAGGTCGGTGTTTACTTCACTCTCAAGCGTTGCCGGAATGTCCCAGCCAGACTTGATTTCATACTTCGATAGAGCAGGCGCTCGCGTCGCGGACGAATAATCCCGCTCGTCCCTGGCCTGCCTTGCCTTTTCAATGAAGCTCTCTTTATGCTCCTGGAGGTTCGCGTCACTCTGATCTCCAGAGCCTGAATTAGCGGACAATGACGACGGACTCGGTACTCCAGCATTCCCAGCGGAAACGGATTTCGGATATGCGCCAGCGAGCTGTTGAAGCAGCGAACTCACGCCCTCGACTGGCGCGGCCCCCAGAGCACTCAAACCCCTTGCCTGCATTCATCCCGCTTGAAATCGAAGTTCCCGCAGTGCGCGCTTCGAGATCGCTTTTGTACATCTCCTCGCGCCATTCGTCCGCCGCGCTCCGTCCTGAGGCGCTTCTGCTTGAGTGCCCACCTGCTGCTGATTCAGCGCGACCCGCCCGCTCGTTTCGTGGGCTTTGCCTGTGCAGGTCGCCCAGAGGCGGCAATCTGGCGAGCTTCAAGAGGAGGAACCAGCGCATCTTTCGAGTACCGGGAAGAAGCTACAAGATCAGTCGGAACCCCGGCGCTCTGCACATGGTCCTCGATCACGTCCGGCGTACTCGGCGCAGACTGAGACTGGTTCTGTGCTTCCTTCCTTGCGTCGATCTTCCGCTGCTCTTCGAGATCCTTCCAGACCTTCGTCCCGGTCGATTGCGCATCCGAAATCGACTGGTCATCCTTGGCGGCGTCCGCAGCCTTTTTCTTTCCGCCCCGCGACATCACCCCATAGACCATCACGACGAGGAATCCCAGGACAACGACAAACAACATCCCCCGCACGGCCGGATTCAAATGCTTTCCGTCCGTGGGCCAGAAGCGCAGCTTCAAAGGCTGCTTACTGCGCGTTGGGCTGTCGCCCTCGACCTTCGGAGACAACACAACCTCCTCGCGCCCGTTGCCATCAACTTTGATTTCGTCCGCCATCACTTCACCTCCATGCGTTCCGTTGGCGTATGCGGTGTGAGCGCATCCTTGCGCTCGATCTCAACCAACTGCTGATGCTTTCCAACACCGAGCAGCAAGGCTGCCTTCACAAAGAGCCGGTCCACCACGAAGGTCGTGCCCTTCACGCGGAAGTTGACCATCTCATTGCCCTCCGGGCCTTCGACAACCAAAGTCGGCAGTTCCTGAAACGCCGTCACGCTCGGCATCTCGATGTAGGTTTTCTCTCCGTCATCCAGAACCCGCACCGGCCTGATAGAGTCCGCGCCAGACTTCACCTTGAAGGTGTAATCGAAGTAGAGCTTGTCAACAGCCGCATTGCCGGTTTGCGAAATGCGCGAAGCCTCTACATGATCTTTGTGCTCTTTCGCCTGCTGCTCCAGGAAGAGCTTCCACTGCAACGGCTGATCGTCGGGATACAGGAACGCGACCCGCGACACGTATTCACCCGGCTTTGAAACGAGCCGCAGATAATACGTTCTTCTGTCCGTGGCAACAATCATGGTCGTATCGAGGCCCGTCACCTTGGGCTTCACGACCAGAATCGGCGTAGCAGCATCGCCGGACCCCGAAGAGATCGGCGTCACCACCCATCGCACGGAGTCTCCAATCTGAGGCTCGCCCAGGATTTTCTCGCCCGCTTGCAACTCAATCGAACTTACGCGAAGCGGAGTGGCAACCAACGTCGGCTGTCCGACTCCAAAGGTGTAAACCACGCGCCCGTCCGGCCCAGGAACCGGATTGTTCTGCTCATTCGTGAGCTTCGCCGAGAGAGCAACAGCCTCGCGCGCCGTCTCCGACAGCGCCACATCTTTCGACGGCTCCCAGCCCAGAGGAACTTTCACTCCAAGTCCTACGCTCGCGGCTGCCGAGCCAATCTCCGAACTAATCTCAGTTCCTGGACTTTGCTCCAGAGATTTCTGAAGCGCCGCAAACGGATACTTGTCCGTGGGAACAACCTCTTGTTTCGTCGGCGCGGCCTTCCGATTCAACACCACCGCGCTACCAGCCGGCGCACCCGCTCTCGGAGCGCCATCTTGCGCGAACCCACAGAAGGCGCTCGCACCCAACACAACCAACACCAACACTCGTATCGTCTTCATCGCCTTTTTATCTCCGTGCCTTTCTCGGTTGAATTACAGAACCTTCGACCAGCTCACATTCGTGACATAAATTCCCAGGGGATTCACGCGCGCCAAAGCCTCATCCGCGGGCGGATGAATGGAAATCGTGATGATTCCCTTGTAGTTTTGAGAGCCGGTTTGCTCGCCCTTCAGATCGAATGTCGTTTCCGTCCACTCGACCTCGATAGCTGTCCTTCGAGGACGCATAGAGAGCGCGGACATTGACGGAAACGGTCTCCGTCTGCGCCAGCTTCAACGGCGATCCATCGCGGTATCCATCGCTGATCTTGATCGCAGCGGGAGTTCCGTTGCCGATCTCCGCATACACCCGTTCGACTGCGTTCTTCTCGACCGTTGCATCCGACGAGACCATCCGCCAATCCTGGACCCAAGACCACAACGCCGCCCGTTTCAAACGGTCGTCGGCAACCGAGGCTTGGACCGCCGTTCCTTGGCTCACTACTTTGCCCAGGTTGTCTACCGCGACGATGTAGGGAATGACCTTGGGTTTGGTCCCGATCACGATCAAGCCCAGACGGCAACCAGCGCAACCGCACTGGTTGTCACCGCAAGAAGCCGCCAATTCCGCGCAGCTACAATCAAATCCCGATACCGCTCGTTCCACTCGTCGCGAGCTGCCAGGTACGGACTCTTGCCCGGACCTTTCTCTTCCACTATTGCCTGCGTTTCATTCATCATTCGCTCCTACTCTCCGTGTTGAATGTTCAGAGTCGGCGCCGACACAGTCGCCGAATCCTGCGGTAGATGTTGGTGTGCCTGTGCCGCGGCATTGTGAACTCCAGAGATCCTCTCGCCCAACGAGCGGCCATCCGATCTACTCCTCGCGCCCGATGCTTCCTCTTCAGCAGGACTCACAGCGCCGTGTGGAGCTTCCGTCACCACACCCGGCGATGCAGCCGGCGACTCACCCGAAAGACTGGCTTCACCTGTAGCTGCGCTGCTACTTTCTTCGCTTGCCGGAACACTGGTAGGCGTTGCTCCGCTGCCAGAAACACTCCCGTCCGCAACCGGCCCACTCGCGGAATCGCCGCCAGACGAAATCGCCTCACCAGCATCTGCGACGCGAGTTGTTTTTCCCTGGGTTGGCACGGTTACAGAACTTCCAGTGGTCGCGCTCTCTCCGACACTCGTGCCAGCAGACGATCCTTCAGCACTCTGCCCCGGTGTAGGCGAATTATCAGCCGCAACGGAGATAGGAGGTGGATCGACGGCTACAGCGTCACCACCGCCGCCGCCCGCGCTCGGAACAGGAGGCGGCACACTGTTCATTGCGCCCTCAACACCAGGCGCGGCACCGCTGGCACCTCCGCCAGCCATCGTGCTTCCCATGCCGGGCATCATGCCCCCAGCGGCTCCGGGCATGAAACTTCCGCCTACACCACTGGCTCCGCCTGCCGCGCCAGCACCACTACCCGCAGCCGCAGCGCCACCTGCGCCCAACAACCCCACGCCGCCCGCTACGGCTCCAACTCCTGCCGTCGCAACCGCGCCAATCGTACCGGCGACAACCGCAGCCGACATTGCAGGAGCAATCAAATCCGAACTGCCCATTTGCAGCGATCCTTGCAGGATGCTACCGGCGAGTTTCGGCACCTGCCACGCGAGCGCCATAAAGACGATGACGCTGGCCAGCAATCCGAAAAGCGACTGAAGCCCAGCCGTGCTCAATGCGATTTGCGAGGCTTCCTGTACCCATGTGTTCGATAGGGTCTGGCCCAGGCCGATAATCATGTAGAGGACCATCAGCCGCACTCCCGTCGATACGACCAGGGAGATATAGCGTTCCGTGTAAGGAACCGTCCAGCGCGATGCGCCGAAGCCGAGGAAGATCAACCCGGCAGACATCACCACATAGCTCTCGACGGTCGCCATGATGAACGTCAATGTAATGACCACATAGGCGAGGAAGATAAGCAGCGCGCAGAACAACGCGACCAGCGCGGGAATCAGAGAAGCGGCCGTCAGAGCGGCCCC
>CAVRNL010000056.1:0-52692 GCA_963722485.1 uncultured Acidobacteriaceae bacterium
CCCGCATCGGCGCGGCTCTGCTCGCTCTGGCGTTGGTGACCGGCGGTTATGCGAGATGGGGGATGGGCGCCACGCCCGACGACCTCCCCCTATCGCTCGCCATGTTCGCCTTGGTGACGTGGTGGATCGCGAGCGTTCTATTGTGTTTCGGAGCAAGGACTTTTCACTCGTTTCTGTTTCCTCTGTGCTTTCTCTTCTTAATGGTCCCGATTCCTGACTTTGCTTTGAGCCGCATGATCGAATTCCTGCAGCAGCAGTCTGCGCTAGCGGCGCGGATCATGTTTCGGGCAGCTGCGGTTCCAGTGACGCAGGACGGAATCATGCTGTCGATCCCGAACCTCGATATCGAAGTCGGCCTCGAATGCAGCAGCATTCGATCCAGTCTGATGCTGGTCGTCACCACCATGGTTTTCGCTCACCTGTTCCTGCGCTCCGGGTGGCGGAAGGTTCTGCTGGTGGCGCTGGCAATTCCGCTGTCTGTGGCCAAGAACGGACTTCGCATCTTTACCATCGCAGAGCTCGGCACTCGAGTCGACCCTGGATTCCTCGACGGGAAGCTCCATCACAACGGAGGAATTCTCTTCTTTGGCATTGCGGTAGTTGCGATGGGGGCGCTGCTATGCGCGCTGCGCAGAACCGAGCTTCCGGCATCGAGCGCGCACCCTCTTATCCGCTGATTCCACTTCTTCTCTACTCCTCGAATCGATTAAGCTGGGTATTCGCGTTACTGGAGAATCCGTGAACCTATTTCACATCGTCGGAGCTCGTCCCAATTTCATGAAGGTCGCTCCCGTTCTGAATGCCCTGAAGGGGCGGGAGAACGTGGTGCAGACCCTCGTCCACACTGGCCAGCACTACGACGTCAATATGTCCGATGTGTTCTTCCAGCAACTCGGCATCCCGGCTCCCGATGTGAACCTCGCGGTTGGTTCGGGCACGCATGCGAAGCAGACGGCGGAGATCATGATCCGGCTGGAACCGGTCGTGCTGGAACGCCAGCCAGACCTGGTCCTGGTGTATGGGGATGTGAACTCGACGGTCGCGACCGTGCTGGTTTGCGCCAAGCTGGGCGTTCAAGTGGGCCACGTCGAAGCTGGATTGCGCTCCTTCGATCGAACCATGCCCGAGGAGATCAACCGCCTGGTGACCGATCAGCTTGCCGACTTGCTGTTCACGCCGTCCGAGGACGGGGACGAGAATCTTCGGCGAGAGGGAATTCCGGCGGAGAAGATCTTCCGCGTCGGCAACGTCATGATCGACTCGCTCGTGCGCCTGTTGCCGTTGGCGCGAAAAACCGGCAGAGATGATCTGCCGGAGCGCTATGCCTTGGTTACACTGCACCGTCCGGCCAACGTCGACGATAGTGCAACGCTGAAGGGAATCCTGGAGTCGCTGCTCGAAGTGAACCGGGATTTGGCGGTGGTTTTTCCCGCCCATCCGCGAACCCGCAAGCGAATTGACGATTTTGGATTAAGTGCCGGGCAACTGCGCGTGCTCGATCCTCTCCCCTATGTTGATTTTCTGGGATTGCAATCGCGCGCGACGGTGGTGATCACCGATTCGGGAGGCATTCAGGAAGAGACCACTTACCTCGGCGTCCCTTGTCTCACGGTGCGCGAGAATACCGAGCGGCCGATTACGGTTTCGATGGGGACGAATGTCTTAGTAGGCCGCGATCCGGAAAAGCTGCGCACGGAATTGTTGCGAGTGCTTAGCGGGAAAGCCAAGAAGGGAACCGTACCGCCCCTTTGGGATGGACACGCAGGAGAACGCATCGCCGATATTCTGGTGGGCCGGCCGCCGCGAGTGAAAGCTGCGATCTAAGCCTGCCGCGATCCGCGGGCTCGTCTGGACCAGTTCACGCAGAGCGCCCGCCAGGGGAGTTCCCACCAAAGGTACCGGCGCTGAAAAACTGTTCCCGTTTCCACAGCCGGGAGGGGTAAGCTACGGCTATGGGAGTGTCAGTCTCGGTGCTCGCTAGCGGCAGTCGTGGGAACTGCTCGCTGGTGGCGACCAGTTCGACGCGTATTCTGGTGGATGCCGGCCTTTCCGGCCGCGAAACTTTCAAGCGGCTGCGGGCCCTGGGCGAGCGCGCCGAGGAAATCTCCGCCATCCTGATTACGCACGAGCACTCCGACCATGTTGCCGGCTTGCAGCGGCTAGCAACAAAACTGAACGTGCCCGTCTTCCTGACCGCGCTGACCCATCATGCCTGGAGCCGGGCAGTGCGCGATCATGACGAAAAGGGCGCCGTTCCCGAGTTGCCGAAGACGGAACATTTCTCCGCCGGGCGCGGCTTTTGCGTGGGCGATATCGAGGTTATGCCGTTTACGATTCCACACGACGCGGCCGATCCCGTGGGCTTCACGTTTCGCGCGGAAGGCATCAAGATCGGCTTCGCGACCGACCTGGGCTATATGCCGGCGAGCGTGCGCGATCATCTGCGCGGCTGCGGCGTACTGGTGATGGAATCGAACCACGATGTGGAGATGCTGCGTTCGGGGCCTTATCCGTGGTCGGTGAAGCAGCGGGTGATGAGCCGGGTGGGTCACCTGTCGAATGACGCGCTCGCGGAATTCTTCTCCAGCGACTATGATGGAGGGGCCGAATACTTGGTTTTGGCGCATTTATCTGAACAAAATAACCATCCCGAAATCGCGCGAGCGGCGGCAGAACAGGCGCTCGGCGGCCGTCAGGGGCTGTGGCACAACCGTGTGCTGCTGGCGACCCAGACGGAAGCTCTCGCACCCATCCGGCTGTAATCTCTTATGAGCGAGTGTGTTGAACCGATCGTGGGGAAAATCCTTGCGGGATGGCGCTACGATATTTCCGGTCTCGCTCCGGAGATGCGTGGGGACTACGAGTTGCACTTTGCCAGTTGCGAGCACTGCCGCAGCCGCCAGAAGTTGCACCGCATCATCGACATTTCGCTGATTGTGCTGGCTTCGGCATCGGCCGCCGTGTTTCTGCTGGCGTTTGCCGTGATCCGGTATTTTGGGCCGCGCCACGCTTTCTGGCTGGAGGTGGGCGCGCTGGCGGGCTTCGCACTGTCGGCGCTGATCTGGCTGATTGTAGCCGTGGCGACTCCCGCGCCCATGGTGATGGTGGATGTGGCCAAGCTCGGCGCGCGCCACGTGCATGACCGACTGCCGGCGGAGATCCGCGAGCGCCTGCCGGAAGAAATACGCGTGAAGATCACCGGGTCGTAACGGCGAAGCGATGAAGTTCGGATCCAAATTCCCGATCTAGTCTTCCTCCTCAATTGCACAGCTCTTCATAATTACACCGATCAAGAGCCTTATTTCGCACGCGTGAATCTTAAGCGCATGAGGAATCTGGCGCGGCTGCGGGCGAGCCGGCACTCGGTCCCGTAGCTTACATGCACCGGGCTTCTGCGTCGGAGTTGCCGATGGCGCCGTTGTCTCATCATCTGCAGGACTCCACTCACACCAGCTTCGGAGTGATCACCACGGGGCTGACCGTAGACCGGTTCAGGCTGGAAGGCTCGGTATTCAATGGCCGCGAGCCGGACGAGAAGCGTTACAGCATCCAGTTCGCGCCGCTCGATTCCTGGTCGGCGCGCCTGAGCGTGGCCGCATCGCCCAACTGGACGGCGCAGTACAGCTACGGACGGCTGGAGCGTCCCGAGGCTTTGGAACCGGGCAGCCAGCGCCGGCAGACGGCGTCAGTGGAATATGTGCGGCCATTTGGGAACGGCTCGTGGTCAACGTCGGCGGTGTGGGGACGAGTGCACAAAGAACTTGAGAACCGCAATCTGAACAGCTATTTGCTGGAGACGACGGCGAACTTCAAGTCACGCAATTATGCGTTCTCGCGGATGGAGTTAGTCGACAAGGACGAGTTATTTCCCGACAATCCCTTGCTTCCGAACTTTCGCATTGGAGGCTACACCTTCGGGGGTGCCCGAGATCTTGTCCAAGGTCGGTTCGAGCAGTTGGCCCTTGGTGCGGACCTTACGTTTTACTCGAAAGCTTCGTCACTGGATTCCGCCTACGGCAAAAACCCAATCTCGTTCCAGGTTTTTCTGAGAGTACGCCCGCCCGTAAGCGATCACGGCCATTAATCCACACGATGGGCGGTTGCAGCTTGCGTCATTGCCAAACGGAGTTCCGAAGGAAAATCTGGAATGACGGAGCTCGAATTTAGGCGCAAAATCTCTTAGGCACAGAATCTATGGCAATGGGCCCCGCGGTACGGCTGGTGCGGCAAGTTCAGATCGCCTTGCTGGTGAGCATCGCGCTGTGCTCGATGGCAGGAGAAAGGCTTGGCCGGACACTGGCTCACAGCCCGACGAATACTTTGTTTCACGCTCTTTCTCTTATTTCGATCAGCCTAGTGGGCGCGACGGTGGTGGTGCGCCGGACGCTGGTCCTGCCATCCGAAGCGCTGCTGCAAGAAAGCTCCGACGACAGTGCAGCGGTGGCGCGCTGGAGAAGGGGCTATCTCTTTTTGTACGCGCTGTGCGGGTTGTTGGGCGTGTTTGGGCTCACGCTGCGGATGGCCGGCTTCACGTTCGCCAACGTCTGGGGCTTCTATCTGGGTGGATTTCTGCTGCTGCTGCTGTACTCTCCGCGAGCGCCCCGCTCTGAACGCAGCTAATCTGGGTTGCTGGCCCGCGTCATTTGGGAGCAGCGGCATCGCTCGTGCCCGATGGCGGGGTCGCCAGCTTTTTCACGTCGTCCACAAGGCTGACCATCGCCTGGTCGAAGTTCTTGCGCGCGGTCCCTTCCATGATCGCCCCTTCCACATTCTCGGCGAATGCCCACAGCACAATACGTGTCTTGGGATCCAGGATGAGCAAGTGAAGCTGAACCACTTCTGGGTTGCCGTAGCCCCCAAGAAATTCGCGCTTTCCAGTGAAAGTGACAAGGCGGATTTCAAACACCAAATCAACGTCGGCGGGAGCCGGAGCCAGTTCGTACTTTCCCCAGCTTTTCATATTGGCGTAGAACTCGTTATAAGTCAGGTTAGGAATGTCCGTCATCGCATTGCTTTCCCCATTGGAGACAAACACTCTCTTACCCGTCAAAATCTGTATGGGTATCGGGGCTGGAGCGGGATCTGCTGCTTTCTTCGCGTCTGCGTTAGGGACGGTGAGCAGCGCAATCGCGGAGCCGATACAGAAAATTCCCATCCTGGCGATTCTCCACATAGCTTCTCCTTTTCAAACTCGATGACAATTTAAAGCTGGTTTGGCTGCCACAGCGGCTCGCTGCCGAGTGAATGATAGAAGCCCCACCCCGCCAGAGCGACGACGCTGAGTAGCGCAAACGTCGTCGTGCCGAAATACCAGGCTGAGAGGTCGCCGGTGAAGGGCACGTTCGCGAGCAGATCGACGGTGAAGATCGCGCACGCTAGCGGTACCAGGCCGAAGCGATACACGATCAGGGCCAGAATAAGGTAAACCACAATCGAGGTGGCTGCTTCCACCGCGAAGTGGTCCGAGCCCAGCGCCTTCGCTGCCGTAAAGATTGCGACGAACGCGATCGTAGCCAGCCAGTCTCTCTTGAGGGCCAGCTTCAGCCCGAGGAACAGAAAGAAAAACTCCAGCGTTGCGAGAACTGCCACGGGACACTGAGACAGCCATGCGCCGAGCCCGCGGCGCAGACCTAGGAGATAGTCGGTGGAAAGCAGTTCGGGGGGCGCTCCCACTTTCATCAAGACAAGATACTTAACTTTGAAAACCACGATCCAGATCACGCCCAGCAGCACGCCGAAAAGGATGTCGCGGCCGACCAGTGGATCGCGCACTCTGCCTGTGAATAGACGGCTCCACGAAATAATGGCTTGCGGCCAATAGCGGCGGACGTAGGGTTCGAGCGCGAGATAAAGAACAAAGATCATGCTCGACAGAAACAATGCCGTGCTGATGGCGAGAATCATGAGTCCGAGAGTTTCTTCCCCCAGGACGAGATGGCCGCGTAGCAGCCAGAGGACGATGAGAAGCCCAAAGACAATCCTGGCGAGGCGCATAGCGCCCGGAACGTCCCCGCGGCCCCGGCGGTGATTGCGGCGCGCCAGCCATACCCCGCCCACCATCATTCCCACGATAAGGGCGAGTCCAATCATTTCGCTCGCTTTCTTCCCTGCGGATTTCTCCGGCGACTGCATTCGCGGGGGCCGCGTCCAGTCGCCGATCAAATAAAAGTAGACCGGCTTACCCTGGAACGCGGCGGCCTCGATGCGCAGGATTCGCTCAGTCCCGGGCCACTTGCCCATCCAGGCGGCGCGCGTGTCCGGCGACGCCAGCGAGTTCCAGATGGGTTGTGCTGTCTGAAATTGAGAGGGATCGAGCCCTGCGGCACCGAATAGGATGTTCCAGTCGAACGGTTGGGTTGCGCTCTCCGGCGGATTTGCGACCTCTGGCGGGATCGCCTCAAACGCCGTGAGCCGTCCCCGCGGATCGAGCTGCAGGCGGATCATGCCCGACTCGATCGGCGCCGGATCGCTCTGGTCCACCATCCCCGGGCTGAGCAACAGGTCCCGAAAACCGGAGGCGACCAACGGCTCTGGGCCTTGCCGGTACCAGAACTGAAGCACCGAAGGCCGAGCCTTCAGTATCCGATCCCATTGCGGATGCGGCTTGTCGTGCTTCTCCACGTAGTTAACAAAATTGATGTCATAGTCGAAATCAAAAACGCTGTCCGCTGGGCGGCCTTCATATCCCAGACGCGCAAGAATCTCCCGCGCCTTCTGCGTCATTACTTCCGGCGGAAACTCGGCTCCCATCCGATCGAGGGCGCTGTGCCGGATGGCGACATAGACTGCGCCCGCGAGACCGATCAGAATCGCGGCCAGACATGCAATGGCGATCCGCGGCGCGATCCCCGCAGTTTCACCGGCCGCAGCCACCATTTCTGGAGATGGAGTTTCGCCCGCAGCCAAAGCGGCCGCCAGCGGATCTCCGCCGGGAAGCGCGCCCGCCACGCTGAGCGCGGACTTCGGACGATTGCGCGGTTCCGCTTCCAGACAGCGAAGAATGACGCGCTCAATCGCCGGGTCGAGGTCTTTCACCACGGAGGAAGGTTTGCTCGGAGTGGATGTTCCGCCGCGCACCAATTCGGCCAGAGCTTCGGCGGTAAACGCCCGCTTACCGGTGAAGACCTCATACAGTACGAGACCCAGGGAATACAGGTCGCTCTGCGCGGTGACTTCCTTGCCCGCGAGTTGTTCCGGCGCCATGTAAGCGGGCGTTCCGCTGCGGATGTCGGCGCCCTGAATCTGATCGGTAAGTCCGGCGAGGCCAAAGTCCGTCATCACCACCTGGCCGCGGCCGTCAAGCATGATGTTGGCAGGTTTCAAATCGCGATGCAGAACGCCTTTGGCATGGGCGGCGGCCAACCCGGCGCAGAGCTGGCGGGCGATGTCGAGCGCCTTGTCCTGCGGCAAGCGTCCGATGCGCCGGAGCAGCGACGCAAGGTCTTCGCCGTCCACATATTCCATCGTGAAAAAAGTGTGGCCGTCGACTTCTCCCACGTCATACACGCGGCAAACATTGGGATGGGAAACGCGGCGCGCGATGCGGACTTCATTCCGGAAACGATCGAGCAGACTTTCGTCGCGGGATGCTTCCTCGGGCAGAAACTTGAGCGCGACCGGTTGGCCGAGCGTGAGGTCATCGGCGCGATATACTTCGCCCATGCCGCCTTTGCCAAGGAGCGCAATAATGCGGTAACGCCCCGCCAAAAGACGCCCGGGAAGAAAGCGTCCTTCGTTCAGAGAAAATGCGGCCGAACTTGGCGGACGCGACGACGAGGACGATGCCGGCCGCGGAGGATGCGGCGATTTGGCCGCCGCGAATTCCAGAGTCGCAACGTCGTCTGTAGAAATCTTGGGCGACGCACTCTGCGGAGCGGCAATCGTTGCGGCAGCGTCGGACGTTGACGTGAGCGTCGCGTCATCGGACCCCACCGGCGCTCCGCAGGCGGAGCAGAAGCGGCTCGCGATCGGCACTTCAGCGCTACAGGCAGAGCAGCGGGACATGAATTTCTCCGCCGATAGTGTAACGCGACGTGGGCGGAAAGCGTGGTCCAGTCGTCGTTTCCCGCATGAGCTGGGATTCGCTTCTTCAGAACATACGGTAGTTCCCGAAAAGCCACGCAATTACACCATTCATTCCGGTCGTGAGTGTAACCGCGGTCTTTCGACAATGACGTCTGGCTTTTCGCTATGGCTCTTGGCGATTGCCGCACATGAACAGGTGACAAATAGCACTGACAAAACCCCACGTTTCGTGTTCCATTGCGGCGTCTCGCCTCCCCGAAGAGCAGTTCCCGCCAGTTGAGACGCAGCACCCCCAGAGGCGAACATTTTCCCTAACCCCGTGATTCCACCAGGGAGGGGAAAAGGGGGTACCAGTAAACACGGGTTAATACCTATCTAGTAAACAACAAAGAATCGAGAGCCGGCTAGATAAGTGCGGCCTGGATGCTGCCGATGGGCCAGGGGATTAGGGCTTGCTCGCTGCGGGCGCCGGGGTTGGTGCCGGGGTTGACGTCTTGCTGTACACGATCTTCTTCGTCCCACCCTCACAAGTACCGACCACCTTACCTTCCACTTCCTTGTCCTTCGCCACGATTTCGAGCGAGTACGACTTCACGCCGTTCGCTTCCACCTTCTTCGCGATTTCAGCCTTCAGCTCTTCACAGGGTTTTGCCGCTTGCGCGTAAGCGGACGCCGATGCAAATAACAAAACGACAACTGTCGCCAACGGTCTCATGGTTCAATCTCCTTCGCTAGGGTGTCAGGCCCAGAACGGAGCATATCACTGCCGATAAAAACTCTTGTGATTACGCCAGTAATCCATGAGACAGCCGGAAGATTGAAGCTCAATTCTGGTCAATCCAGCACCGGTCGCGGACAGTAAGGAATCGGCATCCCCGCAACGATCGCGGCCGGGTTGCCCTCGACCAGCGCTTCGGCATATTCGGCGCCCACGATTTTTTCCGCCACCGCACGAGCCGCGGAAAGATTCGGAATCCGCCGCCTGGAGTCGTGAGCGTCAGAGGCAAGAATGTGGACGGCCGAGCGGTCGAGCAGCCAGCGCGCGACGATTTCGGGCCGCTCTCCCCAGAACCCAGTCAGCGCCGACGCCGTCACCTGCACCAGACAGCCCTGCTCCGCCCACTCCAGGATGCGCTGCGGCGTTTGTTGCAGAATCGGGTTCCGTTCCGGATGGGTCAGGATCGGCGTAAGCCCGCGATCTCCCAAGCGAAATAGACAGTCGCCCAGCCGTGTGGGCACGCTGTAGTTGCTGAGCTCAATCAGCAGATAGTTGGTTTCGCCAATCGTGTAGGTGTGCGGCTGCTCGAGTACGCGCTCGAGATTGTCAAACGAAAGATGAAAATCGCAGCCCAGGCTCAATTGCAACGCGGGGCCGGCCTTCTCCTGTAACTGGCCGAGAAGCCCGGAGAGATATCCGCGATCGTAGGCGTAGCGATCATTGGCGTGCGGGGTGGCGACAGCATGAGTAATGCCGTCCGCCGCCGCCATGCGGCACATCTCGACGGCTACATCCCAGGACTTGGGGCCGTCGTCAACCTCGGGCAAAAGGTGGCAGTGGATGTCAATCACGGCGTAATCTTCACTCAGGACACATGACTTGCGATACAACGATTAGAACACATCCAGAATCGAATCATCTGACCATCGGGTCATCGGGCCATCGAAGTTCAAAGGCTCTTGATTTTAGATGGCCCGATCACCGGATGACCCGATGCAGTTGCTTTCTTCCCGCCTTCTCGTGCACGATAGTGAACACGACATTTTCATTCTCACCGTGGATACTGAGGAGCAGGTTCGCCAATGAGCTTTCTGAGGGCGGCGCGCGCCGCACTGCCAGGTCAAAGTGGTCTTCGCCAAGTTCTTGTGGCCATGGTCGTCGTCCTGGCCGGACTTTCCCTTTCCTGCGGCAGCAGCTACGACCCCAGTAAAGTCAGGGGGCCTAACCATATTGCCTACGTAACCCTGCCGTCGACCGGCCAGGTGCTGCTGCTGAATATTGACGGCGTAACCGGCGCTATCACCAGCGGACCGTCAACCCCGCAAGTGGCGAACACCACGCCCACCGGCCTGGCGCTGCTGCCTTCGCGGAAGTTTCTCTACGCGATCAATTCCCGCGCCAATACGATCTCGATTTTCAGCATCGCCAACGACGGTACTTTAACGCAAACTGCCACTCCGACTCCGGCCGGCGACGGTCCCAATATGGCGGTCATCGATCCTTCCGGCAAGTACTTGCTGGTGACCAACAATTACGGCAACAATGTTTCCGTTTACGCCATCGATTCTGGCAGCGGCGCTTTGTCGGAGGTTGCAAATTCGCCCTTCGACGCGAATGCGAATCCGACCCAGATTCTGATCACGCCTTCCGGCCAGTACGTCTATGTGACCAATCCGGGCATTGGGATGGTCACCGCTTTCTCCTTCTCGAACGGCGTACTCACGCAAGTGGCCGGAGTGCCAGGGGGACTGCCTGGGTCTCCGTACTTTTCGGGGGCGGGAGCCTCCGCCCTGGCCGTGGATGGCAGCGGACGATTCCTCTACGTGGTGAATCCTTCGGCCAGCAACCCTCAACCGTATCAAAACACCGTCGGCAACGTTTCTGGCTTCAATATCGACCCAGGCACCGGCGCGTTGAGCCCCATGCTCGGCTCGCCGTTTTACTCCACAGAGGGCGTCACCGGCCCCACCGCGATCACGGTCGATCTCACCGGCAGCTTTGTTTTCGCGCTGACTCCGGGATCAAGCTATTCCTTCTGGAGTTTCGAGATCGATTCCACGACCGGGGCACTGACGGCGATAACGAACTCGCCGTTCAGCTTGGCCGCGGGCGGTCTGTTCGCCCTTACCGACCCCACCGGGGACTTTCTTTATGTCGGAAGCCAGTCTGGAAAGAATATAGCCGCCTATACCTACAATCAGAATACCGGCGTTCCCACGGCGGTGTCGGGCTCGCCTTTTTCCATCGGAGTGGCGCCCGGGATGATGGTGTTCTCACAGTAGAAGCCGGTGTTCGAGTCCGGATTCGCCTTTGCGATGTGCGATTTGCGGGCTAGCACTTTGGTGGTGCAAGCTTGGCACCCGCGGGCCATTTTCAGATTCACGGCTTCGTCTTACATTCCCAGTTGAGCAGTTCTGGGGGAGGGCTGCCCGGGCGTCCTGGGTTCGAAAGAATCCGGACGCCCGTTTAATTTCGAAAACGATCTTGTAATTTGGTAATCGGGTAATTTGGTAATTTGAAAATCCAGCGCAGGTTTGGTTTTGAATTACAAAATTACCCGATTGCCAAATTACAAAATCCTACCGGGCAGACAAGAGCCTCCGCGCTACACGCGCAACAACCCGATCCGCCCCGCGCTCAATTTGTCGAAATAGTGAAGTTCACCGTGATGCGCGCCTGCGTTTCCACCGGCTGCCCGTTCTGGAGGTACGGTTTGAAATGCCACTGCTTCACCGCCTCGCGCGCGGCGGCGGCCAGGATGCTTGGACCACTGAGAATCTGCAACTCCTGGATTGTGCCGTCGCGCGAGATGAGCGCCTGCAAACTGACTGCGCCCTGCACCTTCATCTGCCGCGCCAGCAAGGGATAATCCGGGGGCACCGAAACGCTCACGCTCTGCTCCGTTTGCGGCGAGAGCTGCACTCGATTGCCGGCATTGGCTGGCGCACTCGCCGCGGATGCGGGTGCGGAACTGGATGCGGAAGTCGCGCCCGAGTCCACATCCAGATGAATGGCATTGCTTTTCGCGGGCACCTTGATGTGCCGGTTTCCGGCTACGACTTCCACCTGCAAAGGAGGTAGTACCGCGCGCTCGGCGGTGGCCGAGAAGGGAGCTTCAGCCGCAGCAGGCGCGGGGGATTTGGCTGGCTTACGTTCCCGCGCGGGAGTCGCCGGCACCGCGGTTGGCGCAGCGATACTCGCACTCGTGTTCTTACTCTTACTATTGCTCCGAACCGCGGCTTCCTGGGCATCAGAGCCCGGCGGAAACCAGAAATCCCAGTCTTTTAATACCACTGCCCCCAACGCCACCAACAGTATCCCCAGCGCGATGAGCATCCGCTTGCGCTGCACTTCCGCATCCTGCGATGTGGTTGGCAAGGGGAGCGCCGTCGACCGCTCCAAATGGTTCTCGGGCTGGTTTTCGTCGTGAAACATGGGCAAGCGAGCGTCCTCGCATTCTGCGTGGGAGAACGCTGAGTAAGTATGCCCCCAAACCCGAGCCCATGCCAAGCGAATCCCGGCATGGGCGGACCCTTTGCCGCGGCGGCACCGTAACTTTTTTCCCAGGAAGATCCCGTTCACCGCTCAGGAGGCTTTCGAGACCTTGTAATCGAGCTTGTCGAGAATGCCGATCGCGGCGTCAAGAATCTCCTTGTCCACCTTACGATTCGAAGCGATCGCCTCCGCCAGCGGAACGGAAATAATCTTGTTCCCACGCAGCGCCGCCATGTGCCCGAATTCGCCGCGATGCACCATGTCGATGGCGCCCAGTCCGTAGCGCGTGGCCAGCACGCGGTCGAAAGCGCTGGGCGTTCCGCCCCGCTGGATGTGCCCCAGCACAACCGACCGCGACTCGAAGCCCGTCCGCTTTTCGATCTCGCTCGCCAGCGTCGAACCAATTCCGCCCAGCCGAAGATGCCCGAACTCATCTTTGCCCGCTCCCAGAGCCGACACTCCACCGTGCTTCTCGATGCCGTCGGCAAACTTCGCGCCTTCGGCCGCCACCACGATGCTGAAATATCTGCCGCGAGCGTGGCGCTGGCGAATCAATTCGGCAACCTGCTCAATATCGAAAGGAACTTCGGGGATCAATATGATGTCAGCGCCGCCCGCGATACCGCTGTAAGTCGCGATCCAACCCGAATCGCGTCCCATCACTTCCACCACGATCACGCGATTGTGCGCCTCGGCGGTCGTATGCACGCGGTCGATGGCTTCGGTAGCTATATTCACCGCCGTGTCGAAGCCGAAGGTAAAATCGGTGCCCGACAGATCGTTGTCGATCGTTTTCGGAACGCCCACCACCTTTACGTCGACAGCGCAAAGTTTCTGCGCCACGGAGAGCGTGTCGTCGCCGCCAATGGCGATCAGCGCCTCACAACCATGTTTCTGGAGGTTCTCGGCGCAGTGCTTCAGGCCATTGTCATGCTTGGCCGGATTGGTCCGCGAAGTGCGTAGAATCGTGCCTCCACGCGGCAGAATGCCACTTACCGCCGTCAGGCCGAGTTCCATCGTCTTGTTTTCCAACAACCCGCGCCAGCCCTCCACGAATCCCACAAACTCGTCTTCATAGTGAAAGGTGCCCTTCCGCACGATCGCCCGAATGACCGCATTGAGACCGGGACAGTCTCCCCCGCCCGTCAACACTCCAATTTTCATGGTTTGCTCGTCTCCTCAGATGGGATTGTGTGGTACGAGTGTGAGTCCGCGCCCTGACTGTATGCCATCCGCCCCCACCCCACGTTTCAGTGGCCCGGAAGGCAATAGGTTATCACGCTGTTGTTGAGAGCGAGAGACTGGCCGCTAGCCACTGACCACTGTCCACTGTCCTGCTACACTTCCCCCATGCGCGTCCTCGGCATCGACTGCGGCACGGAATACACCGGATACGGCGTAGTCGATTTGCTCTCCGACGGTCGTGACAATGATCGGCTCGTCTGCATTGTCTGCGGCGCCATCAAGGTTTCCCCGCGCGACCCGATGGCCGCGCGCCTCTCACGCATCTCGATCGGCCTTCAGGAACTCATCGCTCAGCACCGTCCCGACCGCGTCGCGATCGAAGACGTTTTCTACGCCGCCAACGTGAAGTCCGCCCTGAAACTCGGACAGGTGCGCGGTGTCGCCATGCTGGCCGCTGCTTCCGCCGGACTCGAAGTCGCCGAATACTCGCCGCTCTCCATCAAGTCCGCGGTCGTCGGATACGGCCGCGCCGAAAAGCATCAGGTCCAGCAGATGGTGACTCGCCTTCTCAACCTCGATCGGATTCCCGAACCCGCCGATGCCGCCGATGCGCTCGCCATTGCCATCTGCCATCTGCACACCGTCGCCACCCAAGAACGCCAGAGCGATAAACACGAGAGCAAAGATCACCCGGCCAAAGATCACTCGAGCAAGGATCGCCGCCGCCACCCGAGCAATATCGCCTGTCATCCTGAGCGGAGCAGCCCGCCTCGCTTGCGAGGCGAGATGCGCGGTCGAAGGACCCCTACGTCCTAAACATCTCCTCCGCCACGGCAAGGCATTCTTTCCGCGCCCTCGGTCAAGTTACCTCCGTCACAGTCCCAAAACCGCCGCGCACCGTATCACTCGTTCGTGCATCCGTTGCTGACTCGCGACGCTTCTCAAGCTATGCTGAAACTGCGCACACAAATATAGCTGTCGAGGATTTCATGTCCCTTCCCCGTTCCGTTTCTGCCATCGTCGTCGCGCTTCTCTTGTCCTCGCCTCTTCTGCACGCCGCCCAGAATGCTTCCTGCATCTTCGACACGTTCTCCGCGCCCTTGGGATATTCCTTCAGCCAGGTTAACGGAGTGAGCGACGACGGCGCCGTGGTTGGCCAGTTGCTCGACAACAACACCCAGCAATTCGTGGCCTTCACGCGCACCGCCAGCGGAGTCTTCACCGAATACGCGGCCCCGAAATCCTCCTCCACATGGCTGTATGGACGCAACGGCAGCGGCGTCAATGCCGGTTTCTACCAGGACAGCGCGTACCCCGGACACATTCATGGATTCCTGCTGCAAGGCAGCACCTTCACCGCCGTCAATCATCCCAAGGCCGCCAATACCTGGCTGTTCGACATTAATCAATTGGGAGCCACGGTCGGCAGCTTCAGCGCCAGCGCGTCCGTAACCAAGGGATTTATGCGAGTGAACGGCAAATACACCACCATCGCCTATCCCAGTGCGCAGGCAACTTATGCCCTGGCCATCAACGACAGCGCCGATGTCGTGGGAACCTACGCCAGCACCGCCGTCAGCAACGGTTTCCTCTGGCAAGACGGAGCGTTCACCACCATCAATTACCCCCATGCCAGTTACGGAACCGTTCTACTCGGAGTGAACAACTCCGGCGTCATCGTGGGCAATCGTCTTACCGCCGAACAAGAACTAGGCTTCATCTACGAAAATGGAGTGTTCAAGAACATCGTCTATTCCGGTGCGAGCTACACCATGGCCGGTGGCATCAACAACAACGGCCTGATCTCCGGCCAGATCTATCTCACCGCCAACAACTCCCTGGGTTTCACCGCGGTCTGCAAGTAAGCAAACGCTATCGAGCCAGCAAGAAACACGTAGGGACGGCCGCCCTCGGCCGTCCAGCCGAGCGAAAAGCGAAAAGCCAGCCCTCCCCTTGACACTCCTCGCCTCCATCCCCAATCATTACAGCGACCCATGCCCCGTCCGTTTCAGATCCTCTGCCGGCTGATCTCTGCCTCGATCCTACTTTCTTCAATCCTCGCCTATTCGCAAACCGAGGCTCCGGCCGTCGTCACCTTCACCCTCGATTTCCCCGCCTCCCAGCCCGAGCACTACTCGATTCGGATTCAATCCGACGGCCCGTCCCGCTATCAGTCCAGCGGACGCCTCTCGCCCGATTCCGACGAAACTGACAGCTTCGATCTCGACTTCACCACAACCGCGGAGACGCGGCAGAAGATCTTTGATCTGGCGGCGAAGGCAGGGTTTTTTCAGAAGGACCTCGACGCCCATCACAAAGGCGTTGCCTTCACTGGAAAGAAGGTGCTCACGTACAAAGACGCCCGGCGCAGCGGTGAGTCCACCTACAACTATTCGGCCAACCCCGCCGTCCAGGAACTGACTAGCCTGATGCAAAGCCTCTCCGCCACGCTCGAATTCGGACATCGTCTCCAGTACGATCGCCACTACCAGAAACTCGCGCTCGACGAAGAATTCAAGCGCATGGAACAAATGGCCGGCAGCAATCAACTGGTCGAGATCACAGCTATTCGGCCAATCCTCGATCAGATCATCGCCGATCCGTCGGTGATCAACGTAACCCGCGCCCGTGCCCAACGCTTACTGGAGCGCGCCGGCGTGCACTGATCGCGGGTCCAACGGGACCTAGTGTCCAAATTCTCAAAATTCCAAAATCCCGCTTGACTTACGCTCCGCACCCTCGCAGACTCAAACCAGTCCGGGAGAGGCATATGACGATCCGACAACTCGGAAAGATGCTGGCAATGTCGGCCGCGCTGGCGGCGTCTCTGGTGGTCTCGGCATCGGCGGAATCGAAGGCGCGCATTGTGCGCTTGAGCGAAGTGCAGGGTACCGTGCAGATCGACCGCGCCACCGGCGACGGTTTCGATAAAGCGTTTCTCAATCTGCCCGTGATCGAAGGCTCCAAGCTAAAGACCGGAAAGGACGGCCGCGCGGAAGTGGAATTCGAAGATGGCAGCGCGCTGCGCCTCGCGCCTCGTAGCGAAGTCGATTTCACTCGTCTCGCGCTCGGCGACGATGGCCAGAAGCTCAGCACCGTCCAACTTGTCTCCGGCACCGTCTACGGAAGTCTTCACCCGAAGAAGGTTGGCGGGAAAGCTGGCGAGAGAGTTGGCGAGAACGACGGCGAGAACGATGGCGAGAAAAAGAGCGACCAGTTCCTGCTGAGTTTTGCCGATGAGTCCATCACCGTGGCCGAGGCCGCGCACTTCCGCGTCGGGTTCGACGGCGCCAGCAAGGCGACTCTAGCCGTGTTCAAAGGCAAGTTGCGCGCCACCGGACCATCGGGACAATTTGACGTTGCCGCGAATCGCAGCGCAACCATCGACCTCAGCGATCCCGCCAAGAAAGACACGTTCGTGATCGCCAGAAATTATGAAGCGGAACCGTCCGACGATTGGGATCGCCAGCAGGCCGACTATCACGATCGCTACGTGTCCGCCGGCGGCTCCAGTCTGGCCTCGCCGTATGCCTACGGCATGAGCGACTTGAATTATTACGGCAGCTACATGAACTGCCCAGGCTACGGACTTGGCTGGCAGCCCTATTTCATCGATGCCAACTGGAGCCCGTTCCAGGATGGCGGTTGGATGTGGTATCCCGGATCTGGATATATGTTTGTGTCGGCGTACCCGTGGGGCTGGATGCCGTATCGCTATGGCAACTGGGCTTTCGCGCAGGGCTGCGGCTGGATGTGGCAGCCGGGTTCCTGGAACAACTGGTATGCGATCCCTCCGGTGGTGAATCCGCCGAAGCGCTTTCCGGTGCCGTTGCCCCCGCCGCGCGGCCGGTTGACGGTCATGGTGGGAAAGGGCCTCACGGTGAACCCGCCGTCGGGAGCGCCGCGCCGCCTGACCATCGATCCCGGCTCCGCCGCCTTCGGAGTGCCGCGCGGATCGGTGCGCCATCTCGACCGTCTCTCGAAAACAATGGAGCGGACTTCTCGTCCCGTCGTAGTCTCGTCGGCTCCGCCAGCTCCGGCCGCGCCGCCGCCAACCGCCTTTGGTGCGAGTCCGCTGACTCCCCCGGGGATGGCTACGAACGAGCCAACGCACCATTCGACCGCGCCGCCGCCACCGCCGTCGCGTCCGCACTGAGACAAGAGTCATTTGGGAGAAAAAAGGCGGCCAGAAAAATTGGCCGCCTTTCTTTCTTCACGCACTCTTGTTCCCCAAACAGTTCTCACTCCACAATAATTCCCGCGTACCCAACCACCGATTCGTAATCGCCGGAGACATCGCCCGAGGTTGCGTACTTGACCAGTGTGGCCGAAGTCGCTCCCAGAAGCTTGGCCGCAGTGAGCATGACAACTGTTGGCCCGAACCCGCACATGCTGATGTCCTCACGCTGCACCACTTCCCAGAGGCCGCGCGCATCCAGGGCCAGCACGCGTTCGATTGCCTTGTGGTCCTTCACGCGAGTGATCGCGTCGGACTCGTAGTGGTTCATGTCGCTGGACGCGATAATCAGGACTTTTTCCTTGCGATCCTCTTCTCGATCTTCTTGATTTTCTTCCTCACGATCGGCAATCACATCCGCCAGCGCTTCACCCAATCCGCGGAGCGCATCAAAGTCGCTGGTGCCGATGACGATCGGAACGATACTCAGCTCCGGCTGTTGCGCCTGCAGGAAAGGCAGCTGGACTTCGATGGCATGTTCGCCGCGATGCGCGGCGCTGTCCTCTTCGAGCGCAGGGAAGCGGCGCAGCAAACGTGCGCCCAGTTTCGCGTCCGCCGCGACATCGCCCAGCGGAGTCTGCCACGCGCTATCGGTCATGACCGCCAGCCGACGTCCCTTGCCCGTGTGATTGGGGCAGAGAATCACGCAGCGCTCGGGAATCTCCAGGCGCGAATACACCGCGCCCGCGACGCCGCCGGAGTAGATGTATCCCGCATGGGGAGCGACGCATCCGATGGCGGCAATGCGGCGGGTCTCAACCGGAGTCTCGCCCGCGGAAGTGTAGGCTCGAATATCGCGCAGCAATTCGTCTGGGCGGTCCGGATAAAACCTGCCGGCAACGGCGGGAGTTCGTAAGGCTGAAGTCATAAGAAGCTCGTGTGGCGCGGGCACTATTGCCCGCGAAAATAACGTCCGCGAAAGCCTCGGCAGCGAAAATTATGAACTGCCGTTGCGCAACGCGCGGAACAAGGCGGCGGTTCTCTCGATCGGCAGTGCCTCCGCCCGGATCGCAGGTTTCACGCCGCTTTTCGCCATAGCGGCTCGCAGCGCATCTTCATCGTACCGCGTCTTCAGATTATTCCAGAGCGTTTTGCGCTTCTGCGCAAAGCAGAGTTTCAGGAACGCGATGAACTCCGCTTCGGAAACTCGCAGCGATTCCAGCCGGGGCTTGATCGTAATGCGAACCACGCTGGAATGAACTTTGGGGGGAGGAGAAAACGCTCCCGGCGGAAGCGTGAAGAGTTGCTCGATCCGGCCGTACAACTGCGCCGTGGCCGATAGCAAGCCATAGTCTCGGCTTCCCGCCGAAGCCGCCAGGCGATCGGCAACTTCTTTCTGCACCATGAGGACAATCGTCGAAAAGTAACGGTGATACTCCAGCAACCGCAGCAGAATGTCGGAGGTAATGTAATACGGCAGGTTGCCGATGACCCGAGCCGGTTCGGGCGCGAAATTGAGCCCGGTACGAAGGCTTCCCGGCTTCGCGCCGAAGACGGTGTCCAGTTCGATCTTCAGGATATCGCCTTCGATGATTTCAACATTATGTTGCATGGAGAATTTCATCCTGAGCTGCGCCGAAAGGACGCGATCCAATTCCACCGCGATCAGACGCCGCGCTTTCCCGGCCAGCAAATCGGTAATGGCGCCGCGGCCGGGCCCGATCTCCAGCACCGTCGCTTCGGAAACATCGCCCAGAGCTTCTACAATGCGCAGAGCGGCCGCTTCGCTGGCGAGAAAATGCTGGCCCAGTTTGGGCTTGTGTGGATTCGTTCTTACGGTCGCGCCCTTTGGCACGTTGACCCTCTTTCTTTCCGGCATTTAGACTGAAGCGGAATTTGTAATTGGCAATTGGCAATTGAAAGAACAATGCAACGATTTTCAATTACAAATTGCAGATTGGAAATTACAAATGCCCGGCAGCGTTTCTGCCGTAATCATCATAACGTGAGCGAGGCCTGTCGAGTCACCGCTCAGGAGGTTCTTTCGCAATGCATATCGCTTTCGCCGCATCCGAGTGCGTTCCCTTTTCCAAGACTGGCGGACTGGCCGACGTGGTCGGCGCCTTGCCGCGCGCCCTGGCCGCTCTGGGTCATCAAGTGAGCGTATATGTTCCGCGCTACCGCCAAACCAAACTGGACGATCCGCAAACGGTCGTCCGCAGCATTACCGTCCCTTTCGACGACAAGTATCGTTTTTGCTCGGTGGTGACGGCCGGATCGAGTGCCGGAGTGCGATTTTATTTCGTGGATTATCCGCCCTACTTCGACCGCGATGCGCTCTACGGAACTCCGGCCGGCGACTATCCCGACAACGCCGAGCGTTTCGCTCTGTTTTCGCGCGCGGTGCTCGAGGCCTCCAAGATTTTGGGCGTGCCGCATGTCTTCCACTGCCATGACTGGCAATCGGCGCTGATCCCAGTGTTGCTTCGCACCGTCTATGCCGAAGATCCCGCGTTTCGCGAAGTGGCCACCGTTTTCACTATCCACAACATGGGATACCAGGGTTTGTTTTCGTCCGAAACTTTGCCGCTGCTGACGTTGCCCTGGGAATTGCTCGCCATCTCGAAGATGGAATTTTTCGGGCAGGTGAATTTTCTGAAAGGCGCGCTCGTGTTCTCGGACTTCGTCACCACGGTCAGCAAGAAATACAGTCAGGAGATCCAGACCACTGAATATGGATTCGGCCTGGAAGGCGTGCTGCGCCAGCGCGCGGCGACCGTGACTGGCATCCTGAACGGCGTGGACTACGACCAGTGGAGTCCGCAGACCGACAAATTCACCGTCGCCAAGTATTCGCCGCAGGATCTGAGCGGCAAGCTGCAATGCAAACATGATTTGCTGCACGCCTTCGGAGTCACGAACACGGATTCTAGAGTGCCGGTGATCGGCATCGTTTCGCGGTTCGCCGCGCAGAAGGGCTTCGATCTGATCGCGCAGATTATGGATCGTCTGGCGCGGGAAGAGATGGTCGTGGTGGCGCTCGGAGCCGGCGACAAGCCCTACGAAGAGATGTTCCAGCAGTTCAGCAAGCAGTTCCCCAACAAGATTGCGGTCAAGGTCGCGTACGACAACGCCATCGCGCACAAAATTGAAGCGGGCGCGGACATGTTCCTGATGCCTTCCCGCTACGAGCCCTGCGGGTTAAATCAGATTTACAGCCTGAAATACGGCACCGTTCCCATTGTGCGGGCGACTGGCGGTCTTGACGACACCATCGAGCCTTGGGACGCGCGCACGGGCAGGGGGACGGGCTTCAAGTTCTGCGACTACACGGGAGAGGCGCTGCTGGCGACCATTAAACAGGCGCTGCTTGCTTATCAGGATCCGTCGTCGTGGCAGGCGCTGATGCGCAACGGGATGGGGCGCGATTTTTCCTGGGGAGCGTCGGCGCGCGAGTACGGCAAGATCTACGAGCGGGCGCGACAGGCGCGGGCTACCGCGGATGCAGTCGCGGCCGCGGACTCGAAAAAAGAGCCGGTGCTGGTTTAGCGATTTGCATATCGGGAGAAGACCGCGGGCAAGAATGGCCGCGCTACAAAAGCGCAGTCGGACTCAATTGTCCAATTTAAGCTCTAACTGCCCTGTAATGAAGCCGGCTAGATGCCATAGTTCACGCCACGAAGCGCGTCTTTGTATGCTTCGCGCGCTTCGGTGGCTTTCTCGTGGGCGTCGTGCTCCCTGAGGTGGGCGGTGTCCCAGTGCTCCATGGCGATCATGGAATGGTCGGGAGTGGCTAACGCTTCTTCAGTGCGAATGGTGTCGACCCATTCATCGACAGCCTTTTTGTACACGAGGCGCAACTGATCGAGATCGGCTTTGCTCATAACCACAGCAGACTAATGCCACCCTGCAGCGCGGTCAAATGAACGGGGAGAATTTAACCAGAAATTAATGCGGGCGTAATCTCCTGCTTGGTATTTCCACGGTGGGCCCGCTGACCACAGCGGCCCGACATGAGGATTCTGGCCGTTGGTTGCTACCATATCCCGCTGGGCACTTTCCCGGGACCGGGAGCAAGGCCGCGCGGAACAGGACCAACCAACAGAAGCCTATCTAAAGGTCATTGCGCGCGCACCCGAGGGCGTCGAGCGCCTCTTGAATCTAGGGCCGCATAGTGTACCTCGCGAATCCCACTCATCGCAAAGTACGCGATGAGTGGGGCACCCGCATGAGGATTCTGGCCGTTGGACGGCGACTCAGAAGCTACCGGGTAGTATTCTTGCGGTACACTTCTGCCAGATCGTCAGTGACTCCGATGAGCACCCCCTCGCCGCGCACCATCTTTCACGTCGATATGGACGCCTTCTTCGTCTCCGTCGAGGAATTGTTTGATCCGTCGCTGAAAGGCAAGCCGGTGGTGGTGGGCGGGCAGCGCGACGAGCGGGGAGTGGTCTCGGCTGCATCGTATGCGGCGCGGAAGTTTGGCGTGCACTCGGCCATGCCGCTGCGGACGGCGGCGAAAATGTGTCCGCAGGCGATTTTTGTCAACGGGCATCCGGAGCGCTATCGCGAGTATTCGCACAAGGTGCATGAAGTGCTTGGCCACTTTTCTCCGCTGGTCGAGATGGCTTCGGTGGACGAGGCCTATCTCGACATGACCGGGACAGAGCGCCTGCATGGACGGCCTCTGCATTCCGCTCATCGACTGCATGAGGGGATGAAGTCGGCTACACAATTGAACTGCTCGATCGGGATCGGCACATCGCGGCTGATCGCGAAGGTCTCATCCGCCAAAGCCAAGCCGAACGGAGTGCTCTGGGTGTTGCCCGGCGAGGAAGCGAAATTTCTAGCGCCGCTCGCGGTGGGCGATATTCCGGGCGTGGGCAAGGTGATGGAGCAAAAGCTGCATGCGATCGGCATTCAGAAAGTGGGCGACTTGGCGCGTCTCGACGACCGCGATCTTGAACATCGCTTCGGGAAGTGGGGGCTGGCGCTGGCAGGGAAGTCGCGCGGCGAAGATGCGGGAGGATGGTTCGACAATGAAGTCGGCGAGAATATCGATCCGAAATCGATCAGCCACGAGCACACCTTCGACGAGGATACGGGCGACGCCGAGCGCTTGCAGTCCACGCTGATGCGGCTCAGCGAGATGGTGGGACGGCGGCTGCGCGAGGGCGGACACTTTGCGCGCACGCTGCAGTTGAAATTGCGCTACAAAGATTTCTCCACCATAACGCGGGCGCACTCGCTGGACGAGCCGACGCAGATGGATAACCAGATCTTCGAGCAGGCGCGGCGTCTGTTTTTCGCCAACTGGAAGGCGGGCGCTCCGGTGCGATTGCTGGGAGTGCAGGCGTCGAATTTCGAATCGGGGTCAATCCAGCTTGAGTTGCTGGAGCCTTCGCGGGCCGAGCGTTGGCAGAAGGCGCTGGCGGCCGCGGATCATGTGCGCGACAAGTTTGGGGAAGCGGCGATTGGACTTGCGCGTGGGATGAAAGGCGGATTCCGCGAGCGCGTACACGAAAATCCGGCGGCGTTGCCGGGCAAGAGCGGCGACAAGAAGAGAGACTGAGTAAAAGCGATTCAGCCTTTAAAGAGTCGGTCGGGGGCCGTCCCTAGCGGGACTTGATCTGTCCCACTTCCGCTTTCCCGGCACTGACGTGCCGGGCTTTCTTGTTCTGCCGCTTCGCGGCTACGCCAGTCCACAGTTGTTGTGGCCACCGGCAACTGCCGAGCTGCGCTCGGCTTGGACCCTTCGACTTCGCTCAGGGCAGGCTCGCGAGGGCGGCCGTCCCTACATGGACCTCACGAAACATATTCGCGAATGTAGTCGTCGTGCGAAGTGGCGAGCTGGTGAGCGTCGCCGTCGAAGATGACCTTTGCGTCACGCAAGATCAGGAAACTCATGGGCACTTCGCAGTGCTTGCCCTTGGGCAGGGCCACCATCTGATTGGTCGCTTTATCGAACTGGTGAGTCGCCATGGTGAAGGCGTCCTGGAGGCGGTGAGTCACCATGAGGGCGCTGGTTTTGTAGACGTCACGCTGCTTCACGATGAGCTCGACGATGGTGTTCGAGGTGACGGGATCGAGTCCGCCGGTGGGCGAGTCGTAGAGCAGAACCTCGGGTCGGGTGACAATGGCGCGAGCGATGGCCACGCGCCTTCTCATGCCGCCGGAGAGTTCGGAGGGACGCATGTCGTAGGTTCGTTCCAGCTCCACAAAGCGCAGCACCTCGCGCACCCGCCGCTCGATTTCCTCGGCGGAGATTCCCTCTTCGAGCAGGCGGTAACCGACATTTTCGTACACTTTAAGCGAATCGAAGAGCGCACTTTCCTGGAACACGATGCCCACGCGCCGGCGCAGCGCGAACAGTTCCTGTTCCGACATGCGCGTGACTTCTTCTCCGAGCACGAAGATGCGGCCGCTGTCGGGGCGGATAAGTCCTATGGCAAGCTTGAGCAGTGTGCTCTTGCCCGACCCGGCGACGCCGAAGAGCGCCTTGGTCTCGCCGTGCGGCAACTGGAACGAAATGCCGTCGAGCACAACTTTTTCATCGAATGCGATTGAGACGTTGTCAAACTCGAGGGCGTAGCCAGAGGGATTCACCACTGCCACCGCCGGGTTTTCGCTGGGCAGAGTGGGCGCGGGCATAGTTTACCTGTAACCAAAAATTGCGAAGATCAACTTGGTGACGAAGAAATCCGTCACTAGAATCAATACGGACGCGGCGACGACGGCCTGGGTGGTGGAACGGCCCACCCCCTGGGTGCCGCCACGCGTCGATATGCCGTAGTAGCAGCCTATGGTGGAGATGATGAAGCCAAAGAGCACGGGCTTGATGAGGCCGGTGAAGACGTCACGGAAGACCAGGATCTGCCAGACAGAAGTCCAATACTGCTGCGAGTTGACTCCGAAGAGCAGGTGCGCGACTGCATAGCCGCCGATCAACCCGAGCAGATCGGCGATGATGGTCAGGAAAAACAGCATGAAAACGGTGGCGCCCACTCGTGGCGTAATCAGCTTCTTGGTAGGGTCGGTGCCCAGGGCGCGCATGGCGTCAATCTGTTCGGTGACGATCATCGAACCGAGTTCGCTGGCCATACCGGAGGCGTTTCGCCCCGCCACCATCAGCCCGGTGATGAGCGGGCCCAGTTCTGTGACCATGCCGATCGAAACCAGTTGGCCGATGAGCGAGATCCCACCGAAACGTTGCAGCGTGCTGGCGGCGTTCAGCGCTAGGAGCGCGCCGACGGAGAGACCGGTAAGAATCACGATGGGCAGGGAGCCGACGCCGATCAGGTCCGCTTGGTGCAGCATGTCGCCCATGTACAGAGGACGGCGAAAGAAGTTTGCCAGCGATTGCGCGGACAGCAGGGTGTAATCCTGAACCGCCAGCGCAAAATCTTTGGCGACTTCAATGGGCGAAGTCAGTTCGAGTTCGAACGCCATGTGTGGTCGGGGAATTTCCGCTCAAGGAACTATAGCAGAGAGAGAAAGCATCGGGTGATCGGGCGACCGGGTCATCGGGCGATCTAAAACCCGAGGGACCTTGCCTCTTTCAGATGACCCGATGGCCCGATCTATTCCCGGTTCTTCTTCTTGATCTCGATGGCCAAGCGCTTGATCTTTTGATTCAGGGTGGAGAGAGGAACGTGGAAGCGCTCGGCTGCTTCGGTCTGGTTCCAGCTGCATTTCTCCAGCATGTCGATGATGATCCGCCGTTCGCAGTCTTCCATGATGGTGAACAGCGTGGCTCCCGAATCGGCATCCAAATCTGGAACCGAAGTGCCGCGGCCGACAATGTGGTCGGGCAGGAGATCGACTCCAATGTCGTTGTCGGAAGAGAGCACCACGGCGCGTTCGATCGTGTTCTCCAGTTCGCGGACGTTGCCGGGCCAGGAGTAGCTCACCAGCGGACGCAACGCCTCGGTGGTAACGCGGCGGCGGGGCAGTTCGTTTTCCTCCGAATACTTCTGGAGGAAGTGCTGCACCAGCAGGGGAATGTCTTCGCGGCGGCGGCGCAGCGGCGGCAGATCGAGGCTGATTACGTTGAGGCGATAGTACAGGTCTTCGCGGAAGCGGCCCTCTTTCACCATCTGCCGAAGGTCCACGTTGGTGGCGGCGATGATGCGCACGTCGACTTGAATTTCCTGCACGCCGCCGAGATGCATGAATTTGCGGTCCTGCAACACGCGGAGAATCTTGCTCTGCGTGTCCATGCTCATGGTGCCGATCTCGTCGAGGAAAAGCGTGCCTCGGTCGGCCACTTCGAACAGACCCTTCTTCGACGTAACCGCGCTGGTGAAAGCGCCTTTGACGTGCCCGAACAGCGTGGATTCGAGCAGATCGGGCGGCGTGGACCCGGAGTTGACGGGGACGAACGGACGTTCGCGACGTGTGGAATTCAGATGAATCGCCTTGGCGATCAGTTCCTTGCCCGTCCCGCTTTCGCCTTGCAGCAGCACGGTCGAGCGACTGGGCGCGACCTGCGCGACGAGGTCGAAAATTTTCAGCATGGGCTCACTCTTGCCCACGATGTTTTCAAAGTTGTAGCGCTGCTTGAGCGCGCGCTTGAGCTGGATGTTTTCTTCTTCCGCCTTCTGGCGGGCGACGGCGGCGCGCACGTCGGCCAGCAGTTTCTCGTTGTCCCACGGCTTCTGGATGAAGTTGGTGGCTCCCGATTGCATGGCGCGGACCGCGTTTTCCACCGTGCCATAGGCGGTGATCATGATGATTGCCTGTTGCGCATGGAGCAGCCGAATCTCGGCGAGCACGTCCATCCCGCTTTTATCGGGGAGCGCCAGGTCGAGCAGAATCAAGTCGAAGGCGCGCACTCCAAATTGCGCCAGACCTTCCCGTGCGTTTTCCGCAACCACGACGGTGTAGCCTTCGAGCTGGAGAAGAGTTTCCAGCGATTCCCGGATTTCGGCTTCGTCGTCGATGATGAGGATTCTGCCCGCGCTGGGCTGCGGATTTTCCGGCGTGCCCCGGCGCGCCGCGGCCATTACTTCAGAGATCGCTAATTCAGACATGGATGGCCTTCCTGGTCGAGATCAATGGGAAATCCAGGGTGAAGGTGGTGCCTTCGCCCGGGCGGCTCTCCACGCGAATATTGCCCGCGTGTTCCTGGATGATGCCGTAGGTGACAGAAAGTCCAAGACCGGTGCCGCGGCTCTGGCCCTCCGCAGGCGACGTCTTGGTAGTGAAGAAGGGATCGTAAATGCGTTGAATGTGTTCCTGCGCAATGCCCGAGCCGGTGTCGGAGACGCGCACCGTGACTGATTCGCCGTTCATCGTCGCCACGTTCAGAACTCCGCCTCCGGCCATTGCGTCCTTCGCATTCAAGAACAAATTCAAAAACACTTGTTGCAGGCGTCCGGCGTTGCCTTGAATCAGCGGAAGGCCCTCGTGGAGCGCGGGCTGCACCTGGATGTGCGCCACCTTGAACTGGTGTTCGAGCAACGCCAGCGTATCGGCGATCACCTTGTTCAGGCTGACTTCGGTCAATTCCGAGCCCGAGGTACGGGAGAAGTTCAGCAGATTATTGACGATCTCCGAGGCGCGGAAAGTTTGCCGCGTGATTTTTTCGAGCAGCCCCGCCTTCTGCGGATCCGATTGCAACTGCTTTGCCAGCATCTGCGTGTAGGAGGAGATCACGGCCAGCGGCGTATTCACTTCGTGCGCGACCCCAGCGGCGAGCAGTCCGATGGACGAAAGCTTGTCGGCTTGGGTGAGCTGGACCTCCAGCTCGATTCGCTCCGTGATGTCGTCCACGATTACCAGCCGTCCCACCACGCTGAACTTGCGGGTGACCAGCGGCGCGATCGCCACATTCACGATGCGCGATTCGCCAGTGGGAGTTCCCAGCCGGAATTTGTAGAGATTGTGGACGCCGGGATTCTGGCGGACGCGGTAAAACTCCTCGGCGAAGGCGGCCGGAAAAACCTCGCTCAGCGAACGCCCCACCACCTGCCAGCGCGGCTGGGCATACATGACTTCCATCTGTGAGTTCCAGGACTCGATGCGATCCTGCAGGTCCACAGCCATGACGCCGACGTTGATGGATTCGACAATGTTCTCGTTGAAATCCTTGAGCCGCTCGTATTCGTTCACCTTCTGTTCAAGTGACGCGTACAGACGTCCGTTCTGGATGGCGATGCCGATGTATCCCGCCAGCGCTTCGAGCAACTCCACATCTTCGCTGGAGAGGAAGTCGCCCTTCACCGTCTTGCCCAGTCCGAGGAAGGCGATGGTTTTCTGGCGCGCGTGGCAGGGGATGTAGTAGTTGAGATCGAGGCGTCCGATGGCCTCTTGCGCCAAGCCATTCTCACGCGGCAACTGGTGCGTATTTTCGAAGAAGACATGCCCGGCCGCGTCTTCGATTCGCGGCTTGGCGAGGAACGACAGGTCGAGGCCGGTGACGTGGGCGATGCCGAACGATTTCGATAGCTCAAAGCGCGAAGAGTCGCTGTTACCGAGGAAGATCGCGATGCGATCCACCAGCAGCGTGCGCGCCAGCCGGTCGACCAGCGAGGAGAGCATTTTGCCGAGGTCGGTTTCCGAACTCAACTCCCGTCCAAACTCGATCAGGGTGCGGCGGTAGTCGTAGCGGGTCCGGTAGAAAAACTGGTCGAGCTTTTCCTGAATCCACTTCCGCACCGGATCGAACAGCAGGGCGGTGACTACGACGGCCACCACCAAGCCGTAAGGTCCGGAGCTGGGCACGCGCGCATGCACCAATTCCGCAATCGCGGCCACGACTCCGAAGTACGCTCCGACGATGGCCGCCGCTGCCAGCGTATAGGCCATGCCGCGCTTGAAGATCAGATCCACGTCCATCAGCCGGTAGCGGAAAATGGCATATCCAAAGGTCAGCGGCAGCAATCCCAGCGAGAGCACCGACACCTTCATGGCGATCGAAGGCATCACTCCGACGAGATACGGCAGAACATAAAAGAGCGTGAACGGCGTGATGGCCAGGATGGTGCCGCGCGTAATCCACTTGAGCTGCTGCCGCAGAATCGGAGTCGTGGCCTGACGGTAGTTGCTCCACAGAACCGCCGCCGCCGAGACGAAGAAGATCGTCAGATAAGCCCAGTGCACACGGTTCAGGTTGAAGAGCAGTGAAGCGCTGGCTTTCAAGTACTCAAGCGCCAGGATCTGGATTCCGAGCAGTAACAGTCCCGGCAAGTAGAGCAGAGGAAGCGACAGGCGATGCCGGCGGACGAACTCCCGCCGTTCCGGGAAGGTCAATACGTAGTGCAGGAAAAGCGCCGGCTGCAGCAGCCACGCGACTTCATTGGCCCACAGGACGATCCAGTCGAAAGCGTTGAGTTTGCCGGTGTAGTGCAGCGAGTAGAAAATGAACGATACCAGGCAGAAAATATAAAAGTGCGTGGAGCCCACGGCGGTCCAGCGCCGCAGCAGCACATAGAGACCGATGCTCAGGTAAATGAGCGCGATCAGCCGCAGCCAATCGTTCATGGAGCGTTCGGCCGGAGCCAGCACCACTTCCACATCCAGCGGAACCGTGCCGCGGATCAGCGAGTAGGTGGCCTTGGACCAGACGCCGGAGTCGTAGAGTTGGCGCGTCACCGCCGCCGCCGTGTCGACCGCGCGGCCGTTGACACTGACAATCTCATCCCCGCGGCGGATTCCGGCCCGCTCTGCCGGACCGTTCGGTTCCAGTCGATCCGCCACCAGATGGCTATTTCTCTCAATCCACCACGCGCCGTCGTCTGGAACCGCGGACTGATGCTCGGCTTTGTAATTGAAACCGGCGAAAAGCACCGCCGCCACTGTGAGGAGAGTCAGCAGGATGGCGGTAAACCGAGCCTCAAATTCGCGGTTCATGGGCAGGGACGGCTGCGCGACGGAGTGGCCAGACCTTCGACGCCGTTCAGGTATGAGCAACTTCACTGCCACCTTCCAATCTTGCGTAGTTCAGGTAAGTCGCTGTCAGAGAGCGACTTCCATAAGTATAGAGTGAATACCGGATAGCTGCTATGAATTATGGAATACAGCTTCTGCTTTTTTGGATTCCAACATTGCGTAGAGACGCGATTTGCCGCGTCTTCAGCCAGCGCGAAGAACATCGCTTGCGGGAATAGGGTCTGGGTGCTGGTAAGCTTGAGGAGGCTAGCGGATTTTTGTGGTTGGCCTGTTTCCGAACTGAAGTAAGGTGACGTGCCCAAACCCTTCCTTTGGTGTTTGGGGGATTCGAGAACCTTCCCCGTTTCCCGAGTCCCCCACTCACTGGGCTCACCGGACTCGACCAGGAGGCGGTGAGCAAATCCCGCAAGTGAGTGTGATCTTGCGCCTGATTCCTGGAAACGTCCATGGAGCCGGTCTGAAGCCGTCTGAACTGATCTGAAGAAATTCACCGTCGAGCGCTTGACACGATACGCCGCGCAGAACAGAATTCCTGACACGCAATTTGATGAAGAAATAAGCTCCGTATCAGGGCATCGCTTTAAGGAAACTCCGATCAAGTGTTGGCAGAAAGCGTAAACGACAGGGTACACGGGGGCGCACGGAAGCCCCCGGCGACTTAATCAGAACTTTTTTAGCGACGCCGAAAGCTGTCGGAATCAGGTACCCCTTTAGGGGCAGCGGGAGTGGTGCATTGCCGGAGAAGAAGGTCCGTTTCGACGATTTCGAACTTGACTACGCTCGTTTTCAACTCTGCCGCGGTGGCAGCCCGGTTCGGCTCGAGGGGCTGCCGCTCCAATTACTCATGTTCCTCGTCGAAAAGCGAGGGCAGTTAGTTACGCGCGAGCAGATTTCCGGCGAGTTGTGGAGCAAAGATGTATTCGTCGACGTCGAACAGGGAATCAACACCGCAATTCGCAAGATCCGCCGCGCCCTGGCCGACGACGCCGGAGAGCCGCAGTACTTGCAGACCGTGGTCGGAAGAGGCTACCGCTTCGTGGCGCCCAATGCCGAAGAAGATGCCAGCCAACCGCCAGCCGCAGGGTTCACCGTTTCCGCCGAGGACCTGGGACGCGCCATCATGACCGCAGCCGGTTTGGATCCGGAGAATCCGCGAGCAACTCCGAAATCCAGCTCCGAAGGCTGAGAAGCTGTCTCTACCCTAAACGTCCTTGACTGTAGAGGCGGGGCTTGCCCCGTCTCAGTATCCCGACCTCGTATGGATTTACAATCAATCCATGTCACGCCTAGAACAAATTGTCGATCTTGAACAGCGCTTTCTTCTTCCCACCTACAATCGCTATCCCGTCGGCTTTGAGCGTGGGAAGGGTGTCTTCCTCTACGACTTCGAAGGTAAGAAGTATCTCGACTTCGTGGCCGGCCTGGGGGTGAACGCGCTCGGTCATGCTCATCCGCGCATCGTGAAGGCGATCCGCGAGCAGGCAGCCCGGCTCATTCACATTTCGAATCTCTACTACAACGAACACCAGGGACAGCTAGCCGAGCGCTTGTGCCAGCTTTCGGGACTCGACCGCGTTTTCTTTTCGAACAGTGGAACCGAGGCGATGGAAGGCGCGATCAAGTTGGCTCGTCTCGCCGGACACAAAGCAGGCGGCGATGCCAAGTCGCAACTGGTGGCGTTGCAGGGTTCGTATCACGGGCGGACGTTTGGCGCCATGTCCCTGACCGGGCAGGAAAAATATCGCAAAGGTTTTGAGCCTCTGCTCGAAAACGTGACCTTTGTGGCGCAGAACGACATCGAAGCGCTGCACGCCGCCGTCAATGCCAACACCTGCGCCATCGTGCTGGAGCCTATCTTTGGCGAAGGCGGAATCCTCGAGTGTTCTGAAGAATTCCTGCTGGCGTGCCGGACCCTCGCCGATCATCATCAGGCCGCGCTCATTTTCGACGAGATCCAGTGCGGTCTCGGACGCACCGGCAAGATCTTCGCGTTCCAGAGTTTTGGGGTGGTGCCCGACATCGTCACTATCGCTAAGCCGATCGCTGCGGGATTGCCGCTCGGCGCATTCCTGTCGAAAGAACACTTCGCCTCGGCGATTTCGCCGGGACAGCATGGCACGACTTTTGGCGGAGGTCCGCTGGCCTGCCGCGTCGGGCTCGAATATCTGGCCATCGTCGAAGAAGAACATCTGCTGGAAAACGTCGTGAAGGTTGGCGGCTACCTGCATCAACAACTCGAGGAACTGGTCGCGAAGTACGCCGCTACCCGCGAAACCCGCGGCCGCGGATTCATTCAGGGCCTCGCGCTCGATATTCCCGCGCGCCCATTGGTGGAGCAGGCGCTGGCGGAGGGCGTGCTCTTCAACGCGACCCAGGACACGGTCCTGCGTTTCCTGCCGCCGTTTCTGCTGGAGGAAAAGCACGTTGATAAGGGCATCAGGGTGCTGAAGAAATTGCTGGGCAAGAAGGGGAAGAAATCGGGCGATCGGGTGATCGGGTCATCGGGCGATCTGAAAACATAGGAGCACGACGACCGGCGCTAAAAAAGAGGGGGAGCCAGAATTCAGCTCCCCAAAGCGTTAGAGGCGATAATCACTTAATAAGAATCTCTCCGCGAGGATTTCGTTGCCCACCGACACCCAAGATCCCGAAGAAAAATTCATTCCTGGCGACGTGAATGACACGCGCCCGGGCGCTGCGGGAATTGGAGTTGGATCGGAGCCGCAAATTCAAATTGAAGAGCACTGGCTTGAACTCGCCGACGGACGCATGCGCTACCTCAAGGCCGGGTCGGGGCCGGCGCTCATCCTGATTCATGGGCTGATGGGATACTCCTTTTCCTGGAGATTCACGATTCCCGCGCTCGCGCCCTATCGAACGGTTTATGCCATCGACAATCTGGGCGCCGGGCTATCGACGGCCCATGAGGGCATGGACTGCCGCGTACGCGCCACCGCCGAGCGCGTGCTGCAATTCGCGGATGCGCTTGGCATTACAGATTTTGATCTGCTGGGCACCTCTCACGGCGGCGGCGTAGCCATCATGGTGGCGGCGCTTTGTGCTGAGCGAAACGAAGCCCGCCTGCGGCGGCTGGTGCTGGTCGCGTCCGTCAATCCGTGGTCGCCGCATGGGAAACGGCTCGCGCCCTTCCTGGGCCGTCCCTTCGGCGCCATGCTCTTTCGCAACACCATCGAGCGCTGGCGCTTCCCCGACTACCTGTGGCTGCGCCGCCTGTTCGGCGACGGATCGAAGATTCCACCGGATTCGCTCGAAGGCTACCGTTTGCCCGTGCGCGAGAATCACGTCTTCCGCCATGGATCGCGCATCGTGAAGAACTGGACTTCAGACCTCGCGGAACTGGAAGCCGCGCTCCCCAAGATTCGCGACTATCCGACGCTCCTCATTTGGGGAACGAGAGACCGCGCCGTTCATTTTCCATCCGCCGAGCGTTTGCGGCGGAATTTTCGCGACGCGCGCCTGGTGGCGTTCAAGGGCGTCGGGCATTTGCCTTACGAAGAGGCGCCCGAGGAGTTTAACCGTGCGCTCATCGATTTCCTTTCCAGTTCTCAGTTCCCAGTTCTCAGTTCTCAGAAAAGCGGGGTTACTGAGAACTGAGAACTGGGAACTGAGAACCTGCTAGTGACTTCATGCACGATACGATTTTTCATGCGCTCCGTGCATTTGTCGCCGATTACGGCTATTGGGCCGTGGCTCTGGCCTTGCTGGCGGAGAGCGCCGGCATCCCCGTTCCTGGTGAGCTCACGCTTCTGCTGGCTAGTTTCTTGGCCTATCACGAACATCAGCTCCATCTCGGCTGGATCATCATGGTGGCCACCTGCGCCACCACGCTCGGCGGCGATCTGGGCTACGCGTTCGGCCACTATGGCGGGCGCCCTCTGCTTGATCGTTATCAGAGCTTCTTTCGGATTCCGCCGGCCATGATGAAACGCGGCGAGCGAATGTTTGCCCGCTACGGCGCGGTCGCCATTTTCTTTGCCCGTTTCGTTTTCGGTGTCCGAGTTTTCGCCGGACCGCTGGCCGGTGTGCTGCGCATGCGTCTGCGCGCGTTTGCTCTCTATAACTTTCTGGGTGCGCTGGTCTGGGTCACCTGCATCGCCAGCGCGGGATATCTCTTCGGGCAACATTGGCGCACCTTGTTGCGTGCCATGCAGCGCTTCAATATTGCCGTCTTGATTGTTGCCGCGGGCGTGGTCCTGTTTCTGTGGTGGAGATATCGGCGGCAGCCGCCGCCAGATGATGACTGACGACGGACGCTTGTGCGGGGAGTTGTTGGTGTAAAGGCGATGTTACGTCAACTAGATAAGCTACTTCGGACAGATCGGTTCCACCATGTAGACAGAATCGCAAGGCTTGCGCCGCTTGCTTGAGTAGCTCGTGGGAAATTTGACCGCTGGCTGGGGAACGCCGTTTTTGCGCAGGACGAAGGCGAGCACATAATCTCCGTCGTGTTTTCCGTCGAAACAAAACTTGCGTTCCGTTCTCTTATACGAGACTTTTGTCCCGACCTGCGTCGTGCCCTCCTCCTCACGCGTCTCGACAATAACTTTCTTCGAGTCAATGATCATTGTGCCAGCCTTATCCCGTAGCTCAACCGTAATGTCGTCGTCGAGGTCATAGTTCGATGGAGAACCGCAAATGTCTCCCGAACAAAAGTCCACAGCGCCGCAAAGACACGAAACCTTGTGCCGCAGATATTTCAGAGTTGAACAATTTGAACCGCTGTGCGGAGTTTGGCAGACCAAAGAAGGGCTAAGCACGAACAACAGTGACGCGATGGTGAGCGAACGGTTCACAGAAGCACTTTACGCCCAATCACCGCATGAATCCACGAGGCTGTTGTAATCACGATTACACTTGCCAGCTCCGCCTCTCGGCAAAGTATCTTCCGTCACTTCCCCTCGCGCCTCTGCCGTCCTATGCTGACATAAGCATTTCTAGAGAACTTCGTGATTCCCGATCGCACACAAAAGATCCCGCAACCCACAGACGCGTCCCGCTCTTGGCTGGGACTCTCGCAGGTCTGGCTGCGCTTCCTGTTGGCGATTGTCGGACTGATGCTGGCTTTCGGCGCAGCAATGTTTTCTACGGTTGAACGCGAGGCGGGCAGCCTTTGGGGAACCCTGGTTATGGCGTCGGCGGCGCTTTTGCTGGCCACTTTTGTCGGCTTGACCACGGTGCCCTACCTGGCGCGTCGGGTGGTCGCGAGCCGAGTTCGCGAGGCGATCGACTACGACGTCACGCGCGTTGGCCTGATCTACATCCTGATCAGCGTCGTGATTGGAATCGCCGCGCTCAACACCGGGAACAATCTGCTCTACATTGTCGTGGCCGCGCTGCTCTCTGCAATTCTCGTTTCTGGAGTTGCCTCGGCGCAGGTGCTCCGCAGTCTTGAACTCGATGTGCACTTGCCGGAGCACGTTTTTGCCGGGCGTCCGATGCTGGCGCGCCTGCTCTTGCGCAATGCGAGCGCATGGCTGCCATCTTTTTCGGTGCGCGTGGTTCCCGCCAAGCGCAAGAATAAGAACAAAGCCCGCTGGCGCTGGGAAGTTTCCATTTTCGGCTGGCCCCGCAACCGCGCGCCCCAAAACCAGTGGCTTCGCCTGCCCGACCGCCGCTTGCGGCGTGTGCGCGAGGAAGAGGAGAAGCCGATCCTGCAGGAGTCCGTTTATTTTCCCTTCATCGCTCCCGGACAGGAACTCCTGGCCGACCTGGAGATGAACTTCCCAGTCCGCGGCCGCTACTGCGAAAAGAACTTCGGGCTGGCCACCCGCTTTCCCTTCGCCTTCCTGATGAAAACCCGGCGGATGAACCTGGTCCGCGAAATCATCGTCTATCCCGCCGTCGAGGCCACCGAACAGTTCCGCGAAGTTCTTCCCATGGTCACGGGCGAGTTCGAAACCTTTGTGCGCGGCCGCGGCTACGACCTTTATCTGATACGCGACTACATGCCCGACGACTCCGCCCGCCACGTGGACTGGAAAGCCACGGCGCGCACCGGTGCGCTCAAAGTCCGCGAGTTCAGCCGCGAAGATGAACGCAAGCTCCGCATCGTATTTGACAACCCCGCTCCCGGAGTCCTGCCGCCTGTGGTGTATGAGCGAGCGGTGTGCCTGGCGGCGTCGTTGGGATGGCACTTCCATCACGAAGATGTGGAAGTCTCGTTCGTCGCGCCGGGATTGGAGCCCACCGAGGACGTTTTCACCTTCCTGCGATACCTGGCGACGGTCGAGCCGCAGGAGGCGACCCCTGTGTTCAGCCGTCTCCGGGCCAGTGAAGATTACAACCTGATCGTTACTGGCCGCGCCACCGCTGAACTGCCCGCCGCTTTGACCGCCAGATCCTACGTCATTTCGCTGGCCGCGAGTGAGAGCGCGTAGCCGGTGCCGGGGAAACGAGTGCTCTCCGCTGGTGCCAGCCCTCATTTTTTTCTTTCCCACCGGGCCGTTTTCGACATATACTCCGCCGGGGTCCCAATACAACAGTTTAGCTTCCTTCGTTCAAGGCGAGTTTGACGCCTGTCAGGCTCGTTAACTTTCCGGCGTAAGCCCACGGGAGGTGCAGATGTTGATCTGTGATCTGCTCAGAAATCAAGTCACCATATCCGCCGAGGCCCATCAGACCGTGCTCGAAGTCGCCAGCATAATGGTGGAGCACAACATCGGCGCCGTACCGGTTCTGCAAGAAGGCCGCTTGGCCGGCATTTTCTCCGAGCGCGACCTGATGAGTCGAGTGGTGGTCGAGGGCAAGGATCCCGCCCGCACTTTGGTCAGCCAGGTTATGACCGTAGATCCTCTGACGGTCGCTCCGACCGATCCACTGGAGACTTGCAGGACCCTGATGAAGCGGCATGGCTTCCGGCACTTGCCGGTCTGTGCGGGACGGGAACTGAAGGGCGTCGTTTCCTTGCGCGACATCCTGCTGCATGATCTCGACGAAAAGGACGATGAGGTGCGCATGATGCGCGCCTACATGCATTCCACGCCCGACGCGGGATAGGCTGGCCCACTTCCGCAGCCGGATAATAGCTGACACAGAGAGGGTAATGGTTACTAAGGTTACCTAAGAGGGTTGACCCGGAAGGGCAACCTGCCTGAGGATGTGGAGGAGGGGGGCGGGGCTATTTCTACAAATGGTCCCGCACCTCCCCCAATGGCCATGACTTTGCACAGCCTCGCCGTCGTCCTGTACTTGTGGTGCGCGCAACCGATCCTGCAATCGGTGGTGGCGGCAATCTTATGGCGGCGTAAGCTGCACAAGCAGTTTCCCGTGTTTTTCTTGTTCCTGCTGGTGCAGGTTGCGAATTTTGCCGTCGTCTTTCCGCTTTGGCTCGCCGGCAATGGCATCTTATGGTTCGATCTTTTCTGGCTGGGAGAGGCGGTCAACGCGGTTCTCGGCTTCAAGGTTATTCATGAGGTTTTCCTCGATGTGTTCCGCCCCTATCACGCTCTGAAGGACCTAGGCACGCTGCTGTTCAAGTGGGCGGGCGTGGTTATGCTGCTGGTTTCGGTGATCGTCGCGTTTTCGAATTCTTTCGATAAGGATCCGCTGGTGCAGGCTCTCACGACTCTGCAGCGCTCGGTCCGCGTCGTGCAGTTTGGCCTCATCCTCTTTCTGCTCCTGTTTTCGCGCTTCCTGGGAGTGTCCCGAAAGCAGGTCAGTTTTGGAATCTCTCTCGGCTTTGGAATCGTAGCCGGTGTCGAACTGATGCTGATGGCGTTGAATTCGGGAGGATTTGTCACGCACAAGAATCTCAACCTGATCAACATGGCCGCTTATGTCCTTGCCATTCTTGTTTGGATCGGCTACTCGCTGTCGCGCAAAGCTGTGCGCGAAACCACCGTCAACCGTTTGCAGACCCAGCGCTGGGAGCAGGGCTTGGCGGATCTTCAACACCCGGTACCTTCCGATTCGCTGATCCCGATGTTCGAAGGCATGGTGGAACGCGCCTTTTCGCGAAGCTCGAATCTGGCGCCTGCGGAAAATCATTCCTCGCTCAATAACTCCGACGTTTCGCTCAAAGCCAATTCCGCGGCAGCCGGTTCCAAGACCCGGTCCTAAACGATGGCTCTGGCTCAAAACAGCCCTCCGGCGAAAACCCTGTCAAGAGGGTTTTTTGGCCGTTTCACGCGCCTTCTTCCAGAGCCTGAACCGAAGCAATTCGATTCAAACCATTACCTTAAGAAACTAGCGTAAACACCGGTCAAATTGCCTGCCGGACGGCCCAGCGAATTTTCGGCGGGCCTGCCAGTTCATCGCAGCGCTCTGCGTCCTTCAATTAACCTCCGATTAATGAGAAAGTTGCAGGGTTGTGTATAATTCTCTCCGCTGAAGGCTGGTAGTTTGATCCTAGCCTTCGGCTGACCCTAAGGAGAAAGTCAACCATGAAACGTTCGCTCAGGGCGTTAATACTACTGGTAGGTCTGGTAGGTACGCTTGCGTATGCCGCGATCCCGAAAGCTCCAACTCCCTCGGGACCGTTTCCGTGTGGTCGTGACCACCCGTACTGCGACGAGTAATCGCAGGGTGTACGTGGTTGCTTAATCAAGATGAAGTAATTATTCGCATTACGAGCGCAATTTTGGGGCTGGCCTAGGTGGCCGGCCTTCTTTTTTTTACTTGACGTCTTTCTTGCCCGGAGTTTCGGACTCCGCCTTCGGGCCTGCTGCGGACGGTTTCCCATCTTCCGGCGCTTTCGCATCCGCTCCGGGAGGCTCCGGTTCGTCGGTGCTACCGCTCATGTACTGCACGATGATCGAAATCCGCCGGTTCGCAGGGTCCAGCGGATCCTTTATGTTGCGCAGGCGCTGATCGGCAAAGCCTCGCACCTGCGAGACCTGATCGGCGCGCAATCCCGATTGCTGCATCAATCGGCGGGCCGCGTTCGCCCGGTCGGCCGACAGTTCCCAGTTGCTGTAGTTGCCCTTGCCTGTAAAAGGCTTGGCGTCGGTGTGTCCCTCGATCGAAACGTGGTTGGGAACTTTTCCCAATTCCACCGCCATCAGCGTCAGTAACTCCTGCCCACTATTGTTGAGCTTGGAACTTCCGCTCTCGAAGAACGTTCCTTTCTCCGATTCCAGCAACTCGATGCGCAGGCCCTCCGCCGTCACCGTCATCTCGATGTTTTTTTTCAGCTTGTCCAGGTCGTTCATTTTCTGGATAGTTTTCTGCAATTGATCTTTGAGCTTTGCCATGTCCTGCTTGGGCACTGGAGGGGCTTCGCCCGTTCCCGCGACAGTACTCCCCAGCTTGGTCCCAGTGCCACTGGGATCTTTGAAGTAGCCGCTAATGGCAAGCTGAGTCTGCTTGCTGCTGCTCATCAGCCACAACACAATGAACAGTGCCATCATGGCCGTGACAAAGTCAGCGTAAGCAACCTTCCAGGCGCCGCCGTGATGACCGCCATGGCCGCCTTTTTTCTTGATGATGATGATGGGTGGGGTAGGCATGATCCTGTCTATCCCGCGGGCGCCCCGGCAGCGGCCGCAGCCTCGTCTTTCGCGCCCCGGCAAGCCTGTTCGACTTCCTGAAACGAAGGACGCACATGTCCGGGCACCGTCCGCCGCCCGATCTCCACCGCCATGATCGGCGCAACCCCTTTAAGAAAGGCAATCATGGTCACTCGCAACACCAGCAGGAACGCGTGCTCTTCGTCCACCGTCTTGCCCATGCGCGCCGCCAGCGGTCCGACCAGTCCGTAGCACAGCAGAATGCCGAGAAAAGTCCCCACCAGCGCCGCTGCTACCTTTTTCCCAATTTCTTCTGGTGGTCCGCCGAGCGCGCCCATCGTGACCACCACCCCCAGCACGCACGCCACAATGCCCAGTCCGGGCAGCGAGTCTGCCATCGTGCTCAACGAGGTCACCGGTTCGCTCGCCTCGTGATGATGGACATCCATATCCGCCTCCAGCATCTGATCCAGATCGAAGACTTCCACCCCGCCGCTCACCGCCATTCGCATCGTGTCGCAAACGAACGCCACGGCATGGTGGTTCTTCGCGAAATCCTCATACTTCAAGAACAGCGGGCTCTTGTCGGGTTCCTCGATGTCCGTCTCCAGTGCCACCAGGCCTTCCTTGCGCGCCTTTTGCAGCAGTTCATACATCATCTTCAAGGAATCGATGTAGCGTTGCGTGGTGTACTTCGACGACCCAAATGCCCCCATAAGCCCGCTGATCATCTCTTTCAGCGTGTGGACAGGATTCGAGATCAACACCGTGCCCACCGCCGCCCCACCGATGATGAGCAACTCCGCCGGCTGCATCAGTACCAGCAGGTTGCCGTGCTCCATCAGGTAGGCGGCCACGATGCAGCCGAACACCACCACGATCCCAATGATCGCAAACATTGAGCATCATCCTCGCAAGGGTCCAGAAACGTTCGTAGCCGCTACCGCCTTCGCTGTCCCTTTCGAGTGCGAAGGCTTCATCTCTCGCAAAAGCGATTCCAGGTTGCTGCCCGCGGTGGCCACCGTGTAGGCCACCTCGGCGTCAACAAGGAACCGGTCGCCCCACCACAAGACCTCCGAATGGCTCAGCAGGTTCAGTAAAATTTCGGCTGTCGTGGCCACCATGACCGGACTTGCCGAGGGCAGCACCACCAGAAACTCGTTCTCTCCCCAGCAGCCCAGGAAGTTTTCCGCATCCAGGCTGTTGCGCAACGTCTGCGCCGCGGTGCGCAGAAAAGGAACAACCGACTGGGGACCGTGTTTCGAGCGAAACTCCTCCAGCCCCAGCACCCGTATCCGCAGCAACCCGAAACCGATATGAGATTCCTCCATGCCCGCCATACATTCGTTCATTACGGCCCGGGTCAAGCGGCGCGAAGGAACTCCCGTGGCCGCGTCCAGGCATCCGTACATCGCCGGCCCCGACGATTCCTCTCGATAAAAGAACGCCTCCTCGAACAAAACCGTCGCCCCTCCGATCGCGTCGCCGTATTCCAATATCGGCCGCGTGCAGATCCTTACTGCCGTGCGGTGCCCATTCTTGTGCAGGTAGAAAGCCGAACATCGCTGCGGCTTCCGCTGGCGGATGGTCATCGTTACCGGGCAGCGCTCCCCGCTTAAGCTGTTGCCCCGGCGGTCGCAGGCCTGTACCGTATCTTCCAAAACATGTCCCACGACGTCCTGCCCCAGATGCCCGGTGAGGTGCTCCGCGCCCCGGTTCCAGAAGCGAATCAGCCCCTCCCGGTCCACGATGTAAATCCCCACCGGCAGGTCTTCCACCAAGTGCCGGAATAGCTTCGGGTTATCGAGAAAGTCGGAAAACATGGCTAGACACGCCACCTTCTAGTTTTATCGGCAGTCAAACCAGTGAACTTCAGAAGCCAAAAGGACAGCAAGGCCGCACGCATCGTGCGTCGCACCCTGCCGATCGCACTTCTTTGTCGGCTAGCCACTGCATGAAGAGCCAGCTTTTTCTCTGAGGAATGGGCACGATGTCGGATAATTAAGCGTCAAACATAGAGTAGTTCGAATGCAACTCGGACAAGGTGTATCGTTCCTTAAGGTTATGCAATCGTCTGGCGAGAGACTGATAGCGGCTCCTCCACCCGAGGCGGAGACGGACTCGACTTTGGAACACCCTCCCACGAACCAGCCGCCATGGCTCAGGTCTCCGTTCAAAATAGCGGCGCTGTGCGTCGTTTTCCTATTTCTTGTGTTGGGCCTCGCGCTGCTTATCGGCCACAAGTCCAAAGCGGTGCACAGAGGCTCGCCACTTTCCGCGCAGAAGGACGCGCCGGCGCGCAACTTGCGTCTTAAAGGGACGACCGAAGCGATCGAATCGCGAACGATCCTGGTTCCCATATTGTCGGGGCAGCAGGTGGCTTCGCTCACGATCACGAAGCTCGTGTCCGCCGGAAGCCGCGTGAAGCGCGGCGATTTGCTGGTCGAATTCGACCGGCAAGCGCAAATTCGCGACTCCCTCGACAAACAGGCGGAGTACAACAAGCTGGTCGGCCAGGTTGCCGAGGAGCAGGCGAAGGAAGACGCGGCGCGCGCCAAGAACGAAACCGAACTTCACCAGGCCGGCAGCGATCTGAAGACCGCCGAACTCGAAATCAAGAAAGTCGAACTCATGTCGCGCATCGATGTCGAGAAGGCGCAGCAGAACCTGGAACAGGCCAAGGCGGCCCTCGATCAGCTCAAGGAGACCTTCGATCTAAAGCGCAGCGCGGCCCGGGCCGCGATCCGCATCCTCGAGATCCAGCGCGATCGCACTCGACGAATCATGCAAAACGCTCAGACCAACGCCGAGTTAATGCAGATCCGGTCGCCGCTGGATGGAGTGGTGGTCCTGAACACGATCTGGAAAAACGGAACCATGGGTGAACCTCAGGAAGGCGATCAACTCGACCCGGGCACTCCCCTGATGCGGGTGGTGGATCCGTCCGCCATGCAAGTGCAGGTGCTGGTGAATCAGGAAGACGTTCTCGGCTTGCATATCGGCGAGCCCGCCAAGGTGCGGCTCGATGCTTATCCCGAGCTCGTCCTCGGTGGCAGGCTGGAGCAGATCGCGCCGGTCGGTCGCGAAGGGGACTTCTCGCGCAAGGTTCGAACCTTCTCCGCAGTCTTTTCGATCCAAGGCAGCGAAGCCCGGCTGATGCCCGACCTTTCCGCCGCGGTGGATGTTCTGCCCGATCTGAGGGGAACTTCGGCGAGCGTGCAAGCGAGCACACGAACGGGCGGACAAGAATGATGGCCAGATTCCAACAATGGTGGCAGCGGCGCCCAGTTCTGCTGACGGCGCTGTTCCTGTTATTGGGTGGCGCGGCGGTGCTGGGCGCGGTGCGTTTTATCGATCGCCCTCCCGCGGCCCCGACAGCGGAAGTGAAGCGCGGCGAATTCGTCGACTCGCTGCCGTTGCGAGGCGAAGTGAAGGCTCTCCGTTCGCTTACCATTGCGGCTCCGGCCGAGGCTGGCGATCTGCTTATCGTCAAGGTGGCCACCGACGGTTCCCCGGTCAAGAAGGGAGATGCGGTGGTTGAGTTCGATAAGACGCGGAATGAGCAGGATCTCGCCCAATTCAAGTCGGCGATGAAATCGGCGCAGGCCGAAATCGACCAGGCCCGCGCCCAGGCGCGCCTGACGGAAGAGGAAGATGTCACCGCCGTCATGAAGGCCAAGTATGACGTCGAGTCGGCGCGGCTCGAGGCCGGCAAGCAGGAGATCGTCTCCGCCATCGAGGGCGAAAAGGCGCGGTTGAAAGTGGCCGATGCCGAGCAGAAATTGCGCGAGGCGGAGCAAAAACAGAAGTCCGATCGCTCCAGCGGCCAAGCCGAGATCGAGAACAAGGTCCAGGCGAGCAAGAAGGCGTTATTCGACATGCAGCGCTCGGAACGCGCTCTCGGCGAAATGACCCTGCGGGCGCCCGCCGATGGCATGGTCTCGCTCCTGCAGGTTTGGCACGATGGAAATGTCACTGCATTCAAGTTGGGGGACCGGGCCTGGGCGGGCGCGCCGATGGCCGAGATCCCCGATCTCTCCACCCTTCGCGTCGCGGCGCGCGTGGACGAAACCGAGCGCGGGCGGCTGCAAGTTGGCCAGGCCTTGACCGTGCAGTTGGACGCCATTCCAGACCGCCAGTTTGCCGGGCACATCGACTTGATCGGCGCGATTGCGACCACGGATTTTTCCGGGGGATGGCCCTTTCCGAATAATTTCAACCTCCAGGTTCTTCTTGATTCCGGCGACGCCCGCCTGAAGCCGGGGATGAGCGCGCAACTCAGCATCGTCGTCGACAAGATTCCCGATGCACTCACCATTCCCGTGCAGTGCCTGTTTCAGAAGTCGGGACGAGCCGTCGTCTACGTGCTGCATGGGTCGAAATTTGAAGAGCGGGAAGTCGAAGAAAGCCGCCGCAGCGGCGATCGGATTCTGATCGCCAAGGGACTTAAGGCGGGCGAGCGCGTGGCCTTGAAAGATCCATCGGAGAAGGAGTGACGACGTGAGCGGCGCGCGAAAAATCGGATTGGCGCTTGGGGTCTTGCTCGGGCTGGGCCTGCTCGGAGTGGCTGCCGCTGCGCGTTGGACCTCGCGCGCGTCCGTTGACGGCGATATCCCGGTCGCCCAGGTAAAACGCGGCGATCTCGAGCCCAGAGTCTATGCCACCGGCGAACTGCGCGCGACCCGGTCCACCATGCTCGGCGCGCCTCAGATCGGTGGCGGCTCGCTGCAGATCACGCATCTGCTGCGCACCGGCGCGCCCGTAAAGAAAAACGACATCGTGATCGAATTCGACCCCAGCGAGCAGGAATTCAAACTGGAACAGAACCGGTCGGAACTGGAGCAGGCCGATCAGGAAATTATCAAAGCGAAAGCGGACGCCGCGGTACAAGCGGCCACCGACAAGGTCGCGCTGCTGAAAGCCCGCTTCGACGTTCGGTCGGCCGAGTTGGAAGTCCAAAAGAACGAACTGGCCAGCGCCATCGACGCCAAGAAGAATGACCTGGCGCTCGACCAGGCGCGCCGCGTGCTCGCGCAACTTGAAGAGGACGTCAAGTCGCACACGGCTTCGGGGCAGGCCAGCATCGGGCTGGCGGAAGAAAAACGCCATAAGGCAAGACTGGCGATGGACCAGGCGCTGCAGAACATCGAGAAAATGAAAGTGCGCGCGCCCATGGATGGTGTGGCCGCGATCGAAAAGAATATGAACGCCACGGGCGGCATGTACTGGACCGGAATGACGGTGCCCGACTATCGGGAAGGCGACCAGACCAACCCCGGCGCCAACATCGCTCGTGTTATCGATCCGTCCGACATGGAAGTCTCCGCCCGACTCAATGAGCAGGACCGGAGCAACGTCAAAGTGGGGCAGGCGGCGGAAGTCGAACTGGACGCCCTTCCCGGTCACACCTTTGCCGGCACCGTGAAGACCGTGGGTGGAATGGTAGCCCGAAATTTCTGGGACGACGAGCCGGGCGGCCATTTTGAAGTTACGGTTCAGGTGCCAGGCTCCGACCCGCGTCTTCGCGCCGGGTTCACAGTGCAACTCGTGATTGCGGGGGATGTGCGAAAGAACGTGCTCTACGTTCCGCGCCAGGCCGTGTTCATGAGCGACAGCAAACGCGTCGTCTATGTGAGAAATGGAAGCGGCTTTGAAGCTCGTGAGCTGAAGATCGCGGCCGAGACCGAAAGTCGCGCGGCGGTCGATGACTCGAGTGCCGGCTTGACCGCCGGGACGGAAATCGCGCTGGTGAATCCCACCGTATCGCGGAAATCCTCCGCTGCCGCTTCGACCCAGCCGAGCCTGGGCGGAGGAGGCCACTGAATGAATGCTCCCGCTGTAACCGTCGACCAGCGAGCGGTGCGCACTCTGGCGCGGCTCACCCCCGACCTGCGCCTGGGACTGCAGAATCTGCTGGCTCATCGTCTCCGCACCTCACTGACTATGCTCGGCATGATCTTTGGCGTGGCCGCCGTGGTCTCCATGCTTTCCATCGGGGCGGGGGCGCGGCAGAAGGTCATGGCTGCGATTGAGCAGATGGGCGTGCACAATCTGATCGTCGAGGCGCACGAAACGTCCGACTGGCAGGCTCACCGGAAAATCCGCCAGACTTCGACCGGCCTGACGCTTCAGGATTACCGTGTGATTCGCGACAATGTCGGCGGCATTGCCGCTTCCACTCCGCGGAAACGCTACGCGCCGGCGAAGACCATTCCCAAGGCCCAGCAGGATACGCCCATCGTCTACGGTGTAACTCCCGCCTACCTCGCCATTGGCAGCCTGCACGTCACCGAGGGCAGCTTCTTCGATGAGCAGCAGGAGAAACTCGGCGCTCCGGTTTGCGTCCTTGGAGCCGGCGCCAAGGCAAGCTTGTTTGGAGCGTCAAATCCGATCGATCGATACGTCAAGCTCGATGAGCAGTGGTTCCGCGTGATCGGCGTCGCCGGACCGCAAGTCACCTCGGACACCGATGTTGCGGGCGTGCCCACGCAGGATCTGAACAACATCATTTACGTTCCGCTCAATGCGGCAATCCTTCGCCTGGAGAACACCTACACCAGATTACGAGATGAGATCGACGGCATTTATCTGAATTTGGAGGACAGCAACCAGCTGGTGCCGAGTTCGCAGGTGGTGCGGGCAATTCTCGATTCCGCCCACCACGGGGCCGCCGACTTCAGCCTCATCGTCCCCGCCGAGCTGCTGGCCGAACAGAAACGCACGGAGCGCCTGTTCAATGCCGTCATGGTGGCGATCGCGTCGATTTCCCTGCTGGTCGGCGGCATCGGGATCATGAATATCATGCTGGCCAGCATCCTCGAACGCACCCGTGAGATTGGCGTGCGCCGGGCGGTGGGCGCCCGCCAGTCCGACATTGTGCGCCAGTTCGTGGTCGAGGCCATCATGATTTCCTTTGTGGGTGGGACGTTCGGCATCGTCTTCGGCTTCGCAATGTCGCGCCTGATCGCCTGGCTCGCGGGATGGTCGACGATCGTGACTGCGCCGTCGATCCTGCTGGCGTTTCTGGTATCGATTTCCGTGGGATTGGTCTTCGGAATTTATCCGGCGATGAAGGCGGCTCGTCTCGATCCGGTGGAAGCGATTCGATACGAATAAGTTGGCGAGAGCTGGAGCAGATTATCTGCGAACCATTTCTGCGAAACTATGGAGGATGCACGCATGAAGTTCCGTCTACTCGCAGTTCTCGTCCTGTTGGCAAGCTGCGCTGCGGCGCAATCGGTTCGCGATCGCGAGACCTTCCGCGGACTCAGCAATCCACGGGCGGTGTCGGACGCGCTGCCCGCGCCGAAGTATCTGCAAGACCGTGTGGTGGATGGAAAGTTGCGCCTTACGCTGCAGGATGCCATTGCGGCGATGTTGCTGAATAACAGCAATGTCCAATTGCAGGAACTGAATGTGGAGAATTCAAAGTACTCTCTGTTGCGGGCGCATTCTCCTTTTGATCCCTTCGCGCAAGCCAGTTTCAACGCCTCGCGGGCGACGTCTCCAGCCGATTCCAGCCTTCAGGGAGTTTCCTCTTCCGCCTACAGTCAGCTCAATCAGGTCTCGCAGCTGAATTACACCCAGACCTTTGAGACCGGCACAAACCTACAGATCGGCTTCAATGCCACACGGTTCGCGACCAACAGCTCAGAATACTTTCTCAACCCCTCGATCTCTTCCGCCCTGAACTTCCAGATCACGCAGCCGCTGCTGCGCAACCGCTGGCTGTTCGCCAACCAAGCGCCACTGGTGATCGCGCGGCGGAACCTGCGAATCTCTCGTTCCGCCTTCGAGGCGCAAGTCAACGACGCCATCCTGAATGTCGTTACCCAATACTGGACGGTCGTGCAGGCGCGGGGCAGCCTCGAAGTCGCCGAGAAGTCGCAGGGCGATGCCGAAGCCAGCTACAAGCGCGACAAACGCGCTCTGGAATTGGGAGCGCTCGCGCCCCTCGACATTTATCGCTCCGAATCGCAAGTCGCCTCCCGCCGGGTGACGGTGATTCAGAGCGAGTACGCGCTCAAGGAAGCTGAAGACGCCCTGCGTTACACTCTGGGCGCGGCAACCGACCCATTTCTCCGCGCTCTCGACTTGGAACTTACGGACTTGCCGGCCCGGGACGAACAGCTGCTCGAAATCGACGCGGCCACCGCGCTCAAACAGGCCCTGGACGCACGGCCGGAACTCGAAGCGCAACGGCAGTCGCTGGCTAACGACGATACCAGCATTCGTCTCGCGCACAACAACCTGCTCCCCGATCTGGAGCTGGGTGCGAACTATTCCGGCAACGGAGTCGCCGGCAGTCCAACGGGAGGCCTGAGTGACTCGCTGAACCAGGCCTTCGGTTTCGGCTATCCCACCTACGGTTTCTCGCTGACCCTGAATCTTCCCGTCAAGAATCGCTCGGCGCAGGCCGATTTGGGCAACGCTCTGGTTTCACGCCGCCGCGATCTGTACGGCGAACGGCAGCTTCGAGAGCAGATTACGCTGGAAGTCTTCAACGCGGTCCATTCGCTGGAGCAGGCAAAGCTCAGTCTGGCCGCCAGTAACGAAGCCCTCGATCTCTCCAAGAAGAATCTCGCCGCCGAACAGCGGAAATATGAACTTGGATCGGAGACCGTGTATTTCGTTCTGGAGGCGCAGACCGAGCTGGCCGTCGCCGAGTCCAGTGTTCTGCAAGCGGAAGTGGCCTATCAGCTCGCCGTGGCTGCGGTGCAGCACGCCACGGGCAAACTGCTGGATCCCTATCATGTTCAGATTCAGGAGCTGAGTCGATGAGCTGAGTCTGGCTTTGAGGACGTTGCGGAAAAACTAGTTCCACGGACCGAAGATCGCCCTCAGCGGCTAAAGCCGGATTCAATACAATACACTTACCGCAGCGGTGAACCGCTGCGCCACCCAAAATCAGGTGCAACATCTGATTTTCAGCAGCCTGCTAAAAACGTGGTGCGGTGCACCCGGAACGGAGGGATTATGCCTTTGACTGGCTCCTCCCAGAACTGCTCCCTTTTGACCAGTTTTGCCTCGGCTGTTTTCCTATCATGATGGCTTGGCAGCCTTGGAGGCACTCATGGAAAATCTTATCGACTTGATGCAAAGGCTACTTGAAATCCAAAGTGGCGGAAGGCAGAGAAGTCCAGAGCTGATCGCCGAAGACAAGCGATTGATGGATGGTCTGCAGAGGAGAGTCTTGGCAGAGAAGCCCACACAAAAGGTCAAGCTGCCATCAGGCTTCGTGGCCGGATAAAGCGGCTGTCATCTTGCTGGGAAAACCGGCTGGGTTTCCTGCGCTGCGTTTTCAAATTCGCTGTCGCGAACAGATAGCGAAGGACTACGCCGGCGAGCGCTCTAGGGAAACTCTGATCGAGCGCCAGCAGAAAGCGTAAACCACAGGGTACACAGGGTGCACGGAGGACCCCGGGACTTAATCGGAACGTCTCTAGGATGTATAATTCGGACGGAACACGAATGCCCGCGGTTGGGCCACTCGGTTCGTAAGCTGTACGGGTGGTGTTCCAGTTTTTCGAAGCCCTGCGCCTGCGAGGGCTTTTCATTTTAGAGTGGTATCGGGCGCGGTAGCCAAGTGGTAAGGCCGAGGTCTGCAAAACCTCTATCGTGAGTTCGATTCTCACCCGCGCCTCCAACTTAATCCCGCACAAACTTCCTGCAGATAATTAGGACGGTGGAGAGTGGGTTGCCCCGGGCAGTTCCCTCAGGGGCTAAAGCCCAGTGTTAATAAGACTCGTGCCGGCGCGGCTGAACAGGCTGCGGAAAAACTTATCCACGCCGCAAAAAGCTCACCTCAGGCGCTAAAGCGCAAATGCATACTCAACGACTTACGGCACGAGTGAACTCGTGCCCTTCCCAAAAACCTGCGTGAATCAGGGCCTTCCCGCAGCCTGAGAAGCCGTGCCCTTCCCAAGGACCTGCCCAAAGCCAATTTATGAAACACGCTCTATTTAATGTCCTTCATTGCCAGCAGCGAACCATAGTCGCGGCCGGAGGGCTCGACGGCTCGCGCCACCACGCCGGCAAAGGCTTCGCGAAATTCGGGGAACTTCGCTACCAGCGCCTTGATGACCGACATATTTTCCTGAAACGTGCGCGCACTATTCGATACATCGGCGGCCTCGTACTTGACGACCAGATCGAGATCGTTGGCCACGGCGAGCGGAGAGATTTCGGTCAAACGATAGACCTTGCCGCCGGCGCTTATATCCACGGTGTTTCCGTTCGCGGGCACATCGGAGGGTTGCGTGGCCTGGGTCTCGTCGTAGAGTTTGTCGGTAGCGAGCGTGCTCATGACGTCAACCGGAGCGGCCAGGAAGATTGCCTCACGGTAATACAACCAGGCGTTGTGATTCTCCGATTTAGCTTTGAAATCGCGGGCGCGCTGCGTAAACCATGCGGCATCGTGTCCTGCCGCCTGCGAGGATCTTGGGAAAAAGCCTGCCAGCTTCCAATCGGCGCCCACCTGCTGCAGGATCAGCGTCAGCGTCATGGCGCCATTGCCGCCGTTCACGTCGACAATGGTTACGCCGTACTTGCCGGGCGGCAGATTCGGCAGGACAAACACCGCGCTATCCTTGGTCTGACCCGACGGCCCAAATACTCCGCACAGAAATTCGGCGCGAGCGAGCGGCGCTGGGCCATCGGCGGTCAGCAAAAAGGGAGGCCGCACGGTGGCTTGCCCGCCGCTGAACGCGGCCTGATTTTCTTGGATTGCAGCTTCGATGCCGGCAAAGCTGTCTGCGACCGAAGCAATGGAGTTCTGCCTCAGGGCAGCCACGTCGCCGCGCGCCGACATTTCGAAGTAGCGTTTCGCGGCGGTTTCGAGCGCGGTTCGCGCCGAAATATCCATGTCCGCGGCACTCTGGCAGATCTGGGCTTGGGCGTAGATTGAAGATGCTCCCAGCAGCAACAGCCACAGCCATCGCCGGCCGCTCCGTCGAGCCTGGAGCGTGGATCCAGAAGCAGCAACCAAAGGAAACGCCTCCGTTGGCATTTTACGCGCTCTCCCTGCCGAGGGTACTCCAAATGCCTGCAAAGGCTATACCTGCAATGGGCCGTCGGTAATCAGTGCGCAAAAACAAGGCGGTCCGGCGTTCTACCAGCAGTGGTAAAATCAGGCTGGGGACGAGTGGTTGTAGAATCTCCAGCCGCTCGCGGAGATGGGGAAATTTTGATGCCGCGCACACGCAGATGGACGGTCTTGGCGCTCTCGCTGGCAGCCCCGATCCTGCTTGCTCAAGCTGCTCTTGCCCAGACGCCCGACCCAGCCGCCGCGCCGGCCACCCCTCCGCATCACAAAAAATCTCATAAGACCCAGAAGCAACTCGTGCTCCCGCCGTTGCCCGCGGGTCCGCTCAGTCAGTTGCCCATGGATCAGATTCCCGCAACGCCAGCGAAAGTCAGTTATCAAGGCGGGTTGCTGACGATCTCGGCTCAGAATTCGACGCTAAGCGAAATCCTGCGCGATGTGCGCAAGCTCACTGGTGCGTCCATTGAAATTCCTGCGGGCGCGGGCGCCAACGAGCGCGTGGTGACGCACCTCGGCCCGGGAGCGCCACGGGATGTTCTGGCGGTATTGCTCAACGGGTCCTCATTCAATTACGTGCTGCTCGGTTCAAGCGCGGATCCGACGGCGATTGCGAGTGTGATCCTCTTGGCGAAGCCATCGGCGGCGGGCGAGACCCAGACCGCCGCGAATGCGTATCAGAACAATCCGGTGCCGACGCCAGCGAACGGCTTTCCGCAACCGATGCCGTTCAACCGGCCGGGCATGGTTGCTCCGCAGCCAGGAAACGTACAACCGGCGGCTGACGCCGACGATAGCAAAGACGATGACGATAGCGCCGACGACAGCGCCGACGATCAGACCCAGCCGCAGCCTGGACAACCCGGCGCTGCGGGCGCAAATCCCCAGGACCAGCAGCAGCAACCGGACGCAAACCAGCCCAACGCGGGGCCGAAGACCCCTGAGCAGATTCTGGAGATGATGCAAAGACAAAGGCAACAGCAGCCCGGTGCGCCCCCGGTCGTTCCGCAGCAGCCCCCGCCTGACTAGCCGCCCTGAGCGCGTGAAAGGGAAACGCTATTCCACAAGATTCAACGGAAAGATTGTGTGGGTCTGCTTATAGCGAATCCAGAGTTGCTGTGGCCAGAGGCAACTGCCGAGCTGCGCTCGGCCTGGACGGGCGAGGGCGCCCGTCCCCACACGAGCGGGGTGAATCCGCTCTAGTCGCCGCTGGCGTGGCTTTGATGGGCTACCAACGCCGAGAGAACGTTGGACGGTCGAGAGGGGTTGACGGCGGCCAATACTCCGCAAATCGCGCAATACGCGCCGAATACGCCCAGAATCACAGTTAAGATGGCAGTGCTGCTGATCAGGAAAGCTACGAAAATCGGGTTCACGTGACTGGCCCTTGCTGGCAGCCACCTTGTGCATCACGCGGCTGCAAATGTTTTACTCGGTCCGCATTTGACCCCCGCCGTTGTTCACAACTAAGATACGAGAATCGAACTGCGTATCTCCACTCTCCAACATTTCTTAGGACCCGTCCACGTTACGGAAGTGTCATAACGTGTTGCGCTAATGGCTATCACCAGCATTTCGGTGCGCGGCGCGCGCCAGCACAACCTGAAAAATATTGACGTCGAGATTCCTCGCAATACTCTGACGGTCATAACGGGCCTGAGCGGCTCCGGCAAATCCTCGCTCGCGTTCGATACTATTTACGCCGAAGGCCAGCGCCGCTACGTCGAAACGCTTTCGGCCTACGCCCGCCAGTTTCTCGATCAGATGGAGCGCCCCGACGTCGACTCCATCGACGGCCTCAGCCCTTCGATTTCCATTGAGCAGAAAACCACCAGCCGCAGCCCGCGCTCCACCGTCGGCACCATCACCGAGATTTACGATTACCTGCGCCTGCTCTACTCGTCGATCGGCGTGCCCCATTGCCCGAGTTGCGGCAAGCCCATCACCCGGCAGTCCGCCGAGCAGATCGTGCAGCGCGTCATGTCGCTCACTCCCGACGACCGCGTCATGATCATGGCGCCCATCGTTCGCGGCCGCAAAGGCGAATTCAAGAAAGAGATGGAGAAGCTTGTCCAGCACGGTTTCTCCCGCGCCCGCGTCGATGGCGAACTGGTGAATCTCGAAGACGACCTCGCGCTCGACAAGCGCAAGAACCACACCATCGAAGTGGTCGTCGATCGTCTGCTGGTGAAGCCCGGAATCCAACACCGCCTCGAACTCTCGGTCGGTCTAGCCATGAAACTCGGCGGAGGCACGTTCCACAATCTGGAGCCGGGAGTGATAGTCCTTATCGAGGGATATCAGAAAGCTGTTCAGCGCCGGAAGCTGTCGAAGTCGGTATCCAACACGCAAATCAAACGGCCTGTGTCGTCGCGGAGCGCCTTCACATAGCTGAAACCCCACAAAGGTTCGCTGTTGGGGAATGCACGATCCAGCGGTAGGACGGTATCCATGTATCGCCTGCCGGACTGTTCAATGCAGCAAGATAAAAGGGCCGAACCCGCGGATCATAGTCATAGGCGAGTAACTCCTGGTGGAGAACAAAGCCTTTGTCGGTCAGAATAAAGTTTCGGGTAACCGGGTCTACTCTTTCCGGGCGCCGGGGAATAGCCAAAGCAGGATTTCGCCGGTCGCGGTCCATTTGTCCCAGATTTCCCATATTCGCCGGCCTCCGGCAGGACGATGCCTAGAT
>CAVRNL010000057.1:0-10337 GCA_963722485.1 uncultured Acidobacteriaceae bacterium
AGTGCTCCTCGGCCTGTGCGGATGCACCGCATCGGACGTGGTGGGCATTCTCCGCAAGAAACGCGAGCCCTTCACCGGGCTCCAAGTGCGAGCTGAGGCCGAAAAAGCGGATGGTTATCCCGCCGTCTATACGTCGATTCACTTGACCTATCTGGTCAGCGGAGAGGTATCGAAGAAAGCCATGGAAGACGCTGTCCGTCTGTCGAAAGAGAAGTACTGCTCGGTGTCCGCCATGCTGGAGAAGACCGCGAGAATCACCTATACCATCGAGCACGTTGCTTGAAGTCTGGTGCTCATCCGCGGCGAGGAACGGGCGTATCGTCTGTCGAGTCGGCGGAGACGCCAGCTCTCCATCAGCCTCACTCCAGCGTCTTTCCCTTGGTCTCCGGAAGCTGCGTTGCCATCAAACTCGCCAAGAGAAAAGCTGCGCTGCACAGATAGAAAGCCCAGCTTAGTCCCTTAGTCTGACCGACCCATCCAATTATCCAGGGAGCGACGCAACTAAGCGCGCGCGCGCCGCTGTAAGTAAAGCCCAAGGCGCGCGCTCGCACGCGCGTGGGGAAAATCTCGCTGCCGATAATGCCCGAGCCGGAGAAGAACCCTGTCCCGAAGAAAGCGACAATCGTGCCCAGCACCAGGAGCACCGCCTGCGAACGTGCCATGGCGTACAGCGGCACCAGCAGAGCGGCGGCAAAGAGGTAGAGCATCAAAGACTTGCGGCGGCCGAGATGGTCCGCGACCCACCCAAAGCTGATGTATCCGGGAAACATGCCAAACAGGTTGAGCACGATGAGCAGCGTAGCGGTCCCCATGATGCCGAAGCCGCGCCCGCCTTGTGCGACCGGAAGCGAGAGATAAGGAGGCATCCAAGTGAACAGTCCCCACCAGCCAAACAGCCCGAAGAAGTTGAGCAGGAGAAGCACGATGGTGCTTTTGCCATAAGGCGCGCGGAAGATGGCAAAGAAGGATTCAGTCCCCTGTGTCCTCTGTGCCCCCTGTGGTTCAAGCTCTTGATCTTGTGCCAGCCGCCGATGCTCTTTCCACATCTGCGATTCGGGCACGCGGTTCTGGATCCAGAGCGTGACCAGGGCGGGAAGAATTCCGACAAAAAACACCATTCGCCAGTTGGCGTAACGTAGGACGACGCCCGCCACCAGCGCGGCCAGCGCATAGCCGATGGCCCACGAACTCTGCACCACGGAAAGCGCTTTGGCGCGCAATTCATCGGGCCAGGTTTCCGCGACCAGAGTCGCACCGGTGTTCCACTCGCCTCCCATGCCGAGTCCGAGGATGAAACGAAACACCGCCAGCATAAGCACAGTGGTCGAGAGCCCGGAAGCGAACGAGCAGACGGAGTAAGTTAAAATGCTGAGCATCAAGGCGCGCTTGCGTCCGATGCGGTCGGCGAGGAAGCCGAAAAACACGCCGCCGATGCCGGAGGCCAGCAGGGTGAGCGTGTAGAGAAGGCCGGAGGTCGCCTTCGACATGCCGAGATCGCGCATCACGTATGTCAGGACGAGCGCGTAAAGCATGGCGTCAAAGGCGTCAAGCATCCAGCCAAGAGCAGCCGCCAGCAAGGTGCGGCGTTGCGCGGGGCTCGCTTGCTGCAGGAGTTGGATGGGGGTGATGGCCATGCGGGGAGTTAGCTTGGATACCGCTCGATGTATCTTCTTGCGAGGCGCCTTATCCAATTCTTGTCCGATTGAAGCAACGGAGCAACAGCGCTGGCGTAGCCCGCCATTCTCATCTTCAGTAAGGTGTGAATCACCTGCCCAGCAACGTCTGAATCGGCCAAGAATGGAACCAATGCGGACGCATATTGGCCGGCAGCAACAAATCCCATGGCCATTATGAAGGATTGTCGCCCGCGTCGCAGATTGCGGCACGTGGCGACTTCCGCGACTTTGGCGATTAGGCTTGTTCTCTTCTTCAGATCGGGATGCTGCGAAAAAGCACGTCGGACGCTTTCACCGATTGGCCAAGCATCGCGCTCAAACGAGTACCACTCTGGTGCACCCCAGAGTTTTTCGGATGGCGGGAGCGTTGGAGGCCATTCTGACGGAGCGAGACGGAGTGCTTCTTCGCATACCGCAAGAACTTGCTCTTCAGACGCAGGTACGAAGCCGTTCACAGCGTTGAAGAATACCACTGTCCGAAGTTCCTCACGAACCGGAGCCTTTGCCGTAGCTCAAATCATGCGAATCGCAGGATTTTTGTTGAGTAGGGGCCCTTCGACTCCGGTTGCCGCGCTCTTCGCGCGCGGCAACCTCCGCTCAGGGTGACAAAGGAGAGTTACAGGCTGAGAACGCTATGAAGGCCCACCAGTCCGCCCCAACCGCCGCAAATACTTCTGTGCCTTCCGCACATCCCGCCCGATCTGCTCTTTCAGCGTCTCGACCGACGGAAACCTGATCTCGTCGCGCAGACGATCCAGAAAATGAATCTCCACTTCCGTCTCGGCCGCGAGTTCGAGCGGATGAAAATTCAGCAGGTGCGTTTCTATGGCGAAAGAATCGGCGCCAAAGGTGGGCCGGTTCCCCACGTTCGTGACCGAGTCGAAACACTCGTTGTTATTGCCATTGCCCACGCGGGTGCGAGTGATATAGACGCCATCCTTGGGGACGAGTTCTTCGTAGCGCGCCAGGTTGATGGTGGGCACGGTGTACTTCGATCCGTAGCCGCGTCCGCGGCCGGCGGTGGAGAGAATGCTGAACGGACGCGCCAGCAAATGACGCGCCCGGCTAACTCGGCCTTCCGAAAGCAGCTTGCGGATGTGGCTGCTCGAAACATGCTCGCCGCGCAGGCGCATCTCGGGATAATCGTGCACCTCGAATCCCATCTCTTTCTCCTTACCCAACTCGCGCAGCAGTTGAATGTTTCCCGCCGCTTTGTGTCCGAAGTGGAAGTTGTAGCCTTCGTGAACTTCGCGGGCATGCAATCGCTTCTTCAGGATTTCATGAGCAAACTGATGCGGGGTCATCAACGAAAGATCGCGAGAGAAGGGGAGCAGCAGAACCGCATCAATGCCAGTGGCTTCGAGCAGCCGCAATTTTTCCGGAAGCGGAGTCAGCAGCTTCAGGTTGTGATCGGGACGCAGGATGCGGGCGGGATGTGGGTCGAACGTGACCACCACCGACTGCGCGTTCCCGGCTTTCGCGCGCCGCACGATCTCGTCGATAACATGGCGGTGAGCGCGGTGCACGCCGTCGAAGTTACCCACGCTGACGAGCGCGGGGCCGAAGTCGCGAGGGACGTCGTCGAGTTTGTGGAAAGTTAGCATCCTAAACCTTTTTCACCGCCGAGACGCCGAGAAAATCCTCATTGAGAAAAAACTGAGCGAACTCTGCGTCTCGGCGGTGAGCTCAAATCTCAAACTCCAGCTTCATCCCGTCATACGCCAACTGCACTCCCGGCGGCAACGCGGCATTGGTCGCCTCATGCGGCAGGTCGTGGCAGATATGCGTGAAAAACGTGCGCTTCGGTTTCACCTCTTCTACGATCTTTAGCGACTGCTCGATGGTCGAATGCGTGGGATGTGGCGTGTAACGCAGCGCGTCCAGAAACAGAATGTCGAGGCCGCGCAGCTTCTCCAGCGTTTCGGCGGGGACCTCGCTGTGATCGGTGAGGTAGGCGGCCGATCCGAAACGGAAACCGAGGATCGGGGTTTCGCCGTGGATCACCGTCAAGGGCTCGAAGCGCGCGCCGAACAGTTCGACCGGGCCCTCGATTGGATACAGCTCAACCTGCGCCAGTCCGCCAAACTTATACTTCGGTTCAAAAATGTAGCGGAACATATTGCGCAGGAATTCACAGTTTCGCGGCGTTGCATAAAGAGGCAGCTTGCCCGGCTTGTGGCGATAAGTCAGGGGCCGCAGATCGTCGATTCCGAGGATGTGATCGGCGTGGGTGTGAGTGTAGAGCACGGCATCAAGCTGCGTAATCTTTTCGCGCAGCGCCTGTTCACGAAAGTCGGGCGTCGAGTCGATCATGACGTAGCGAGCATGGTCGTGTGGATCACGGTAACCAATCATCACGGACGGGCGCGTGCGGCGATCGCGCGGATCGAGCGAGCGGCACACGGCGCAGTCGCAGCCGATCGTGGGTACGCCCATCGATGTGCCGCTGCCCAGTACCGTCAGAGTCGCACGCATCAGCCGTTTGTACCTGTGATTGGGCCCGGCGCTTGCGGAGGATGCGCCAGCGCGTTGGTCACTTCCACGTAGGCCATGCGCAGTTCATAGAGGCAGTTCTGCAGGAATCCCTGCTCCTTCGGAGTGAGATTGCCCTTGGTTTTCTCGGCGATCATGCCCAGCGTGTCGATAGTTTGCCGCGCGCCGATCAAGTCGACTCCAGGCTGGCCGCCCTGTTCGTGCATCAGGCCGAGCTGCATCATGGCGGTCATGTAGAGCGAAGCCATGAAGCGCTCGAAATTCATTTCGAGTTCCTTTGAGGAATGTCCGCTCAGTTCGACTCGCGTGTCCAGGTCGCGCGACGACTGCTTATAGGCATCGTGCTGCGCCTGCTGTTCGGAGGCAGTGGGCGGTTCGGGGATGTCCGATTCGGGCGCGGGCGTTGCTGGTGCGGCTTCTGGAGTCGTCGAAATCGGTGCCGCCGAAGTAGCTGTCGGCGGGACTGCCGGTGCAGCATCGGCGACGGCGGCTGGAGGAGGCGCCTGTTCGTCGGCGGAATCGCGAAGTTCGCCCTCGGAGGTGAACAAACGCTTGTCGCTCACTTTGAATTCACTTTCTTCTTTTCTTTTTTGAGCCATGTGGTTTTCCTGGTTTTCGAAATTCCAGTCTCTTGAAGTTCTTTCTGAAGTTCAGGCGATCGGGAGCGATGCCGGTCTCAGCTTCGCCGTTCCCGCGCGCAAATCTTTTCCCGCGGCCTCGCGTCGCAGATAACCTAACGCGATTGCGCGATCTCCGCCGGGCAGTGGCAGAATCGCGCTGCTCGTAATCTCGCCCACTTCTTTCTCGTCTTCTTCTGCGGTCAGAATCTTCGCACCCGGTTCGGGCAGCGCGCCCTCGGCCACGAACGCCGTGAACTGCCGGTGCACTGCGCCGCGCGAGCGTATGCGCTCCACGATCTCCTGACCGAGATAGCATCCTTTGGTGAAATTCAATGCGCGGGTCTGCCCGGTTTCCTGCGGCAGATCGCGCTCGCGGATGTCCACGCCAAATTGCGGAATGCCGCGCGAGATGCGAAAAAGATTCAGCGCAGTGGTTCCGATGGGCCGCGCACCTGCCCTGATCAGCGCATCCCAGAACTCGCCGGCATTTTCGGAGGCAATCCAGATCTGCCATGACTCCCGCGCTTCCTCGCCCGAACGCAGGAGCGTGACGGTTTTCTGCTGCCAGGCAACGTCTGCGAACTGTAGACGTGCGAGATCGGGAACGGCGATACCGGCACGTTCGAGAACACGTCGCGATTCTGGCCCAGTCAGGCCGAGCGCGGCAAGTTTGTCGCTGATGTCGGCGATCTCCACATCGTCGGCAATGATGTAGTGGTCGAACAGCTGCAATATCTTGTCTCGCTGCCGGAGTTCCGTATCCACTAACAAGGATTCGCCCCGCTGGAAAACGTAGAGATCGGCCTGAATGCGGCCCTGCGCGTTCAGCAGGAAGGCATAGACACCATGGCCCGGGGCAAGATCGCGAATGTTATTCGTGGCCATGCCGTTGAGCCAGCGGACGCGGTCGCCGCCGGTCACCGCAATCTTGGCGCGGCCACGCAGGTCGTAGACGCCGCAGCTTACCAGCAAGGCCTGGAACTCGGCACGAGTGTCGCTGCAGTCGGGGGCAGTGACACCGACCGCGCCGCTGTGCTCCGTCGGGTTCGCCTCAGGAAGTGTCGTTGAAGTCATAGATTCAATCTCTGATTATAACGAAGGAGCGCAGTCCAACCGGCTCAAGTGTTCGCATGAACGCTCAGCACAAGCAATGGAGACGATGGAGGGACGGCCCTAACTCTCCCTCAAGGCCGTCGGCCGGCCAGCAGCGCCAGTTCCCGCCATTTCCAGTGGCAATCCACGTCAACAAATCCAATCTCGCGCAGCCAGTGCAACTGAGTCTCCAAGTCTAGTAGCTTATTGGAAGGGTCTTCCGTTTCAAGTGTAAAGCCGATCCCCCGCAAGAATTCTTCGTGCAGGCGTGGCGTGGGAGAGGCGACGTGTTCCAGATTGCAGAAGACGCCACCGGCGTTCAGCAGTGAGTGGATCTCGGAGTAGAGTGTGCGCTTGCGCTCGTGCACGAGATGATGGATCGCGAAGCAGGAGATGACAGCATCAAACTTACCCAGATCAGGAAGAGGGTGATCGAGGTTATGGGTCACCACCTCAACGGAGGAATCAGCAGCAAAACGTTTCTTAGCGGCCTCAATCATGGCAGGAGAGAAGTCAATAGCAACGGCTTCCGTGATCGGATGCTCGCGTTTCACCTGTTCGCGTAACACCAGGGCCAGCAGTCGCCCATCTCCGGTGCCCAAGTCGAGCATGCGGCGCGTGGTTCGGGGAATGAACTCCAGCAACGACGCTTCGCCTTCCGTGCGATGCGCAATCGAATCGGCGCGTTCAAGGTAGTCGAGGGCGTGATCGGTGCTCGTCCAGAGATTAACGGCCATAATTGACGGACCCAGAAGAGTATAGACTCGATTCTAATGGACAATGTGAAGGTGGTTGCTCAAAAGCTCCGAAGATGGTTTTACGAATTCGCTCTGCTTCTGTTGCTGGCGGGCACGGTGTGGGGGCAAGCTGCGGGTGGGGAATCGCAGGATCAGCCATCGGGGAGCCAGTTAGCGCCGGGTCAGACGCCCGCCGGCGAGGCCGCTCAAGCCACGCCAGAGACCATCATTTCGTCCAAAGAGGCGAAGGAACTTTTCCGCTCGGTGGACGAGATCCTGCAGTTTGCCAGCCAGGACACGGGCCTCCCGATCAAGCACCAGGTGAAGCGCAGGCTGACCAAGCGCGACGAGGTGCAATCCTACATTAAAAAGAGCATGAAGGATGACAAGGACGCGAAGCGGCTGGAGAGGTCGTCGGCTGTACTAAAGAAGTTCGGGCTGCTGCCACGGAACTTCGACCTGCCCAACTTTCTCGTGGCGATGCTGCGAGAGCAGGTGGCGGGATACTACGATGTCAAAACGAAGACTGTGAACTTGCTGAACTGGGTGGATGCAGAGCAGCAGAAGCCGGTGCTGGCGCACGAACTGACGCATGCCCTCCAGGACCAGTCCTTCGGTATCGAAAAATGGATAAAGGGATCGGCGGGAGATGCTGACGATAAAAAGAGCGATCCCAGCCCCGGCGATATTGAAACTGACGAGGAATCGTCCGCGCGGCAGGCGGTTGTAGAGGGGCAGGCGATGGTGGTGCTGCTCGACTATTCGCTGGCTCCGACCGGAAAAACGCTGCAGGAATCGCCGCAAATTGTCGAAGCACTCAAACAGGGAATGCTGACCGGGACGCCGGATTCTCCGGCGTTTCGCGATGCGCCGATCTTCTTGAAAGAGGAGCTGACATTCCCCTATCGCTACGGACTCGACTTTACCACCGCGCTGCTTCAGGCGGGCGGGAAGGAACTGGCTTACGCGGGGGCGTTCAAGGATCCTCCCAAGACGACGCGCGAGATCATGGAGCCCCAGACGTATCTTTCGCACGAGAAGCTGGAGCCGCTGAAGTTGATCGACATGGAGAAAGATTTCAAAGGTTACGATCCCTTCGATATCGGCGCAATGGGAGAGTTTGACATCGATGTGTTAGTGGAGCAGTATGCCGGTCGGGAGGAGGCCGGAGCGATGTATCCTGCGTGGCGCGGCGGATATTATTTTGCCGGCAAGCCGAAGGGCGAAAAGTCGGCGCCGATTGGAGTGCTGTATGTTTCCCGCTGGTCGAGTCCGGCGAAGGCGGCGGAGTTTGCGGCAGTGTATGCGAAATCGCTGGCCGAGCGCTATCAGAAGCGGCAAGGGCTGGGGACTGATGGCAAAGTTGCGGACGACGCGCCGCCGGTGGAGTCCTGGCGAACCTTGCGCGGACGGCATGCCTGGCTGACAGAAGAGGGAGCTGTCGTAATTGAAGTCCGCGGCGACGAGGTACTCATCAGCGAAAGTCTGGATGACGTGACGACCAGGAGAGTAGTGAGCGATTTCTGGCCTGAAGAAAAAGCTGCGCCCCCCAAGCCATGAGTTTCCATCTTGTATAATCACAAGTTCCGAGGTGATTCTTAGCCCAATCAGGAGTGCAATTGCAGCAAGCGGAGATTGGCATCATCGGCGGCAGCGGTTTATACCACATGCCGGGTTTCAACGACGCGCACGAGCTCGAACAGAAGACTCCGTTTGGAGATCCTTCGGATGCCTACATTCTGGGGACGCTCGAAGGCCGCAAGGTGGCCTTTCTCGCGCGCCATGCCCGCGGGCACAAGTTACTGCCGAGCGAACTGAATTTCCGGGCCAACATATACGGCTTTAAACAGTTGGGAGTGGAGCGCATTATTTCGGTTTCGGCCGTGGGATCGCTAAAAGAAGAGCACAAGCCGCTCGATTTCGTAATCCCAAACCAATTTTTCGACCGCACCCGCCATCGCGTGGACACTTTCTTCGGCGATGGCATCGTCGCCCACATTGGATTTGGCGATCCGGTGTGCGACGAAATGATGAAGGTGGTCCGCGGCGCATGCAAAGTCGCAGACGTATCCGCGAAGCTGGGCGGCACTTACATCTGCATGGAGGGCCCGCAGTTTTCTACCAAAGCCGAGTCGAACGTGTACCGCAGTTGGGGAGCGGATGTGATCGGCATGACTAACTTACAGGAAGCCAAGCTCGCACGCGAAGCGGAGATTTGCTACGTCACTATCGCCATGGTGACCGATTACGATTGCTGGCATCCGCATCATGATTCCGTGACCGTGGAGCAGATTGTCTCCGTGTTAATGAAGAACGCCGAGAACGCCGCGAAAGTAGTGCAAGCCACGGTCGCCGCGCTGCCCAAGGAGCGATCCTGCAAGTGTGGGCAGGCGCTGGCGAATGCCATTCTGACCGATCCGGCCAAGCACCGTCCTGCACCGCCAGAGCCTCGAACAAGTTCAACTCGAACCCGTCACCCTTATGTCTCCCGGCACGCCGGTGGAAAAGCTCATCGAATTGACCGTCACCGTCGGCGCCAGCGATTTTGTCATCGGCGACGAACAAGGCGGGTACTGCGGCATGGCCGTTTCGACGACCTGACCACCGCCCTGATCGATCGCGAAGCCATCCCCCTGCTTCTGGCCCGAGACCTGAATTTCGCCGACCTGCCCTGCGTCAAAAGCACCGATGATCTGGCTTACGTGCTGGAAATTTTCTCCCGCTACGAGGTGGCGCGCCTCCGGTATGTCTGGCGTCGAACCCAACCCACGTCATCGGCCTGGTGAGCCGACGGCGCTGATGGATCAGTATCACAAGGCGTTGCAGAGTTGAACTTTATCGCATAACGCGATAACATTGCCCACGTCGAAGCGGGCGTCGAGTTCGAACGAATTGGCGCCGTCGGAAAGAACGATAATGATCTTGATCGGCCAAGACGTGTTGTGTCTCGCCGGGCTGCGCATGCGCACTCTGAAGAAATGGCTTGAGAGGTGGGCGAAGATCGTCGAAAACGCCGAATGGAATAGCCTGAAAAGTATCCGAAAGGCGTATCCGACGGCTGACGGCGTCAAGCTCAGAAGCGGAGCCGTCGTGACGGTGTTCAATGCCAAGGGAAACGACTACCGACTCTTAACGGCAATCGATTTCGACAGCGGAATAGTCGAAGCGTCTGAGGTATTGCCTCATCCCGAATACAGCAAAAACTTGTGGAAACATCGATATTAAAAAATGACGACAATAGCTGCAACAACGTTCACAGGATCCCTATCTCGAACTGGTCCGCACATTCCCATTGCGCCGATTCGACTCCGGTCACCGTGCCGGCGGGAAAGGCCGCCGCGAACAGGTCGAGCGCGTCCCGGTCGTCGCGCAGTTCCGCGACGACGTTCGAAACGATGTGCATCACGTGGCTGTAACGCTCGATCACCATCAGCTCGTCGACACGGACGGTCCCGATCTTGGCGACCGCGCCCAGGTCGTTGCGCCCCAAGTCGACCAGCATCACGTGCTCGGCGCGTTCCTCGTTGGCCAGCAGCTCGCCCGCGACCGCGTTGTCGCGCTCGGCCGTCTCGCCGCGCGGGCGCGTCCCGGCCAGCGGCCTCATGCGCGCCAGCGAACCGTCGAGGCGCACCAGAAATTCCGGTGAGGCGCCGAAGATCGCGCGCCCCTCGACTTCGATGAAGAACATGTAGGGCGACGGATTGCGCGTGCGGATCTGG
>CAVRNL010000058.1:0-10984 GCA_963722485.1 uncultured Acidobacteriaceae bacterium
AAACGCGATGCCATATCGAGTTGGGATCGAGTAGGGATGGCCGTCCCAACTGCTACAATCCACCGTGGAACAGGTGACTCGGTTCCTAACCGCATGGCCCCGCACACTCCGTAGGCCGCTTGGACCAGAACGCTTGCGAGGAAGTGGCGCCGATGCGGGACAAGCCGCCGCCGTTGCGAATTAGCTCGAACACCGGGCATACGGGGCCCGGTCATGGATACCCTGCCCCTTTCGAAAAATCAAGAATAACTTGCTATCGCAGACGGCGCGGAAGACAAAATTAAAAGTAGAAGTGGCAATCGTCTGCGGTGACGACCGCCCATGGCAGGACGCGCCAGCGATGAATTCTCCTCCCAATGAAACCGGACATGCCTTGCTGGTCGCCAGCGCTGCCAGTTCCTGCCTCGTATTGGTCGAGCTGTTGCATCTGGAGCACGGTAACCTGGCCCGTGTGGACGACCCACATGGTCCTGGCCCAGCACCAGTTTACAGCATTTCAAAAAGGAGTGGAGCCGCTCTTGGCCGTGGACTTGGTCTGGCGGTCGGTCTGGCCTTGCTGCCGGTGGCGAATCAGGCCGTGGCCGTTGCGCTGGTGCTGAAGCTGCTTGCGCTGATGGTCTTCTTCTACCTGCATTTTTCCGGGCGGCTGGCCTATACCTTCCTGAACGCGGGACTTTACCTGGCAGTCATCGCTGAGATAGGGCGGGCAGATCCCCCAGCCGCGCTGCCGGAGGCCCGCGCCAGTCTTTCTGGCGGTTCTCGTGGGCGTGGCGGTCGCTCAATTGCTAAGCTGGACGAGTGGTGCGGAGCGTGATCTGCACATTCACATCGGCGACGTTCCCGTATTGCCCTTGGAAGGCAACCGCATGCGTCACAGCCTGATGCTGGTCGTCACGGTGCTGCTTGTCCAATTCGTTACACGCGTGCTGGATCTGCCTGCGTCAACGGCGCTCGTTTCGGTGATGCTGTTGACCATCGCTCCCGACCTGCAGGCCCTCCTGCAGAAGGGTCGTCTGCGGCTCTTCGGTGCGATCCTTGCCCAGCCTGGGCACTCCTGTCGTGGACCATCCTCAGCCGGCTGCCACATTTTGCGATCCTCGTGGCGCTGCTCTTCCTCGGCATGTTCCTAGCGGCTTACGTCACGCACACCAGCAGCCGATTTTCCTATCGGGCTTGCAAATGGACTGGGTCTTGCCGATGATCCTGGTCGTGCCGCCCCCGGAGTTTGGCTCGCTCCGCCCCGGCAATCGAGCGTCTGGTAGGCGTGCTCATTGCCATAGCGGCCGCTCCTGGTGGGCGGGGTCTGGATGCTATTCGCATCGCGCCACGCCGCCGGCAACGACAACCGGCAGCGAGGGAGCCGTTCACAGGTAGTAGTACCAGGCGACCAGTTGGTGGATGGCTCGCGTCAGGTCGTTGAGGAAGCCTTCGGGCTTAGTATAAACCGATACGCTTCCTGTCATTCCGACCCGGAAGGGGACTTCGCCGGGCTCTTCCAGCGTCAAACGGACCTGAAAACGCTGCGGCGGCGGGATCCAACTTGTCTGGTTTTTCACTTCGGGGAGTAAGCCCGACGGAACGCCCTGTCCCTGACTGACGCCCCAGCCAACACAAGTGACCCGGGCTCGCCACAAATGACCGGGGACTGCCGGGAAGGCAACCAGAGCCGGCTGTCCGCGTTGCAAACGCTCCAGGCTCCTTTCGCCAAAATTGACGACGACCAACCACTGCTCCCCATCGATGCAGGCCAGCACCGGGGCCCCAACGTGCACGTAACAACCTTCGCGGAGTTGGACGTTGGTTACGTAACCATCGACCGATGCATAGACACGCGTCCAGTCCAGATTGAGTCGTGCCTCGGCGAGTACGGGCTCGGGCCTCCCCGCGACCATCGCATGTTCCGGTCAAATGCACAGCTCGCGCTTGTTCGGCCTTGCGGACCTGCACCCCGGGATCGCACAGAGCCGCCTGTGCCACCTTGGCTTTCTGGATGGCATCCAGGTATTTCCGTTTCGTCGTGGCCTCGCCTTTATAGATCTCCTTCTCCTGCTCGTAGACCGCCCTCGCGTATTCTTCCTCGGCGACCAGTCGGGCGTCCTCGGCCTTGGCGGCCGAGAGGTCCGATTCCATCTGGGCGACCTCCTGATGGCCGCCACCCGCTTCGCCTCCCAGGAAGGCTATGCGGTGCGAAAAAAGGGGCGCCGGTCGATCTCAAACAAGAGTTCTCCCTTTTTGACGGCTTGGTTCTCCTGGACGTAGACATGCACTACCTGGCCTTCGACTTGGGGAGCCACCTGAATAACGTAGGTCTGAACGTAGGCGTCCGTCGTGAACGGCGTATAGCAATCCGACAGGGCGTAATAGACGACCAGGGTCACGATCACCAGCAGGACGAACAGATAACCGCGCGAGCAGGAGTCTCCGCCCGCCAGACCAAACCGCCTTCAGCATTTTCCAACACCAACTGACAAATGCCTTCAAGCCCTGCACGACGCTAACTAATACTGCTGGGAACCGTCGCCAGACATTCATACTCCATAACCCTCGCCTATCGAGTCTAACACGGGGTTTGGCCGGAGATGCCGCACGCTACTGAATGGTAGCGGGGTTAGGGGGGACTGGCAACTCCTCGGGCACCGACTTCTGCCCCGTCCTTGGAGTTCGCCGCGTTTGCCGCGAGAAGGTATCCTGGGGCTGGCCCAAGGCGTAGTCCAGGCCGGCCAGGGAAGCGAGATAGGTATATGTGGCCGAGAAAAATCGCTGTTGCGACCGCGTCAGGGCGGCCTCGCTGTCCACGATGTCGGTCGGGGTGGCGTCGCCATTACGGTAGCGGACCCGAACCAGGCGCAGGTTTTCCCCGGCCTGGGCAACTGCGATCCGCGAGAGGTCGATGCGTATTCGTTGGCGGCCAACACGCCACGGTACGCCAGGTTCACCTGGAGGCTGATGGCATCCAGGATGATCTGGCCGTCCGCGATAGCGGCTTGGATATCCGCGGCGGCCGAACGAAGTTCGCCGCGATGCTGGCCGCCGGCGTAGAGCGGCGTCTCCAAGTGCAGGCCTGCACCCTCTTGCCAGCCGGAAATCACGTTCTGCCCATCGGTACGTCCCGCGGAGGCCCGCACGAATACCCGCGGCAGGAAACCGCCGCGGGCCGCTTGCCAGTCATCCTGACCGGCCGCCACGGCTTGCCGGGCCAGACCAACCTCGGGGCGCTGGGCTACCGCACTCCAGGAGCTGAGGAAGTGACCCAGGCAACGAAGGCCGTGTCTGCAAGTCGAACACCTCCAGCGGAAAACTGGCATTGCACCCATGGCGTTGTTCGGTGGCCACGGCGTCGAACTCATTTTCCCGGGCCAGGACCGCACTCGCGCCTCTTCCGATAACTGTACTTGGGCACGCAGTACGTCTTCACGAAGCACGACACCTCCCTTGCACGGGCCAACGCATCTTCAGTATCGACTCGCTCCGACGAATGGCGTCCTCTTGCACCCGGCAAGATGCATGAGCCAGAAGGACGTCCATATAAGCCGCGGCCACGTCAAACTCCACGGTCTGCTCGGCCCGCACGAGTTGCAGATCAGCGATGCACTGGCGCACAACTGCACGCCGTAGCGGCCGCGAGTCCGCCCGAAGTCGTATAGCGTCCACTGCAGCACCACTTCGGTCTCCGAATAACTTCGAGTCCCGAAGTCGCCGGCAAGAATGAATCCCGTGGCCCGGGAATGCCGGAGCCCGACCGTGGAAGTAACTCCGGACTGCCCAAGTCGATCGACTTGCGGCAGAAAGGGCGCAAAAGCCACTTGCTCCTGTCCACGCGTCCTCGTTCGATGGCGGCGCAGGCCGACCCGCAGCCGGGGGCTATTCTGCAGGGCGAAGGCAATGGCGTCTGGCAGCGTATAGGTTGTCCGCTCAGTTTCGAGACTATGGACACCAGATACATCCGTAGACGCCTGCCTCGGATTGCCAGGCTTGACGATGGTTTCCGCAGGATTAGTGTTCAGGTCGTGGGGGACCAGGATCCGTGCCACAACGCCGGTTTGGTTGACTTCCGGCGGGGTGGGCTGCGACTGACGCCCGGAAGCACAGGCCACGACCAACGGGAGGGGCATCAGTACGAGCACCCACCGAAACAGCGGAGTCACGGCATCTGTCAACCTGAAAGCCATGGCAAGGCAATCCGCATTATAGGAAGTCCCCCCCTCTCGCCCGGAGGGCGCGGCTGGAACGAGGTGGTGGTGGGTGTTTTAATGGCGGGAGTTGGACAAACCGGTACTTTCTACATTATCGGCATAATCAATTCCCAACTATTAGGGGACGCCGTGGTACTCCGGCTTGTAAACGTGGCTGCGAATGAGTTCCTCTAGAAGGCAGCGACCATTTCCTTGGTATCAGGTCCAGCCCAACACGAAAGTGCTTGAGCGAAACGAATTATCTCAAGAACTTCCGATCAGAATACCGGTCAGGAAGACCAGGAGGCCACCGATCACGACCTGGAACAGTGCGGAAGCCAGCGGCGTGTCCATGTATCGGTGGCGGATCCACGAAATCACGGCCAACTCAACGAGCACGACCCCGACAGCAACGGCGGTAGCGGTCTTGATCTCCGGAATCAAAGTACGGCAGGGTATGTCCCAGCCCGCCCACCGCAGTCATGAGGCCGCAGACGAAGCCACGAGCCCACGGCCGCCCCCGGCCCGTGAGGCTGCCGTCATCGGAGAGGGCTTCGGCAAAACCCATGCTGATACCGCCCCCAGGCCGGCAGCCAGCCAACCAAGAAAGTTTGCCAACTGTTGTGGGTGGCGAAAGCGGCGGCAAACAGCGGCGCGAGCGTCGATACCCAGCCGTCCATCAGCCCGGCCAAGCCGGGTTGGATCACCTGGAGCAGGAACAGACGCTACTCGGTTGCTGCCTCTTCTTCCATCGCACCGGAAGACTGTTGGGCGATTTCCAGCCCTTCGGCCAGAAGGCGTGTTGCGCTCCTCCTCGGCCAGGTCTCCTAGAAGTTGTCGGACGCCCGCATCGGTGGCCTTGCGCTCGGCGGTCTCGTAGAACCGCTTGCTCTCCAGTTCCATTAGCTCAATTTGTTTGCGGACGGCGGATAGCCCCGGGGCCGCACCAGCCAGACCGGTTTGCGCTGGAGGAACCCCTGGACGTCCTGGCGTCGGATCAGCAGGATATGCTCGCCGAACTTTTGGCGGTAGAGTTCGATGAGGCGGTGCCGATGCCCATCTTCCTCGGCGAGCATTTTCTTGAGGATGGTGGCCGTGGCAGGGGCGTCCGTCTTGAGCCCCTCGGCAAAATCGCCGTAAATTCGGGCATCTTCTTCTTCGAGCGAGATGGCCAGGGCCAGAATCTCCTGCTCGCTCATTGAACCAAATTTCATGTTTCTTAGTCCAGAAGTCGAGACATACATTTTGAATGATCGTTTCTCCTGAATTGCCGGTTGCGAATTATATGCCTGCCGTCAACCCCCGTCAGATATGCGGCCCTTATCCCAAGGCCGGCAGATGCTCTAAATCTACGATCCTCGTTGGTGACGACTGGGAACCCGCAGCCGGTGTCATGTTTCGTCCTTTCATTCTGGCAGTTTGCCGATTGCAGCGAAGTGGTCAAAACTGCCTCTGCACAAGTTCCAGTTCGCTTCGGCATATCTCGCTGAAGCTCTTCAAGGGATCCACGCCGTTCATGGTTTCCTTGCGGATTTGCTCCGGTGTAAGATTCGGCTTGGGGTAGGTTTCGATGATGTGCTTCAGGACGTTTCGGCTGACGCCAAGACCCGCGGTGGCGAGCAGAGCCGAATGCGGCTCAAGAGGGCGTAGGCTGGTATCATATTCTTCGGGTCAAGGGCGTTGGTCTCCAGGGCGTCGACCATGAGTCGCGCTCTCGCTGATGAAATCGGAATACAGCACCTCTCGCCGAGCAATTTGGTTGGCGAGCAAGTCTCGCCGATCGTGATATCGCTGCGTTATCAAAGAGCCCACGAAAGTTCCCGTCGCACCAACGATCGAACCACCAATCGCAGACATCGCGGCAATCATTGTTGAATCCAAGGTTGACCTCCGGAAAAGGTTTTCAGACTGCTGCGGCGGTTCGGCTGGCATCAACAGCCCCGTTACCAGCAATCCTATCGAGCCCACCGTCAGACTCAGGAAACGCAGCCCGCTCTGAATGCCGTGGGCCACCGCCTCCTCCTTGACAAACGTGCCGAGCACGGTGGAACGTCATGCGGGGCAGATCGGTGGTTGCCGACGCCATGCTGGCGGTAATAATCGGCGATCCCGTGATGCAGCCTCGACCTCGGGGCGGTTCTCTTGCAAGTTCATCCGTGAAGAATCTTCCGCGCGCGGCAAGAAAAGTTCTTGCCATGGGACCGAACGCGCTGGTGGTGAAGCACGGTGAGTACGGAGCGACGATCTTCTTCCGCGAGGGAGCCTTCGGCATTGGATCGCATCCTTTCCGCGCCCCCGCGTTGCCAATTGAAGAAGTAAAAGACCCAACCGGAGCCGGCGATTCCTTCGCCGGCGGATTCATGGGATATATCGCGTCGCAGGACGAGATTAATCGCGAGGTGCTGAAGCGCGCCTTGTTTTATGGCGGCGTCATGGGATCGTTTGCCGTGGAGCGTTTCGGCACGGAGCGCCTGCAGAATCTTACGCGCGGGGAAATCGACGCGCGCTTTCAGTTGTTCCGCGAACTGACGCACCTGGAATAAGACCATCGTGGTTCATCCTCAAGCCATGACCGAGCGCACAGTGAGCGTAGAGTGACTGCAAAGCCTGCCGCCGCTCCCGACCGCAGCGCGGCCCGCGTGGGTGGCCTCGCCGTCCTTGTATCTCTGTTTTCTTTTCTTTATTACTTTCAGCGCGGCGACCTTCTGCTCTATGGCGACGCGGTTGCCCATATCAATATCGCGCGCCGCGTGTTCGATTCGCTGACCCCGGGTCTGCTGCAGTTGGGAACCGTGTGGTTGCCATTGCCTCATCTGCTGATGATTCCGTTCCTGTGGTCGAACAAGATGTGGCAGAACGGCGCGGGTGGTTCGATTCCTTCGATGATCGCCTACGTGCTGGGCGTCGTGGGAATATTTCGCCTCGTGGGTGGCCTGCTCGAATCCGATGTCCGCACGAAACCGGGGGCTGCCGTGGGCGCATGGATCGCGGCCTTCGCCTATGGAGCCAATCCGAACCTGATCTACATGCAGGCAACGGCCATGACGGAGTCGCTTTATCTCGCGCTTTTTGTTTGGGCCGCCGTCTACTTCGCGGAGTTTATTCGGAGCCTGCAACAGAATTACCCGCAAGAAAATGAAGGCGGAAGGCAGACGCGTGCCGCGCGCACTCCGCTGATGCGCTGCGCCTGGTGTCTCGCGGGCGCCGAACTCACGCGGTACGACGGCTGGTTTCTAGCGGGAGCGATGGGAGCGACGGTCGTCGTCATCGCGCTGCGGCGATGGCAGAATCGCAGTTTGCGGCCAGTTGCCGTGAAGTTCCTGTTGGGAATTGCCGTGGTTCCGGTCCTGTGGCTGGCCTACAACCGTGTGGTATATGGGAACGCGCTGGAGTTCGCGAACGGTCCATACTCGGCGAAGGCGATTGAGCAGCGCGTGGGCGCCCCGAATCCAGCGCTCCACAATGCCGGCGTTGCGGCCATCTATTTCTTGAAATCGGCGCAGTTGAACATGGCGGTTGGGAACTGGGGTCGATTCTGGCTGGCGGCGGCCCTTGTAGCATTGGCCCTCGGAGCATGGAAACTGCGGGCGCAATCGGCGCCGATGTTGCTGCTGTGGGTTCCGCTGCTGTTCTATGCGCTTTCGATTGCCTATGGCTCGGTGCCGCTTCATGTCTACACCTGGTGGCCATTTGCTACCTTCAACCAGCGCTACGGAATCCAGTTGCTGCCGATGTTCGCGGCCTCGGCTGGAGTGCTGGCTGCGTCCGTTTTCCTTGTCGGCTGGCGCCACGGCGGGAAACTGGTGGCGGTGATGCTTGCGCTGGTGGTGGTCAGTTATGCGTCGGTGTGGAAGGCGCAGCCGCAGTGCTTAAAAGAAGCGCAAAGGAACTGGGAAATTCGACATACTTTGAATTCCGCGGTGCAGCGCGTGGTTGAGCGATTGCCCCGGAACTCACGGTTCCTGATGGACCTCGGGGAGCATGTCGGCGTCATGGAGCAGGCCGGCATTCCACTGCGCCAGGTGGTGAACAACGAAAATCATCGGCCATGGAAGCGGCCAACCGATCCCGAAGGCCTGTGGGAGCGCGCGCTGGCCGATCCGCCGCGCTACGTGGATTTTGTGGTCGCCTTCGATGGCGATCCGGTGGACCAAAGCGCGAATAAGACCAAGCTCACCGTGCTGGCGGAAATTCACGCGACCGGTCAGCCACACGCGCGCATCTATGCGGCGCGAACTGCCCCGAATCAATCGCGTTAACCCTTCCCGGCACGCGGCACGGAAAGCGCCCGATGGCGGTGATAGAATCCGCTCAACGCTGGGGCGTTGCTATGAACCCAATCCATTCCATCATCGATCTGTTGCGCAATGAACTGGGCGTAGTGCTGAGTTCGACGCTGGCGCGGTTGCTGCTGGCGGCGATTCTCGGCGGCATCATCGGCCTGGAACGGCAACTGCGTCACCGGCCAGCCGGTCTGCGCACGAATATGTTTATCTGCTTCGGCGCGGCGATGTTCACGGTGTTGTCTCGGCAACTCGCGGGTACGCCCTCGGACAGCGCGCGCATCGCGGCCCAGATTATCCCCGGCATCGGTTTTATCGGCGCCGGCTCGATTCTGCACTCGCGCGCCTCGGTCACGGGCCTGACGACGGCGGCAACGCTTTTTGTGGTGGCGGGGGTGGGGATGGCAGCGGGCGGTGGCCTGTATCTGACCGCGTGCTTCGCCACGGTCATGATTCTGATTGCGCTCGTGCTCCTGGGACGGATGGAGGCGGCGTTTGCGCTCAAGTCTTTTATTACCACCTACGAAGTGACGGGCCGCAATGTGGATGGCATGTTGCGCGAAGTGAACCGCCTCCTCGACTCCGAGCAACTCACCATGCAAAGCGTGCACATCGCCTCCGCGGACCCCGATTTCCGCATGGTGTTTTCAGTGGATTGCGAGAGTGAGCAGCAAAGCGTGTTTTCCATCCGCTTGCACGAATCGCCCGCGTTTGCCAGCGTGACATCGCTCGGCGCGACGGAACACGAATGAACGCGCCGCAGAATGAGAGCCAGCAGAACGCGAGAATTCCTTTCACCAAGGCGTCGGCTTGCGGCAACGATTTTTTACTGGTGGAAGGCGCGCATGCTTCCGGCGACCTGAGTGAACTCACCCGCCGCTTATGCGATCGCCATCGCGGAGTCGGCGCCGACGGCGTGGAATGGCTGTTTTCCGACGCGGAAGCCGACGTCAGGGCGCGCCTCATCAACGCCGATGGTTCGGAGGCGGAAATTTCCGGCAACGGCACACGCTGTGTGGCGGCGGAGATTTGTTCGCGCGCGGAGAAAACGGAAATTGTGGTTCGCACCGGCGCCGGGCTGAAGACCTGCCGCCTCATTTGCCGGCAAGATCCCACGTTTGAGTTTGAAGCGGAGATGGGACCGCCAGAGGTCGGCGGCCAGTTGTCGATTGAGACGGCGGGCGTGCGGGCCATCGGGACAAAAGTTTCGACGGGGAATCCGCACTTTGTGATTTTCGTCGAAAACTTTCAGCAAGGATGGCAGCGGCAGGCGGCGCTGATCGGAAGCCAGCCCCAGTTTCCGCAGGGTACGAATGTGGAGTACGTAGTGGTCCGCGGCGCCCATGAAATCGAGATCCGTTTGTTTGAGCGCGGCGTGGGAGAGACCGAGTCTTCGGGCACGGGATCGTGTGCGTCTGCCGTGGCTGCGATTGCGAGCGGGCGGGTTGCGTCGCCGGTAACGGTGATCGCGCCCGGCGGCTCGCAGACGGTGCGCTGGGAGAATCAAGTTTATTTGCGCGGCCCCGCCACTCTCATCTGCCGGGGAGCATTCTTCGTTTAAGATCGAATAAGTAGTCTGTGGTGTAAGGGAGATTCGTATCAGGGCATGCCTTCAGGCATGCCGCAAACCCGCTGGCCTCAATGCGCCTTTAGGCGCTGGGCTTCGATGTTCGAGTTTCACCACAGGCTACTAGATAAGATAGTTGCCACATGGCCTCCGATTCCCAGCCTTCGCGAATCAAGCCGCGCGCGCTCCGTCCGGGCGACAAGGTGGGAATTGTCGCGCCCGCCTCGAACGTGAAGCGCGAACTGCTGGAAGCGGGCTGCGACGGCCTTCGCCGCGCCAGCTATGAGCCTTTTTATTTCGAGTCGATCCTCGAGCGCGATCTGTACTTTGCCGGGTCGGCAGAGCGCCGGGCGCGCGAACTGGAAGACATGTTCGCGCGCGACGATATCCGCGCGATTATTTGCGCCCGAGGTGGATACGGGTCGAACTATCTGCCCCTGATGCTCGATCCAAGCAAAGCCGCTGCCCATCCGAAGATTCTGGTGGGTTACAGCGATATTACGACGCTGGTGTGCTGCGTGGCGGATTCGGCTAACTTCGTGACCTTCCATGGCCCGATGGTGGCCAAGGATTTCGCCGTTGCCGATGGCGTTGACATGGAGTCGTGGCAGAACGCGTTGGGCGGAGCTGAGGAATGGGAGATTGGCGCGGGCTCAGGCGCGAAGCCGCTGGTGACGGGAGAAGCGGACGGAATCCTCTATGGCGGGTGCCTCTCGATGCTGGCGGCATCGCTCGGCACCGAGCACGAGATTCGCACCGCGGGTACGATCCTCTTCATCGAGGATGTTGCGGCCAAGCCTTTTCAGATCGATCGTATGCTGATGCAACTGAAACTGGCGGGCAAGTTGAAAGACGTGCGCGGCATTGTCTTCGGCGAGATGATGGACTGCCGGCAGAGTCCAGATCAGGACTATGCGCTGGAAGAAGTTGTCCTGCGGATTGTCGAAGACCTGCGGATTCCC
>CAVRNL010000059.1:0-4048 GCA_963722485.1 uncultured Acidobacteriaceae bacterium
ACGTTTTTAACGATCGATTTTATGGCTACGACTGTCACTTAGAAACGCCTGATCACTGGGTGCTTGAGGAAGTCGAGGCCCCTTTGCCACAGAAATAGCGCCCCTCTGCTCGCAAGTAAGTTGCACGGGCGCCACATCGAGATTGGAGAACTAAGGAGACCTGCAATGACTGAAATCAGAATGCTTCACTCCGCTTCTCAGGACAACGCGCGGCCAAGGACGCCGATCACGGCCATCCTCTGCGGCCCACTGGCATCCGCTCTAGCGCTGCTGCTCATCTTAGCCGGGCTCACCGTTCCCGCCGCAGCCCAGCTCTATGCCGGATCGGTTACCGGCGTGGTCAGCGACCCGACCGGAGCCATGCTCGCTCAGGCCGAAGTGACGCTAGTGGATGCGGACAAGGGTTTCACCTTCACCGCCAAAACCGACGACAAGGGACGCTATCTTTTTCGCTCGGTGCCTCCCGGAATGTACAACCTGTCGGTCAAGGCGCCGGGTTTCAAAGACCAGGCTCGGAAGGGAATTAAAGTCGACGTCAGTCAGAACGTGGGCGCGGATTTCACTTTGACCGTTGTGGGCGCCAAAGAAACCGTGAACGTCTCCACGGCCGCTCCACTGCTGGGCTCGGAGGATGCGACCACCGGGCAGGTGGTGGACCGGAAGTTCATCAATGATTTGCCGCTGAACGGACGGGGCGTTTTTGATCTGATGTTTCTCGCCCCCGGCGTGACCGAGGTGGATGCCGCCTGCAACGGCTGTTACGCCACCAATGTCATCATCAACGGCAGCCGTAACGCCACCACCGACATCCTCATGGATGGCGTAACCGCGACCAACTACGAGCAGAACAGCGGCATCCGGGTAGAAACCTACACGCCCTCCGTGGATGCCGTCGAAGAGTTCAAGGTGCAGGAGTCGAACTTCAGCTCCGAATACGGGTTCAGCGGCGCGAGCATCGTCAATCTGGTCACGCGCTCGGGCACGAACAGCTTTCACGGAAGCTTGTACGAGTTTCAGCGCTACTACAAGACGGACGCCAATAACTGGTTCAACAATCAGCAGGACATCCCCATCCCCGGATTGCGCCGCAGCGATTTTGGCGGAACCTTCGGTGGACCCATCTTCAAGAACAAAACCTTCTTCTTTTTTGACTACGAGGGTGTGCGCGAAGACGACCAGGCAGGGCCATCTTTCTACGGCGTGCCCAGCGACGCCGAGCGGGCAGGTGATTTTGGCGAGGTCTGTACTAACGCCGGCGGCACATTCAACACTCAGGGACAGTGTTCTACCTTGACGGGGCAGCTCTGGGACCCGTATGCCGGAGTATATAGTCCCACCTATGGCGGCGCGCTACGCAACCCGAACGCATTCATCCCCTTCAACAACCTCGCGACCTACACCAGCACAGTGGACGCGAATCATCCCGGCAATGTGAACCTGGTTGGCACCCCTTATGCCCTTCCGACGGGACCGGGGAACTTAATCGACCCGGTCGCCCAAAAGTTGATGTCGTACTTTCCGGAGCCCAATCTCAACGTAGGCAATGCCAACTACAACCCCTATACCAATCGTGTGGAGTCCGGATCGGTGAAGAGCCACAACAATCAATGGGACCTCAAGATCGACCACCGCTTCAGCCAGAAGAATCTGCTCAGCGGCAAGTATTCGCACCAATCCGGCCTTTCCGGCTCGTTCAACTGCTTTGGCAATGCCGCCGATCCCTGCAGCGTCGGCCCCACTACGGGCAGCGCGCACGTGTTCGTCATCAACGACGCGCACACCTTTAATCCCACCACCTTGCTGACGGTTTCCTATGGTGTCACGCGGGGCACTAATTTCTACGGTGGAGTTCCTGCCACCTATCCGAACCTGTCACCGGTGGATGCTCTGGGCGAACCACAGTACATGAAGGACTCGGGCTACAACTGGTTTCCAACCGTTGGTATTGGCGGGGGCTATTCCGCCGCGAGCTATTACAACATTGGCACCAACCCCTGGAGCTACGGCAAACTGGGACAAGAGACACACCATTTGATCGGAACGCTGAGCCTGGTGAGAGGCACGCACGAGTTCAAGATTGGGGCGGAAGGACGCATGCACCGGCTCAACTACACGCAGCCCAACTACGCGCCCGGCGGAGCCTATAATTTCGATCAGACCGGAACCGCAAACTACGATTCCACCTGCCAACCGAACCCGCCGACCGTGACCTGTCTGCCTCTGGGCGGTGACGGCATGGCGAGTTTCCTGATCGGCGCTCAACCGAACGACTGCTGCGGCATGTACGAGATTCCGAACTCCGTGGCCAGCCAGAATTTTGAGGCCGGCGGATTCGTGCAGGACAACTGGAAAAAGAGCGACAAGCTCACGCTCAACCTCGGCCTGCGCTATGAAGTGGTGTTACCCAGAACCGACCGGCGCAATGAGTTGAACTCGCTCGATCCCAACGTGCAATCTCCGATCACGCTGGATGGCCAACACCTTACAGGCGGCGAGATCTTCGCCACTCCGAACGACCGCTATTCCTATTCGCCGGACTACCACGGGATTCAGCCGCGCTTTGGCTTTGCTTACCGCCTGCCCTATAACACGGTCGTCCGCGGAGGCTATGGCATCTATTTGTCATCCTGGAGAGGAGCGGTTGCGGGAACCTCCGGAGTCGGGCAGCAGGGATTCGACCAGCTGACCTACCTGGTTCCCTCGTACCAGGGGGACGGAGTTACTCCCGCCGCGCGAATGAGCAATCCTTATCCCAACGGGCCGACCAAGCCTGTCGGCAGCAGTCTGGGCTTGTTGAACGACGTGGGCTACGGTGGCTTCGGTCCGATCAAGGACGTCAGCAACAAAGTGCCATACGAACAGAGCTGGAGTTTTGGTTTCCAGCACGAAACCAAGTGGAATGTCCTTCTCGAAGCCTCGTACATTGGCAAGAAGGGAACTCATCTCTACTTTGCCAATGCCGGCAATCTGAGCCATCTGGGGCCGGAGATCGAGCACTATACCAATGCCCAAATAGCGGAGCTGAGCACGTACGTGACCAATCCGTTCGCCGATCCCACGCAGTCGAACGCGTCACAGCTCCTCAATCCCGACAACCCTCTGCTCTATTCGCAGGTCCAGAAGCTGCAACTGTTCATGGCCCACCCGCAGTTTTTGGGTTCGCGGGCGACGAACCTCCCATCGCAAATTCGATTTATCATGCTGTGCAATTTCGGGCGGAAAAGCGTTTCTCCAATGGATTGGAGTTCCTGGTAACTTATGTTTTCTCCAAATCCATCGACGATGCTTCCCTGACCAGCACCAACAGCGGGTAGCTGGGGAGCTTCGCCAGCCTGCAGGACCCCAATAATCCCGGATGGAGAGCGCAGTCTCTCCACTTTCGACATTCCGCAGTTCTACAGTTCAGTTACACCTACGAACTTCCCATCGGCAAGGACAAGTTCATCGGAGGCAGCCTAAACCCGATACTCAACGGGATCGTTGGCGGATGGCGCACCAATGGCATCTGGCGGTTCAACAGCGGCCGGCCCATCAAGCCGGTGCTGTACCTGTCCAACAGCCTGCCGACTTATGGACCGCAACGCCCCGACCTCATCGGCACGCCACATCGAAACGGCGGAAATGACTCGGCCTGGACCAGTCAGTATTTCACTAGCGTAGACGGAAGCGATTCTTCTGGCTCAGCCGGCGCCAGTACGCGCTGGGCACGGCGCCTCGCGATCTGGGCGCAGTCCGCGAACCGGGCGCAAATAACGCCGACCTGTCGATGTTCAAGGAGTTTGGCATGGGCAAGGTCCGCGATGGGATGCGGCTCGAGTTTCGATTCGAGGCATTCAACGCGTTTCAATCATCCGCAGTTCGGAGCCCCGGATACATCGTTTGGCGACCCGGACTTCGGCAAGATCTTTTACCAGATCAACAATCCACGCCAGGTACAACTGGCATTGAAGCTTTACTTTTAGCGAGCAGCTTGGCCAGGGGATGAAGGTGCCTTGCGGCCTGGAAATACCGACGCCGAGCTGCTGCAAATTTTGCCCTTGATGGCGGC
>CAVRNL010000060.1:0-16715 GCA_963722485.1 uncultured Acidobacteriaceae bacterium
GAAGAATTGGGGTCGATCTCGACCGGCGGTTCGACCGCAACCCCGACCACGAACACCAACACCACCCCGACTGGCGGAAACGGCGCGACCAGCACGAGCAGTACCAGTAGTTCGAGCAGCTAAGTTGAAAGGCTCACCTTCATGAATATCCAACAGTCCTATCGCGAAGCGGCGGTTCAGGGAGCCAGCCCGGTGGCGCTGGTGGTGCGGCTTTATGAGCAGATCATCGAGGATCTGCGGCAAGCGGCGATCGCCATCGAGCAGAACGCCATTGAACGGCGGACCAAGCGCATCAAACACGCCATTCTCGTCGTCGGCCACTTGCAGTCACCGCTGGACTTTGCCAACGGAGGCAAGGTCGCCAAGGATCTCGACAATTTTTATAACACTCTGCGCCAAAGTTTGGTGTCGGTGCAATTTCATCCCTCGAAACGCGGGGTCGCGCAGCTGATCACCGACTTACTGGCGGTGCGAGAAGCCTGGATTCAGGTCGAGCGAGCCGAGAGACCATCGGTTACGGCCGCGGTCGGCTCGATTGGTGCCAGCGCGGCTGACCCCGACGCCGATCATGTGCGCATGAACTGGCAGGGATGATGTCGATGTCGACGCCGACGCCTCCGGATGCGCTCGAAACCTTGCGCCAGGTGAATGACCATCTCCGTTCCGAGCTGCTTCGTCTCCGTCCGGAACGTAAGCACTGTTCCAGCATCAAGCCCCAGGACTTCTCCGGCATGCTGAGCCAGCTTCTGCGGGCAGCAGAATGTTTGCGGCGCCTGCCGGCACATTCCAAAGCGGCGGCAGCGTTCGAAAAAGAGTCGCTCCAGTACCGCGGCAACCTGGAGATGCTGAAGCATTTCCTGCCCGATCTGCAAGTGCGCCTGCTGGCCGAAAAGGCGCGGCTGGAAGCCGCGCAAACCCACGTGGCGGCGGCAGCGGCTTGGGCGCGAGCCAGGAAGAAGACCCTGTGAACCCCCGATTTGTGATTGGCAATTTGTAATTGGTAATTTAAGAACCAAAGCCTTTGAAAATTACCAATTACAAATCGCCTATTACAAATTCCTACGTCAGGTAATTGAAGAGATTATTCTGCGTGAGCTTGCCGATGGCCGCCAGCGCCGCCTGGCTGTCGGTCTGGGCTTCGGTGAGATTGCTGGCCGCCGCCGCCATGTCCGCGCCGCCCAGCGTGTTCTGCTGCTCGCTAATCTGCGCCTTGGCGGTATCGAGGTAGGTGGTTTGGGACGTCGTCTGGTCCGTGGCGTTGCCATAGAACACAGTCTCGGCCGAAAGATAGCTGGAAGCTGCGCTGACTGCGTTGACGGCGGTTCCAATGCCGGTGTTGGTCTGCACCGCCGTGATGAGGTTGTTGATGGCCAGAAAAACGCTTTTGCCGGAACCGAGAAACAATTGCGATCCAGGCACGTTGACTGCGATCTTGTATCCGCTGCCGATCGATACTTCATTGACGTCCGTGTTGCCGGCATAGATGACGCCGGAACCGTCAGGGGCGGCAGCGTCGGCTACGAACGGCGCCGTGCCCGTATTGGTGCCGGCGAACACGTAGTTGCCCTGGTACGCGGTGTTGGCCAGCGACACCAGCTGGCTCTGAATGCCTTGCAGCTGATTGGCAATTCCGGCCAGGTCGCTAGCGGCCAGCGTGCCACCGGCAGCCTCGACGCCCAGGCTAAGGGCTTGTTGCAGCGCACTTGTGATCGAAGCGAGCGTCGAACTGGCGGTCGAGAGCTGGCCTTGCACCACGCTCACACTCTGCAGATAGCCGCTGGTGAAAGTTGCCTGATCGTTGTTCTCGACCAGCAGCGCGGCGGCCGTCGGATTGTCGGAAGGCTCGTTCACGCTCTTGCCGGTCGAAATCTGGAGTTCGGCCTGTTGCTCTTCCAGTTGTGTCTGGTTGAGCGCCGCCAGCAGATCGGGCATGGGATTCGGATTGACGCGCATCGATGTTTACCTCCCACTCACTCCTCGGCTGCGTCCATGCCCAGGTTCACGGCATCGAGAAGCAGGAGGTTGATGGTAGAGACGACCTTGGCCGCCGACTGATAGGCCGTCTGATACTGGATAAGGTTGGCCGCTTCTTCGTTGAGCGATACCCCGGAGACGCTCCCCTCCTCGTCGTTCAGTTGCTGCAGAATCAAGTTGGAGGAATCGGCGTCGGCCGAAGTATTGGACACAGCGCTTCCAACTTCGCCTACCAGGTTGGAGTAGGAATCGATCGGTGTCTGCCCATTGGCCAGAGCGGTGTCGGCAACCGCCGAGAGGTTGGCCAGATTTCCGTTGCTGCCGGTAGTGCCGTCGGAACTGGCGGCAATCAGCGACGGATCGGTCATCGTGACCGTCATGGTGGCCGCCGCGCCCACCCCATCCACAGGCGGAGCCGCGAAGATGTTGCCGCCAACCGCGCCATTCAGATCGGTGCCCTGTGCATCGGCGGTGTTGAGATTGGTGGCGAGACCGGCTGCCAGCTGATCGAGACTGGCGCTGATGCTGGGAATTTGCTGGTCGCGAACCTGGATCAACCCGGCCAGACTCCCACCCGTCAGCGAGTTGGTGATGTCGTCAGTCCCAGCCATGACGTGCTGCACACCGCCGCTTTCCTGGGTCGTAAGCGCGAAACTCTGCGATCCCGAGACCAGCGCTGTCCCGTTTGAAGTCGCCAGCGTGATGCCCTGACCGGTCGGAATCACCTGCACATCGACCAGCGCGGAAAGCTGCTGGATGAGGTTGTTCTGCGTGTCCACCAGCGTGCCGGAGGCCTGGTTGGCGCTCTGGAGATTGCTGATCTGCTGGTCCACACTGGCAATCTGCGACGTCAGGCTATTCACCTGGCTGACCGAGTCCACGACGTTCTGGTCAAGGTTGCCCTGCTGGGTGTGCAGGCTGCTGGCGGCGCTGTTGATGTCGATGGCCAGGGTGTCGGCCGCGGTCAGCACGCTCTGCCGCAACGTCAGACTCGAGGGATCGGGCGAGAGCTGCTGCAGGCTGTTGAAGAAGTTGCTCATGTCGGCGCCGATACCGGTGGTCGAGCTCGCGAACTGGGTCTGAATCTGTTGCAGTTCGGTCAGCGAGGCGTTCAGCGAGCTGTTCTGCTGCGTTGCCTGATTGATTTGGATTTGCAGCATGGGGTCGCGCAAGCTCTCGATTTTTTCCAGGACCACGCCCGTGCCAACGCTGAGCGATCCCACTTCCACCGGCTCGCCAGCCGCTATGTCGGTGACCTCCCGTGTGTATCCGGGAGTGTTCGCGTTGGCCACGTTGTTGGACGTGGTTGCCATCTCCTGCTCGCTGACCGTGAGTCCGCTTAGGGCAACCGAAAGAGACCCGAATAGACTCGCCATGGTTATTCTCCAGCCCGGACCCCGGCTTCGGTCCCGACTTCTGTCCTGAGCAAGCGGGGATCGGGCGTGTAGGTGAGCGCGCAACTGTCAACCACGCGATTCAGGACGGCCAGGCTCCGCTGCAGGTGCCGCAACAGCGACCAGTGCACACGCGTCAGATAACGAATTCGAGTGCTAAGCGCCTCCCACTCGGCCTGCAGCCGCGCGGAATGCTCAGCCTTCGCGGAATCAACGGATGCGCCAGCCGACAAAGACGCCGAACGCCGGCCAGCCTCGCGGCGAAGCTCCTCTTCAAGACGGTTCCACTGCCGGCAGAGCTCCGCCTGATGCGCCGCACCGCGCGCGATCCCTTCCGCGTCATTGCGCACCAGCGCCGGAGTGCCGACCTCAAGACTCTCCGCCAGACTGCGCACCAGCGCCAGCCGCTGTTCGACCAGCCTGTTGAGTTCGGGAAGCGAGGTGTCGAGATCGGCCATAGCAGTTAGCAGTACAGCTCTTCGTTCACATCACTCTTCGTTCAGATCACTCAATCGTTAGGAAAGTTCTGATTAAGTCCCTGGGGTCCTCCGTGCACCCCTGTGTACCCTGTGGTTTATGCTTTCTGCTGCACGTGATCGGAGTTTCCTAAAGGTCTTAAATCATCGTCCGCCGAATCGCTGGGCCGAGTCGTCAGGCCCAAGCTTGTCAAAGCACGTTGCCAGAGCAAATCTTCCTCGCGATCACGCCAAGTCATCGAGGGCGTGCTTCGGCATATCGGGATTCGGCTCCTCTTTATTTTCGTCTTCGTTTTCGTCTTCGGCGTTTTCTTCTTCGACCGGCTTCTCGGGCGCCGCCGGACGCTTGCGCCGCGGCACCGGGTCGCGTTCATCCCCCCGCTTATCCAGCACGCGCAGAAGCGCCGGATCGATCGCGTTCGTGATCAACGGATCCATAACTCACTCCATCGTTAGCTCCATCGTCCGCTCCGCAGTTCACTTGATGGTTCGCATGGGCACGGTCCCCTGCGCTAGCCCTGGACTCCGCCCCACTCGCTCACCATCGCATCGGCCACCTGGCTGGCAGGAACCGAGTATTCGCCGTTGCCAATCGCCTCCTGCAGCGCTTCGACCTTGGCCTGGCGAATTTCAGGTTGCGCCAGAACCTGCGCTTCCAGCGACTGCAACCGCGTTTGATCGGACGAAAAATGGGTTTCGTCCACTCCCGACGTACTGTTCGCTCCCGTTCCCGCAGCTCCGCTCTGCGCGGCGCGGCTCATCTTGCTTTGCTCGGGTGGTTCTACTCCCGACGTTGTGAGATCGATTCTCATAAGTTTCTCCAATCCCCTACTGCCTCTTCTATCGGCAGATTCTTAGCAAATCTTAATGTCGGGGCAACTCGTCCTCCGCAGACGCGTCGCGGCCCAATTCTAAGATCGGCAGAGTTTCGGAAAACTTTAGCGCTCGACGGGAAACCCATGTTCAGCTCCCGCCCGATACCTTTGGTGGCTGCAAATGGCGCAAGACCAGCCTTGCGATGCCAATTCCGCCGCGGGCCGCGATGGCCTGGGCCAGCGCCTGGCTCCCCATCTGCCGATAATCGCTCGCCCCCGTGGTCTTGTCTTCGGCGCTGCCGCTAAACGTCTTCTGCAAAGCGTCGAGCACCGGCGTAAGCAGCAGGGCTTCAAAATCCCGCGCCGCTTTTTGATTTTTCGCGACCGCTTTAGCGTCCGGAAGATTGGCCGCCGGCGGTGGCATGGAAGTCGAAGCAAGGGTAATGTTCATGAGATTGTCTCCAGTCGGTCGCTAGTCGTTAGTCGTTAGTCGTTAGTCGTTCGCGGTTCACTACTGGTGCGAATAGTCTTGCCAAACGACCAACGACTAGCGACCAGCGACCAACGACGAAACTCAGATCACCTCCAGGTCGGCATCGAGCGCTCCGGCCGCTTTGATGGCTTGCAAAATCGAGATCACGTCGCGCGCCGTCGCACCCATGCTTTGCAATCCGCCGACCAATTCGTCGATACTGGCGCCTTCGTCGATCTCGAGCCGCCGCGCCGGACGTTCCTTGGTCTGCACTTCGGTTTGGGGCACGACTTCGGTTTTCCCCTGCGACAGCGGCGCGGGCTGGGAGACCGAATACGCGGTCGAGATCTGCACCGAGAATCCGCCGTGCAGAATGGACACGGCTCCGAGACGTACGTCTTTCCCCATCACGATGGTTCCCGTACGTTCGTTGACCACGACCCGGGCGCGCCGCTGCACGGGCACGGTCAGGTTCTCGATGCGCGCCAGCACCGCCGTCAGATTGATCACGCCGGTTGCGCTCGCGTCGACTTCCACTCGTCCGCCATCGCGCGCGCTGGCGACGGCGTGTCCGAATTCACGGTTGATGGCGTCGGAGATTTCGCCCGCTGTCGAAAAATCGGGCTCGCGCAAGAGCAGCGAAACTGGAGCCAGCGCGTTGAAGTCGAAGGCCAGACTACGTTCCACCCGCCCTCCCGACGGAACTCTTCCCGTAGTTGGGTGGTTCATCTGCTTGCTCGCGCCCGCCCCTCCCACGGCATAGCCTCCGACGGCAATCGGTCCCTGGGCGGCGGCGTAGACCTGCCCATCCGCGCCATAGAGCGGAGTCAGCAGGAGCAGCCCGCCTTCCAGGCTCTTGGCATCGCCGATCGAGGCCACGGTCACGTCCACTTGCGTGCCCGGCCGCGCGAACGCCGGCAGGCTGGCGGTCACAAACACCGCCGCCACATTGTTGACGCGCGCCGTCAACGGCGGAATCTGCGCCCCCATGCGCTGCATGATGTTGGCCAGGGTTTGGGTCGTGAACACGGTCTGCTGGCTGTCCCCGGTGCGCGTCAGCCCCACCACCATGCCGTACCCGATCAGCGGATTTTCCCGCACCCCTTCAACGCTCGTCAGATCGCGGATCTTGATCTCGACCGCGTCGCTGGCAGAGACTTCGCTCGCCAGTGCAAGAACAGGGACAAGAAGCAAGACCGCTCCGGGAAGCGCGAGCACGAGAACGATCACCCGAAAAAGACCGGCGGCCAAGGCGGCTTTCATAAGAATAAGGCTCCTAGAAATCCAGAAAATTCAGCAGCGTCCGCAGCCACCGCTGCGGCGGACGCACTCCGTCCGAGATCACGCCCTTGCCCTTGATCTCCAGTTCCAGATCGCCGACGCTGTCCGAGGCGACCATGTTGGTCGGTCCGATATCGCCCCGGCGCACCACCCCGCGCAGCACGATGGTCTGCTTCTCGTGGTTCATGTTGATGATGCGGTGCGCCTCGATGACCAGGTTGCCGCTGGCGAGCACCGCGACCACCCGGCCCGACAGATTGGTGGTCACGTTCGTAGCCGTGGAAGCCGCGCCTTGCCCGGCCAGGGCCTCGGACGAGTTCAGCCCGAGCAGGCTCTTGACCCCTCCGACATTGATCTTGCCGGGCAGCGAGCTGATGCCCGAGCTGGTGCTTAACGTGCGCGCCGTGGCTAACGAGTTGGCGTTGGTCGAGGTCAACCCCTGCACCACGACGATCTCGATCACATCCCCGACATTCATGGCCTTGTAATCGGCGCTGAGAGCCGCCATCCGTCCCGAATCCACCCAGACACTTCCCAGGGAGAACGTGGGCGCCGCCGGTTGCCCCATCCCCACGCGGGCCAGATATTTTGCCAGGCTGCCGTCCTCTGAGTCCCGTTTCGACGCGTTCAGCCAACCGGCCGTCAGCACCAGCAGACAACACAGCACCGTTTTCACTTAGGCTCTCCTTGGGGAAGGTCAGAGGTAAGAGGTCAGATTGCAGAAGTCAAACCGCATCGCACAAACGGCGTCGGCGATCCCGGAATTTCACCTCTGCAATCTGACCTCTCACCTCTGACCTTCACTCTTACTGCGGCAAAGCTTCCAGCAGCGCCGGCCCGGAAATCCGCGCCCGGAAAACATGCCCATCCGGGCCGCGCACCCGAATGACTTCGCCTTCGCGGCCACGCTCCAGGCAGGTCACGCTCGCTGCCATTCGCAAATGATCGAGAAGAAACACGGCGGTCGCCCGGTCTCCGGTGCGCAGCGTCGGTTGCGGCGCGGCCTCTTTCGCCAGACGCGGATCGAGCGCCGGACGCAATCCCGATCGCACCCGGCACGGCCGCACTCGCACGGCCGCGTCCGCATTTCCATCGTTACGGCTGTCGTTGTTACGGACGTCCTCACGGACACCGTCGTGGAGATAGACGAGAAACGGCAGACACTGCCCCGGCCCGCCGCATTCCAGGCGAAATTGCGTGCGTCGAGGACCCGCGTCCCAGCACGCCGACGACACTCGCACCGTCCGTCCAGCAACCGCCGCGAGAGCCACCGGCAACTCGAGATCCTCGACCCGCGGCAACTGTTGTTCCGAAAGCCCGCGTTGACGCAGGTCGGCCACCACCGCCTGCCAAACTTCCTGCCGCGTCACCGGACTTGGCGGCGCGCCCGGCGGCGGCCGGGACTCTTCGGCCAGAAGCACTGTGGCCAGAAGCACAGCGGCCAAGAGCACGGCCGCAAACCACGAGCCCCATACCACTCCGAAGACGAAGAGGAAGCGGCCGAAAACAGATCGCGCAAGCATTCAGGTTCCTCTACTCTCTCAGGCTACTTGCCCAGTTGGTTGACCAACTGAAACATTTCATCGGCGGCCTGCACCACGCGTGAACTGGCCTCGTAAGAACGCTGCGCCACGATCATGTTGATGAACTCGTCGACCACGCTTACGTTCGACTGTTCCAGATACCCTTGCTCGATCTGTCCCAAACCGTCGCTGCCGCCCGGCGTGCCGACGGCGGCATCGCCCGAAGCCGTGGTCGCCAGATACAGATTCTGGCCAACACTGTTCAATCCCCCCGGATTCGGAAATAGCGCCAGTTGTATGGTTCCCACCTGCTGCGCCGCAGTAGTCCCGGCCAGCGTGACCGACACCGTGCCGTCCGAAGCGATCGTGACCGAGGTGGCGCCCGCCGGTATGGTGATGGCAGGCTGCAGCGGATTGCCGGCGGCGGTCACCACGTTGCCTTGCGCGTCCTCGTGGAATTCACCGCTGCGCGTGTAGGCGGTCTCGCCCGTCGGCAACAGCACTTGGAACAGTCCCTGCCCTTCGATGGCTAGGTCGAGCGGGTTGCTCGTCTGACTCAGATCGCCTTGCATCTGGAGAATCTCCGACGCCGCCGAGCGCGTGCCAAGGCCTACCTGCAGGCCGTCGGCCACGGTGGTTTGCTGCGACGCAGCCGCACCCGGCATCACCATGCTCTGGTAAATCAGATCCTGAAACTGCATGCGCCGGCTCTGGAAGCCGGCCGTGCTCGAGTTCGACAGGTTATTGGCAATCGTATCGAGATTCGTTTGCTGCGCCTGCATTCCGGTGGCGGCGGTGTAGAGTGCTCGGAACATTCTTCCCTCCTGATCGCTTATCGCTCTTCGCTGGTCGCTTTTCGCTTTTCGCGAACGGCGAACAGCGAATGGCGGACAGCGTCTCTAAACTTTTGCCAATTGGGTGCTGGCAATCTGGTTGAATTCGGTGTCAAACAGTGACAGGGCGCGCTGCAGCATTTCCGCTTGCCGCTGCACTCCGATCAGCGCCACCACCGAACCGATGGAACTTACGTTCGAAGATTCAAGCGTGCCCTGCTTGAGCGCCGGCTGCTGCGCCGGTTTCGCGCTGCCCTCGGGAGCCGCGATCAGGGTTTCACCCTCCGCCGTGAGCTTGGTTCCGGGAGCGAACTCCACCAACCGTATGCTGCCCGCGACCGCGCCGTTCACCGACAGCGTGCCATCCGATGCGATGGAGACGGTTCCCGCCGGCACGTTAATCACTGCCTTAGCCCCCAGCGCCGGGTCGCCCAGCACCGGATCGCCCGCTGCCGTCGTCAGCACTCCGCTGCTCGACACCTGAAAGCTTCCGCTGCGCGTGTAGCGTGTGCCGCTTGCGGTCTGAACCGCAAAAAAGCCGCCGCCTTCGATCCCCACATCCAGCGGGTTTCCGGTCGTTTCCAGATTGCCCGCGGTCATATCCATGTGCGTCCCTTCGAGCACCCCAAAATTGTTCGTCGCCGAGTTGAGCACGTTGTTGAGCACATTCGAAACCGTAGGGCTCGACACCGCCATCAGCGACTGGAAGGTTGGCTCCTGGCCTCGAAAACCGGTGGTGTTCAGATTGGCAAGATTGTGGGCCGCCACTTCGAGCGCCTGGCTCTGCGCTCGCAACCCAGCACACGCTGCATATAATCCGCTGTCCACGTTGACTCCTTGCGGGCAGACAAGATGCAAGCCAAGCGCCATGACGAAGATGGGGGCATTCTCACAGACGACGTTGTTCTAAACGGCTTAGTGGTCACAGATGGAGAAGAGACATTGGAAGCGCCTTATGATTTTCCGGCGGGGAAAACTTTGCCCGGCAAGAAAATACCAGGTGTCGGGTCTCAGGTCTCAGGAAAAGCGTGGCGCGACCTTCCCGAGACCTGAGACCTGGGAAAGTTCTGATTAAGTCCCTGGGGCCCTCCGTGCACCCCGGTGTACCCTGTGGTTTATGCTTTCTGCCGACACTTGATCAGAGTCTCCCTAGGACCTGACACCTGCCTTAATCAGTCTTTCAATTGCAGACGAACCGCAACCGGTGCGTCCTCGAACAGCACGATGGTCTCCATGGAACTCCCATCGGCCAGGGAATGGAATCTGTATTCTCCGCCGCTGACGACGGTCGGCACGCTCAACATACATCGTTCATCCGTGCCGGCAAGCTTGTTCTTGAAGTTTCCCGCGATCATGTTGCAGAGCTCTCCGAGCGCGTCCCCTACCTGTTCTTCGCTCTCGGCTGTTTCCCCCAACATGCCCTCGGCAATCTGGCCGGCGGTCCTGGCATCGCAGCAAACGGTCACCACCCCGCACAGCGCCCCCGCCAACCCCACCATGGCGGTGAAACCCGCGTTCGGCTTGCCCTCGGATTGCGCCACCGGCTTCACCTTGCAGGCCAGCATGATCTCGAAAACTTCTCGCGTCGCAAGTTCGAGAATGGGGAGCCAGTCCTCTTCGCGAGACCGCTTGGCAAACACGGTATCCGTACTCATGATTTCTTTCCCAGCAACGGCAACACGTGCTCTTTCACCTGATCGGGAGTAAAGGGCTTGCGGATGTATCCGCGAGCGCCCGCCGAAAGCGCCTGCACCACGTGCGATTCGCTGCCTTCGGTGGTGATCATTACGATGGGCACCCCTTTGGCGCTTTCCACCGTGGCCACCTGGCGGACAAATTCCAGCCCGTCCATCACCGGCATATTGATATCGCACAGAATGAGATCCACCACGTTGGTTTGCAACGCCAGCAGCGCTTCCGCCCCATTCGAGGCTTCCACCGCTTTGTCCAGGTCGATGCCCGCCTGGCGCAGCGAGCGTTCGACTATTTTTCGCATCACCGAGGAGTCGTCCACAATGAGCGCTCGGATCTTATCCATAGGGTTTCACCACTCTGCGGCTCACATCGGCAGGCCGCGAAATCGCGTGCCGCTGTTTTCTGGCTGACGTGATGTACATCGGCAGTTCGTACCGGCGCTTTAGGAAAACGCCGACTCGCTCTCCACCGCCGTGCGCCGTTGGGCCATGCCTAGCCGGAGCGGTGCCTAGCCGGAACTAGCGATTCAGGCATTGATTTTCAATCACTCAATGATTTAATAACTCAATGGCTCAATTTTGCCTTTATCCGGTATGCTTGGTGAAGATATATGACCCTGCTGGACGCTCAGCCCTACGATCCCACGAAGTCGCGGAGGACGAAGACCAAGATCGCGGTCGCCATTGTGGTCGTGATCGTCCTGGCCGCTCTGGCTTGGATGTACCGCAACTGGCCTGAAGAGCACGCTGTCGACAAGTTCTTCGCCGCGTTGCAGCACCAGGATTACGAAACCGCCTACGGCATTTATTTCAATGATCCCGGCTGGCGCCTGCATCAGCAGAAATACTCTCAGTACATATACGCGGACTTCTATCGCGATTGGGGACCGGGCGGCGAGTGGGGATTAGTCAAGTCCCACAGGATCTACGGATCGGCGAACACAAAAAGTTTTGGCGGCGGAGGCGTCGTGGTCGAAGTCATTGTCAACGAGCGCACCGAGCACGCCCGCATGTTCGTGCAGAAGTCCGATAAAACGCTGACCGTCTATCCGTACTAACTATCCATACTAAGAAACTTCTGATTATGTCCCTGGGGTCCTCCGTGCACCCCTGTGTACCCTGTGGTTTGTGCTTTCTGCCGACACTTGATCAGAGTTTCTATCGCGTACTAAGCGGCGCCCTCAGTCCGGCATTGTTCCCCGCATAGGCCGCTCCTGGCCGCAATCTGCGCCAGAGTCTTCTGCAGCGATGCCTCGTCCCCCACGGTCACACAGGTCTTCGAGCGGTCGATCTGCCGCATCAGTCCGCATAGAACTTTTCCCGGGCCGACTTCAATAAACAAACTGGCGCCGCGATCGATCAGCAGCCGCACCAACGGCTCCCACCTCACCGCACCCGTCACCTGGCGAATCAGAGCCTCGCGCGCCGCCTCCGCCGAGTCGACAACCGCAGCATCGACATTGCACACCACTGGGCACGACGGATCCTGAAAACTCAGCGCCCCCAGGTCTGCTGCCAGACGCTCCTGCGCTGGTTGCATCAGCGAACAATGGAAAGGTGCGCTCACCGGCAGACTGATGGCCTTCTTCGCTCCGCGCTCGGTGGCCAGCTTGATGGCGCGCTCCACGGCGCCAGCGTGTCCCGAGATCACGATTTGCTCGGGCGAATTGATATTGGCCGCCTGGCAAACTTCTCCCGATCCCCGCGCCGCTTCGTTTACGATTTCGCTCACCCTGTCGAGCGTCATTCCCAGGATGGCCGCCATCGCGCCCACGCCCACCGGCACCGCTTCCTGCATATACTTGCCGCGATTGCGAACCGTGCGCACCGCATCGGCAAACGCCAGCGTACCCGCCGCCACGTGCGCCGAATACTCGCCCAGGCTGTGCCCGGCAACATAATCGGAAACAGAGTTGGAAATAACGTTCGGCTTCAGGCCTTTTTCCTCGAGCACGCGCCACGCTGCCACCGAAGCCGTCAGAATTGCCGGTTGCGTAATCTCGGTCAGCTTCAATTTTTCTTCCGGCCCTTCAAAGCAAAGCTCCGACAGCTTGTAGCCGAGCGCCTCGTCTGCCTCTTCAAAGGTTTGACGCGCCACCGTATAGTTTTCGGCCAGCTCTTTGCCCATGCCAACCGCTTGCGAACCTTGGCCCGGAAACAGAAAAGCGACTTGAGAAGAAGTGTTTGTCATATTAAGTAATAAGGTGAGAGGTCAGAGGTCAGATTGCAGAGGTAAAATCCCAGACCGCCAACGCCGTTTGCCCGATAGGTTTTAACCTCTTCAATCTGACCTCTAACCTCTAACCTCCTCTACGTCGGGACTTCCACGCTCAGCTCCGCCAGTTCACGCTCGATCTTTTCGTTCACTTTGCCCTCGGCGAATTCCGCCGCCACTCGCACCGCATTCTTGATGGCATTCGTATTCGACGATCCGTGCGTGATGATGCACACGCCTTTGATGCCCAGCAGCGGCGCGCCTCCATACTCCGTGTAATCCAGCCGCTTTTTGAAATCGGAAAACGCGTTGCGCGAAAGCAGCGCGCCCACCTGCCGCGTGATCGTCGCCTTCAAGGTTTCTTTCAGCACCGTCCGCACCAGCCGCGACAGCCCTTCCGAAGTCTTCAGCGCAACATTGCCCACAAATCCGTCGGCCACCATCACATCGACATGGCCGTTGTATAAATCGCGCCCTTCCACGTTGCCAATAAAGTTGATTGGAAGCCGCTTCAGCAGTTGAAACGCCTCGTGCGTCAGCTCGTTGCCCTTGCCTTCTTCTTCCCCGATCGAAAGCAGCCCGACCCGCGGATGCTCCATGCCGAAAATCGATCGGCAATAAATATCGCCCATCACCGCGAACTGTTCCAGATTATTCGGCGTGCAATCCACGTTGGCGCCGACATCCAGCAGAATGGACGCCGTGTCATTGACCGTGGGAAACGCCGCCGCCAGCGCCGGACGATCCACGCCCGGCAGCGCGCCCAGCACCATCTTCGCCGTGGCCATGGCAGCGCCCGTGTTGCCCGCCGTGACGAAGCCCGCGGCGCGCCCGTCGCGCACCAGCCGCAGTCCGACGCGGATCGACGAATCGCGCTTGGCGCGGATCGCCTCCACTTTGTCGTCCATGGCGATGACTTCGCTGGCGTGAACTATATCTACCGGCAGTCGCCGCGCGCCTGGATAGCGCGCCAGTTCCGCCCGCAACTGCGGTTCCGGTCCGACCAGCAGCACGCGGACGCCGTGATGGCGCGCCGCCTGCAACGCGCCTTCAATCTCCGGCTTCGGCGCCTTGTCGGACCCCATCGCATCGAGTGCGATTATGCTAGGCATGGAGGATGAGGAAAGACACAATCTACGACTTCTCCGCGACCTCGACCACTTCGCGGCCTTTGTAAGTTCCGCACTTCGGGCAGGCGCGGTGCGGCATCTTCTGCTCATGGCAGTTCGGACACTCCGACAGCGAGTGCTTCGACAGTGAGTCATGTGCGCGCCGCGTGCTGGTGCGCCGTTGTGAATGTCTGCGTTTCGGATTCGGCATGATGATTCCTTTTCAGTTGCCAGCCGCTGGTTAGCCAGCCTTACTGGCAACTGGAAACTGGCAACTGGCAACTGTTTCTCACAGCTTATCTCGTATTTCCTTCAGCGCCGACCAGCGTGGATCTTCGACTTCGTCCACGCACGAGCACTGAATTTCATTCAAGTTCTTGCCGCAGAGCGGACACAAACCTCTGCAGTCTTCGCGACATATCGTCTTTAGCGGCAGCGCCAGCAGCACTTGCTCGCGCAGCGTGTCTTCCAGCAACAATCCGTCGCCCTCGTAATAACCAATTTCGGCTTCGGCATCGGTGACCGAAAGCTCCTCGTGTCCCGAGTCCGTTCCCAGCGGCCGATACAGCAGGTCGAAGCTGCGTTCCACCTGGTGCACCACCGGATCGAGGCAACGCGCGCAAGCCACTTCCAGGCTCGTCTCCAGCTTGCCCTTCACCCGTATGTCCTGCACCACTTTGTGCTTGCCGTGATGCTCCTCGACCAGATCCGCCCGGCCCTCGCTGCGCAGCAGCGACCGCTGCCGGACCTCCGCGCCCAGATCGATCGCACCCGGGCTGAACTCCTCCCGGAAATCGACCGGGTGAATCTCCAAATCCTCAATTTCGATGAGCATTGGAACCTCCGCCGCCCCCACTCAAATTACCGCAAAGGCCCGCGGAAGTGCGCACAGAGACGAAAGTCTCTCAGGGAGCAATATCTAAGAATAAAGGCCCGAAAACAGAGTGTCAAGGATGAGTCCCAAGGAAGAGATCGGCGCCGTGGATCCCCCACGCTCGCAGCCGCCGCCCCCACTCGCTTTGACGCTCCTGAAATCACCCTGTTAGACTGGACAATTGCCATCCTACCTTTAAGCGAAGAAGGAAGCCCGTGCGCGCAGAGACCCGGCATCAACTGAAACAAGACCGCTTCAGCAAGGTCACCCTCGAGGCAGCGGAGAACGCCGCCCACTGGAGCGAGGAACACAAGACGAAAATCATCGTCATTGCCATCGCGGTGATTGTCATCGCAGCCGTCGCCTTTGGCGGCTGGTACTACGTAAACACCCAGGACGAAAAGGCGAGCGCCGAACTCTCGACTGCGGTCCGCACCTTTGAGACGCCAGTGCGTCCGGCAGGCGTGCCCGCGCAACCGGGCTACGACAGCTTCGCGTCGTCCGCGGAGCGTGCCACCACCGCGCGCAAACAGTTCCAGGGCATCGTCGATAAGTATCCCCACACTCACACGGCCGACATCGCGCGCTATTTTGTCGGACTGGCCTCCTCGCAGCTTGGCGATAACGCGGCCGCGGAGAGCAGTCTGCAGCAGGCGGCCAATTCTTCGAACTCCGACCTGGCGGCCTTGGGCAAATTCGCGCTGGCCTCGGTCTATCGCGCCGAGAACAAGGGCGCGCAGGCGGTCGATCTTTATAAGCAGTTGATCGATAAGCCGACGATCGTCGTCAGCAAGGCCACGGCGCAGATTGAACTCGCCGGATTCTACGAGTCGCAGCAGAAGCCGGACGAAGCCAAGAAGCTGTACGACCAGGTGGCCAAGGAAAATCCGTCCAGCGAAGCGGCATCGCTGGCGCAGCGCCGAGCCGCGGCACTGAAGTAGAAGCGCCTCACCGGCCGGCACGGCGCGGGTAAATGCAGGTGGAGTTGTGCTTCGTCGTTATCGTTCCCGCGAGCCGATTATCGCTTTAGCCGCGTCCCCATCGCTCTCGGCGTCTCCGACGACGACTACATCCCTCACCAGTTCATGGCGCATGTTGCCGTTGCGAGACTCCAGTACACGCACCCGGCGCGCGGAAATATTCACCGGATCGAGCTTGAGAAGTTGGCTGTTGTGGACCTCAACCTGAAAACGGAACCAGTCGGTACGGTACATGCGGCCAGCGGCATAAAACGTTATGGATACGGCGATCTGGCCCTCGTAGTTATCGCCGGTGCAGGCAAAAAGGCGCTTCCCGAGATCCTCGCTCCACGTGGTGCCGCCGACCAGCGGCTCGTTGACGAAGCATCGCAAGGACGGCACAGCCATCGACAGCTTGCGTAGTTGCACCATCTGCATCAGAACTGAGATTTTCGCCAGGTTCGTAGCCAGTATCCTTGCGTCGCGGGCGGACAGCCGCTCCAGTTTAATGTGCAGCTCCGGCGCCCATTCCCGCTCAAACTGCTCGCGCGCCAGCGCCAGGCTCCGGTCGCTCGACTCTGTATAGCGCAAAGTGGCGCGCGCCAGGATGAGGCTGATAACGGTAGTCACCACCGTCGCAATCAGCGGAATATAGGCCATGATCAGCGTGAAGGGGATGGCATGCTGGTTGAACCATTGCAGCAGGTTCATCGCAGGGTGGCTCCTCCTGTACCCGCATCGTCGAGGCCGGATTGCACCACTTTAGCGAGGCTAGGTGCCGCTCGGAAAGCTGCCGAAAGTGTCATCCGCGCGTGCTAGACCTTTGGTCATTTCACCACCCGTGCTCGTCAGAATTCTGTCCGCCGGAATTCCGCCGATTGCACAGACGATTACACAGATCAGCCAGCATTCTGCCTTAGGCATGAAATCAACCGTTCCGCGTCGCCCGCCGAGTTATACACGTTGGGCGCCACGCGGATGGAGCTGCCGCGCACGCTGACAAACACTTTCTCGCGCGCGAGCCTTTCCGGGAGTTCTCGTGAAATGCCGTCTTTTTTTCGCAATACGTAATGCAGTTGAGAGTAATTAACATAAC
>CAVRNL010000061.1:0-111254 GCA_963722485.1 uncultured Acidobacteriaceae bacterium
CCGTCGCGGGCAACCTCAAACTTGCCTACTCGCAGTTCGAGGAATTGGAAACGTTCGCCAAGTTCGGCACTCGTCTCGATGAATCCACGCGCAAGATCATCGATCACGGACAGCGCATCCGCGCCTGCCTCAAACAGCCGGAATCGCAGCCGGTGTCGATGATCGAGCAGATCACCGTGCTCCTGGCTTTGACGGCGAACCTGTTCGACCCGCTGCCGCTCGAGAAGGTGGAGATGCGGAGCAGGCGCTGCGGAAAGCGACGGCGGATATTCCGGCGGACGTACTGGGGCGATTAACGTCAGCCGACAAATTGAGCGACGCCGACCGAAAGGCGATTCTGGAAATCGCTACCCGTGTGCTCTCGCCGTTCCAGCCCACTCCTAAACCCAAACCCGACAGCTCCAGAAACCCAAACCCGACGCCGAGCCTAAGCCATGAGCGGCACGATGGAGAGTTTGCGCAGAAAAATCGACGGCGCGGGGGATCTCGAAGGCGTCGTTCGTTCAATGAAGGCGCTGGCGGCATCCAGTATTGGACAATACGAAAGGGCAGTCCAATCGCTGGATGATTACTATCGCACGGTGGAACTCGCGTTGGCGGTGTGTCTCCGTCAGGCCAGCCCGGTTTCGTTCATCGAGGGCAAACGCCCGCCGCATGAACGGCCGCATGAAGAAATGATCGGCGCAGTCGTCTTCGGTTCGGACCAAGGTCTCGTCGGCAGGTTTAACGAGGTGGTCGTGGAATTCGCCGTAAACAAGCTCCGAACGTTGCCCGGCAAAACAACAAGAATCTGGGCGGTCGGCGATCGCGCTCACGCGCTCATGGTGGACACCGGCATGGCCCCGGTTGGACTGCTATCAGTTCCGACCTCAGTCAATGCCATCACGCCACTTATAGGCCAGATTCTCATCGAAATCGAGGCGGCTCTCGATCAAGGCAATGTCGTGGAGGTCTATGTCTTTCACAACCACCCGAAATTCGGAGCCGTTTACGAGCCCGTCGGCGAGCGGCTGGTGCCGCTGGATCACGCCTGGCAACACAAGCTGGCCGCAATGGCATGGCCGACAAAGAATTTGCCGGAGGTCATCGAAGGAGCCAAGTCGGCGCTTCCGGCTTTCGTCCGAGGATACCTCTTTGTTCTGCTTTTTCAGGCCTGCGCCGAATCCCTTGCCAGCGAAAACGCCAGCCGTCTGGCGGCGATGCAACGCGCGGAAAAGAACATCGAAGATATTTTGGAAGATCTAAACCGCACCTTCCGCCGTGTTCGACAGGAATCCATCGATGAAGAGTTGTTCGACGTGATCTCCGGCTTCGAGGCGCTGACGGGACGCCCACGCCACGCCTAAGTCCTGAGCAAAAGTACAAAGACTCCACATCTCGGCACCACAATACTGCTTCCGAGAGTGAATATTCCCACTAGATAAGGAACCGCCGTTACTTCTCTCTCTTAAGCTGCCTGTCGATCGCTTGCAATTCCTGTCGACGCTTCTCGGTGGTCTTGGGATAGGCCATTTTGAGGTCCTTCAGTGCGTCGAGGACAATGCGGGAAACAATCAAGCGGGCGTTCTCCTTATCGTCGGCGGGAACGGAGTACCAGGGCGCGTGATGGGTGCTGGTCGCTTGCAGGCAGTCCTCATACGCTTTCATGTAATGCTTCCAGTACTTCCTCTCGTGGTTGTCCGAGGGGCTGACTTTCCAGTTCTTGTCGGGCTCGTCAATGCGCGCAAGAAACCGCTTTCGCTGCTCTTCGTACGAAAGGTTTAGAAATATTTTAATGATCCGTGTTCCATTGTGATAAAGGTGGCGCTCCAAGTCCACGATGGAGCGATACCGTTCCTTCCAAATGGTTTTCTCGTCGCGCAATGCTTCGGGAAGCCGCTGGGTGCGAAGAATCTCCGGATGCACCCGGACGATCAGCACTTCTTCGTAATAGGAACGATTGAAGATGCCGATCCGTCCGCGTTCGGGAAGCCGACAGGTCGTGCGCCAGAGAAAATCATGTTGCAACTCTTCGGCGCTCGGTTGTTTGAAACTGAAAACATCGCAGCCTTCGGGATTGACTCCCGACATGACGTGCCGGATGGCGCCGTCCTTGCCGGCTGAGTCCATCCCCTGAAAAATCAGCAGCAGCGCATAGCGGTTGGAGGCGTAGTGAAGGTTCTGCAGCGAGCTCAATTCCTCAACATGTTCTTCCAGGAGTTCTTGATACTGCTTCTTCGACTTGCAAAAGGGCTTCACAATCGTCGGCCACTCTCTGAGTTTTACTTTTTCTCCGGGCCGCACACGGAAATCCTTTGAATCGATTCTCATCTCGTTCCCTTTAGTGTTACCAACTGCGTTGGCTTGCTCGCATCATCGTGGTCACAAGAACATTCACGGCGCTTTTCTGGTGTAGCGGTTGATCTGCTCTAGTCTCTCGCTCCGCCTCAAGCCAGTCTTGATCTGCCTGGCTTCCGCCCCGGCCCCACTACCGATAGGGCTCAGAGGTGTGTGTGGCAATCTTTGGTGAATGGCAGGAAGCCCAACACTGTTGGTGCTTGACCCCTATATCCCTGCCTTCGTCTGATGCAGATTGACACGGAAGTCGGCCCACGAAACAGACTGTATCCAACGAGTGGGGACCAGCACCGATCGATTCTGGAGCCAGTCTCCGCTTTTCACATCGAGGTAGCCTAGATGCCAACTGGCCTCGTCCATAACAAAGCCCTCAAGGATTCCAAAGTCACCATCCGTGGCCCACACGTGGTAACCCACCATAGGCGAGGTGCTGCGCAGATGGGGGTCCTCGGCGGTATGTACCGGGTACTCCGCTCCAGTCGGTATGGAGGACGGGAAGAATTCGCTATTCACCCAACATGCCAGCGGGCCCCAGTATTCACGCATGGCAATTTCCTGCTGACGTGAGACCGGCTTCTCAGTATCCACGACAGGGCTGTCGCGCATTTGCGCCCTGCTCAGATGAGCGCAACAGGTTCTTTTTGCCCAATCGGGCTGTTCGAGCGCCGCAATGGGAAGAACCACATCGCGCCGTTTAAGCCAGCCTCCCACGTCCACCACCAGGTAGGAAACCTTCCAGGACTGATCATCGAATAGAAATGTGCGGATGCTTCCCGTCTCGCCATCGGTCGCGATGACTGGAGATCCGATTAATGCCTTGAGTTCGTATAACATGTTTCTCCCCCGGTCGCCGGCATAGTTAGGTCGTTCCAGACCCCTTGAGATTTCCCGCTGTCATTGCCATAGTCCTTTAGCCGCGAAGAGCTATTCACGCAACCTTCGCAGTTCTCGATTGATCTGTTCTAATCTCCCGTTCCGCCTCATGCCAGTCCTGATCCTGCTGGCTTTCACCGTGGACCCGCTCCTGGTAGAGCTCATAGGCGCGTGCGGCAATCTGCGGGGTGAGATCGAGTCATGATCGACATTGCTTTCATAATGAGTATCCTTTCTCTCTTCGCTATGCCACGGGTTTCGTGAGTTGCGGCATACTTGCCGATTTCTCTTCGGTTTGCGACGCACTGATCCCAGCCCGGACGATGGCCAGAAACTGGTCGGCAATCAGGCTGGCGCCGCCGATGAGCGCGCCGTCCACGCCGTGTCGGCAAAACAGCGCGGCGGCGTTGTCCGGCTTGACACTGCCGCCGTACTGTATGGCAAGCGCCTGAGCCGATTTTTTTCCGAACATCTGAGCGAAGCGGCGCCGAATGACGGTGTGCGCCTCCTCAGCCTGCTGCGGGGTAGCGTGGTGTTCAAGATTGCCGATGGCCCAGACCGGTTCGTATGCGATGCTCAGGCGGGTTAAGGTATCCGCCGGCACATCGGCTAATCCACAGGTGAGTTGTCGATCGAGCAGCGCTTCAGTCTGGTTGGCGTTACGTTGTTCCAGGGTCTCACCAACGCACAAGATCACATCGAGGCCGGCGGCAAGGGCGACCCGTACCTTTTGGTTGACGAACGCATCGGATTCGCCGAGCTTGTGCCGGCGCTCGCTGTGTCCGAGGATGACGTATTTGCAGCCGAGATCGAGTAGCATTGTCGGGCTGACCTCGCCGGTGAATGCGCCTTCCTTCTCGGGATAAAGGTTCTGCGCTCCAAGCGCGACGTGGCTGCCCTTGAGAATCTCCGCGACAAGGGCCAGATAGGGGAAGGGCGGGCAGAGAGTGACGGAAACTCGCTCCTCCGCGCCCATGCCATTCACCACTGCCTGAGCCAGATGTCTGGCCTCGGCGGCGTTGGTATACATCTTCCAATTACCGACAACGAATTTCTGACGTATGGCCGGGCTCATTGAACGCTCCCGGCGTGTTTCAGCGACGCAACGCCACGCAGCGCCGTCTCCCGATAGTCGCTCTCCATCGTGGCGTTGTATTCGCCACGGCGCGCAGCCCGGTTGCATTTGGCTCGATGATTGAGAGCTTGCTGTGCCGCCGAAACGTTGGCCTGCTTGCCGTGCCAAATCTCCAAGGCCGGTTGCTGGATGGCGCGGGCAAACGAAAACGCTAACGCCCAAGGCAGTCGCGACTTGAATCTGACATTCATGGCATTCAAACGGGCTGAGGCTAGTTCGCCGGACTGACCGCCCGACAAGAACATAATCCCTGGAACAGCAGCGGGAACGGCTCGCAAGAGACACTTCACCGTAGCGTCGGCTACCTCGTCCACCGCTTCTTGCTTGGAGCAGGTCAATCCTGGAAGCACCATGTTGGGCTTCAGGATCAAACCTTCCAGCTTCACGCGTTGTGAGTAAAGCTGACTGAAAACCGTTCGCAGGACTTCCTCTGTTACCTCTCGGCACCGCTCCAGAGTATGCGCGCCGTCCATGAGCACTTCCGGCTCGACGACGGGAACCAGTCCGGCTTCCTGGCACAGCGCGGCATAGCGAGCCAACGCTTGCGCGTTGGCCTCGATGCAACCCCGGCTGGGAATGCCATCTCCCAGGGCCATCACCGCTCGCCACTTGGCAAACCGCGCGCCCATTTGAGAATATTCAGCTAGGCGTTCGCGCAATCCGTCCAGCCCTTCGGTTATTTTCTCTCCGGGATGACCTGCCATGTCCTTCGCGCCGGTGTCAACTTTAATTCCGGGAATGATTCCCGCATCGGTGAGTGCTTTAACGAAAGAGGTGCCATCTTCCGTCTTCTGCCGGATCGTCTCGTCGTAGAGGATCGCGCCACTAATCGACTCACCGAGACCTGGGGTCGTCACTATCAATTCCCGATAGGCGCGCCGGGTCTCCTCGGTCTGCGGAATTCCCCACTTGGCAAATCGCTTGTTGCAAGTGGGATTACTTTCATCCATCGCCAGCAGTCCTTTGTCGTCGGCGACCATCATCCTCGCGGTATGTATAAGCGCTTGTGTATTCATTTGAGGTTGCTCCATTTCCGATTCCGAATTTCCGGCATGTCTTGGCCGTGCTTGTCGATGTAGTGCTTGCGCTTGATGAGCCGGTTGCGCCCGCAAGCCACTACGCTTCTCCCAACCACTTCCGCGCCTCAGTGGCCTCGGCATGATCGAAGTATCGAATCGTCGCTTTCGTAAACGGCTTGAAGAAAATCGCCATGCCGTGCTGCCACTTTTTATCGCCGACCATCGCGAGCCGTTCGATGTCGGCGAAGTGTTTTATGTCAAACTTGATGTCCTCCCACACCGCCCCTGCGTCCCAGCCGTGGAAATCGGCCATGTCGAACAGCACGCGCAATTTTCCGTGTTGCCGGATGAGTCGCTCGAACTCATTCACAAAGTGCTCGTAATCTGCCTTTACCAGCTTTCCGCTGATGTGAAGGATGAGCACCTTCCCGCCGTTTTCTTCATTCAGCTGAATGGGCATTTTGGATTCCTTCGATTTAGGTTAAATTTGTTTTCCACGTTTGCTCCCGGTTATCCACCGTTAGTTTGGTTCAGGCGCTCGCGCCTTCTCCGCTAGCGGATTTCCTTTTCTGCATTCCGTCCTGACTCCATTTCCAATTCCTAATCTCCGGCAAATCCTGGCCATGTTTGTCGATGTAGTGTTTGTGCTCGATGAGCTTGTCCTGCATCTGCTGCTTCAGATAGGCGCCCTTGGAACCCAAGTGTGGCAGCCGATCGACGACGTCTTGCACGAGATGGAACCTATCCAGGTCGTTCTGCACCCTCATGTCAAAGGCAGTCGTGATGGTGCCCTCTTCCTTGTAGCCCCGGACGTGCAGGTTGCGGTTGGTCCGGCGGTAGGTCAGGCGGTGGACTAGCCATGGATAGCCATGAAAGCCGAAGATGATGTGTTTATCTTTGGTGAAAAGCGAATCGTAATCTGTTTCGTTTAGCCCGTGCGGGTGCTCACTCGAAGATTGCAGCTTCATCAGATCAACGACATTAATCACCCGGATTTTCAAATTGGGCAGATACTGGCGAAGGATGGAAACCGCGGCCAGAATCTCCAGCGTGGGCGTGTCTCCGCAGCACGCCATCACCACGTCCGGCTCGCCGTCCTGATCGTTGCTGGCCCATTGCCAGATGCCAATTCCTTCCGTGCAATGCACGACCGCCGCATCCATGGTCAGCCATTGCGGGAGGGCGTGCTTGCCGGCGACCACCACATTGACGTAATTCCGGCTGCGCAGGCAGTGATCAAAAACCGACAACAGGCAGTTGGCGTCGGGCGGAAGGTAAACCCGCACGATATCGGCTTTCTTGTTGATGACATGGTCGAGGAAACCGGGATCCTGGTGCGTGAAGCCGTTGTGATCCTGTTGCCAGACATGAGAGGCGAGCAGATAGTTTAGCGACGAAATGTTCCGACGCCAAGGCAGTTCCAGGCAGACCTTCAGCCACTTGGCGTGCTGGCTGAACATCGAGTCGATGATGCGAATGAAGGCTTCATAACTGTTAAACAGCCCGTGCCGTCCGGTCAGAAGATATCCTTCCAACCAACCCTCGCACTGGTTCTCGCTGAGCATCGAGTCCAGCACGCGGCCGGCGGGCGCGAGGAATTCGTCATTCTTTACTTCCCGGGCATCCCACTGCCGGTTGGTGACTTCAAAAACCGCGCTCAGGAGATTCGAGACTGTTTCGTCGGGACCGAACACACGGAAATTGCGCTGATCCTGGTTCAGTTTGGCCACATCGCGCAGGAACGAACCCAGCACGAGCGTATCCTGGGCGCTCACCGCGCCGGGCGAAGGCACGTTCACGGCGTGGACGTGGAAGTCCGGCATTCGCAGGTCGCGCAGCAGAATGCCTCCGTTGGCGTGGGGATTGGCGCCCATCCGGCGGTCGCCCTTCGGCGCCAGTTCGGCCAATTCCGGCATGAGTCGCCCATTTTTATCGAACAGTTCCTCGGCCTTGTAGCTTTTCATCCAGGCTTCAAGCAGTTTCACATGGTCGGGATGCTCGGGATCCACCAGGAGTGGCACCTGGTGCGATCGGAACGTGCCCTCGATTTGCAGACCGTCGACGATCTTCGGCCCCGTCCAGCCCTTCGGTGTTTTGAGGACGATCATGGGCCAGCGCGGCCGCGTGGTGTCGTGCTTGTTCCGTGCGCTGCTTTGGAATTGCCGGATGTCCTCGATCGCCTTATCTAAGGTGGTGGCCATGAGTTCATGCATCTTTTCCGGCTCATCGCCTTCCACAAAATATGGTGTCCAGCCGCAGCCGCGCAGAAATTGTTCCAACTCTTCGTGCTCGATGCGGGCCAGAACGGTTGGATTGCTGATCTTGTAGCCATTGAGGTGCAGGATGGGCAGCACGGCTCCGTCGGTAATCGGGTCGAGAAACTTGTTGGACTGCCATGAGGTCGCCAAGGAGGCCGTTTCCGCCTCACCATCGCCGATGATGCAGGCGACGATCAGATCGGGGTTGTCGAACGCCGCCCCGAAGGCATGGCTGAGCGAGTATCCCAGTTCGCCACCTTCGTGAATCGATCCCGGCGTCGTCGGCGCAACATGGCTGGAAATTCCACCGGGAAACGAGAACTCCTTGAACAGCTCCTTCATTCCGGCTTCGTCCTGAGTGACGTTCGGATATATCTCACTCCAGGTGCCTTCAAGATAAACATTGCCCACCAGCGCCGCGCCCCCGTGACCGGGACCGGCGATGTAGAACATGTTCAGGTCATACTTCTTGATGACCCGGTTCAGGTGCACATAGATGAAGTTCTGACCCGGCACCGTACCCCAGTGCCCGACCACCAGCGGCTTCACGTGCGACAGTTTCAGCGGCTCCTTCAGTAGCGGATTGTCGTAGAGATAAATCTGGCCGACCGATAGATAGTTGGCGGCGCGCCAGTAGGCGTCCATGTGGTGGAGAAGTTGTGGCGTGAGTGTGTTGGTTTGCTTCGTCGTTTTCAGAGCTGACGTTAGTCAACTCTTTCTTGTTCACGGCCTCGGGTTTCTGGTGGAGCAGTTCCGGAGTGAGTGTGTCGGCCTTCATGGTTCAATTCTCCTTATTATTTGCAGCCAAACCCGAGGGGTCCGCCGGATAGGGCCGCACGGTTCATCGGGCTGGTATGGGCACGCTCTCAACGGCGGTTGCGTTCATGGCGCAGCTCTTCGCTCGGCTTTCTCAAATCCTGACTATCAACCAAACTGTGACGACAAATCTGATCAATTGGGAACAGTACGCAAAGACGCTCATTGCTAAGGTCGAACCCAGGAAGAGAGAAAAATGAGAAACGATCAGTGACAACCGTTGCACTCGAACTGACGGCTACGAGTGCTGCAACTCTAAGCCCCAGCGAGATGCCAGCGGCGCCCCGCTCTTTTACGGATCATTGATGGAAAAAATAGAGTCAACGCCTGCCCCAGAGGGCAAATCCGCGGCTTGATCTGGAGACGAGCATGAACAACACCGAACACCTGCATCCCATGGGCGAGACTCATCATCATCCCGGCCATACTCCTTACTGGAAGCGCGCGCATCATGATTGGCGCTTCTGGTTCGGCCTTATTGCCATCTTTGCGGCCCTCGCCGTGTACGTCGGGACCAATGACCTATCGATCGTTCCTTCCGGCCGGCAGAAGAAGGTGCCACCCGCAGTGAGCAGAGTTCCGTAGCGTCTAGAACCTGGCACGAAGGAACAGGCAGGTTCATCGCTGACGGATTGAGATGCCAGGAATTCAGAGGTGGAAACATAGTGAAAAAGCTGATTGTCTTTGATCTGGACGGAACTCTTGCCGAAAGTAAATCGGCGGTCGATCCCGAAATGTCAGGACTGCTGCATGATCTTCTCGCGATTGTCAAAGTAGCCATCATTTCCGGAGGCGGGTGGCCGCAGTTTGAAAAGCAAGTTGTCGCCAAACTTCCTCATGACGAGTGCCTGACGGAGTTATCCCTGCTTCCCACGTGTGGAACAAAGTTCTACCAGTACTCAGGGAATTGGAAAAAACTTTATGAAGAAGATTTCACTCCGGAGGAGCGAGAGAACATACTCAGCTCTCTCCACATAGCGCTGGGAGAGGCTGGTTACAAAGTCCCAAAGGTCTGGGGAGAAGTAATCGAAGACCGTGGAAGCCAGATAACATTTTCCGCGTTAGGCCAGCAGGCGCCGTTAGAAGAAAAAAACAAGTGGGATCCCGATTATGCCAAGCGGAAAAAGATCAAGGCGATTCTTGACAAACTTATTCCCCGGTTTTCCGTCCGCATGGGTGGCTCGACATCCATTGATATCACCAAACCTGGCATTGACAAGGCGTACGGAATCGGAAAGCTGCGAGACCTCCTGCACGTTTCCTTGAAAGAGATGATTTACATCGGCGATGCCTTGTTCGTGGGGGGGAATGATTATCCCGCCGAAAAAGCTGGCGTGGATTGCATCCCAGTGAAAGGTCCCAAGGAGACGAAGCGGGTTATACAGACCATCATCGCATGCCTGGCAGATTGCGGTCAGGCGGCGTGACAGTTACGAGAATCAATAGCTGCCGCCAGCGGGTGTCGAGGCCAAGAACTTTGCGGTTACGCTGGAACCCGAGAGCGGCTCGCACGAATCTCCGCGTGGAACGCCTGTGATCGTCGGCATAGGCGAATAAGAGCGAAAAGTTGTGCCCCCCAAAGAAGCTCTTTGCCAAGCCGCCAACTGGCGCCGTGGACACACTGTTGATCCCCCGGTGGCTGATGATGTCGGCGCTCAAGATCCACCTCAAGCCTGGGCGGCCTCTTATAGTGCGTTACCGTAGAGCGGGATCTCGGCACCGGGGCCGAAAGCGCCTCTGACTCATGGTCTTGAGAGCGCGTTGTTAGGACTTGAACCTCCGACCCCCTGGTCCCGAACCACGAAACAACAAACTCCAACTGCTTCATCTGGTGTCGCTTAAGGGGCAGCAAACCGTCCTTTTTCTCGCTCAGTTATACCGACGTTATACCGAAGACGCAGATCATCGGTCTGTCGAACAAACCGAGCCGAATTCTATGATGCTAGATCAGGCTCAGTGTTGTTTGCCCGCTCACCCCTTCACAACTACTGATCCCCGCTCAAACCCCACATCGATCTTCCGTCGTCCAGCCTGAAGTGCAGCCGCGATAGCGGACTCCTGCGTCGGGAAGGTGGAACTGCGTCCCAGTCAAGCACAGGTGCTCCCGTTCGAAAGGCCTCGGCAAGCTGCGCTGTGCACTGCCTCTAAGCAGCTTGCCTTTTTAGGGCATGGACCGGCAAGACCAGACGCGAAGGCATAGTGGTCGAGCAATAGATTCGCTGCGTCGCGGGGACGAAATCAGACGCCGTGGCCTGGTAGATACTGGGCACGAACTTCTGTGGATTGCGGTCGATCACTGGAAACCACGTAGATTGAATCTGGACCATGATGCGGTGCCCCTTCACGAAAACATGATCGTGGTCGCGCAGCGGGATGTTCCATTCCGTGGGCTGGTTCGGCTTGAGGGCCTGCGGTTTCTCGTAGCTCGTGAGATAGCGGCCGCGGCGCACCTCCATCGCAATTGGTAGTTCGTAGCCGTTCAGCGACTCGGCGTACTGTCCGGGCTTCGGTCCTTCCTCGGTATTCCAGCCCTTCTTCTGCGCGTTATCGGGATAAACGTCGATAAGCTTGACGACGAAATCGCTGTCGGTACCGGAAGTTGAGGCGAAGAGATTGGCAGCGAGCGTTCCAGCGACGGTGAGATCGTGATCGAGCGGATCGCTCACGAACGAAAGCACGTCGGGACGGTGATCGACGAAGCGTTGGTCGGCAACTTCCCATGTGCGCCAATCTCCTCCGGGATAAGTAGGGGAAATGGGCCGTCGCTCTGTCAGGTTTCAGAGGCGACGAGCATCTACTGCACCGTGAAGGCGTTATCTAGCGAGTACGATTCCCCGGATGGGCTGCTAACCGTGATTTGGACGGGGCCAGCGGAAACCGCCGGAATTACAATCTGCAGTGTATTAGCGTCCACCAAGGTTGATGCTGCAGCCGTTCCACCAACAGTGACCGCGGTTGTCGCCTGAAAGCCGCTGCCTCTCACAGTCACCGTTGTACCGGCGGAGCCCGCAGGGGGTGCGACGCTTCCCATGGCGAGAGGCGCATTCGCAAGCTGAACAATAGTCAAGCCTGCATTTGTGATGAGATATATGTTCTGTCCGTACGCATCCACTGCCATTGCGTCAGTCACATTCTGAACCTGCTCAGCCAGGCTGAATCGGCGCAGGAGCGCTCCGTGATTCACATCGAAGATGTCCACCCAGCCTGCGTAGGGGAGGTATGCCAAGCTGCCCCCGTCTGGAATTTTCTCCAAAGGCAGAAGAGCGCGGTAGGGATTGTTGGCCTCAAACACGTCTTGCCATGCCAAGAAGCCCGTCACATCCGCCGAAGCGTCCACAAACGCGGCACCTGTTCCAAGTACCGACGCATTGAAAGAAGCAGCTGCGCTACTTCCTAGGTTGTTAAGAATGGTGCCAGGGCCGTTGTTGCCGTTGACGGACCAACTGCCGCTCGCGGAATCAAATACGGCGACGTCCTCAGGGAAGCCATAGTCGGTGAGGAGTACCTTCGAGCCATCCGCTGATGCCGCAATTGGAGATCCTCCGTAAATTGAAAAGAAAGGAATGTTGGTGATGGCGGTAACCGCCAAAGTCGTCAGGTTGAGTTCGTAAATTGTTGCAGTTCCGCCCGTAATATCTGTGGGCTCAACGAAGGCTGCGCCTGTGTTCGTTGTGACTACATTGTAGGGATTGCCAGACGTCCCAACCGGGACAATCTGCACGGCCTTCGCGGAACTCGGCTGATCCGGATTGATCAGCGCCACCGACCCATCTGCGTAATTTGCGACAACCAACTCCGAGGAGTCGGGAGTGAGAGCCATGCCGTAGAAGGATTTGGCTCCGTTGAGCGCTGGCGGCGTGAAAGGAGAAACAAACTGCATGGACGACAACGCAAAGACATCGATGTGATCGCCAGCCGAGAGGTAAAGTTGATTCCGTTTGCGATCCAAGAGAATGGCTTGGAACGTATCTGAAGACGCGTAATCTGCGACACTCTGTGCGTAGTGAATGCCCTTTGGCACGGTTGCAGAACCGGCTGATGTTGTGAGGACTAGATCCTGGTCGCCAGTTCCGGGAGGGAGCGTAATCTTCACGTCAACGACAGGGTACGGGTAAGAAAACGGGAAATCGACGCCGTAGAAATCTATAGACTTTGCACTTAGCACTGCGGCGCTCTGGCCCCCCACTGTCACGGTAATCTGAGTTGGATCAGTGGGAAGGCCGACTCCTATAATGTCTGATGCGGCGCCTCCCTTCGGACTCGCACTGTTCCCACTAACAAACATCACTCCCGGACCATCGCTGAAAACCAAAGGACTAAATTCCTGAACCCCGTCCGGCTGGATCACCTTTACGCTGACTGGCCCAGGCTGAGACAGTGGAGGCGTCGTTGCACTCAGAGAGCCCGCTGGGCCAGGGCCCAAGCTAACCTGGGTTGCGCGTGTGCCGGCGAACCAGACATCTGGTACGGCATCGAACCCTACTACCTCTGGAAAACTCACTGGAGTGGCGGCGTTTATGGGGCCGTAGCTTGGTGTCAACGTAAGATCTAAACTCGGCGCGCCATCGAACCCAGCGAGATAGTTGACCGCGTACGTCGAATCATGAAAAGCAATACCGTGATCTGCAGCACCATAGACGACGCCGGTGGAGTCCGACGCAAAAAGTGGTCCTATGAACGGACTCGGAACGATTTCGGCACCGGGTGGAATCGTACCGAGCGCTGGTGCGATATTGATGAAAGCGCCCGTCGTCCCGTCGAAAACTCCAAGAATGCCGGGGACAGCCAGATACGCGCGGGAACTGTCACCACTGAAGACGAACCCGTCAATGTATGTAGGACCAACCAAATAGGTGATGAGACTTAACTGGCTGTTGTAGAGTGCAACACCATTATTGTAGTCGTAGACCAGCGCACGAGAACCATCTGGGCTCAACACCGCGCCATAAATGTAATCCTCTGGGGGAAAAGTGGTCTGTTTAGTAAATTTCCCAGTTGACACCGTGTATAGGGCAACAGTCTCGGTCGTGCAATCGGCGAGAAGAATGTGAGCACCATCAGCGCTGGCGGAAGCGTAACAAAAGTCGTTTGCGAATCCCGTCTTCAAAGATACAGGCGAGAGCGTGTTCTTGACTGGATCCCAAATCGAAAAAGTCCAAGAGCCCCCATTTACCCCGGCTGATTGGATGCCCACCTCCCCATTGGAGAGCGGGTACACGTTGCGGGGGCCGTAAGGCACCCCTGATAGTCTAGGCAATGCCCACTGCTGAACGACTTGAAGGCTCGAGGTACTGATCGCGGTGATCTGCTGGGCGTGGCTGCCTACCAATACTTCCGTTCCATCCAGCGAAAGCGCTAGCCCATCCGGGCACATGACCGGAATGCTGCGGACGATTTGGCGAGTCGTCGTTGACACTACGTCAACGCGGTTAAGAGAGAAATCGCTGGAAAAAATGAGCTGGTGCACCGGGTCATACACGATCGACTCCGGCGTCTCATCTGTTCGAAGATAGTCGCTACGGTTGTTGGGGAGATTTCCAGGAGGAGGAGCCACTACAAGATCTATTGGTAAACTCTGGGTGGGTACAGAAGCGGTCGGCGTTGCAACGACTTCAATCGGAGTGTTTTGAATCCACTGGCCTGAGGGCGGAGCCGTCACGTTCATAGTGACGGCGCTTCCGACCGCTACGGGATTGGGCGAGAAGGTCGCGTTGACGCCCGTGGGGAGTCCAGAGACTGCAAAGTTCAACTGATAGTTTGTCACGCCTTGTCCGGTCGCCTCTGTTTGCAACTGGACTTGTGTAGTGCTACCGAATGTACTAACAACTTCAGATATAAGGGGCTGAATGATGATGAAACCTTGCAGAGGGCCAACACCTATCGTGATTTTTGTCGAACTGCTGAGCGTGCCACTGGTTCCATCGAAGCTGAACGAATAATCACCATTCGCAAGGGAGCTAGAAGCCGCAAGCGCGACCGTTTGTGGGTTACTCTGCACGGAAAACGAGGCCGGCGTCGCTGTCAAGCCAGATGGCAGACCAGAAGTTGATACCGTGACAGTGCCGCTAAACCCATTCTCCGGTGTCACCGAAACCTGGACCGTCGACGAGGTGCCCGGTGCAACGGAAGGTGCGGAAGGGGTAACCACGATGGTGAATGACTGTGGCGGTGGCGGCTGTTGATTCGAACCTGACGATCCGCCGCAAGCAGCCAGTGCCAGCAATGCCACAAAGACAACTGCGGTGGCGCCACATGCCCTTAAAAATCGTGGCCAGCCAGCATGGCGGCCGTTCATTCTGCTCCTCCAAATTTGACTTTTCCGCTACCGGCAATCTCTCATTGCCGCGCGAGCGAGACTCTGCACGGGTTTTCACGCGGCGCTGTCCACTTTGAAAGATCGGCGAATGAAATGTGCAGAACTTGCACTTCCAATCCCGAGTTGCCCAACAAGTTTGCAGGATTTGGAAAGACCTGCCGTCCTTCTTTTTTGGGGGGAAGCATAACCCTTGCGGCGAAGTTCGTTATGATCGACTGGTCCTCTCGTCCTTTTTCACTGGTCTTCACGATGAAGTGGACATCCCGCACGACACGAGACCCCGGGTTATAGTAGCGGATTGTCACATGCTTGCCCGTGGCATCCACGACAGCAGCGCGAGGCTGAATCGGGCACTGCGCTATCGCGGAAATGCAAGAAGCAACTAGAAAAGCCAGAATCGCGAGCCGCATTAGCCTATCTCCCATGTTCTCCCATACGAAAACACGCCATTCTGCGCTGAAAACCGGCGTCCGTCAAGGATTCCAGGCACGCAGTGCCGGTGGACCCAGCACCCCGCCAACCACCCTGCGACCGAGCGGCTCTCGACGTAACCTCGTCTTACCTCCCTTCCTGATACGATCCCTATGCTATGAACCTGTTCGACTCATTCCATATCCGCGATATCTCTTTTCGTAACCGCATCGCCGTTTCTCCCATGTGCGAGTACTCCAGCGAAGACGGCTTTGCCAACGACTGGCATCTCGTCCACCTCGGGGCTCGCGCCGTTGGCGGCGCAGGCAGCGTCCTCACCGAAGCTACCGCCGTCGTCCCCGAGGGCCGCATCAGTCCTTCCGACCTCGGCATCTGGAAGGACGCGCACGTCGAGAATCTTGCGCGCATAGTCCGCTTCCTCCGGCAGCATGGTTCTGTAGCCGGAACCCAACTCGCCCACGCTGGCTTCAAAGCCTCTACCGCCGTTCCCTGGCGCAATCAGGGTACTCCCGTCGTCTCCGTCGCCGATGGCGGCTGGCGTCCCATCTATTCCTCCACGGCGAAGGGCTTCACCCCGGAATCCATTCAGCCCGAACCCCTCACCCCTGAAGGCATCGCTCGCATCGCCCACGCTTTCACCGAGGGCGCTCGCCGCAGCCTTGAAGCTGGCTTCGAACTCGTCGAAATCCACGGAGCCCACGGCTATCTCATTCACCAGTTCCTCTCGCCGCTGGTCAACACCCGCACCGACCAGTACGGTGGCAGCTTTGAGAACCGCACCCGCATCCTGCGCGAGATCATCGAAGCCGTCCGTAAAGTCTGGCCCGAACGTCTCCCCTTGTGGCTTCGCATCTCTGCCTCGGACTGGACCGAGGGCGGCTGGACCATCGAGGATTCCATCGCCCTCGCCCGGCAGGTCAAGCCGCTCGGCGTCGATCTCATCGACTCATCCTCGGGAGGAATCGTTCCCAAGGCAACGATTCCTCTCGGCCCCGGCTATCAAACTCCCTTTGCCGAGCGCATCCGCCGCGAGGCGGGAATCCTCACCGGAGCCGTTGGCATGATCACCGCGCCCGAGCAGGCCCAGCACATCATCGCCACTGGACAGGCAGACATAGTTCTGTTGGCTCGCGAACTCCTCCGCGATCCATATTGGCCGTTGCGTGCCGCCTATGTCCTCAAACAGCAGGTCGCATGGCCGAAACAATACGAACGTGCCCGCTTCTAAGAAAACCCGAGACAATCAGAAAGGCAGTGCGCCAAGCTTCGGCTGCGCTCGTATAATGGTGAGGATATGAACAGAATGCTCGGTTTTCTGTGCTCCGTTCTTGTCGCAGTCCCCCTACTTTCTCGGGCTCAATCGCCAGCGCCACAAGAAACAGTTCCCGTCATTCAAGGCGGTGCTGGTCCCTGTTCCCTCGAACTCACAGTCAGGGGCGCGGACGGCAAGCCCGTTTACGCGGCCACGGTCAAGGTTCATGTCAAGTATGGTTTTGGTGGAACGCGGAGGCTTGATCTTGAAGCTGGAACCAACTCCGATGGGAAAGTGAAGTTCGCCGGACTTCCCGCTCGTGTGCAGCGACCTCCACTTGAGTTTCACGCTTCGAAGGATGAATTCACGAGTATCGCGACGTTCGATCCGTCAAACGAATGCCAAGCCAAACGGGAGATCGCCTTGGAAAAGCCGAAAGCGCCGGACAGCCACTGACGGGCGATTTCTGAATTTACTTGTTCGGTAGACTCGTCCTCTGAACGGCTTCAATCCCGCCGGAATTTCGTTTAAAGTTGCAGCGCGATGAAGATTACACTAAGCGCCGTTGTCCTGCTTTTCATTGTGAACGTTCTGAGTGCTGCCGAGACAACCGCTATGCCCCCTAGTTTTAGCATCACTGCCGCGGAGCGGTTCGCCAATCTTGCACTCGCGTGCGTCCACAAGGAGTATCCGAACAAACTCAGTCACAACCTGAACAGCGATGCGGATGTGGCTCCGCCGCGAAAACTGACGCCCGCGTTCTACGGCTGCTACGACTGGCATTCTTCCGTCCACGGACATTGGTTGCTGGTCCGGCTTGTCCGAACGTTTCCCAACGCTTCCTTCGCGCCATCTGCACGCGAGGCGCTGCGCCAAAGCCTGACCGCAGATAATATCGCGCAGGAAGCGATGTACCTGCGCGCTGAGGGACGCGCCAGCTTCGAACGTCCCTATGGACTGGCATGGCTGCTTCAACTCGCCGCGGAACTGCGCGAGTGGGACGATCCTGAGGCACGCGATCTCGCCGCGAACTTGCGCCCGCTGGAAGAGGCTGCGCTGGGGCGACTGGAAGACTGGCTGCCCAAGCTCTCCTATCCGGTGCGGATCGGGGAGCATTCGCAGACCGCATTTGCTCTCAGCCTGATGCTCGATTATTCACGCGTCACGGGCGATGCGAAGTTTGCCGACCTGCTGGCATCGAAAGCACGGCAGTTTTATCTCGGCGATAAGAACTGCCCGCTTAACTATGAGCCCTCAGGCGAAGATTTTCTTTCGCCGTGCCTCGGCGAAGCCGACTTGATGCGGCGTGTGCTGCCGAGCGCCGAGTTTGCTCGGTGGCTCCAGACTTTTCTGCCGCAGATTCCCGACGTGAAAAAGGGCGTTTGGTTACAGCCGGTGGTGTCGCCCGATCCCAGTGACCCGAAGTTGGCACATCTGGATGGGCTCAACCTGAGCCGCGCATGGATGTTGGAAGGTATCTCTGCGGGTTTGCCCAAAGGCGATAAACGCCTGCCCATGATCATGGCGGCAGCCGAGGAGCACAGACGTGCTGGACTGGCAGCGGTGACGGGCAACCATTACGAAGGCGGTCATTGGCTGGGGAGCTTTGCAGTTTATCTCGTCACCAGACGAGGCATTCCCCAGAAATGAGGCGTTACGAAAAAGCATGGAGGAGAGGAATGATTTCGTAAGTCTGATTCTAAGAAGTCTTCCGCTGCTGCGCCTTCACCTTCGCCCACCTCGCCCGCTGAGCGGCAGCAATTCTCTTTCTGCCTGCTGCTGATATTGTGCGCTTGGGTTTCGGCGCGTGACCTTTCGCCTTTGCCCATCGCGCTTTCTGCGCGAGGCTGATCCGCTTGCGAGCCGAGGCTGACAGGGCACCTCTCGCTTTCGTGTAAGAACTCCCACCGTTCAACTTGCCAAGCACCGAAAGAGCCGCATCAACATGCCTGAGCCGATCTACCAGACCTGTTCTCTCTGCTCTCAACTCCGACACAAAGGACGCCAGCCCCGCTAGGTTTGCCATGAATTCCCCCTCGGCAAGGAATTGTAATTGATAACTCGGTTTCCTGAGCGACTGGAGCCGCACTTTGAGAGCGCTGCTGTATGACGGGGATTCCAGATCACGGAGGCCGGAGATTGAACTCATTGCTCAGAAGTGTTGCTGGAGAGCGTCTAAGGACGAACCTCGTTCGGAAACACTTGTGTGCCAGCCCTTCCGAACTGAAATCGAAGGGTCCATTCACTGGCAATCGCCTGACCGTCCACTCGCGCGGGCGTGAAGATCCACTGCCGTGCCGATTCCACAGCCAGCCTCGCGAAGTACTTGCTCTCTACGTGAGCGCCGAGCCTTGCTTCAGAAACCTTCCCCGAGGGATCGACCGAGACTCGAACGTTCACTTTGACCTTACCGCTAATTGTGTTCCGTGCAATCGGCGGGACATTGGGCACGACCTGTCGTGAAACCTTGCCGTGGACCGTTCCTTTTGCCTGGTTTTGCGTTTCCGACAACGGTGGCGGCGAAGGCTCGGCGGCGACGCCAGATGCAGACTGGGTGGCGCGAGCGGCGGGCGGAACAGGAGGGCGACGCGCCAGGAACGCCCGCACGCCCAATACCGCCAGCAACATGATCACAATCACCGCGGCTAAGAGCATGCGCCGCCTGGAATGCTCCTTCCCTGCCTGCATTTCAACTTTTCTTGGAGCTGGCAGCGCCGGAGTCTGCAACCGCGTTTGAATCTCCGCTACCGTGCCGCGCTGTTGCGGGTCGACACTCAGGCACCTGCGGGCAATCTCGCGGAAAGGTTGCGGAACGGTCTCGGGCACGATGGCCTGGGGCGGATTCGAGTTTGTGAAATCGGGCGCGTTCTGCGTCAGGGTTGCGACCAGCGTGACGCCCAGGGACCACAAGTCGGCCTCGGGCGACAGGCCTGCAGTCGAGACCTCAGGCGCGTCGTAAACGGTAAGCCGGCGCGTTCCCACCCGCTCTCCCTTTTTGAAAAGTCCATCCGCGGAAATCTTCAACTGGTTGTCGACCGCCAGAATGTTGGATGGCTTGATACGCCCGTGCACGAAACCCGCCTGATGGAGATATCCAAGAACTTCAGTCGTTGGCTGAAGCATGACAGAAGCTTCTGCGGGCGAAAGTGGACGTTGCGGAACAATCTCCGACAGATTCTCCTCGGCGTACTCCATCACGACATAGAGATACCTTGCGCCGTCGAGCTCGCAGCGGCCGTATTCGAAGAGATGGAGCAGGTGCGGATGATCAAGGTTCGCGGTTGCAGCCCAGCGGGCTAGTTGAGCATCGTCGTCGCGTCCCCCTGCAGGGATCAGCTTGATTACGGCTTGCCGAGGTTCCCGCCCGCTGCGCTCCGTCAAGAACACGACGCTTTGCTCTGACCCTCCCAGTCCGTGCAGCAGCGGGAACTTTCCGTCAACTGTTTGGCGTTGCCAATTTTCCCAGACCTGAGTCGCAGTGCTCATAGCCGCTTACTCGCCGAGCGCTATTCTATTCCAACGGGGTGAGTATTTTCTTTGTGGAACCGCTTTTGCGAGTCAGGAGGAAAACGCTGGGAAAAGGTAAAAGGCTGTGACATTGGTTATGCTCTAGCCGCCAGCTCCTGCGAGGGAGCTAACAGCGTGGATGCATGCACCGTCACAGCCCTTGATGCGATCACCGCTTTCGCGGTCCCAAACCCCAACTACTCCTCGCAGAGCCGTCGGTTTTTTCAGGTCTGGCTGTCCGTCGGGTCGCCCCGCCGGACTGATCACTCAGCTTACTTCGGACTGGCAAAGTTTTATTTAAGCCAACCCTTTCAGCCGTCGACGGAAGCAACCCTAGAGATTTGCTCGAAGATTGTCAACGCCCTTTTTCGGTGCAATCGCCCTTTTGCATTGCGGCAAGAAACAGAAACGCAACCCATTGAATCATTGCTGCTTAATGAATGGCAGATTAAATTCTCCCCATTTTTCCACAGCTACATCCACAGGTGTTCGAAGGCAGGGGCGACGAGGAGGAGTGTGTGGAGGGACTATGTAAACATCTTGACGCCGGAACATAGTTTCAAAGTGTGTGATCCCGACGCCATTGGTCCAGAACTTAGCTACGCCGATTCTATCCCGTGGGGATCGGCCACAATGATACGGGCTGGCGCAGCTTTGGCCCATTCGGCATCGGGATCGGGCACGTCCAATTGATGCACGCCATTGGGGAACGCGTCCAGTAGCATCCTATATTGAAGTGCCTGATCTTGGCCGCGCATCCCGCTCCAGGCGTGCATGTAATTAACCGATACGATTCCAGCCTGTAGCATTTCCTTGAGGCAGCCAAAGCAGGGTTGAGTCGTCGAGTACACCGTCCCACCCTGCACGCTTATTCCGAACCTGGCAGCGGCGAGGATTACATTTTGCTCGGCATGGACACAGATGCAAATATCGTAGGCCGTGCCGGACTCGTACTTCCTATCCCGATTTGCGCAACGATAGCAGCCGCCATCGGAACAGTTCTGCATTTTCGTCGGCGTACCGTTGTACCCCGTCGACACGATTCGATTCTCAACTACGACGATCGCTCCGACTTTCTGGCCCCTGCAATCTGCGCGACGCCGCACCGCCATCGCTATTCCCATGTAATAGGTGTCACGATCGGGGCGCTCGCTACTCTTGGTCATTTCTTGATCTCCTTGCGGACAGCGACAGCTAATTTTCGCAGTCGGCTGACAGCCACAATCACTCAGTCATCATCGATCTTTAGTATCGAGCTTCACGCAGTTTCTGATGAAATCAGCTCGCTCTTCCACTGTGCCCATCGGAACCGTCCAATAGCTTTGTTCAAACCGATTCAACAATCCTCGCATGGTCGCATCGGCAAGCACCCCGTAGACATAGTCTTGTTCCCGCATTCCGTCGTCCCCTGGGTCAAAGAGCCCGTTCGGGAAGAAGAACAAAAAGTCATAGGTCGTTAGGTTATTCTTCGTCAGGGCAAGCATTTCTCTTGCCGCCTGCTCGGCAACGCCGCGGCCCGCCCGGAGAAAGCAGTACGTGAGGTGATCCAGTAACGTCCGGTCGCTGAGGAAGTTCTCCAAGCCCTCCTCCTGAAGCAGCTTTCGATCAAAGATGGTCTTCTGAAATTGCCAGACCTGCTCCGGGGTCGCCTTCCGCTGGTCCTCTTCCTTCCACCCCCACTCTTTGAAAACCGCGCGGGAAACAGACTCCAGGAGCGGAAGACCGAGGTCTCCCAGTTGCCGAATCGTCGAAGTCTTGCCTGTGCCTCCGGTACCGATGAAACCTATTTTCATCACCTTTACCTCTGTTGCCTCTCGGATCCGATTCGACTTTGGTCCGGGCGCCCGGCCGGAAAACATGCGGGCATCCATTGAGATGCTCGATGGCAGCGAATAACTCGGGACGCGTGATCCACTTTGAACTCCTTTAATGGTCCGGGACAAGCTACTAGGTAGTCCCGGCTCATTGTGCACCAGCGCTGCGGGACAGGCAAGCCTGGAAGATTTTGTCATAGTCGTCCGAAAAGGCTCGTCCCGTCGCCCTCGTATCGCGGAGCAGGCTTCGAAGCTTTCTCGCGGAGAATCGAAAGGCGTCTTTCGATTCCCTGTTAGAGAGGTCAGAAATTCCGGTAACCTGGGATTACCGAGCTTGCTTTTGGGCTATTGTCCCCGGCACAATTAGGCGATTTCTTTTTGTATGGTTCCTCGAACGACAGGGAGGTACCGAAAGGATGGGCAGGCGCCGCGAGCCTCGCAAAGAAATCCAAGCGCCTGTGCGCATCTTCGGCACTGACCGCAGTGGCCAGGTCTTCTCCGAGAAAGCGGTTACGGTCAACGTTAGCCAGCAGGGGGCCGAGTTGAGCGGTGTAAAAGCCGGGCTTAACCTCGGCGAGATCATCGGCTTGTCCTTTGGCAAGAACCGACTGTACTTTCGCGTCAAGTGGGTTGGCGAACCTGGCACACCAAAAGCGGGTCATGTGGGCTTGCTCAACATTTCCCCGGAAAAGCCTCTCTGGGACTTTCCACTACCCTCACCCACACCGGACAATCACCAGTCACGATTCGTTGAGCAGCGGAAGTATACCCGGTTCAAGTGCCATAACTCGGTGGAACTTCATACCCAAGACGGAGCCTCCTTTTGGGCAACGATCGCAGATCTCAGCCTAGGTGGATGTTACGTGGAAATGGCGATCCCATTGCCGCCCGGAACCAAGCTGAAAGTCGGTATCTGGATCGGGGAAACCAAGTGCTGGGCGGATTGCGAGGTCGCCTACAGCACACCGGGATTCGGAACTGGCGTGACGTTCAACCTGATTTCTGAACCGGATCTCGAGCGAATCCGCCAATTCCTCGGAACTCTCGCACCCTTCGCAAAGAAGCCGACTTAGACCCCGGCAATCGGCACTTGGACTTAACTCCGTTCATTATTCAGTACAGCCGGAGATTGACCTCGGGTTCACTTGAACTGCGACCGGGTGTCCGTCTTTCGTCGAGGGCTCGAACTTCCACCGAGATCAATGGAATATGCTAACCGCGCAGACCATTGCGGTTGGATCCAAGCGCTCTAAGAATGGAAGGTTCAGTGCACGGGTCTCTTAAGATCCGAAGAACTTATTGACGCTGCCGGATTCATCGGTGTTATGGGCAAATAAAGACTATGTGATACTTCCTTCCTGTCGGTAGAATGATGTCGAAAATGGACAAGATCGTTATCAGCCCGGTAGAGGTCGCTGAGACCGCGGTTCCGGCCGAGCAGCCTGCCCGCCTGGAGCCGAAGTTGGCTCCTGTCGTGCCTGGGTGGGCCAAAGCATCCATGGCTTTGCTGGTGTTGACGCTTCCCCTCCTTTGCCTGGTTGCGATTGTGCTGCGAGTGGCGATGCGCAACCTGCCGCCCCGCACCCGGTACGGCTGGACAGCATTCATGAACCTGCTTCTTATTATTAGCGGGTTACTGACCTCAGCGACCACCGTCGCAGTTTTGTCGTTTGTTCCTCTCCCCGCTGTCGTGGCGACAGGCTTGAGCGACTTGGACGAGCGCACGGACTTTCCCCAGTTGCCGGCGACTGTTCCGATGTCGGCGAAAGATGTGTCGCAGAATCTGAAACCTCTGGTGGCCATCATCTCCCCGTCTCGTCATTCCTGGCTGACCCATCAGGAGTTGCCTACCGCGAGCTTTGGAGCGGGTACGTTGTTGCAGGCGAGCGACGCGGGATACCTTTTTCTTACGGCTCGTCATGTCGTGGATGGCCCGGCATTCAGCGTCGCGAGAACCAGCACAAGCGGGCTAATCGCGATGGCGTCGGGCACGTGGGCAACTGGAGAGGTGGTCGCTCGTCACAAGAATCTGGATCTCCTCTTGCTGTGGATACCGCGCGAATCCGGTCACGGAGTTTTTGCCCAGCCCATCGCGCAACCGCCAGCCATTGCCGAGGGAGAAAATGTCTTCGTGATCGGCCATCCCGAGGGACTGAGGTTCACGTTGAGCACTGGCATCATTTCACGAATGGATGGCAACATCATCCAAATATCCGCGCCGGTCAGCCCCGGCAACAGCGGTGGACCCGTATTCGACGACAAAGGGAACCTGGTGGGCATTGTTACTTCCATGGTCGACAAACACGGCGATCCGAACGCCGAAAACCTGAACTTTAGTGTTCGAGCAGAAGCGTTGCGCCAGGTATCGGAGTGGGATTTTACGAAAGCTGGCCGCAAGTATCTGACCGACTATCTCAGCAGCAATGCTGTCCGTGAGAATGCGGTGCAGACTACAAATCACTAAAAATACGCAGTAGAACGGACTGAAGAAGCATGCCCAATATCAACGTCACGGTTTACGATTCCACGGAGAACAAGCGCGTTCCTGTCGAACTCCCCAACGACGCTCCCTGCAACAAAATTATCGCGGTGCTCGTACAGAAACTTCGTCTGCCTACAAATGGTCCGGACGGCGCTCCATTGAGCTACAAGTTTCACCACAAGAATTCAGGCCGGCAGATTCAAGACACCCAAACGCTTGCCGACGCACAGGTGCAGGATGGCGACATCTTGCGTCTACAACCAGAGATCACTGCAGGATAGGGCCTTCCATTGTGCGCATTGTGAATGGAGATGTCCACGAAGACCGTTTCAGCCGGATGCGGATGATCCCCTGGTGGGATCAATCCAAAATAGCGCGCTGTCGGCTCTTGGTTGTTGGCGCGGGCGCGTTGGGAAACGAGATTCTGAAGAATGCCGCGCTGCTCGGATTTCGCAATGTAGTCGTTGTAGATCTGGACCGTATCGAGGAATCGAACCTCTCGCGCACTATTTTGTTTCGCGATCAAAACATCGGCGAATTCAAGGCGGAGGCCGCTGCAAAAGCTTACCGTTCGCTGGTGTCCGATGCCTGCGTGCGGCCACTGGTAGCGGATATCGTCCAAGGTTGCGGTCTCGGCCTGTTTGAGTGGAGTGATGTGATTCTTGCGGGCCTCGATAACCGCGAGGCCCGGCTGTGGATCAACCGCTCGGCGTGGAAGATGAACCGTCCCTGGATTGATGGCGCTATCGAAGGTATCAACGGTGTGGCCCGCGTGTTTCTGCCCGGAGTACCTCCCTGTTACGAATGTACGCTCGGAGAAACCGACTGGGCTCTGCTGCAGAAGCGCATGTCGTGCAACCTGCTTGTGCATGAGGCGACGGTCGAAGGAAAGGTTCCGACGACGCCGACCATTTCCTCAATTATTGCAGGCATAGAAGTCCAAGAGGCGGTCAAGTTGATTCACGGCTTGCCCACGCTGGCTGGGAAGGGCTACATCTTTGAAGGCATGAACCATTCCTCTTACGTGGTCGAGTACACGGAGAATGCCGATTGCATGAGTCACTATGTGCTGCCCGAGATCGTGCACTTGCGGGAAAGCTCCGGCGAACTTACGCTGCGAGAACTGCACCGGCGGGCGCAAGCTGATCTTGGATCGACGAAGGTGGTCATCGAGCTGAGCCGCGATGTGATTCATAAGTTCGTTTGTCCCGCTTGTCACGAAGAAGAGGAGCGATTCGCGCCCCTGGGAAGCATTCCTTTCACCGCTGCCAAGTGCGCGCGGGACGGACAGCTACGATCCGTCATTGCGCTCCACAGCTATACCGGAGAGGAAGAATTCGGCAGTCGTCCCCTGAGCCAAATGGGAGTGCCGTTGTTCGATGTTTTCACGGCCCGTGACGCGGAACGAGAGATTGCTTACATTCCCTACGGCGATGCGCGCAGGGTACTCGGAGATCTGGCGACGGAGCGGGTCGCAGAATGACGCGGAAATCAAACGCGAGTGGACGTCAGCCGAGCCTGCTGATCGATAGCGAAGTGGCCCGGCAAATCCGCCAACATGCGCACTCCAGCACCAAGGCAGAGATCTGTGGGGTGCTGATCGGGCAAGACCGCGACAGCGTCATCAAAGTCGAGGCGTCCATCCCAGGCGTAAACGCGGAAGAAGCAGGGGCTCATGTTACGTTCACCCAGGACACGTGGGAACACATTTACAAAATCAAAGACAAAGAGTTTCCCCACGAACGGATCGTCGGCTGGTACCACTCTCATCCTGGATTCGGAGTCTTTCTGTCGGAACACGACACCTTTATCCATAAGAATTTCTTTTCCTCTCCAGGACAAGTCGCTTGGGTCGTCGATCCGCTCTCCGACGAGGAAGGCTGCTTCGGATGGGTCGGCGGACGAATTGAGCGGCTCACCCAAATTGCGGTCGTAGACCAGCGCGGGGGAGAACGTGCAGATGAGAGCAGCCGGCCGGAGCCGACCTTTTCTGCGGATTACAGGGATGAAGACGAGGACATCCCGTACCAATCTAAGTTGGTTGATACTTCCGGCGAAATCTCAAACTTCAATTCGCTGCAACACCTGGCTTGGACAATCTTTTCGTATCTCACCGCAATCCTTGTAGGCGTCCTCGTGGCTTGGTATGTCTTTCCCCGAGTTGAGCTCGTACCCGTGCCGGTAGACCCCCGCACTGGCCAACCGCTGATAGGTTTCTCGGACGACCCGCGCGTTGCTGGCGCCCCGCACCATGAAACCGAATCCGGAACTGACTTAAAGGCACGGGATGGAAAAGCAAATCAGAATCCTCCTCAACCCGACCAGGGTGGGAGCGGTACAAAGGGAGACAATGGCCAACCCAAGTGAGAAAGAGCCGATCAAGATCACGCTGGAGGATTTGGCCAGTGTAAGTGTTCCGGAAACGAGCGCCGGTTCTCAGGTTCCCCATTCACCGGGAGCGAAGTCTTACGGCACCATTACCGAGGCGGCGGAACAGTTTGTACCGGTTTCCGAAGAGCGTGGCAGCATTTTCCTGCAGGGTTGGTTTTACCTTGGCGTGGCCGGGCTGGTGGGAGCAATCATCGGCTGGGCCATCTGCGAGCCGGGTTTCATTGACGGTGGCAAGGTGCAGCACTGGGGAAATCTCGTCATGGTTCCGCTGATCCTGATGCTGATGTGCATGGGATTCGGTGTCGCGGAAAGCACGGTCGAGCGTTCGCTCCAGAAAGCTCTATTGCGTGGCGTCCTGGCCCTGCCTTTAGGACTTGTTCTGGGCTTCGTTTTCTACTTCATGGCCAACATGATTTACAACTTGGCCCTGGGGATCTGCTATGAGGCCGGCGCTCAGACGTTTCGTAACCCTGCGGTTTGGATTGCGCGCGGCATTGCTTGGATGGTATTTGGCGCCGCCGGCGGCGTCGTTTATGGCATCGTCGGACAATCGTCAAAGAAGGGATATTACGGAGTTCTTGGCGGGATGATCGGAGCCGGCATAGGAGGTGTGATCTTCGATCCGATATCCATGCTGACCAAAGGCGCAGCCCTGAGCCGGTGCGTTGGCTTTGCGCTGGTTGGACTGGCCACCGGCGTGGCAATGGGGTTAGTGGAAAGCGCCCTCAAAGATCGCTGGCTCTACGTTACCGCAGGTCCTTTGGCCGGCAAGCAGTTCATCCTCTATAAGTCCGAGACGAGCCTTGGGAGCCGCCAGGAATCCGACATCTATCTGTTCAAAGACCCCAATGTTCTTCCCCAACACGCGCAAATCCAGATCACCGGCGCTCGGGTTCAGTTGCGGGCAACCGGACCGGTGTATTGGGCCGGTCAGTTGGTCAAGAGCCGGGTCCTGCAGGACGGCGATTTACTGCAGGTAGGACGCTACTCATTCCGGTACAAGGAGAAGCACCGGTCATGACGGCCGAGATATGCCCCTATTGCCGGGCTCCCGTCACCGCGGAAGAGCCGATCACGGTTTGCACCGGCTGCGGCACGAAGCACCACCGGGACTGCTATGAAGAGAACGGTGGCTGCACTATCTTCGGCTGTAGCTGCGCCCCGGCCGAGGAACCTAAGTTGAGTGTTTCCGCGCCGGATTTGGTCGCGGCTGCCACATCCGCGAATGTGACCGCCCCGATGCAATCTGCGGTGGCGCCGCCCCCTCCGCCGCCTACCCGCAACCCACTGCCAGCGACGACCGCTGAGCTTCAGCAAATCGCAAATAGAGTTGTGCCATCGATGTTCGCTTCGTTTACCGGCGATGATAATATGTCCAGTCCGGAGCCGGCGCCGGTTCCATCCACTCCGCCGAAGAAGCGGACAACTTTCATAGTATTAGGCGCGCTGCTCGGAGCTTTTGGGGCGCACAACTTCTACGCGGGTTATCACAAGAAAGCCGGCGCGCAGCTTGCTCTTACCGTGCTCACCTTAGGCTTTGCCAGTCCGATGAGTTGGATCTGGGCAATTATCGATATCTGCACGGTTAGTAAGGATAGTTGGGGAGTCCAATTCGAGTCGTAAGAAAGAGAGCGTACATGCAATACTTCGTTAAAAGAGGCGAGCAGCGCTTCGGTCCTTACAACCTTGCCGACTTACAACGGTACGTGCAGTCGGGGAATATTCTGACCGACGACCTCGCTCAGAGCGAGGGAATGACGGACTGGGTTCCCGTCTCGCAAGTTCTCGGGAACATCCCTTCCCCTGCGGCGGATAGCGCTGCCTTTGGCACCACCACTCCGGAGCCTCAACTTGTTCCTCTTCCTCCAAATCTGCATTGGGCGATCCTGCTCATTCTGGTCGTGGTCACGCGACAGCTTTTCAATCTGATCTGGGCATTGGTGCAGGCGAGTTGGGCCACGAAGTTGTCTGGCGATAACAAACCTCTGGTGTTGGTTGCCATGTACCCGGCGGGCATTGTTGCTGGCGTTCTGGCCATATTGATCGGCAAACAACCCGTGGTCGGCAGCCTCTTTATTATTGCGGGGTCAATCATGCTGGTGGTTGGAGTCTTCAGCATTAAGCACGCGATGGAGGAGTATTACAACTCTACAGAGAGCGCCGGATTGGCGCTGAGCGGAGTTATGACGTTTTTCTTCGGTACCATCTACCTTCAGTATCATATCAACCGCCTGGCGAAGTGGAAGAAGACTGGTGTGCTATCGTAGTTGGTCGTAACTAAAAGGTAAGTACGAGCGAAACATGCCTTCTCCACGTACACGCCGCCTGGCGCTTGACGAGCAGATGCTTCAGAATCTGTTGCAAAATTGGCCCTTGATTCAGGTCACAGGCAAGGCCGGCATTCCGCCAGAGATCTATCGAATTACCTATAACATTCGCGGCCTGTATGTCTCTGCATCCGGCGAGATTCTCGAGCGCGATACTCACGTGTTGGAGCTGAATCTAACGCTCGGCTATCCCAAGCGTGCTCCTCAATGCCGGATGCTGATGCCGATCTTCCATCCTAATTTCGACGATTCCATGGTGTGTATCGGCGACTTTTGGGCCGCGTCGGAGGGGCTCGACGACTTGATTATCCGCATTGGCAGGATGATCGCCTATCAGGAGTACAACACGAAGAGCCCGCTGAATGGACTGGCGGCCAAGTGGGCCGCGCAGAATTCTCATCTTCTGCCAATCGATCCGCGCCCGGTCGCACCTCCGTGGAGCAACGGAGAGCCTCAGGAAGCGGCAAGACCCGCCGAGGGTTCTTCTCCGTCGCCCGCACCCGAAGAAGTTAGCGGCGTTAGGAACCCATGGCCGGAAAAGATCGTCATCGGGTCAGAGAGTTGACAAGACGCGCGGACTCAAGAGCAGCCGCAACCACCAGCAGTCAACGGTCCATTGCGGATCGATCCCCGCTTCATTTCGCCAGGGTCACCGCGGCGACGGCGAATCCGCCCAGGGTAATCTGATTACCCTTCAGCGTGCTGGAAGCCGGCGGCTGGAAGCTGGTCGTTTGATCCACAAGCTGAACTTGCGCTCCCTCCGCCCCCAACAGCGCTACATCAAATGGGCGGTTTCGCTTGTTCAATAGCAGGATCTTGTGCTTGCCCTCTGGCGTCACAAAAGCCTGCGCGTAAACATAGGGAGGGCTGGAGTCAGTCTCCACCAGCTTGTCACCCGGCCCAAAGTTGTCGTGCAGCACCTTCAGCACCCAGAAGCGAGCATTCGGCTGGCCGGTTTCCCAATCCACCATGGACACGCTCGGGAACTGCGTGGGGTAGCCCACCAACTGAGATTCACCCGCAACTTCGACGCCGCGCTTGGCAAGCTCGACGTAAAGGTAGGCATACATACTCCCGCAGAGGTTCCAGTAGGAGTTAGGAATCGGTTTGAAGACGTGGCCCGGTTTGTCCTGTTCGGTGTCCTCAGCGGAAATCGAACCTAACTCGTCCGCATCGGTCTGGGTTTCGGGCGACAGCCGCTCGCGTATCCCCTGGATATAAGTGACTACGTTCAGAAAACGATCCACCTGCTCCCAGTAAGTGTGCTCCATGACTTCCGGCGTTTCGTCCGAGCTCGGCACGGCATAGAAATGATAGGAAATCATCGCAATCGGGATGCCGGGCTTGTGATTCTTGTGATCCAGGAAGTATTCGATGAATTCTCTGGGTTCACCGTCCAGCGCCATCCCCACGCAAGTAATCTTCGGATCGGCGCGGTGGATGGCCTCCACAATGGCGTCGTAGACTCGCGTGTAAGTCTGGGGCGTCATATCATGTTCGCCATCGACTTCGTTGAGAACTTCCCAATAATCGATCTTATAGCGATGGCCGGAATCGTGGCGCTTCCCGAATTCATCCGTGAAGCCGCCCTGCGTGTACCAGCTCACCAGGCGCGCGTAGTACTCCGCCACTTCCCTCAAACTGGGATCGCGAAACTCCGTTCCCTGCTCATAGTTCCAGGTTACCTGGTCGGGATCGCTGGGATAAGCCACGGGCTTGTCGGTCTTGAACATCCACTGCGGAATCGTGCTGAAATTGATGATCACCGAGTGTCCGGCTTGGGCATTCATCAAGTCTTCCATCATGGGATCAATCAGTGAAAAGTCCCACGACGTCTTGCCGTCGTTGGGAGGGTCTAATTCGGCAACACCGAGCTTGGGGTAAGGCAGCCAAGGTACGTAGCGAACGTAATCGGCTCCCAACTCATGCAGAGCTTGAAAGACACGATCGTGTATCTTCGTGCCCCGTCGCAAAGGTGGATTGACGACCACTTGAAGTGTGGGGGTGGTCTTCGAAACAGTTATAACCTTGTCCCACTTGACAGTTACGCTGACCTTCTCCGGTGCAACAGGTTGCGCCACAGAATCTTTCAGGCAACAAGTGGTCAAGAACATAATTGCGGATGTTCGTAACAGAGCAGTTAGTCGAACCGCTGCAGCGGATCTCATGATGTTACCTCCCAATGAGTAATCGAGAGCGCGGGTCTTCCATCGAATGCGCTGGCTTTTACAGAACGGAACAACCGGCAATCGACGGCACTCTATGCCCGCAACGTATCTTTACCGAGTTCCCGAGCAAGCGCGACCGCTGCGGTTGCATTCTCACCGTAGCCGTCCGCTCCGATCTCTCTGGCGTACTGGAGCGTCACCGGAGAACCGCCGATAAGGACCCTGACCTTATTGCGGACTCCAGCGCGCTCCAACGCTTCGATCGTCGTTTTCATCGCCGGCATCGTGACCGTGAGCAGGGCGGAGAGGCAGACGATGCCGGCGTTCTTCTCTCCGATCGCAGCGACGAATCTGTCGGGAGACACATCGGTACCGAGATCGGTTACATCAAAGCCCCCGCCCTCCAGCATGGAGGCCACGAGGTTCTTCCCTATATCGTGCAAATCCCCCTTCACGGTGCCGATGACGACGCGGCCCGCTGGTTGAGCTCCGCTTTTCGCCAGCAGCGGGCGCAGGAGTTGCATCGCAGCTTTCATGGCTCTGCCGGACAACAGCAGTTCTGGAACAAAATAGTCCTGGCATTCGAAGAGCCGTCCCACCTCGTCCATGGCTGGAATCATCGTGCCCTCAATAATGGCCATCGGGTCAATGCCTGCCACAAGCGCTTGCGCAGTCTCTTCAGCAGAAGCTTTCGCGTTGCCATCTAGAATTGCTTGATGAAGTTTCTTGAGATCGGTCATTTCTTCCTCTCGAATGCGGCTTCAAGCGAAAGACGCTTTGCTTGCCTGAAGACGCCAATCAGCGTACTCCTTTTATTATGCGTAGGCAGCTTTTACCGGCTCGCGACCGATTCCATACCGTACTCGCCGGGCAGAAATTTCTCCGCAACCGGGGTCGCCAGCATTTCGTCGATGAACTCGCTCTCTTGTCCGGGCAATTGATCCACTTCTTTCTCGATCTTCGCAATCCAGCGAATCTCTTGCGGCGATATTCGCAACCGTCCCTCCCGGTGCGCAGATGCAATTTCTTCGATCGCACAACGAGCGGCTACTCGGGTCTGAAGGTAGGGTGTAGGCTCGGCCGCAATCCGTTCCGCAATTCTTAGAACCACATCAGGACGCAGGACCCAGGCTTGGGGATCGAGCGCCGCATCAGATTCCACGAGCCAGTCTCTGAACCGAATCGCATCCTCGTGGGAGCCAGCGGCAGCCGCGTTCATCAATCGGCAGTCATACACCAACTGCTCAAGGGAGACGATCGGAGCATACGCACTCAGCAAGCGTACCTGCTGTACGGATTCGTTAGACCACGCGTCGCAGACCGCCTGCGCAATGTTGCCGACATGCGTCAAGTGGGCGCAGGCCGAGGTCCGTCCTTCCATCGAAATCGGAACCCCAGCGATTGCCTTTAGATAAGGGCCTTCGTAAGCACAGTCCTTGCTCGGACCCGCAGCACCCATTCGATATGCGACCAGGCTGCGCGGCACGGAAGCGACTCGAATTACGGCAGCTAGCACTTTCGGAATAAACTTCTGGTCGGCCAAAACCATGGCGGTGTTGCCGAAGGCACAAGCGCTGTCTCCTGCGGGAACAATGTTGGCTTTACTGCATACGCCAACCAAATGTTTCCAGAGGAACTCCATATCGCGCGCACCCAGGATGGCAAGTCCGAAAATCGTCTGACGCAGATCGCCGAAGCGCAGCGCCTCATCGCACACTTCCTTGCCCCCGGTAGACTCAATCGACAGCAGGTCCGCTCCTGCGGCTGCCGACATCTCAAAAAGTTGAGCCATGGCCTCCCAGTATTGGCCATCGCGCATGCGCGAGGGCGACAAAAAGTCACGCGTGTCATTGGGAGTCACGCGGAGTGCATTTTTCAGACCGTGCTTTTCGTAATAACCATGCAAACAGGTGGCGAGAATTTCAACGATTTCACGACCCCACTCGGGGCGAATCGTCATAGCGGGTAAAGTCTCGAACTCGACCAACAGGCCGGGCGCTTCGAGTTCCGCCGCTCGTTTGCAGACGCCCTCGATCATTTCTGCGTACAGCCGGCGCACCTCAGGCCAGGTCGCTTCGTCAATGTCCATCGCCGGCAGGGTGAAATTGATCTCCGGGATGACGGTGCCTTTGCCGAGTTCGAGCCCACGGCCACACGAGACGGGCCGGGGAGCGTGCCCAAACAGGAACTCATTCAGCGAACCGATAGCTAGACTCATTTGAAACCTCTGTCACCAGCGGACACCGCCTCTGTACTCACGCCCCGGCTAGTCATAGACTCCGCACTCCTTCACCATTTCAACCAGTGCGTGAATGTTCTCGGACGGCGTAGTCGCCGGAATGGCGCAGCCGGAATTCAGGATGAACCGCCCTCCCGGCTTCCAGAGGGAGATGAGGTTCCGGGTTGCTTCACGAACCTGCTCGACCGTCCCCTGGGCCAGGACGCCGCTGGGGTCGATGTTTCCGAATAGCACGTGGCGCTTCCCGGTGGTTTGTTTGGCTTTCACGGCGTCGGTTTTGTAGTCGAGCTCAAAGCCGCAGGGTTCGTATTCTGCCAGCGCGTCGAGGATTCTGCTGGTGTTGCCGCAGATGTGAATCACCACGAAAATACCATCGGCGGTAAGGTCTTTGACCAGACGTTCCTCGTACGGACGCGCGAAGCGGTTGAACATGCGTGGCGAGACGACGTCCGGACCTGAAAAGCTATCGCCCAGCGAGGTGAGATGGGCTCCGGCCCTGGCCAGCGCGCGATGGACGGCGAGATGGCCTTGGTAGCAAATCTCCAGGAGCTGGATGATGCGCGGATTGTCTGGCTGTTCGACGAGGTCCATCAGGAAATCCTCGACGCCGCGCACCAGGCACGCGAGATCGAAAGCGGCCTGGTCGGCGTTGCCCCGTATGGCGATTTCGCTGCCCACTTGTTTGCACATCAGCCGGATAGCCTCGAGCAGAGCGGGAATACGGCCGTCCGTTTCGGGGTTAATCACTTTCAAGCGGTCAACTTCATCCAGGCTACCGATAGCAGGCTTCACGATGCGGCCCGGTTCGTTAGGAGCGCATTCCGACCCGGCGCCCATGGCTTCGGCCAGCATGGTGGTGTCCGTATCCACCATAATGCAGTCGTGCTTGTATTTCTCCACCGCCTGGAGATGGACGCGGGCAATGACTTCAGGGTTGACGCGGTAGTCTTCCATGCGGGCACCGGCTTCGCGCACGGCCAGCATGAAATTATGCAGGCACACGGGCACACGATCGGGAATTCCGCCCGCCAGGACTGTCCTCACGCGCTCAAGAGAATTCATGTCGTCGCCTCCGGGAAATGACGCCGTCGTCGCAGCTCGCCACGATGCCACCGCCGCCGCGTTTGATCAAGTCCACGATCATCATGATAATACCGTCGAGCAGGACGCGAAGCTGGTCACGTGACGGGACGCCGCTCCCGTGGCGTTGCAGTCGTGATATAAATCGGCTCATGGCGACGTGGCACGCCTACATCCAACGCATCTTCAAGCGCCGGTGCGAAATCGGCAGCGCTCACTTGACGCGCACAATGGTGGCGGCGTGAACCGGCTAAGCGAGTGGCTGGCAGGCGGCCTGCTGATCACGGATGGCGCGTGGGGGACGGAGTTGCAGGCTCGCGGTCTGGCCCCTGGCATGGCGCCGGACATCTGGAACCTGGACCATCCCGAACGCGTGGAAGCAGTGGCGCGCGCCTATGTTGACGGGGGCAGCCAGATTATCCTCACGAACACTTTCCGCGCCAACTCGATCGCGATGAAAGGCGAAGGCGACCTCGAGGCGATCAATCGCGCGGGCGTGGCGATCTCGAAGCGGGCGGCGGCGGGGCGGGCGCTCGTGTTTGCCTCGATCGGTCCGACGGGCAAGATGCTGATGTCTGGCGAGATCAACGAGGAGCAAGCGAGTGCGGCCTTTGCCGCGCAGGCCGCGGCGCTGGCGACGGCGGGCGCGGACGCACTGCTGGTGGAAACGATGAGCGACATCGAGGAGGCACGCCTGGCCGTGGCCGCGGCCAAGAGCACGGGGCTGCCGGTGATCGCCTCTTTCGCGTTCGACTCCGGCAAGAACAAGGACCGCACCATGATGGGCGCGACGCCCGAGGCCGTGGCCGCGGCGATGGTGGAAGCCGGGGCCGATGCGGTCGGCGCCAACTGCGGCGTTGGGGTCGAGTATGCTGCGCCCATCTGCCGGCGTTTGCGCGCGGCCTGCGATCTCCCCATCTGGATCAAGCCCAATGCGGGTTTGCCGAAGATGGAGGGAACGCGCGATTCGATATGACATCTCGCCCGAGTTCTTCGCTTCGCACTACGCGGCCTTGCGCGAGGCGGGCGCCTCGTTTGTGGGCGGCTGCTGCGGCTCCACTCCAGACTTCATTCGTGCCCTGGTGAGCGCCCGATGCGCCTCAAACTGATCAGTTGCGAAGTTCTGTTCCGCGAGATGTGCGATGCCTGCGCGCATTCGCCGCATCAGGCGGACCTGGAATTTCTGCCCAAGGGATTGCACGACCTGGGCAGCAAACCGATGGCGGCGAAAATTCAGGAGCTCGTGGACCGCACACCGGAAGGCGTCTACGCAGCGATTCTCCTCGGCTACGGCCTTTGCGGCAACGGGCTCGACGGGCTGGCCGCGCGGCATACGCGAGTAGTGCTACCCCGCGCGCACGACTGCATCGCGCTGCTGATGGGCAGCCGTGAACGCTACCAGGCGTACTTCGAGGCCAACCCCGGCACCTACTTCCGGTCGACCGGCTGGCTGGAGCGCGGTCAAGGCGTGCCGCAGTTGACCCACAACACGACCGGGTTCGACGAGCCGCTGGAGGCGATGGTTCACAAGTACGGCGAGGACAACGGGCGTTACCTCTACGAAAAGCTGACGCGCTACCGTTCGCAGTATCGCAAGCTCACGTTCATCGAGACGGGGCTGGAAGCTGGCGGGAATTTTGTCGCCGGGGCGGCCGCCGAAGCCAAGCAGAACGGCTGGAGTTTCGAACGGCTGTCAGGAAACCTGGCGTGGCTGCGTCGCATGGTCGAAGGCGAGTGGGCGGAAGCTGAATTTGTGGTCGCCGAACCGGGCCAGCGCATCGTGGCCAGCTACGACACCGGTGTGATAAAGGTGAAGCTATGACAGTGAAGCCATGACGCGGTCTGCGCGCAGCCATTCGTGAAGCTCGAACTCCATCCCCAAGCGCGGCAGACGCTGGCGGGTCAGCTCTTTGCGGCGGGCGTCGAATTCCCCTGCGGCGGCGAGAATGCCTGCAGTGGTTGTAAAGTGCGGGTGCTCGCCGGCGAGGTGCCGGTCACCTCGACGATGCGGGAAGCGCTCACCGAAAAAGAAATCCGCGAGGGCTGGCGCCTGGCCTGCTGTGCGTCCGCGGCGGGACCGCGTTGTGGTCGAAGTGGAGCAGTGGTCGCTGCGCGTGCTCACCGACGACGCGCGGGTGCCCATCGAGCCGCGCGCTGGGCAGGGTGCGGTTATCGACTTGGGCACGACCACGCTCGTCGTCCAGGTAGTCGATCTCAGCAGCGGCGAAGTTCAGCGGGTCGAGACCGCGCTCAACCCGCAGGCTCGCTACGGGGCCGACGTGATGAGCCGCCTGCAGTACGAATTGCACCGGCCGGGCGAACTGGGCCGCCTCATCCGCGAAACGCTCGGAGGAATGCTGGGCGTCGAGCCGCTCCAAGAGGTGCTGGTGGCGGGCAATACGGCGATGCACCATTTCTTCTGCGGCCTCGACGTGGAGCCGCTGACGCACACACCGTTCGCCTCACCCACACTCGGCGCCTATCGCTTCGAGAGTTCTGAACTTCGGATGGCCGGGGCCGGCCGAATTCCTGCCCTGCCTGGGCGGATTCGTCGGCAGCGATCTGCTGTGCGGCATCGTGGCCACGCAACTCGACGAGCAGACGTGGCCCTGCGCGCTGTTCGACATCGGCACCAATGGTGAAATAGTGGTTGGGTCGGCCCAAGGAATTGTGTGTGCGTCAACCGCGGCTGGCCCGGCTTTTGAAGGCGGGCGCATTGGCGTGGGGATGCGTGCGGGCACGGGTGCGATCGATACGGTGCATGTGCGCGACGGCGGGCTCGACTGCCACGTCATCGGCGGCGGCCCGGCGCGCGGCATCTGCGGCAGCGGCCTCGTGGACGCGGCAGCGTGCGGCGTCGAACTAGGCCTGATCGGCGCCAACGGCCGCCTGACCAACGCCGGCAAGCGCTTGCCGCTGGCCGCGGGCGTGTCACTGTCGCAGAGCGATATTCGCGAACTGCAACTGGCCAAAGGCGCGATGGCGGCGGGTCTGCGCATGATCGCCGGCCAAGGCGTCGAAAGACTTTACCTGGCGGGCGCGTTTGGCAATTACATCCGCCAAACGAGCGCACGCGCCATCGGACTGCTGCCCGAGGACCTGGCAGTAGAACCGGTGGGCAACAGTGCGCTGCGCGGCCTGCGCACGTTGCTGCTCACGCCCTCCACGCGTCATGCGCGCTTGCGGAAGATTGCGGGACTGTCGCGGCATGTCGAACTCGCCGCCGACCTCGATTTCCAATACATATTCGGAGAGATGATGGCGCTCGCCCGCTACCGGCTGAGCGAATGAGTATTCTGTAGCCGCGGCGATTCCACCGGAATATAGCGCGAACTAGAGAACCGGAGCTTCTCGATTGTCGAGAGATTGGCATGGACTCCGAATAACATGGAGCGCCGGAGCGGTGCGCTCACTGGAAACTGTTCGACACGGAACGGACTTCTTGCACCAGCCTGGAGTATTTCGGATCCGAGCGCAGCGAATCGAATGCCGGATCGCTTTCCAAAAAGACCATCCAGCCTTCCCTGTCTTGCAACGCGCGATCAAGGAATTCCAGAGCTCCCGCTTTATCGCCGGCAAAACTCATGCAGCGCGCGTCATCTACGAGACTCTTCAAGTAGGTCCCGTCACCGGAGGAGGTCACGGCTTTCAGTGATGCGGCGTATCCCTGTCTCTCATACACCGCAACGATTCCTTTTTCATTGTCAGGGGTGAAAATTACGTGCGCGATTGCATCGAGTTCCTTCCAGGCATGGGGAACGTCTCCGGTCACCGAATAGGCCCACCAGAGTTTGTAATGCGCGGTAAGAAAATCGGGATTCTCGTTCACCACCGACTGTATTTCCTGGATGGCCCGCGGATATTGTCGGTCCATGTAGTGGAGCCAGCCTAGATTTGTGCGCAGGATCAGCGCCTTCGGATCCAGCGCCAAAGCCACGCGCATCTGCTTTTCGGCGTCGGGCAAATGTCCGCTGGTCATCAGCACCAAGGCATACCAGTGGCGAGCGTCCACATTGGTGGGTTCCAACTGAATAGCCTGAAGGAGTTCCTTTTCCGCCGCGGCAGGATTCCACTCATAGAACCATTTGTTAAGCCCCAATGCGGCATGAGCCTCAGCCAGGTCTGGGTCCGCGGCGATCGCCTGCAGGGCAGCGGCTTTGGCCTGGCTATGCGCCTGAGTGGCGTCCATAAAGCTATACTGGCCCATCAGATTGTAGGTGATGGCCAGCTCCGCATAAGCGCGCGCATACTGTGGATCCTGAGCGACAGCCGTTCCGAAACTCTGTAGAGCACTGTTCAACCCAGTCCGGGAGCGCTGCGCAATGTAGTAGAGCCCTTGCAGGTAGGCATCGTGCGCGGCGTTGTTGACCGGGATGTGTTCCGTCGTCTTTCCGGCGAGCAATGTCAGCGACAGAGAGTGCGCGACGGAGCCGGTCAGGTGGTTTTCAAATTTCAGAATCTGCCCCGTGTCCCCATCGAAAGTATCGGCCCAGACATGCGTTTGATCGTCACCACGAATTAACTGTGCGGTTACATGGAGATGGTCTCCCTCGGATTGCACGCTGCCTTCGAGAACATACTGCACGCCCAGTTCCTGGGCAATTTGCCGGATGGTCTTATTGGTGGACTTATAGGACATCGCCGAGGTCCGCGCGATCACCCGCAATTGGCCGCCCTCGGATCGCGCAAGTCCGGTAATCATCTCCTCGGTAACCCCGTCGGACAAGTATTCCTTGGAGGGATCGCCAGTCAGATTTATGAAGGGCAGAACCACAATGGAGACAGCGCTGTTGGACGGGGCATTTCCGAATTCCTTGTAGCTGAAATAGCCAGCGGCGGTGACCACCGCCAGAGCGCCGGCAGTCGCCACCACCTTAGCCCAAAACCAGCGGCCACGGCGCTGGTGCGGAACCGGCAGTGCCGCCGGAACCGGCGACTCGCCGTCGGTCTCCCCCTCGACCACCATGCCGGTCTCGGATTGGGCGGACTCGAGCATTTGCTCGCCTCCCACCCGGGTCGCACCTTCCCGGGGAACCGGCTCGACCGTCGCCGTGAACTGGTATCCCTTGCCTGGAATCGTAACGACAATTGGGTCAGCTTGCTGGTTGGTGGCCATGGCCTTGCGCAGCAGAAAAACATGCTGGGTGAGATTGCTCTCCTCGACAAAGGAGTCGGGCCAGACAGCGGTCAGCAACTGGTCCTTGGTGACCACCTGATGCGGGTGCGTCACCAGATACAGGAGCAGATCGAAGGTCTTAGGATTGAGCGCAATCGGGCGGTTATCGCGCCGGAGCGAGCGGGCGTCGGGGTCAAGCTGGTATCCCGCAAATTGAATTAGAGCCTTCACTGCCAACACTTTGGAGACATTTATAAAAATTGAGAACTCTTGAGTGCCGCTTTCATGACATCTGCCCGAGGTTCTGACAAAACTCATAGTCGGCAAAAAAGCCGTTCGCCGACGAGCCCAATAGCGTAACAAGCCTGCGGAGTTGACACAAGGGTTTTTCACTCGTGCTTGAGCTGCGCGTAGGCGACATGGAGAAAGAACCTCGGGGGAGGGTCAGATCGTAAATTCTCCATGCTTACCGCGACGGGCGCCCGACAGATGGGGCAATGGGGAAGTGGACCGGAGCAGTCGAAGCCGGACGCTTGCCCCACCTGCGGGGTCTGCTGAAATTCGTACATTGCTCGAAGCGGCGCTTTTCCTTGAACAGTATCCGCAGGAATTGCTCCCTCGACTGCGAGTCTGTCCCTGATCTCGGCCCTTTACTTTTTCCCGGCTCCTTCTTACCTTATTTCCAATGCCCGTTTACTTCAGCGCTGAACTCTTCCGCTTTCTCGCCCGCCTCAAGCGCAACAACAACCGCGACTGGTTCCTAGCCCACAAGGACGAATACGAGAGCTTGGTGCGCCAGCCGGCCCTGCGCTTTATCGCAGACTTCGCCGCGCCCCTCTACGAAATTTCGCCTCATCTTGTCGCCGATTCCCGGCCGTCGCGCGGATCGCTATTTCGCATTCACCGCGACACCCGCTTTTCTTACGACAAGCGCCCCTACAAGACTCACGCCGCCATGCGCTTCTCCCACCGCGGCAAGGACGTTCACTCTCCCGGCTTTTATCTCCATCTTGAGCACGGAGGCTGTTTCGCCGCGTGCGGCCTGTGGCATCCCGAGCCGCCGACCCTGCTCAAAGTCCGCACCGCCATCGTGTCGCGCCCCGAGGAATGGCGTAAGGTCCGCAAACTTCTCAACTGGGACGATGCCAGCAAGCTCAGCCGCTCCCCACGCGGATTCCCCGCCGATCACGAATTCGTTGAAGACCTCAAGCTGCGCGATCTCGGCACTGCCGTGGAGTTCACCGACCATCAAGTCTGCGGCCCCAAGTTCATGTCGACCTTCGCCGCCGCCTGCCGCAAGATGTCCCCCCTCGCCACTTTCCTCAGCGGCGCTGTCGGACTGAAGTTCTAGGATCTGTGAAACCTCTCCGTCTTTAGGCACCAAATAGGAAGTTTCAGTCTAGAATGAAACCAACGGGGCAGTTCCGTTGGCAGGGACTCAGCCTGATCGTTGGCCCAGGGATTGCATTAGAACGGAGTTCGTTCATCAGTGAAAGTCGGCATAGATTTCGGTACTACGCGAGTTGTGGCTGCGGCCGTGGACCGCGGCAACTATCCTCTCATCAACTTCGAAACTCCGGATGGGAACTCCCGTGAGTGGTTTCCTCCCCTCATCGCCGTGCGTGGAGACCGGCGCCTTTACGGCTGGGACGCATGGCTGCGGCAAGGGCAACCCGGCTGGACAGTGATCCGCTCGCTGAAACGTTGTTTGAAGGACGCCGGTCCTGAGTCGCGAATAGAGATCGGAGGCCAGGCTTTTGGAGTCGCGCAACTGCTGCAGGAAATGATGGCGGCTTTGCGCCTGCAACTGCGCGAGCATTCCACCTTGCCGGACGATGGCACCAAGCCCCTGGAAGCAATGCTGGGAGTGCCGGCCAATGCCAACAGCAATCAGCGCTTTCTTACCACCGAAGCCGCTCGCGAGGCGGGGTTCGAAGTTCTGGGACTGTTGAACGAACCCTCGGCGGCAGCGGTTGAATTCGCCCATCGGGACCTGGTAAACCGCAAGGGCCGTTCCGGGGGCCGGCTCCTGGTCTACGATTTGGGAGGCGGCACGTTCGACGCTTCGCTCATCGAACTGGGCGACGGCGAGCACTCCATTGTCGCCTCCGACGGCATTCCAACGTTGGGAGGCGACGATTTTGACGAGATTCTCGCGGAACTGGCTCTGGATGCCGCCGGAATCTGTCTCGACGAAAGGGATAGCCTCTCCGCCGGGGAGTGGTTCGTGCTCCTGGACGAATGCCGCGAGAAGAAGGAAGCGCTCAGTCCCAACACACGCAAACTGAATATTGATCTCGAGCGTGTTCGGCACAACTGGAGCGAGGTTCCCGTCAGCGCGAGCGCGTTCTACGAACGCTGCAGGCCGCTGATCGAGTCGACCCGCGTCGTCGTCGATGAACTGCTGGCGGCACATCCGGAACACCCCCTCGATTCCCTTTATGTCACCGGTGGTGGTTCGGAGTTGCCGCCGGTCGCACGCGTACTGCGTGAGAGTTATGGAAGGCGGGTGCGGCGCTCGGCCTACATGCGATCGGCGACTGCCATCGGATTGGCGATCCGGGCGGATGCCCAATCCGGCTGCGCGCTGCGCGACCGGTTCATGCGGAATTTCGGATTGTGGCGAGAGGCGGACGAAGGGCGCGACGTTGTGTTCGATCTGGTGTTCCCCCGCGGCACGGAGTTGCCGGGCCCCAAACAACCCCCGCTTCGAAGCGTGCGTTCTTACCGCCCGGCCCACAATGTCGGACATTTCCGCTATCTGGAATGCGCGCGGCTGGCGCCGGACGGCCGTCCGGTAGGAGAAATTGCCGAGTGGGACGACATCCGATTCCCCTTTGACCGAGGTCTGCAGGGCTCGCCGGACTTGGCTGCGGTGCCCGTGAGGCGAACCCAGGCAGCGGCGGACTTTGTCGTTGAGGAAACCTACACCTGCGACAGTAGCGGCAATCTGGCCGTGGCGATTTCCAACAAGTCCACCGGTTATGAGAAAAGATTCCGCCTCGGCCGGTGGTCTGAAAAGCAACCGAAGATATTGCCCAGCCGCCCCGCCAAGCGCCGCGCCTGACCGGTTGCGCACGATGCGCAGGCTTTCCCGCTATGATCTTGCGGAACTCATGTAGTGCGTCAAAAAGATCGACGTTGATGATTCGCTGACTTCCCCCGTGATGCTCTGTGTCCCCCGTGGTTAAAGCCTTTGACTTCCTCTTTAAACCGTGCGATCCGGATGAACCTCCTCCGCAGGTTGCCCGCTTCCCGCGACTTCGGGAAGAGGGAGGTGTCCGTTCCAGTTCGCCCAGCCCCAGAAGATCGCCGTGGTTGAACTAAGCAGCCCTGCGACCGTGCCGATCAGGCGCGGACTGTAGTGGGTGGAAGCGATCCCGGCGCCCATCATCGATATCATCATCATGGTCCAAGTCAGCGTCTCGATGGTGGCGAAGACGCGTCCTCGATAGCGGTTGGGAACCGTGCGCAAGAGATAGGAGTAGTTCAGGACCGAGTTCACAGCCATGCCGCTGCGCGACAGTAAGATGAAAAGGAGAGCCAGGTCAAAGTGCTGCGCGCGGCTAAAGAGAACGTAGGCGGCTCCATGGACGATGTAGTCGATAAAGACGGTGAGCTTGTAGGCATCGAAAGAGAGCCGTCGGCCAAGCCAGTGGGCGAAAGCCCCACCGAGAAGCAGACCCAGGCCGGCACAGCCCCAGATGATCCCAATACCTGAAGCTCCCCGATTGAAGACCACTTCGCCGAAAAGAGTGAACAGGATCTGCGCCGCGCCGCCTCCCGTGGCCCAACCCACCGAAAGCAGCGCGATGGCAAGCACCAGCGGCACCGAGCGCATGTAGCCTAGGCCTTCGCGATACTCGTGCCAGGGACGGATCACCTCATCTTCAGCCAACAGCTTGCGCTTGGCGCGAAAGCCTGCCGCATCCGGCGCTCGCAGGCGCCCGATGCACCAGGCGGAGAAGACAAACGAGAGGGCATTGAAGACAAATGCCCATTTGTAGCCGATGGCGACCACCGTGGCGCCGAGAAAGGTTCCCACCGTCAGCGTCATCCACTGTGTGGTCTGCGTCAGCGAGTTGGCGGTGTGGATTTCTTCCGGGCTCGCAATTGTGGGCAGGATTGCAGAACGCCCCGCCGTGAAGAAGGGCGAGGCCACCATAAGCAGTGCACTGAACAAGTAAAGCACCCAGATGCGGTGCGACGTCACCGCGAAGATGAAGCCGAGCGCCACCAGCGCGCGCATGAGATCGCTCGCAATCATGATCCGTTTGCGATCAAAGCGATCGAGCAGCACACCAGCGATCGGCCCCATCGTGATGGCCGGAATGGCGCGCGCCAGGAGCACGCCGGTGACAACCAGTCCTGAATGGGTAAGCGCCATGGCCAACGCGAAGACGGCGATGTTGTTGAAATGGTCGCCAATTTCGCTGACAATCTGGCCCGTCCAGGTAAAGCGATAATTGCGATTCCGGCTGAGCAGATTGAAGAAGTCGCGCATCAGCTCACCAGACTTCCGGATGATTGGGTCGACCGGGTCGAATTCTCGTGACTCATCCCTTTGAGCGTATCAAATCGATGGCGTTGTCAGACGCGGTGTGTGATCCGAGAGCTCGCTTGGGGGTGACCCTACGCCGTCCTGCCGCGTAATGCGGGCATCATCCTTTGAGACAAGGAGAATCTTCAGAGGTATTCTTGGCTGCCAGCTCGGACGGAGCGCAGCACTCGACTCGGTTTCGGCCTTTGTTCTTCGCTTCGTACAGGGCTAAATCGGCTGCCTGCAAGGCCAGGTTCATGTCCAGCTTGGCTGCCTTGATGGTGCTCACACCGACGCTGACAGTAACCGGGATGGCAAACTGTTCGATCGCCATCTTGTCCGCCGCCACGCTCAGGCGTAACCGCTCCGCGACCACCATGGCCTCGCTGAGTGCGCAATTCGGAACCAGAATCAGAAACTCTTCGCCCCCAAAGCGCCCGACCGAATCGTATGGCCGCAGCGCCGACGCCATTCGCAGAGCGAGCTGTTTGATCACCTCGTCGCCCACCAGATGCCCATAAGTATCGTTGACCGCCTTGAAGTGATCGACATCCACCATCAGCACGCTCATCTTCTGGCCCGCGCGTTCACAACGCGACGCCTCCCGGTTCAGCAACTCGAGGATCGCTGCCCGGTTATAGATGCCGCTGAGAAAATCATGGGTCGCACGATATTCCGCCGTCTCCAGAGCGCACACCAAGCGGCGTTCCAGATCGAGGATTCGGCTGCCAACGCGAAGCCGGGCTCGCAACTCCTGGGCGTCGAACGGTTTTTTCAAATAGTCGTCCGCCCCCGCATCCAGACCCTCCAGGATATCTTCCTTCTGTCCTTTCGACGTCAGCAGCAATACGTAGGTGTAAGACTCACGGTGAATGGCTCGCAGGGCTTTGATGACTTGCGTGCCGTCCAAACCCGGCATCATCCAGTCCAGAATCGCCAGGCGGGGAGCGTCCGGTTTCAGCAGTTCGCGCTGCGCGTCCACGCCGTTGTACACGATCTCGACCTGGTATCCCCACTTGGTCAGCAGGCTGCCGAGCAACTTGCACGATATTCGATCGTCATCCGCGATCAGAACTCTGGACATGTTTCCTGCCTCAACTCCACCAACGCTTTTTCCAGCGCTTCCATCTGCTCTTTCAGCCGCGCCCACCCTTCTTCCCCCTGGCGCAGATCCCGCTCCCGCCCCATCGTCTCCAACCCCTGTGCCGCTTGCGTCGCTGTCCGGCTGCCGAAAATACTCACCGTGCCCTTCAGTTTGTGCGCCGTGCGTTCCAGACCGGCTGCATCCTGGCTCGTTACCGCGTCTGAAACTTGCTGCATCAGGGGCCCGGATTCGTCCAGAAAAGCGTCGATCAACTCCCGGAGAAGTTGCTCGTCCCCTTCCAGCCGGCTCAGAAGTTCAGCCCGATCCAAGACCTCGTTCGCCGCAGTCTCACAGGTGTTCTTTGCTTCTGAATCGCGTTCTGATTGGCGTTCTGACCGGCCGGCGGCTCGATTCGCACCTCGCCGGGCTAGCATGGCCAGCAGTTCCGGACGGTGAATCGGCTTCGACAGATAGTCGTCCATCCCCGCCTGCAAACAGCGTTCGCGATCCCCAGCCATGGCGTGCGCCGTCATGGCCACAATCGGCACATGGCTCCCCATCGTTTTCTCTTGCTCGCGAATCTGTCGCGTGGCCTCGAGGCCGTCCAGTATGGGCATCTGCACGTCCATCAGAATCAGATCGAAATCGCCCTCCCGCCACCGGCTCACCGCATCCGCGCCCGTTATCGCCAGCGATACCCGATGGCCGGCTTTCTCCAGCAGCGCAAGGGCCAGCTTCTGATTCACCGCATTGTCCTCGGCCACCAGTATGCGCAGCGGAAATCCGGCGGCAGGCGCGCTCGCCGGCAGCGGAGGAGCTACCGTTTCCGCCTGCGGTTTTCCCAGAACCCGCCGGATCGACAGCAGCAGGGTCGAGGCTTTGATCGGCTTGATCAGGCACGTCCCCACCCCCAGTTCCCGGCACTTCGCCATGGCCAAGCTCTGGTCGGCCGAGGTCAGCATCATGATGATCGCGTCCTTCAGTTCCGGCTGCGCCCGGACCCGGCGAATCACCTCGAAGCCGTCCATTTCCGGCATCTTCTCGTCGAGCAGAACCAGGCGATACGGGTGACCCGAAACCAACGCTTCTTCCAGCTTCTGCAGTCCCTCCAACCCGGAAGCTGCCTCCTCGGGTTGCATTTGCCATCGCTTCGTGATCTTGCCCAGAACGCACCGATTGGTCGCATTGTCGTCGATAATCAGCAACGACAACCCCCGCAGTTCTTTCAGCGCCGCCGGCGCGATCCGGCCTGCGCCCGCTGCGGCCACTGTCCCAAAACTTATCGTGAAGTGGAATACCGAACCCACCTTGGGCGTGCTTTCCAGCCACACTCCTCCGCCCATCAACTCCACGATCTGCTTCGAGATCGCCAGCCCCAACCCCGTGCCCCCAAACTGCCGCGTCGTCGAAGAATCCCCCTGCTCAAAGGCATGAAACAGTTTGCCTTGTATCTCCGGTGGAATCCCCATCCCGGTATCCCGGATCGCAAAGTGCAAAAGCGGATCTCCGGGCCCGCTCGGCTCCAGGCTGACGTTCACCACCACTTCCCCTTGCTCCGTGAACTTGATCGCATTCCCCACCAGGTTCAACAACACCTGCCGCAACCGCAAGGAATCGCCCACGATTTCGAGCGGCACCTCGGGCGCAATGCTGAGGGCCAACTCCAACCCCTTCTTGTGTGCCAGAATGGCCATGCTATTCATGGCATCGCCCGCCACCTCCTCAACATTGAAGGGCTGCCGATCCAGCACGATCTTTCCCGCCTCGATCTTGGAATAGTCCAAGATGTCGTTGATCAGGGTGAGCAGCCGCGCCCCTGAGCTCCTGACCATTTCCAGGTAACCGCGCTGTTCCTCCGTCAACTCCGTGTCCAGCGCCAGATCGGTCATCCCCAGGATGCCGTTCATCGGAGTCCGAATCTCGTGGCTCATGTTGGCCAGAAACTCGCTCTTGGCCCGGTTGGCTCCTTCGGCCGCCTTCCGTGAAGCTTGCAAGTCCTTCGTGCGTTCGTCAACCATCCTGCTGAGTTCTTGGGCACGGGCACGCAGGCGGCGCGTGTACACCCGCTGCCCTGCAATGGCCACCAAGATGATAGTCAGTCCGCACAGGACATAGAACCACGCGGTTTGATAGAAGTGGGGCTGGAGAACAAAGGTGACCGCGACGCCTTCCTCATTCCACAGGCCATCGTCATTGGCGGCGATGACCCTGAAACGGTACCGTCCGGGAGGTAGATTGGTGTAATATGCCACGCGACGCGGGCTGGCATCCACCCAATCGCGATCGTAGCCTTCCAGCCGATACTTGAATCTAACCCGGTCGGGAAGCCGCAGGCTCAGAGCCGTGTAATGGAACTCGATGTTGCCCTTGCCCGGCGGGATCTGAGCGCTTCCGCGGGCCACCGGGCGGTTATCTGCTACCACGCCTTCGACGACTACAGAGGGAATCAGGCCATTGAGTACAAGATGGTTGGGATCAACGGCGACGATGCCCCTGGCGGTGGCGAACCACAGCATGCCGTCGCGGGTCCTCCAGCCTCCCGGCTGGCTTGCTGGCGGTGACGCTTCAGTCGTTTTCATGCCATCGGCGGTCCCATAAATAGTTGTGCGCACAACCGAGACGCGCCCATCGGCAAAGTCGTCCAAGTCCCTCCCATTGGCCATGTAGATGCCGTTGGAGGTGCTGATCCAGAGGTTGCCCTCGTCATCGGGGAGAGCGCGCGACGGGTAGCCGTCGAACAGACCGTCCTTCTTGCCATAGTGTGTCACTCGCCCGTCGCGGATGCGGAACCGGACAAGTCCGGACGTCCGGCCACCCAGCCAGAGGCTTCCCCGCTGGTCGTCGGAAATCGACGTTACCGGGAAATCGATGCCATCCTGACGCGCCTTCACGGGAGATTCGCCGGGGACAAACTTGAACAGCCCCTGCACCGTGCCAAACCACATCGTCCCCGACGGATCGCGGTAGATAGTGAAGGTGTAGTTGCCGGGCGTCGAAAGCGGCGTGGTCTGGCCGTGCAGCGTGAAGGGCAGAATGTGGTCGCCCTTCACGCGCAATGCAAGCATCTCGGAGGTGGTCACAATCAGGCTCTCGTCATCTTCGCTGATGGCGGAAATGAAGTGGTTGGAGAGCCGCCCTCCGCCCTTATAGAGAGAAAACTTACCGTCCTTGAAACGGGTTAGGCCGCCGGTAGTGCCAATCCACACGCTGCCGTCCTTGCTCTCGAAGAGAGCATCTCCGTAATAGGGCCGGGGTGGTTTTTCTGTAACTCTGCTCACCATCCCGTCCTTGATGCGCGCCAACCCTCCAGGTTTGCAGAAGGCATAAAGGGATCCGTCATGCGTCTCGATCGCCGACGCGACGTCGTCGGATGAAAGACCATCCTTGGTTGTGAATGTCATGACCTTGGTGTCACGGAAGCGATCCAAGCCACCTGTTGTCCCGACCCAGACACTTCCTTCCCGGTCCTCGTAGAGCGACAGAACCTTGTCATCCGTCAAGCCGTCCACGGAATTGAACCGCGTAAGCTGATCGCCCTTGCGGCGAGCCAAACCGGAATTTGTTCCAATCCAGAGGTTGCCTTGGCGGTCTTCGAGAATTGCGTTCACTGCACCCCGCATCACTGGATCACGGAGCGGCGCGAGATCGGTGCCGTCGCGCTTCACTCGAAAGAGGCCACGGTCGGTGCCGGCCCACAGGGTGCGCTCATGATCTTCTGCCAAAGCATTAACCGCCCTCGACTTGACGGCCAATGCAATAGAGATGGCAGCGGCGTCATAGCGATAAATCCCCGCCGAACCGCCGATCCACAGTTTTCCTGCCTCATCCTGTAGGAAGGCGTTGATCCAGGCTGTCCCCCGCAGCAGCAACTGGGGGCCGCTGGGTTGGATACGATAAAGGAAGTCGTCCGACCCCACAAACACCTGGTGCTCCCGACTCTCGAAAAGCGTCAGGATGCCGCCATCCGGCAGCGGGGCAGGAGGCAGATAGTCCGAAAACGATCCCTTCTTGAAGAGAATCGTTCTCGACGTCGTCCGTATCAGTAGATCGCCATCCGCGCTCAAAGAAATGGCCTGGACCGGTTCGCTTCCAATCGCCGCGTCCATCACAACGAAGCGCACTCCATCAAATCGAACCAGGCCCGCGGAAGTTCTCAGCCACAGATATCCATCAGCCGACTGCAGGATCTGATAGACAGCGCCGCCTGGGAGACCACCTTGTGACGTCCAGACGTCGTGGCCGTACTGGTCAATGTGCCTGCCGGGGTCAAGTCCCAGCAGTGCCGTGGCCGAACTCAGAAGCAGCATCAGCACACATGCGCAGGCGCGAAGACTCGGCGCGGAGCCATCATCGAAACTACAGCGCCAAAACGACCGGCAAATGTCAGGCTGTGTTGACGGGCGGGGCGGCATCGGTTTGAAAACGCAAGCCAGACCCTTCAAAATGTGGGACTGGACCCCAGCAACCAGTTCCGGCGCGGGCACTAGATCCCCCCGAGCCGTCGACGCCAAGTCGAACCCGACGTATTCATCCCCCATATGGAACTCTCTTGGTGCCCGAAACACTCAAGCCTCTTTCCCGCTCGAATGTAACTTGCGTGCCGTCCAAACCTGGCATCATCCAGTCCAGAATCGCCAAGCGGGGAGCGTCCGGTTTCAGCAGTTCGCGCTGCGCGTCCACGCCGTTGTACACGATCTCGACCTGGTATCCCCACTTGGTCAGCAGGCTGTCGAGCAACTTGCACGATATTCGATCGTCATCCGCGATCAGAACTCTGGACATGTTTCCTGCCTCAACTCCACCAACGCTTTTTCCAGCGCTTCCATCTGCTCTTTCAGCCGCGCCCACCCTTCTTCCCCCTGGCGCAGATCCCGCTCCCGCCCCATCGTCTCCAACCCCTGTGCCGCTTGCGTCGCTGTCCGGCTGCCGAAAATACTCACCGTGCCCTTCAGTTTGTGCGCCGTGCGTTCCAGACCGGCTGCATCCTGGCTCGTTACCGCGTCTGAAACTTGCTGCATCAGGGGCCCGGATTCGTCCAGAAAAGCGTCGATCAACTCCCGGAGAAGTTGCTCGTCCCCTTCCAGCCGGCTCAGAAGTTCAGCCCGATCCAAGACCTCGTTCGCCGCAGTCTCACAGGTGTTCTTTGCTTCTGAATCGCGTTCTGATTGGCGTTCTGACCGGCCGGCGGCTCGATTCGCACCTCGCCGGGCTAGCATGGCCAGCAGTTCCGGACGGTGAATCGGCTTCGACAGATAGTCGTCCATCCCCGCCTGCAAACAGCGTTCGCGATCCCCAGCCATGGCGTGCGCCGTCATGGCCACAATCGGCACATGGCTCCCCATCGTTTTCTCTTGCTCGCGAATCTGTCGCGTGGCCTCGAGGCCGTCCAGTATGGGCATCTGCACGTCCATCAGAATCAGATCGAAATCGCCCTCCCGCCACCGGCTCACCGCATCCGCGCCCGTTATCGCCAGCGATACCCGATGGCCGGCTTTCTCCAGCAGCGCAAGGGCCAGCTTCTGATTCACCGCATTGTCCTCGGCCACCAGTATGCGCAGCGGAAATCCGGCGGCAGGCGCGCTCGCCGGCAGCGGAGGAGCTACCGTTTCCGCCTGCGGTTTTCCCAGAACCCGCCGGATCGACAGCAGCAGGGTCGAGGCTTTGATCGGCTTGATCAGGCACGTCCCCACCCCCAGTTCCCGGCACTTCGCCATGGCCAAGCTCTGGTCGGCCGAGGTCAGCATCATGATGATCGCGTCCTTCAGTTCCGGCTGCGCCCGGACCCGGCGAATCACCTCGAAGCCGTCCATTTCCGGCATCTTCTCGTCGAGCAGAACCAGGCGATACGGGTGACCCGAAACCAACGCTTCTTCCAGCTTCTGCAGTCCCTCCAACCCGGAAGCTGCCTCCTCGGGTTGCATTTGCCATCGCTTCGTGATCTTGCCCAGAACGCACCGATTGGTCGCATTGTCGTCGATAATCAGCAACGACAACCCCCGCAGTTCTTTCAGCGCCGCCGGCGCGATCCGGCCTGCGCCCGCTGCGGCCACTGTCCCAAAACTTATCGTGAAGTGGAATACCGAACCCACCTTGGGCGTGCTTTCCAGCCACACTCCTCCGCCCATCAACTCCACGATCTGCTTCGAGATCGCCAGCCCCAACCCCGTGCCCCCAAACTGCCGCGTCGTCGAAGAATCCCCCTGCTCAAAGGCATGAAACAGTTTGCCTTGTATCTCCGGTGGAATCCCCATCCCGGTATCCCGGATCGCAAAGTGCAAAAGCGGATCTCCGGGCCCGCTCGGCTCCAGGCTGACGTTCACCACCACTTCCCCTTGCTCCGTGAACTTGATCGCATTCCCCACCAGGTTCAACAACACCTGCCGCAACCGCAAGGAATCGCCCACGATTTCGAGCGGCACCTCGGGCGCAATGCTGAGGGCCAACTCCAACCCCTTCTTGTGTGCCAGAATGGCCATGCTATTCATGGCATCGCCCGCCACCTCCTCAACATTGAAGGGCTGCCGATCCAGCACGATCTTTCCCGCCTCGATCTTGGAATAGTCCAAGATGTCGTTGATCAGGGTGAGCAGCCGCGCCCCTGAGCTCCTGACCATTTCCAGGTAACCGCGCTGTTCCTCCGTCAACTCCGTGTCCAGCGCCAGATCGGTCATCCCCAGGATGCCGTTCATCGGAGTCCGAATCTCGTGGCTCATGTTGGCCAGAAACTCGCTCTTGGCCCGGTTGGCTCCTTCGGCTGCCTTCCGGAGCTTGGCCGCCTCCTGAAGTTGCTGCCGGATGGTGTGTGTCTGCTCATGGACTCGTTTCCGCAGCACGACCACCCAAGCCAGGACCACCAGAGTGAGCACCATCGCCGCGCCTAGTACGGACATGGCACGGACCGGAGTCCACCACGACGGCTTTTGGAGAACCACAGCATCCTGCGGCGAGCGCGTCAGGATGCGAAACGACATAGGCACCGCAAAACCTTCCCCCGGCGCACTCTCTTTGGCATTGCCCTGCAACACACAGATTCCAGTAATTCGAAATCTGGTTCCTTCCTGCCACGTGGGCAGCGCGCGCGCGCCGGATTGTGCGGGCAAGACGGCGGAAAAGACAAAATTCCCGGAAGACAACATGATCGTAGGGTCGTTGGCGGACTTGTCCTCCCCAATCAGCTGGCCCTCCAGCTCCACTAGCGCGGAGTCGTGATCGCCCCGCAGCGCCTGGTCGGCGGTGATGGCCAGGGCCGGAGACGGTCGGCGACTGCCCACTGCTTTGTAAGCTGCGTCAGTCAAGGTGGGGTTAAACTCGCCGATCATGGGAAAGCCGATGACATCGGCCAGTTCTCCGAGGTCCAGAGACGTGGTCTGGTGTGTCTGGGCACAGAGACCATGCAGACCGTCCTGAATGCAGAGCAATCGGCCAGGCCAGGCCAGGGTGACAATCCCACGAATGTGGACGCGATGATGCAAGGCGGGATTGGGAGTGAAGCGCAGCAGACCGCCGACTGGCTCGACCGCTAAGGCGAAAGGATGGGCAGGCGCGGGCTCCTCAATTCTCACCTGCGTGAGATTGGGAAACATCACGTGAGCCCCCGTCATCTGAAGCTGGTGATTGAACAGTGGGGCCGCGTTGCCGCGAAGCCTCACCTTGGCATCGATCAGACTTGTGTAATCCGCGCCAGATTCCCTTACGGTCGTGGCGGCTAAGACGCCGTCGCTAAGGGCCAGAAGCAGAGTTATGTTTCTTCCAGACTCCAGAACGGAATGCACCACCCCTTCGATCTCCACCCACTGACCGTCCTCCGCTCCGGTCAGCATCTCGGTCATGGTCACTCTCGGAGCGCTCGAAGGCAACTGGGACGCGCCGATCACACGCGCGCCAGAGCTTCTGACGATTGGAGCATAATCCCCTGTCCCACTTACGCCTGTTACTTCAACCAATTCGCCCGCTTTCAAAGGAACGGCCGGTGTAGATGACAGGGCAACAAAGATGCCGCCAGAAGAGTCGGAGACAAATAAGGCCGGGCGCCTCGGATCAACGTATGGATCATAGTAAGTTACGGTTGCGCGCAGACGCACGGGGTACTTCCGCGCCGCCTCCTCGAGCGTCAGACTGTGGGCAGCATGGGCCGTGGTCAGGATCGCTAAGGGCTGTGGCTCGGCTCGCGTTTCCTGAGCGGCTGAACCAGCCGGGCCCAGCAGCATAAGCATCGTAGCGATTAGGACGTGCCCCGCCGAGTGCCCAGCAAACGCCGCCTGGAACGCGCGCCACCGCCGAGTTCTATCCTTCGCCGGCCAAGGAGTGGCTCGTTCGCCAACTTGAGGTCGCCATTCCCTCATCATCCCAGGACCATTCTCCCTTTCGGACATCATGGCTGCCAGTTTTCCGGCAATTGAATCGAGCAATGGGGATCTCCCGCTATCGGACCACCCCTAACATCTATCGGCATTTTCTGACCGGAGGGTGATGTACCAGCGCGGTGGCCAGCGGGGGAGGGCCTTAATCTTTTGTGCACGTTGGCCGCCAAACGACTCTCAGCCTCAGCGCAATCGGCGCCGTGGACAAACTGGCTTGGAAGCAGGCGCTTTGCCACAGCAGCTATCGGTCCAACGATGCCGTCGTCCCATCGCTCTTGCCTTCCCTACCCGTCTCGATTCTGGAATCTGCACTCGCTTGCCGGAAAAGAACCGGGAATCGCGGATGCAAGCGCGCTCAAGCACAATGCAGCCGATCAATGGCCCCCAACATGCCGGCCACATCTCCCGGACAGGGGGAGCACCACAATCCCTGCCACAAGCGCGCAACGAGCCCGCGAGGCCGATTGATCGACCTCCAGCCGCCACACAACCCAATAAGCTCGAACTAATCCAGAATATTCAAGGTGTAGAAATTGACAGGCGCTTGCGGCGGGTCGCGGAGAACCTGTGACCCGCATGGCACAGTTGCGCAATACTCGATGGTGCCGTCGGCTGCCTCAAATGGTCCGAGCCTCGCTGTGTAAACACTGCGCCCCGCATGGGCGGCTGCCGAACTCCGCCATGGATGCGTGCCTTGACGCCGCGTGAGTAGCTTGACCTCGGCGACTTCCTCATGGCCCGAAGCAACCTGGCATGGAGCAACGATGAAGATACGGAGCGATTCGCCGGCTTTAAGAAGTGACGGTCGAGTGGGAATGAACAGACGAGGTGGATTGGCTCCCTCGGGTGAGATGGCCGCCGCATAGGCTTGATCCATTTCCGGTGGCAACTCACCAACAAACTCTTTGATCGAGAGGCGAAGGCGCTCCAGCGAAATTCGAACGAACTTGTTTTGCATGGACGCCAGTTGGCCCTGGTCGTTGCGCGTTGCGATCACCGCCTGGTATTCAATCATGGCCGCTCGCACCAGCGGGGCCATTGCCAGCCAGAGCGGAATACCGCTTTGCACAACTTGCGCGTGCGCCTCGTCCTGCTTGCCAGCGGCCCTGAGTTCCACGGCATGCCGTAACACAGCGTCGAGTTTGTGAGCTACCTCATAGGCGTCGCAGTACGGAACCATGAAGCCGACAAAGCCTGCGAAGTACCCTATCCGATCACGTTCCAGGGGCGATGCAGCTCGGGATGCTAGTTGGCGGAAGCGCTCAGCCGTATCGCGCTGCCGCGGCAATCCGGAGAGCTCAGGTTCATTGTCCGCATAGTTGAAAGCTTCGCTGTAGTCGCCTGCGAGTTCGACACGATTCGCGAATCCCGCCGCGTCGTAACTGCCCAGAAACGTCGTTGAGATCGCGTGCTTCCGGTCGCAATCGTCAAACAGAGTTGCCAGCTCCGCGGCCCGTGCGCCGGAAGCCTGTGCGGCGCAGAAGCCGCGGTAGTGGGCGGTTGCCGTGAGTTGGCTGTCCCAACTGGCGCGCGCGAGGTAGGTCGCAGTGGGATCGATAACGCGGTGCCGCCAGTGAATTCCAAGCACGCCCTGGCAACCGAAATCCTGAGCCCGCTTCATATCTGTCTCAAAGCGGCTGGCGCGAAACTGGGGAAACCACATCGACGGATCGTCTTCAATCCACGGAACGGGCCAGCGCTCACGGCTCCCCAATCTGCCAAACACTTCATTCACGGGATCCCATCCCAGCGAGTCGCTCAATGCGGAAAAAACTATGTCTTCGGGCAGGCGCTGATGCAGGGACTCGAAATACCGCGTCACGCCTCCCCAACCGGCGAGCACCAGCCGCTTGTCAGGGGCATGCCTCTTCAAGAAGTCGTGGGCCTGAGTAAAGGGCGCGGTCGACAGCGGTACGTTCTTGTCGCGGCTGTCCCAATTCGCACCCTCGTCTTGCCAGAGCCAGACATCGTCCACCATCGGATAACGCTCCAGCAGGTCGGCAAGCCGGCGCTCCAGCAGGTCGCGCGCCGTGTTCGACTCAATGAAACCGCCGGGATGCGAAAGAGCTTCCGGAGGCAGGGCGCGCACAATTTCCGCCGGGTTCTGATAGGGTTCAAAGCCAATGCCAGTGCGGATTCCCAGCTCTCCGGCAAAGCTGAAGGCGGCGCGCATCATCGCCGTCGTGCGGCTGGCGATATCCCAAGTATCTGCGCCGAGCCGCGTGGCATCGGAACCGAAAGTTTCGGTGTCGAAAAACTGCGCCGCACCCATCTTGAAGGTTGAGGTGCGTTGGGGCAGATATCCCCAACTCGTCAGCGTCGTGTCTTCGAGTGCCGCCCGGTGGCCGGTGCCGGCAAAGTCAAACGACAAGTAGGACTCCGCCCGAGGTCCCGGCTCATTTTGCGTGTACACATGCAGACCAAACAGGTTGAAGCGCATGCGCAGCATGGCCGCGAAGTATGCTTTGAAATCCTCGTCGTTATAAACGCTGATGCAATTGAGAAAATCGGGCCACGGCAGAAGTCCGCGCACGCCAAAGCGCGGCGAAGCCGTCCACGGCTGGCCTTGCGTCGGCAGATTCAATCCGGCAGGACGATCGATGGGCACCGTCGTGCCATCGATACCGAAGACAAGACCCTGCCGCTCCAGGAAGTCGAACACTGCATAAAGGAGCGCCTGTTCGCTGGCGGCACGAAGGACGGCACCCTGGCCTGACGCGGCGATTTCATAGTCTTCGGTCTTCTTGAAGCGCGTAGCATCGAGCGCAAGTGTCAGCAGCGTTGCACCTGCAACGGCATCGTCGTTGGTCTGCCTCACCTCGGCCGCGGAATGCAGCGTGCGCAGCCCGCTCAACAGTTCTCGCGTTGCCAGCCGTGTTTTCAAGCTGTCTCGTGCTTGCGTGCGAACAGCGATTCGCGTCGGCGCCATCGTTTGCGCTGAAACATAACTGCGGGTGAGCAAGCTGCCGGCCGACGCCAGCGCACTCGTCTTCAGAAAGTCTCTGCGATTCATGATGAGATCCTGGTTGAGTGGAGTTTCCTTTTCGACCTCGAAGACCTTGACTCTGGGTGGGCATTGGCTTGCGCCCAATCGGGCGAAAGAGAATCCCACCGCTGATGGCAATTTCAAGTTATCATTTCAGCGGGACTGGTGCTGGTACCGCTGACTACGATCTCGGGAATCTTGACAGATCGCTTGGGGGGAAGGATGGCCATCAAATTTTTGCAGACACGTGACGGAAGCGACGACTCCATTCGCTTGCAGCCCATGGAGCGCCTGAAAGTATATTTGTTTGGGGTAACTATATTGTTCGCATCGTTTGGGATGGGGGAAGCGGTCTATAAACTCTTGTTTTCAGAGTTCGACGGCGCCACCGATCGCATTCCGGTTGAGGTGCTGTTTGGTTTGGTTTTTGCCTGGCTCGCCACCAAGTTTATCGGCGGCGTTTATAGAAATCGCAAGGAGAGAAGAGCAAGGCTCAACTTCATTTGGGCTCGCAATCATCAAATACGAGGCGCGGTGGAAGGAATCGCTACGGTGGCGCACCCCTTGAAAAACCAGCAATCGATCCGGGTGATCCGCGAAGAAACCGATAGGATTGAGTGGGCGCTTAAGGAGATCTTGCCCAGCTAAGGATGTTCTGATTAAGTCCCTGGGGGCCTCCGTGCACCCCTGTGTACCCTGTGGTTTATGCTTTCTGCTGACACTTGATTGGAGTTTCCCTAAGCTTCTCGGGCGAGCAGGTCGCTCCATGCGTGGCTTCGCATTCGTCGAGACAATAGCTGTCCGGGTTGGCGCATTGATGTTCTTCGCCTGCCCGTGCCTTCCCCAAACTCATCCCGCACTGCCCTCTGCTTCCCACAAACTAGAGATCGTCGTAACCGACGAAAACGGCGTCGCCGTTCGCTCTGCCTTGGTGCTCCTCACCGCTGCCCCGCAGGCCAGTCCGCTGCATTGCGAAACCGACTTCGCCGGACGCTGCACCTTCACCGGCTTGCCCGCTGCCACTTTTCAACTTCGGGTCGAGAAGCAGGGCTTCTATGCCGCAGTCCTGCCTTCGGTTCAGCCGGAGGTCACCGCCGCTGTGGACGTCACTCTTTCCCACCTCGAGGAAGTCCGCTCCGTCGTCAACGTGAATGAGTCTCCCCCAGTCATCGACGCCGCGCAGGTTTCCTCCAAGGAGCAGATCTCCGGACTGGACATTATCGATATCCCCTATCCCGCGACCCACGACTACCGCGAGGTACTGAATTTCATTCCCGGTCTCGTGAACGATACCTCCGGCCAGCCCCACGTTGCCGGCGCCCAAACCTATCAAACTCTCACCTTGCTTGATGGCTTCAACGTCACCCAGCCCGCCAACGGCCTTCTGCTCGTCCGCGTCAGCACCGACGCTTTCCGATCCGTCGAGGTCGAGCCCAGCCGCGAGTCCGCCGAATATGGCAAAGGTTCAGGCGGCGTCATCGCCCTGAACACCGGTATCGGCGACGATCATTTCCGCGTCCTCGCCACCAATTTCATTCCCTCGGTGCAGAACAAGAACGGCATTGCCCTCGACCAATGGGTGCCGCGCGTTACGTTTTCAGGTCCGATTCACGCCCGCAAAATGTGGTTCTTCGACGCGCTCGAAGGCGAATATGACAACAGCATCATTACCCAATTACCATCCAACGCCGACGCAAACCACTTATGGCGAGCTGGCAATCTCGCCAAAGTCCAGACCAACCTCACCTCGCGCAACATCCTTACCACCAGTTTCCTTTTCAACTATCTCAACGACGAGCACTCCGGTCTTTCGCCCTTGCAGCCTATCTCCACCACTCCGACCGACGACGAATCCGCTTACGTTGGCACGGTCAAGGACCAGCATTATTTCAGCGGCGGCGAACTCCTCGAAACGGGATTCGATGTTTCGCAATACAACCTCGCGCTAACCCCGCTTGGCACGCAGCCCTACTACGTCACTTTCGACAGCGCTGGCGGCAACTACTACCTGGACGCGCATACCAACGCCCGCCGATGGCAAGGACTGTCGAACCTGTATCTGCCCCCGCACTATGCCCATGGCCGTCACGATATCAAGCTCGGCGTCGACCTCGACCGCATCGACTACGACGCTCGCTTCCTTCGCCAGCCGATTTCTTTCTGGCCTGCCGCCGCGGCCAGCGGCCCATGTCCCATCGATGCCAACGGAGTTCCGATCGCGCCCTCGCCCTGTGCGCTTTACTCCGCATTCTCCGGCGGCAATTATTCCACCACCTACAATTTTGAAACCAGCGCTTACATCGAAGATCGCTGGCTGCTCACCAACCGCATCCTCCTCGAACCCGGCTTGCGTCTCGATTGGGATGAAATCGTGCGCCGCCCGTTGCTCTCCCCTCGTCTCGCCGGTACTTACGTTCTGGACGACTCCGGCAATACCAAGCTTTCCGCGGGCGTGGGCCTCGTGTATGACGCCACCGACCTCATCCTGATCGCGCGCCCCCAGGCCGGAGAACGACAAGACTACCTCTTCAACTCGGCCGGCGATCCCACTGATATCAACGGAACTCCCATCCCAACCCCAACTCCAGTCGTCTCCACTTTTTCCGTCAACCGCCAAGGCCTCCAGTCGCCGCGCTTCGTGAATTGGAGTGTCGCCCTAGAAAAGAAGCTCCCCGCGTCCCTATTCCTGAAGGCCGAATTCATGCAACGCCGCGGTACGCGCGACTTTGTTTACGACACGCCCGACAACTTACCCGGCGGCAACTTCATCCTGCAAAACACGCGTGACGACCGCTACAACGCCTTCCAACTGAATCTGCGCCGCAGTTTCCGCCAGCGCTACATGGTTATGGGCTCCTACATCCGCTCCAGTACGCACTCCAATCAGGCGCTCGATTTCAATGTGGACGCCCCCATCCTAGCTCGCGTCCTCCCCGGTTCCACCATCGTCGGCCCGCAGTCTCCTGGCCCTGCTCTTTGGGACGCGCCGAACCGTTTTCTCTCCTGGGGATTTCTGCCGTTCTTCCGCCTGCCCATCATCCACGAACTGGATCTCGCCTACTCCGCCGAGGCGCGCACCGGATTCCCCTTCAACGTCTTCACCGATCAGCAACTACTGGCCGCAGTGCCCGGCTCCTATCGCTTCCCAACTTATTTCACTTTGAATTTGCATCTGGAAAAACGCTTCCACCTCTTCGGCTACTACTGGGCCCTGCGCGGCGGCTTCGACGACATCACCGGCGGCTCCAGTCCAGTCGTCGTCAACGCCGACGTCGACGCTGGCAGCCAGTTCCTGACTTTCAGCGGCTACAATCGCCGCTCCTTCACCTCCCGCATCCGCTTCCTCGGCAGAAAGTAGCTGAATTCCACTTATGTGGAAGGTCGCGCCCGTTATGTCGTCAAGGCGCGCATGTACTCGGCGTCGATCTTCAGCGCCTCCATCGCGGGCATGTCAAACTCTTCCTGCTCCACAAACGCGTGCGCGATGTGGGCTTTCTTTGCCGCTTCGAAGATCGGATGATAATCAATCGTCCCCCGGCCCATCTCCGTCGAAGGCGGAGGCTCGGAACCCGCGGTCCAGCCGCTCATCTTGAAATCTTTCACATGCAGCATGGAAAATCGCGTGGGGTAACGGCTAAGGTAGTCCGCGGGCTTCGCGCCGCCGACCACGACCCAACCGCAATCCATCTCGAACGTCACTTTCGCCGGGTCGGTCGCGCGCAGTAATTCGTCGTAGAACACCACGCCCTTTTCGGCGCGGAACTCCGCCGTGTGGTTGTGGTAAGCGAACCGGATGCCTGCCGCATTGACGCGCTCTCCGATGCGATTGAACTGTTCCGCATTCCACCGCCAATCGTCGAGCGTCATCGCGTCCCTGGCCGCGCGTGACCCAGGCTCTTTCACGCTCGACGGATCCTTCAGCCACGGCGCCGCGCAGACGATGTACTTGAGCCCCAGATCCTTACCAAACTGAATTACTTCATCCACCTTCGGCAGCAGATCCTTCAGCGGATAGTGCGCGCTCACACAGTTCAGGCCCGCGTGATCCATGGCCTGCTTCACTTCGCTGGGGCTATGGCCGAAAAAGCCTGCCGCTTCCACTTCGCGATAGCCCATCGCACCCAACTGCCGCAGCGTTCCGTCATAGTCCTTGGGCAGAAGATCGCGCACCGAGTACAACTGCAGCCCGATGGGCAGACCCAGAGGATTCGCCATCAGCCGCGGCACACTGTTCCATAGCGCCGCGCCGGCGGCCGAGGCGGAGGCGGTCTTTAAGAATGTCCTTCTTGAAATCCGATGCATAGTCATAAGCCCTCAGTTCTGAATCATCTTTTTCTAGCTGCAAATCGGCGCGAGGCAGCACTATCCCCGAATCGTTTTCGCCACTGCATCCCAGGTCGCAATCCTATTCTTGAAATAAGCGTAGTTGGCGAGGTGGCAGCCAATCGCCGCATGGTTGCCAAACTCCTCGTTCTCCACGGTCGGCTTGCGGGTGCGCACCGCGTTGAAGAAGTTTGCCTCGTGGGCCGACACATCGCTGTATCCTTCCGGCGCTGTAAAAGTCTCGCCTTCGACCGCCTGATAGTCGAGCGGACCAGTCGCCGGATGTTCCGCGGTCCACTGTGCCAGATACTCCTTGCGCAGACGCTCCGGCCATCCCTTGGTCGAATATGTTTCCGGCTTTGGACTTACATCCTGCGGCGTGAAAGTCAAAGTTTGTCCGATGATTTCCATGGTGCCTTTTGTGCCGTGGAATTTAATCGGTTCACCGCCGGCATTATTCAGATTGCAGCGCAGCACCACGCGGAAATTCGGATAGTCATAAAGCGTCTCGATCAGATCCGGGAAATCGCGTCCGTCTTTCCAGCGAAACAGTCCGCCGCTCGACTGCGCCCGCTTCGGCGCCTCATTGGTTCCGGAGATGAAGTGAATCCCGGAGAGCAGATGCACGAACAGATCGCCCGCCAGCCCCTCGCCATAGTCGGAGAAGCAGCGCCAGCGAAAAAAGCGCGCCGCGTCAAACGGCCGCTTGGGCGCGCCTTCCAGGAACGCATTCCAGTCGATGGTCTGCTCGCTCGCGTCCGGCGGAATCGGATACACCCAGGCGCCGCTCGGCGAGTTGCGGTCCGACGAGCCTTCGATGAAGAACACATCGCCGAGCGCTCCGGAGGCGTAGAGCTCGCGCGCTTTCTCATAGACGATGGAGCTCACGCGCTGGCTGCCCACCTGCAAGATGCGATTCCCCTTCCGCACCGCGTCCACCATGGCGAAGCCGTCTTCCACCGTATGCGACATCGGCTTTTCGCAGTACACATCCTTGCCCGCCGCGCACGCATCCACCACTATCCTGCGATGCTGGTGGTCGGCGACGGCCACAATCACTGCGTCCACATCGTTGCGGTCCAGGATTTCCCGATAGTTACGAGTCGCCGGAACCTGCTTCTTCACCGCCTCCTGCGCCGCCTCGTGCCGGCTGTCATAGAGATCGCACACCGCGACACACTCTATGCCCGGCACCGCCAGCGATGCTGCCAGCAGTTCGCATCCGCGCGTGCCCGTGCCGATTGCGGCAAATCGCACCCGGTCGCTTGGCCCTACCGCACGGTCGGCGCCCCACAGCGCGGCCGGTTCCAGCAGAGTGATCTTCGTTGCCGCTCCGGCAACCACGGAGCCCGCGCCGATCCGCATGAAATTACGACGTGTCAAAGAACGCATTCTGTCTCTCCTCTTACCCAGTTGCCGTGCGCTCGCGCAACCGGCAACCCAGTTCTCTAACTATGACGTCTGAACTATGGCGTGCTCACCACACGCGGCAAGCGTTCTCGGCAACCATTGGCTGTCCCGCCTTGCATCCAAAGGCTTCCTGGAAGGCGGCTGAATTCTGCACTGCGCCATTCACACGCCACCGTCCCGGCGAATGCGGATCGGTCAGCACGCGCTTTCGGGCTTCCTGGTCCGTCACGTTCTGACACCAGCTCTGCCCATATGCGAGAAAAAAGCGCTGCGGCGGCGTGTATCCATCGATGAGTTTCACCGGCGTGCTGCCGATGATGTCGGTCAGCGCCATGTAAGCCAGTTTCAGGCCTCCGTTATCGGCGGTATTTTCACCCAGCGTCAGCCTGCCATTGAGCTTCACCTCACCCTTGTCGTCCTTCACGGAGACAAAGCTTGAATACTCCTTGGCGGTGCAATCGACGCGCTGCTCAAATTCCTTGCCGTCCTCCGGCGTCCACCAATCGCGGAAGTTGCCTTGCGCATCGTACTTGCGCCCCTGGTCGTCGAAGCCATGCGTGAGTTCATGCCCGATCACTACGCCGATGCCGCCATAGTTCACCGCGTCATCCATCAGCTTGCCGTAAAACGGGGGCTGCAAAATGCCCGCGGGAAAGTTGATATCGTTCATGGGAGGACGGTAATAGGCATTGACCGTTGGCGGAGTCATGCTCCAGTCCTTGCGGTCCGTGGGCCGGTCGATCTTCTTGTATTGACGCTGCACCTCGAACGCCCCGGCGCGCACCGAGTTTCCCGCATAATCGTCGGACTTGATCGTCACACTGCTGTAATCGCGCCACGCGTCGGGATAGCCAATGTTGTTGACGATGGTGCTCAGCTTCTCATAGGCCTTCTGCTTCGTCGTATCCGACATCCACGCCAACTGCGTGAGGTCCTGATGCATTGCGTTCTCGATGGCCTGCACCATCTTCAAGGTGCGCTCTTTGCCTTCGGGTCCAAAGGTGCGGTCCACATAGAGCCGGCCCAGCGCCATGCCCAGGTTGGCGTCGGTGGACTTCACGCAACGCTTCCAGCGCGGCTCCATCTCCTGCTGTCCCGACATGTATTTGCCGTTGAACTCGAAATCCTCTTCAACGAACGCATTCGTCAGGACTGGAGCGTACTCGTTGATCGTTTTCCAGCGCAGATATACCTTCCAGTCTTCGAGCGACGCTGCGTTGAGCTGGTCGTTGACCTGCTTGAAGAAATCGGGATTGCCCACGTTGAGAGAAGTGAACTTGGGCGATCCATTATCGGCAAAGTAGACGGTGAGGTGGAAATTCGGGGCCGCGGCGGCGATCTCCGCGACGGTCATCTTATGGTCGCGCGTCTTCGGATCGCGGCGAAGAGTTCGGTCCATCGAAGACTTAGCCAGCCCGGTCTCGATAGCTAACACGGTTTTGGCCTCAGCCGCCGCCACTTCCGGCTTGTCGCCAGCGAGTTCGAACATCTTCTGCACGTGCTCCAGATATTTCTGCCGCGTCTCCACCGACTTGGGATCGTCTTTCACGTAGTAGTCGCGATCGGGCAACGTGAACCCGCCTTGGTCGAGGTAAGCAATGGTCTGGGTCGAATCGTGCATATCAGGCTGGGGGAAGAAGGCAAACAGCGCTGGCGTGGAATTGCGGTGCATGTATGCAACCTGCCGGATGAGCTCCGCTTTCGTCTTGATACCGTTTATACGTTCCAGCTCCGGCGTCAGGGGAGCGTTTCCCTTTTTCTCGATCGTGCTCTCGTCCATGCAGGAGGCGTAATAAGCACCCACCATGGTTTCCGTTGCCGTGTGTTTGCCTTGAGCCTCGGTCAAGATGTCGCGCAAGATATAACGATTGTGCTCGGCAAGCTCGTCGAACCGGCCCCAGCGCGCCTTATCCGGAGGAACGGGATTGTTCTTCATCCAGGTTCCGCAGGCGTATTGGTAGAAGTCGACACACGGATCGATGGTCATATCGATGGCGGTGACGTCGAAGGCGGGAATTTCATGAGGAACGGCGGAGGAAGACGGGCTGGTTTGGGCCGAACAGAGTACGGCGGTCAGCAGCATGGAACAAACACAGAGAATGCGAGTCGGCATACTTACCCCGAGTTGTGAATTATCGCCTTGCGACTTGTCGCTAGTGTAGTCCGTCAAACAGATCGACGTCGTGATTCGCCGGCTTCCCCCCGTGGTCCTCTGTGTCCCGCGTGGTTAAAAGCCTTTGACTTCCCCCGATCACGCGATTCAGAAGTGATCGTCCACGGCGCGCCCCGGATGTTCCAGTGCTCGCGCCTGAATCGCGCGGTCCCACGGGCCGCTCTGCCAGTTGTCTTTCTTGCGGTCCGTGCCGATCCACGGCGGCAGCGTCATCCAAAGCCGGCGGCTGAGCGCGTGCAGATACGGTTCGTAGAGAACCCGTAGTTCCGCCAGCCGTTCCGGCGCGTCCACACCCTTATCAAGAGTGACCCCATGCGCGACGAGTTCCGCACGCAGCCGGGTCAAGTCTGACGCTGTAAGCCGATCGACATCATGCGGGCTGTAGTCCGCATTCACCACCTGGGCTAGATCCACGGCGGCGTGCCGCGCCATGGCAAACGTGAGCTTCGCCTGATCCGGGTGGATGCCTTTCACGCCCGTCGTGATCAGCGACGTGACATCAAGCATGACACTCAGCGCCCCCAACCAGGATTGATTGCTATGCTGCGACCGGAAGAAGACCAGCGCCGGATACGAAAGATGGCTCGAAAGCAGATCGGCGCACCAGCGCTCCCAGTCGCGAAAAATCTGGTCGAGCACCGTTTGCTCCGGACAGCAGCCCAGCCGGCCCAAGAACTCGGCCGCGCTCGGCGGCGACCCGGCGCGCGCATCCAGCAACGAAATCTCAATCTCGCGCGCGGCAAACGAATTGTAGATAACCGGCAGATATCCAATCACGACTCCGAGAAACGCGAAACCCATGCCCGCTTCCATCACCGCGAGGGCGCGGGCGGCCGCGTTATTAGGCGTGATATCTCCGTAGCCCAGCGTGAAGAAAGTTTCGCCGCTGAGGTAGACGACTTTCCCGAACGTGATTTTTTCATTGCCCAGCGACAGATGTTCGCCCAATCCGTACTGCACGCAGGCGAATCCAAAAATCAGGCCGATCGCCCAAAACCCCATCAGTGGGATCAGTGACAGCGGCCCAAAGTACGCGAGAAACCCTTCGCGCCGGTTGGCGGACTTGATATGCCGCCCCACTCGGGACCAGAGCCCCCAGCTATTCCGGTAGAACCACCCCGTGATGCGAAAAGTCCGCTTGACGCGCCGCGGCAAGACAACGGTCTCAAACGCATCCATGAGGATGATGAAGATAAGAACGATGCCGGCAATCGACGCCCACCAATGCATACGCGATGGATTTCAGATGACGCGGAAATGGTAGCAGATTCAGGGAATGAATCTATGGCGTCGCATGCGCCGTGTCCAGCGCCTTCTTCACCGCCTGCAGTTCTTTCAGCAAGGCACGCAGGTTGCGCGTGTCGAGCGCGTTGGCTCCGTCGCTTTTCGCTTCTTTCGGATTGTCGTGGACTTCCATAAACACCCCGTCCACACCCGCCGCCACCGCAGCGCGCGAAAGCACGGGGATAAACTCAGGCTGGCCTCCACTCACCGCGGGCTGATCTTCGTCACCGTGCGAAGCCGAGGGCAACTGCACCGAATGCGTGGCGTCAAACACCACGGGCGCGAACTTTCGCATGATGGCGAGCGAACGCATGTCCACAACCAGATTGTTGTAGCCGAAACTCGATCCGCGCTCGGTCACAAAGACCTGGCTATTCCCGGCATCGCGGCACTTTGCGACGGCATGCTTCATGTCCCAAGGCGAAACGAACTGCCCCTTTTTAATGTTGACGGGACGCCCGCTCAGCGCCGCCGCCACAATCAGATCGGTCTGGCGGCAAAGGAACGCCGGAATCTGCAGCACGTCGACCACCTCGGCAACGGCGGCCACGTCGACCGCCTGGTGAACGTCGGTGAGCACGGGTATGTGCACTTCGTCTTTCACTTTTTTCAGAATGCGCAAGCCTTCCTTCAATCCCGGCCCGCGATAACTGCGGATCGAAGTGCGGTTCGCCTTGTCGTACGAAGCTTTAAAGATGAACGGAAAATTGAGCGAGCGAGCCACGCCCTTGATGATCTCCGCCATGCGCAGGGCGTGCTCTTCACTCTCAATCACGCACGGCCCGGCAATGAGGAACAGATCGCCAGAGCCGACGCGAACGTTATCGATTTGGAAAGATAAAGCCAAAGAAATTTGTAATTGAGTAAATTTGTAATTTTGTAATCTAAATATGTCCCAAGCTGCAAATCCGGGTTTCCGAATTACCAAATTACCCGATTACAAAATTACAAAATTATCTTCTTCCCACTTTTTCCGGCCGCAGAAACATTTCGACCTCGGCTGCGTCTTTCTGCTCTTTTCTTTTCTGCCCATATTCATACGCCGCGCCGGTGAACGCCTTGAACAGCGGATGCGGCTCCAGCGGCTTCGATTTGAATTCCGGATGGAACTGGCATCCGATGAAGAACGGATGACCGGGAATTTCCACCATCTCGACGTAAGTGCCATCCGGAGTCGAGCCAGAAATACGCAACCCGGCCGCCACCATCGGCTCTTCATACTCGCGGTTGAACTCATAGCGATGCCGGTGCCGCTCGCTGATCTCGGTCTGGCCATACACTTTGTACGCCAGCGTTCCCGGTTCGATCTTGCACGGCCACGCCCCCAACCGCATCGTGCCGCCCAGTTCTTCCACGCCACGCAACTCGCGCAGCTTGTAAATCACGCGATGCGGGGTCGCCGGATCGAACTCGCTCGAGTTGGCATCCGCCAACCCGCAGACGTTGCGCGCATATTCAATGCAAGCCGTCTGCATACCCAAACAGATTCCGAAGTACGGCACATGCTTTTCGCGCGCGTACTGGATCGCCTTCAACATGCCTTCAATGCCGCGCTTGCCGAATCCGCCGGGCACGAGCAATCCGTCGTAGTCTTCCAACTGCGCTTCATAACTCTTGTCGGCTTCGTCCGCCGTTTCCAGACCCTCGGCTTCAATCCAATTCAATTCCAGCTTCAGGTTGTGCGACAGCGCGCCGTGCACCAGCGCCTCTTTCAGCGACTTATAACTGTCCTCATACTCCACGTACTTTCCGACGATTCCGATCCTGACAACATCTTTCGGGTTGTAGACGCGATGCACCAGGTCGTTCCACTTCGAAAGATCGCGATCTTTCGCTTCGAGTTTCAGACGGCGCAGCACCAGCGTGTCCACTTCTTCATGCGCGAAACACACCGGCACTTCGTAAATGGACGCGACGTCCTTCGCCGTGATCACCGCCTCTTCTTCGACGTTGCAGAACAACGCGATCTTCGCCTTGATCTCTTTCGAAAGAAAGCGGTCGGTGCGGCACAACAGGATATCCGGCTGAATTCCGGCGCTGAGCAGCTCTTTGACGGAGTGTTGGGTGGGCTTGGTCTTCAATTCCTGCGCCGCGGCGATAAACGGCACCAGCGTCACGTGCACGAACAAAGTGTTATCGCGCCCCAGTTCCTGCCGCATTTGGCGGATCGCCTCAATGAACGGCAGCGACTCGATGTCGCCCACCGTGCCGCCGATTTCAATCAGCGCCACGTCGACGTCCTGCGCCACTTTCTTCGCCGCTGCCTTGATCTCGTTGGTGACGTGCGGAATCACCTGCACCGTCTTGCCCAGGTAATCGCCGCGCCGCTCCTTGGCGATGATCTGCTCGTAGAGGCGTCCGGTGGTCCAATTGTTATCGCGAGAAAGTTTGGCGTGGGTGAAGCGTTCGTAGTGGCCAAGATCGAGATCGGTTTCCGCGCCGTCATCGGTGACGAACACTTCGCCATGCTGAAACGGCGACATCGTCCCCGGATCGACATTCAAGTAAGGATCGAACTTCATCAGGTTGACCTTGAGGCCACGGCTTTCGAGCAGGCATCCGATCGAAGCCGCCGCCAGACCTTTTCCCAATGATGAGACCACACCGCCGGTTACAAAAATGTACTTGGCCGACATCGCTTCCTCGCTTTAATTTTGTCTGGAAAATTGTGCAGGCTGGGGTGCACGATCAATTATGGCAGAGATCGTTCCGGAAGGGAATGTGGAAAAAGCAGCTCTCAGCCATCAGCCTTCAGCCGTCAGTTCGGAAGCGGATGAGACGAGGGTGCCCACATGAACGCCACTGAATCTGACCTTTCGTAAGCGCCAGAAAAGGCCGATAATGTTCGGCGGCATGAAATCATCTGTCGGCGGGGCGGCACTCTTCGCGGTAGCAATCCTTGCGTTGGCCGTCTGCGGCCTGGCCCAGGTTCCCGCTCCCACTCAAGCCCGCCGCCTCATCCTGAAAGACGGCTCCTACCAGTCCGTCACCAAGTATGAGGTTCACGGCGACCGCGTACGCTATTTCAGCGCCGAGCGCGGCGAATGGGAGGAAGTCCCCAAAGCGCTGGTCGACTGGGACGCAACCGACAAGTTTGAGCAAGGCCGCCTGCAGGGCGCACCCGCTCCGGAAGCGGTCGAACTCGATCAGGAACTGGAAGCCGAACGAAAGGCCGAACAAGCCCGTTCCCCGCAGGTCGCTCCCGGTCTGCGGCTGCCCGACGAAGGCGGTATCTTCCTCCTCGATACCTACCAGAATCAGCCGCAGTTGTCCGAACTGCAGCAATCGGGCAGCGATCTGGATAAGAACACCAAGTCGAATATTCTACGGACGGCGATCAATCCGCTGGCCGGCGCCAAGCAAACCATCAGCCTTCCCGAAGCGCATGCCAAAATTCAGGCGCACACCTCCGTGCCTTCGCTCTACATCAACATCGACTTGAACCATAACGATGCCAATCGGGGCGTGCCCGCAACCGCGCAGGCCAGCGGCGAGCCTGCGCCTCTGCCGTCCACCGAGCGCTTCAAGATCATTCGCGTCGAGGTCAAAGGTGGCAAACGCGTGGCCGGAGCGGTCAAGACCGCAGTCACCGGAAAGACGAAAACCGACGAACGATTTGTCGCGGCCACGGTCACCGCGATGACTGGAGGCTGGGTCAAGCTCACGCCCACCGACCCTCTCACGACCGGCGAATACGCCGTCGCCGAGATGCTGGGAAAAGAAGGAATGAACCTTTATGTATGGGACTTCGGCGTAAACCCTGCCGCGCCCGCCAACGCGTTCACCTGGAAACCGGACCCAGCCGAAGCGCGGCCGAAAACCGACCAGCCCGCGGAGTTGCAGAGGCGAGAGAAGCAGTAGAAAGTCCCTGCGCAAACCTCTACGGATCAAGCAACCCGCGCGAGGCGACGCCGATATTATCGCGGGTCGAGTTCTTCACCACATACATCATTTCGTCCGCCTGGCGGATGATATCGTGCGGCGTCTGCGCATCGTGCGGAAAGGTCGCCAGTCCCATACTGGCGCGAAGTTTGAGATTCAAACCCTGCTCGGCGCAGAAGGTTCCCGCGCGCAGGGAATCCTGCAAACGTTTGGCGACCACTACCGCCTGATCTTTGCTGGTTTGTGGCAGCAGCACCACGAACTCGTCACCGCCATAGCGGAAGGCAAAATCGATCAACCGCAACTGCGCCTTGATCAGGTATCCGACCTCGGCCAGCAGCCGGCTTCCCACCAGATGTCCATGGGTGTCGTTGACCGTCTTGAAGTGGTCGAGATCGATGAAGATCACGCTGAACTGGTAGCCAAAGCGCGCCGAACGGTAGACCTCGGTCTCCAGCGTCTTATGCAGATGGCGCGCATTGAACAGGCCGGTGCAATCGTCGGTGATGGTCAGTTCCTGAATCTTTTCGACTGCCCGCGCATTCTCGATCGAAATCGCGGCGTAATCGCACAAGGCCTGCAGAAAGAACATCTCCTGTTCGGTCAGGCCCACGTTGGCGTTGACCAGTTGAATCACGCCCAGAACGCGGTGTTTCGAGCGCAACGGCACGCAGATGACAGAGTGCGTCTGCAACCGCGTCATCTCGTCCAGCCGGGATGAAAAACGCGCATCATTCTGCACGTCGGGCACGATCAACGCCTGCCCGTACTTGGCCACCCAACCGGCAATTCCCTCCCCCACCTTCAAACGCGCCTTCGCCAGAACCTCGGCCGCAGCCCCGACCGCGATGGCGAAATAGAGCTCATCCTTTTCTTCATCCACCATCAGCAGCGACCAGGTATCCGGGCGAAAGTATTCCGCCATTTTTTCCATGATGGTCTGGAGGATCGAATCGAGGTTGAGCGAGGATGTCAGCGCTTTGGCGACATCGTGAAAGATGGTCAGCTCTTGCGACAGGCGAATTGGGGACGTGCCCGTTGCCTCCGACATGAACTCCTCGTTCGCGTGGTGGGATACGAGATTATAGGTTTGGCCGCACCACTCGGGCAATGAACGTAGGTAACCCGTCCCGCCAACCTACCCGCTCCCGAAACAAATCCTGCGTTCATGCACCTCTGTGCCAGTGTATCTGAAATGACCTATGATCTTGCTTCTCGACAGACTATGATCTTACTTCTCGGCAGAGTAAAATTCCGTTCGCCGTCCGGCGAAAGCGGGAGACTGGGTTGCCGTCCTTTGGCGAAAAACTGAAGCTGGAGCGCGAGAAGCGCAAAATCACCCTGGAGCAGATTTCCGCCTCGACCAAGATCGGGACCCGCATGCTGCAAGCGCTGGAAGAGGATAAGTTCAACCAGTTGCCCGGAGGCATCTTCAACAAAGGCTTCGTCCGCGCCTATTCTCGCGTGGTGGGCCTCGACGAAGATCAAACCGTTGCCGACTATTTGCAAGCTTCCGGGGATGCGCCTCCGGTTTCGACGGAGATTGCACCTCGTGAGCCGGGGGGGCGAGAAGACGAAGCGCGCGAAGATGCGGAGAGAAACAGCCGCCTGGAAACCATCTCCGACACCCCGCCCCGCCAACTGCCCTGGGGCGTGTTCGCCGCGGTTCTACTCGTAGTCGCGCTTGCCCTCTCCGTCTGGAGCCATCGCCAGCGGGAACACGCGAGGGAGTCCGTTCGCCCGGCTCCAACCACCGCCACGGCGCAGGAGCCAGCCGCGCAGTCATCAACCGGAGCAGCAGCCCCAGCAACTGGCGAAGCGGCGGCCGGACTCTCCGGCGAAAATGGTGGCGCGGGTTCGACCGGCTCTACCGCGGCGACCGCCGGTTCGCCGACGCCTAACTTACCTACCAGTGGCTCGCAGTCTGTTGGTTCATCGACCAGAGGATCTGCCCCGCTGGTGCCGCCCACGCCCATGCCGGCCGGCGCATCCAGCACAAGAACTTCTTCCGTCACGCCCAAGACAGCTCAGAACTCAGCGACTCAGGGATCAGCGACTGCCGCTCCGGCCACAACTCCGGGCGAGTTCACGGTCGTCATTGAGGCCCGCGAAGAATCCTGGATCTCGGTCACCGCCGACGGCACAGCGACCGCGTCCGAAATTCTGGCCGCCGGCAGTGCGCGCGCAGTCCGTGGCCGGAAGGAAATCATAGTCAAGGTCGGCAACGCCGGCGGCATCGACTTTCGATTCAATGGCAAGAAGCTCGACGTCGGAGGCGAATTCGGAGAGGTCAAGACCGTCACTTTTGGTCCTCAAGGCATCTTGCCAAATGCCCCGGCGCCCCCTTCGACGCCTTAGGTTGTCTCTTTCTTTTCTTCCATTTACGGCGCGCACCCCACCGTTTAATGCCAATTGGCCTCCACTTAATGCCAGCGCCCTCCGGAACTGGCCAATTCCGTTGCGCTTAACAGGTCATCTCTGATACCGTTTTAATGAAGAATAAGCCAAACCCCGGTCAAGAGCCCGCGGCTTCAGAAGCCCCCCTTATCGGAAGCAAAGGCTCGAATTTACCTTGAGGAGATGCCAGCTTGCCAGCAAAGAATCGTTCTCTTTTTACCTCGGAATCCGTAACCGAGGGACATCCGGACAAGATCGCCGACCAGATTTCCGATGCCATTCTCGACGCCTGCCTTCGTGAGGATCCGAACAGCCGCGTCGCCTGTGAAACCCTGACCTGCACCGGCTTGGTCGTGATTGCCGGCGAGATCACCACCAAGGCCTACGTGGACTTCCAGAACCTGGTGCGCGGCGTGGTGCAGTCGATCGGCTACGACAATGCGGTCTACGGCTTCGACTCCAACACTTGCGCCGTGATTTCCAGCATCAACAAGCAGTCCGGCGATATCGCCATGGGCGTTGATACCGGCGGCGCCGGCGACCAGGGCATGATGTTCGGCTTCGCCTGCAACGAGACCCCCGAACTGATGCCGCTTCCCATTTCACTCGCCCACAAGCTCTGCCTGAAGCTTTCCGAAGTTCGCAAGAATGGCACCTGTCCCTACCTGCGGCCCGATGGAAAATCGCAAGTCACGGTCGAATACGACGCGCAGGGCAAAGTGAAGCGCGTGGATGCTGTGGTCGTGTCGACGCAACATTCCGAGAGCGTTGGCAACGACGAATTGCGCGCCGACATTTTGAAGCACGTCATCCAGGCCGTCATTCCCGCCCACCTGCTCGATGAGGACACCAAGTACCACATCAATCCCACCGGACGTTTCGTCATCGGCGGCCCCATGGGCGATTCCGGCCTGACCGGACGCAAGATCATCGTGGATACCTATGGTGGCATGGGACGGCACGGCGGCGGCGCGTTCAGTGGCAAGGATCCGACCAAGGTCGATCGGTCCGCCGCCTACATGGCGCGTTACATCGCAAAGAACATCGTGGCCGCCGGCCTAGCCGATCGCTGCGAAGTGCAACTCGCCTACGCCATCGGGGTTGCCGATCCCGTCAGCGTCCTTGTGGATACTTTCGGAACCGAGAAGATTGATGCGAATCTGATTCCAGATCTGGTGCGGGCAAACTTCAAGCTCAAACCGCGCGAGATCATCGACACGCTCAAACTGCGCCGCCCGATTTACCGGAAGACCGCGGCGTACGGACACTTCGGCCGCAGCGACCCCGATTTCACCTGGGAAGCAACCGACAAAGCCGCCAAACTGGCGTCTGACGCCGGCTTGAAGCGGGAGCCGGTAGGAGCACGAAAATAAGGTCAGAGGTCAGAGGTTCGAGGTCAGAGGTCAAGAACCCGAACCGCAGACAATGAATCAAAGGAAATTAAGCGCACGCTAGGAATGAGTAAGTGAAGTCGGGTTTCACCTCTGCAATCTGACCTCTCACCTCTGACCTTTTCATCCGGGGAGAAAAATGGCAACGACATCGATTAGCAGCGACGTTAAAGGATTTGAACTGGCCGATCTGGGCAAGAAACGCATCGAGTGGGCGAACCAGTCGATGAAGGTGCTGCAGATCATCCGCAAGGAATTCATCAAGAACCAGCCGCTCAAGGGCATCCGCGTTTCGGCCTGCCTGCACGTAACGGCCGAGACCGCGAATTTAATGATTGCCTTGCGCGACGGCGGCGCGGACGTGGCCCTCTGCGCTTCGAACCCGCTTTCCACTCAGGATGATGTGGCCGCCAGTCTGGTGCGCGACTACAGCATTCCCGTCTTCGCCATCAAGGGCGAGGACAACGATTCCTACTACGCGCACATCATGGCGGCGCTCGATCACAAGCCGCAGATCACCATGGACGATGGCGCCGACCTGGTCTCCGTGCTCCACACCAAGCGCACGAAAGAACTCGAGAACGTGATTGGCGGAACCGAGGAGACGACTACCGGCGTGATTCGTTTGCGCGCCATGGCCAAGGAAGGCGTGCTGCGCTATCCCATCGTGGCCGTCAACGACGCCGATACCAAGCACCTGTTCGACAATCGTTACGGCACCGGGCAATCCACGATCGACGGCATCATTCGCGCCACGAATTTCCTGCTGGCGGGGTCGAAGTTCGTGGTCGCCGGTTATGGCTGGTGCGGACGGGGCCTGGCTTCGCGCGCCCGCGGCACGGGAGCGGAAGTCATCGTGACCGAGATCGATCCGACCAAAGCGCTGGAAGCGGTCATGGACGGTTTCCGCGTGATGAGCATGGAAGAGGCCTCTAAGATCGGCGACGTTTTCTGCACTGTCACCGGCAACAAGAACGTGCTCGCCAAGCAGCACTTCGGACTCATGAAAGACGGCGCCATCATCTCGAACTCGGGGCACTTCAACGTCGAAATCGACATCCCGGCGCTCGAAAAGTTGTCGTCCTCCAAGCGCACCACGCGCACCTTCGTCGACGAGTACACAATGAAGGATGGGCGCCGCATCAACCTGCTGGGTGAAGGCCGCCTCATCAACCTGGCCGCCGCCGAAGGCCATCCGGCGTCGGTGATGGACATGAGTTTTGCCGACCAGTCGCTTTCCTGCGAGTACATGGTGAAGAACCATGCCTCACTCGAAAACAAGGTCTATACGGTTCCGGTGGAACTCGACAAGCGCGTGGCCAAGCTCAAGCTGGAGTCGCTCGGCATCAAGATCGACCGCTTAACTTCGGAGCAGGAAGAGTATCTGGCCAGTTGGTCGGAAGGAACGTAGAACTGTCGTTGGTCGTTGTATCCGTGGTGGAGCGACGGGCGTCCTCGCCCGTCGATTCAGAATTGAGTACGTAGGGGCGGGTGCCTTCACCTGCCCCGATCCCGTACATAGCCGTGGCCCCTGCCACGGCTATGTGATCACCATCCTTGACAGTCCCCCCTGTGAGCAGCACAATTCGTACACATTTTTGCGCGCTCCCTGGAACCGCGCCTTTTCGGGGACATCCGCAAAAAAGAGGGGAGAGCAAGTGGAACGTTTGAAAGGCACCGTCAAGTGGTTCAACAATGCCAAAGGGTACGGCTTCCTCGGCCGCGATGATGGACCGGATGTATTCATTCACTACAGCTCAATCACCACCGAAGGTTATAAGAGTCTGCAGGAGGGCGACAAGGTGGAGTTTGAGATCGTCCAGGGACAGAAAGGGCCGCAAGCGGCCAATGTAACCAAGGTCTCGTAGTCGGAGACCGCTTTACGAAGACCGGCTTTGCCGACCAAGCTTTGTGCGCTCGACGCAGGGCTAGCTGTGTCCTCCGCGTCTGCTAACTTCAAGCCGCGGCGCTTTCTTCAGCGTTACAATCCTCTCTCGGGATTACAACTTGGACGTATACAACTCCGAATGGACAACAAGGCCATCGCCGGACTCCTCTACGAGACTGCCGATCTGCTCGAGATCGACGGCCAAGACTCATTTCGCGTACGCTCCTATCGCAACGCCGCAGCCGCCATTGAAGCGCTGCCGCAACAGGTGGCCGACCTGATCCAGGAGCCGAAGAAGCTTCTCGAAATCCAGGGCATTGGCAAAGGCATGCAAGCCAATCTCGTGCAGCTTTTCAAGGATGGCAGCATCGAAGCGCACACCGAGTTGCTGAAAAAATACCGCCCTTCAATGCTCGAACTACTCAAGATTCAAGGCTTGGGACCGAAAACGATTGCCTTGATCTGGAGCGCCTATCAGGTCAGCGACCTCGAGGGCGTGGAAAAACTGGCGCGCGAAGGCAAGATCCGCACGCTGCCGCGCATGGGCGAAAAACACGAGCAGAAACTGCTCAAAGCCATCGAAGACTACCGCCGCATCGCCGGACGATTCCTGCTCGACACCGCCGAAGAGCTGGCCGAACAACTGGTGGAGCATCTGCTGGCAGATCCATTGGGCGATCTGGGCGTCGAAAAAGTCACGCCTGCGGGATCGTTGCGCCGCGGCCGCGAAACCGTCGGCGACCTCGACATCCTGGTCACGGGCAAGGGCTGCATCGAGGCGGAATCGCGGCAGAAGATCATCGAACATCTGCTCCGCTTTCCGGGCCTGATGGACGTCATCGCGCAAGGGGAAAACAAGGTCAGCTTCCGGCATCGCAACGGCATGCAGGTAGACGTGCGCCTGCTGCCTCCGGAATCCTTTGGAGCGGCCATGCAATATTTCACCGGCTCCAAGGCGCATAACGTGGCCCTGCGCCAGCGCGCGCTCAAGATGGGCTTCACGCTCAACGAATACAGCCTAGCCAACATCGAAGACGGGAAGCCGGTCGCGCGCAAAACGGAAGCAGAAATCTACGCCAAGCTGGGGCTCGACTTCATCCCTCCCGAACTGCGCGAGAATCTGGGAGAGATCGAAGCCGCCGCGGCTCACACGCTGCCCGTGCTGCTTGAGCTCTCCGATATTCGCGGCGACGTGCACATGCACACCGTCGAAACCGACGGGCGCAATACCATTGAAGAGATGGCCGAAGCGGCGCGGGAACGCGGCTACCAGTACATGGCCATCACCGATCATTCGAAGAATCTCGCCTTCGCCAACGGGCTCACCGACGAACGCGCGCTGGCGCACATCGAGAGAATCCGGGCGGTCGAAAAGAAGATGAAGGGCATCCGCATTTTCGCGGGAATCGAAGTCGATATCCTGGGTGACGGCGCGCTCGACCTCTCCGACTCGGTGCTCGAACAAATGGACATCGTCATCGCCAGCGTCCACTCGCAATTCAATCAGGACCGCGCCACCATGACTGACCGACTGCTGAAGGCCGTCGCCAATCCCAATACTTCGATGATCGGGCATCCCACCGGGCGCCTGCTGCTGCGCCGCGACGCCTACCCGTTCGATCTCGACGCCGTTCTCAAAGCAGCGGCCAAACACAAAGTGGCGATGGAATTGAATTCCTATCCCGACCGGCTCGACCTCAACGACGTGCATCTTCGCTTGGCGAAACAGCATGGCGTGAAAATCGTGATCAACACCGATTCCCACCACACTTCGCACATGGAAAAGCTGCGTTATGGAGTGATTCAGGCCCGGCGCGCCTGGCTCACCAAGGACGATGTGCTGAACACGCTGCCGGCGCAAAAATTTGCCCGCGCGATGAAGCACGCGTGGTAGCGAAACAGATTCCCCATAAATGTGCTTATCCCAGCAATCTGGCCGAACCGCATTTCTATTCCGCGAACAGCAGCCTAGCAAAATCAATGAGTTACGAATGAATTGCGCGGCCCTCTCTGGACTCCGGGTTGCACTCCGAGGATACCTGACCATCGCGGAGTCGATTCAGATTGGCGGACCCTTTACAAGCCACTGGTACTATTTATCTTTGTTTACCGCTCCGGAGCCGGCGATCAAGCGGCCGGAACTTAATCGCTGCCATCATTCATGCTGAAGCTTGAAAAAAGACAGATTCTGAAGAACGTCGGCTCGAGCTGGTTCGCGCTCGCCGTCAACGTGATCGTCGGAATTTTCCTTTCCCCGTTCATCCTGCATCGCCTGGGCGATGCCGCGTTCGGAGTCTGGGTACTGATCTTCTCCGTGACCGGCTACTACGGCTTGTTCGATCTGGGCATCCGCTCTTCCATCATTCGTTACGTTTCCAAGTACGCTGCCACGGACGATCGCGAAAAGCTCGCGCGGTTCGTCAACACCGCGCTGTTCAGTTACACCGGCATTGGCGTGGTGAGCATGGTGTTTACTACGCTGCTGAGTTCGTCCGTTGAAAAGTTGTTTCACATTCCGGCCGGAATGCACACCGACGCGCGCCTGCTGCTGTTAATCGTCGGCGCCTCAATCAGCATCAGCTTTCCGCTGGGCGTTTTCGGCGGCATGCTCGAAGGATTGCAGCGCTTCTACATTCTGAACTGGACCAGCATCGGCGCCACTCTCGCCCGCGCCGTTTTGATCGTTTACTTCCTGAACCGCGGATACGGTCTGCTCACCGTCGCCCTGATCACGGTGATCATGCCAATTGTTTCCTCGATTCTACGCGGCATCGTCGTATTCCGTTTGTGCCCCGTGCCCCTTGGTCTTAAGCATGTGGATCGCGACTCCTTCCGCCACATGGCCAATTACGGCGGCACCACTTTCCTGGTCATCATCTCCATGAACCTGCGCTTCCGCAGCGACGAACTTGTGCTCGGAGCCATGATGTCCACCGTCGCCATCACCTACTTCAACATCGGCGCCCGCATCGTCGACTACGCCTCCCAGCTCGTCGGCAGCATGGCCCAGGTTTTTGTGCCCATGTCGAGCCAGTCGGAGGCCACCGGCAACCTCGACCGTGTGCGTAAGATTTATATCGCCGGCAACCGGGCGTGCGCGTTCCTGATTCTTCCCATCACCGCGATTCTGATCATCCTCGGCAAGCACATCATCCGCATCTGGGTAGGTGCGCGTTATATTCCGCACAGCTACCCGGTGCTGGTGGTGATGATCGTTCCTTTCGCACTCATGCTGTCGCAGGCGGCTTCCGGACGCGTTTTGTTCGGCCTGGGCAAACACCAGACTTGGGCGGCCATCACCGTGATCGAGGGCGTCGCCAATATCATTCTCAGCATCGCGCTCGTCCCCACGCTTGGAATTGTGGGCGACGCCCTCGGCACTGCCATCCCGCTCAGCTTTACTTGTATTGCATTCCTGCCTCGCCACTTGAAGAAGCAGATCGGCGTTCCCGTCGGAACCTTCCTGCGCGAAGCGTACACGCTGCCCATTCTTCTGACCCTCCCCTTGGTCGGAGTGCTGTGGTTGGCCAACCGATTTTTTTATCCCCGCCACCTGACCCAGTTGGTGCTCGAAGTCCTGCTGGCGAGTTCGATCTACGGAGTCGGGCTATTCTGGGCCTATCGCACCAACCGGGCGTTTCATGTCGCCGAGATTGCGGGCTTGACCAAGCCGCTGCCTCTCGAGCAACCGCCGCAATCAGTGATTGCGGTGGAATATCAGGGCGATGAGTGAATCTATGAATGCGAACAATTCTATGGCGAACAATCCTACGAAGAAGATCTACGTTGCCGGAGGGCAATTTAGGCGCAGCGTTTTTCAGAAGCTTGAGGAGTGGGAATCCTGCAAGCAGGCGATGGTGGTCGAGATCGATCCTGTCAGCAAGACTTCGCGCACCTGCGTCGAATACGAATCTCCCCAGGAAGCCGCCGCGGACGAATTGCCGGCCATCCTGTTCAAAGCCACAACGCTGCGCGACAACAAGCTTTACCTCTGCACCTCTACCGAAGTCATGATCTATGACCTCCCGTCTTTCCGTCTGGCGACCTATATTTCTCTTCCCTTCTTTAATGACCTTCATCACGTCTACCCGACTCCGCAGGGCACGCTGCTGGTGATGGTCACCGGCCTCGATATGGTGGCTGAAGTCTCGCTTGAAGGAAAGCTACTGCGGCACTGGGACGTGATGGGCGAAGATACCTGGAGCATTTTTTCGAGAGATATCGATTACCGCAAAGTTCCGACGACTAAGCCGCACCGCGCCCATGCCAACCATATTTTTCAGTTGGGCGATGAAATCTTTGTCACGCGATTCCATCAGCGCGATGCCATCAGCCTGCAAGACCCCGCGCGCAAGATTGAAATCGCGGTTCAACGGCCGCACGACGGTTTTCTCTTTAACGGCTTGCTGTATTTCACGACCGTCGACGGGCATGTCGTGGTTGCGAATCCTCGAACGCTCCAAGTCGAGAGCATTCACGATTTGAACAAAATGAGCGGCCCCAGTGGCGAGAACCTGGGCTGGTGCCGCGGCCTGCTTCCGCTGGACGAGCGCTTCGTGTGGGTTGGCTTTTCGCGCGTTCGTCCCACCAAGTTTCGGGAGAACCTGAACTGGATACGGCAGAAGAAGCAGACCCATCGCCCCAGCCACATCGCTCTGTACGATCTCCAGAGCGGCACCTGTCTCGAAGATATCGAAACCGAACCCCATGGCATTGGCGTGGTTTTCTCGCTTTTCTGAACATAGCTCGCCGGGCAGACCATGCACTTTAATTGCCCACGCTTGGGCGCAAGGTTGCAATCTGTTTCCTACCCTTCCAGCAGCCTCCGGCTTTTTGAGGTAAAATGCTGACTGGCTATTGTTTCTAATGGTTTACAAGTGGGCCATCGACCGGCTTCGGAGCGCGGATTGCTCCTTCCTCTTGTTCCATTGACTTCGAGGCCGGGTTTCACCCCAGCATACCGGCCTAATTCGTGGCTCGGCTTATGTTCTGGCGGTTACCTGCTAGCCCCAGCAGGTAGCTTGACAAGTCACGGCAAACAGGGCGAGCTCAGATGGAGACCCTCCCCTAGTGGCTTTGATATCAGCATAAATTTTGGTGAGAACATCCGGGAGGAATACTGCTTTGAACACAATGACCAGTCATCTTATCGCTCCCCACGGGGGAGAACTTGTTCAGCTGCAAGTGCCGGCCGCGCGCGCCGCGGAGCTAAAAGCGCATTCGAAGGATTGGCCCTCATGGGACCTGACGGCCCGGCAGCTCTGCGATCTGGAACTGCTGATGAGCGGCGGGTTCTCCCCCCTGCGCGGGTTTATGAACCGCGCCGATTACGAGGGCGTCTGCCACAACATGCGGCTGGCCAACGGCACCCTGTGGCCCATGCCCATCACGCTCGATGTCAGCGAGGAATTCGCCAGAAAGCTGACGCCCGGCAGCAGCAAGATCGCGCTGCGCGATCCTGAAGGCGTGATGCTCGCCGTGCTCCACGTGGAAGATGTTTGGCAGCCGGACCGCAAAGCCGAAGCGCTGGCCGTTTTCAATTCCACCAGCGCCGCGCACCCCGGCGCCGACTACGCCATCAACAAATCGAATCCCTGGTACGTGGGCGGAAAAGTCGAAGAGTTCCAGCCTCCATCGCACTACGATTTCCGCTCGTTGCGCCTGACGCCCGCCGACCTGCGCGCCGAGTTCGGCCGCTTGGGCTGGACTACTGTGGTGGCCTTCCAGACGCGCAATCCCATGCATCGCGCTCACGTCGAACTGACCATGCGCGCCGCCAAGCAAGTCGAGGCGAATCTGCTGATCCATCCCTCGGTCGGCATGACCAAGCCGGGCGATGTCGATTATTTCGTCCGCACCCGCTGCTATCAGTTGTTGCTCTCAAAGTACCCGCATGGCACGGTCAAGCTGTCGATGCTGCCGCTGGCCATGCGTCTGGGCGGGCCACGCGAGGCGATCTGGCACGGACTGATTCGCAAGAATCACGGCTGCACGCATTTCATCGTCGGCCGCGATCACGCCGGCCCCGGAAAAGATACCGACGGCAAGCCCTTCTACGGCCCTTACGACGCCCAGGAACTGTTCAAGAAACATGAGGCGGAAATGGGCGTAAAGATGGTCCCGTTCCAAATGATGGTGTATTTGCAGAACGAAGACCGCTATGTGCCGTCCGATGAAGTGAAAAAGGGAGCGAAGGTACTCGACATCTCGGGCACGGAGTTGCGCCAGCGCCTCAACGAAGGCCGCGACATTCCGGCGTGGTTCACATATCCCGAGGTCGTGCAGGAACTGCGCCGCAGTTATCCGCCACGGCACAAGCAGGGCGTCACCATCTTCTTCACCGGTCTCTCGGGATCGGGCAAATCGACCATCGCCAATGCGCTGATCACCAAGTTCCTCGAGATGGGCGGACGGCCGGTGACGCTGCTCGATGGCGATCTGGTGCGCAAGCACCTGTCGAGCGAACTCGGTTTCTCCAAGGAACATCGCGACATCAATATCCGGCGCATCGGCTATGTCGCCTCCGAAATCACCAAGAATGGCGGCATCGCGGTGTGCGCTCCCATCGCCCCTTATGAGGCGACGCGCAAAGCGGTGCGGCAGATGATTGAACCCTTCGGCGGATTTGTCCTGGTGCACGCAGCCACCTCGCTCGAAGTGTGTGAACAGCGCGACCGCAAAGGCCTGTACGCCAAGGCTCGTGCCGGTATCGTCAAGGAATTCACTGGGATCTCGGATCCATACGAGGCGCCGACCGATGCCGAAGTTGTGATTGACACTGCCTTGCTAAGCCCCGAGGAAGCGGCGCAGACTATCCTTCTGCATCTAGAGCGCGAGGGCTTCGTCGGCGCCAACGGCAACGGGTAAAGAAATTCTCAGTTCCCGGTTCTCAGTTCCTAGTGTTTCGACTCGGTTTTGCTTTACTGAGAACTGAGAACTGACAACTGAGAACTACGAAGACAGCATGGAATTCCTGCTCCTAAAAATACTGATCGGCTTCATCGTAGGAACGCTGATCGGCTTGACGGGTTTGGGCGGCGGCGTATTGCTGCTGCCCATGCTGATCTTCGGCCTGCGCGTGCCCGCCATTATTGCCGTCGGCACTGACGCGCTGTTTAACTTTTTCACCAAGATTCCCGCCAGTCTCATGCACTTGCGCAAAGGCACGGTGCGGAAAAAAGTCGTTCTGGCGTTGGCATCTGGCAGCATTCCGGGCTCTTACCTCGGCGTCACTTTTCTGGTGCACCTGCGCAACGTCTATGGCGCCGGCGTCAACGACTTCATCAAGTCCGCTGTGGGATTGCTGCTGGTGTTGATCCCGACTTTGCTTCTTTTCCAAGGCCGGATTGAAGAACATCTCGCCAAACGCCAGCCCACCATGAAATCTTTCGCCTTCATGAGTGTCATTGGACTGGTCGGCGGCTTTCTGGTCGGCATCACTTCGGTCGGGTCGGGCAGCATCATCATGATGATGATGCTTTTGTTCTATTCGTTCGTACCTAAAGTCATGGTCGGCACCGACATTGCCCATGCCGTGATTCTGACCGGCGTTACCAGCCTGTTGCACTGGCGGGCGGGCAACGTCGATCCCCACCTGGTCGGTTCCCTGCTGATCGGTTCGATCCCCGGCGGAATCCTCGGCTCGCATCTGAGCACGCGCGTTCCCGTACTCTGGCTACGCCGAATTCTGTGCACTGTTTTACTGATGACGGGAGCAAGAATGCTGTGGGCTTGAAGGGCAGTGCCCAGTCGCCGGTACCCAGTACCCAGTGGGCGACGGGTCACGGAGAACTTGTTTATAGGGTACTAGGTACTTATTCACGGAGCGCAAATTGACTTCATACTCGTCCCAAGACACTCTCGAACGCATTCACGCCGCCCTCGAAGCGGCGCGGGCCGTGCTCAACCGCTTCACTCCCGGCGCCACGGAAGCCGAATACAAGTCTGGACACGATCCGGTCACTGAGGCCGACCGCGCCGTCGACCGTATTCTGCGCCAGACGCTGCTCCGCGACGGCGAAGGCTGGCTCTCCGAAGAGACCGTTGACGACTTCACCCGTCTCGACAAACAGCGCGTCTGGGTCGTCGATCCGCTCGACGGTACGCGCGAGTTCGTGCAGGGCATCCCAGAGTTTTGCGTTTCGATCGCCATGGTGGAGAATGGAATTCCCGTTGCCGGCGGAATTTGCAATCCGGCAACCGGCGAACTCATTCTCGGATCGCGCGAGACCGGCGTGACCTACAATGGCAAGCGCGCACAGCCAAGCCAGCGCAAGGATCTGCACGGCGCGCTGGTGCTCGCCAGCCGCAGCGAAGTGAAGCGCGGCGAATGGAAGCAGTTCGAGTCCGCCGAGTTCAACATTCGCCCCATGGGATCGGTTGCCTATAAACTGGGACTGGTCGCCGCCGGCCGCGCCGATCTCACCTTCACGCTGGTTCCGAAAAATGAATGGGACGTTGCCGCCGGTGCGGCGCTGGTCGAGAGCGCCGGAGGCTGGGTGCTGAAGCTCGACCATTCGCCGCTGCGCTGCAACCAGAAAAATCCGCTGATCTCCGGCCTGCTGGCAGGCGGCCCTTTCCTGCGCGATCCGCTGCTCGCCATGCTCGAACGGCACGCGCAGACAGTGGTCAGCGACAAGCAATCCTGAGCGCCCGAGGTGAAGGTCTTTGAATTTCGATCACCCGACGGCCCGATGATCCGATCACACGATTAGGCTCGGGTTGACAAAGTCTGTCGAGAAATACCATGTCCTCCTCGCGCATTGTGTTTTTGATGTACCACGAACTGGAACTCGCTGGCCGCAAGTTCTGCCAGTCCGAGCCCGGTTACGTGCGCTACATTCTGCCGCTCGAAACTTTCCGCAGCCAAATGGCGTGGCTCAAAGCATCCGGCTGGCGCGGCTTGAACGTCAGCGAAGCGAGTCGCTATCCTGCCGGACCCAGCGTTTGTATCACTTTTGACGATGGTTGCGAGACCGACCTTATCGCCGCCGCCCCCGTGCTCCGCGAGTTCGGCTGCAACGCAACCTTCTACCTCACCGCCGGATTCGTGGGCACTCCCGGTTACCTCAGCGCTAGCCAGGTGTGCGACCTCGACGCGCAAGGTTTCGAGATCGGATGCCATTCCCTGACGCATCCTTATCTCTCCGATCTGACGCAGCCGGAACTAAAACGCGAGATCGCAGATGCGAAGCTGCAGATCGAAACCATCATCGGACACCCCATCGAACACTTCTCCTGCCCCGGAGGACGCTACGACCGGCGCACGCTGCAGATGGCGCGCCAGGCCGGATTTGCAACCGTCGCCAACAGCCAGTTTCATGCGAACTCGTCCCGCACCAACCCCTACGAACTCGGCCGCGTCGCCATGTTGCGCGACCTCACCATCGACGAGTTCAACGCCCTATGCCATGGCCGAGGGTTGTGGAAGAAACGCCTTCAGCATCAGGCCCGCCGCGGCGTGCAACACCTGCTCGGCAACCGCGCCTACGATCGCTTGCGCGCGGTCCTGCTGGGGGAACCCCGCCAGTAACCTGCCGTTGGTTATTTTAGTTTTCTTCCGCTCTTAACCTGATTTCCATAGGCTTGCGGCCATCCCCGCATCGCCACACCGTCCGTCCTACACCTGTTTTCATTAACTTCACAGCAACAAAACCGCTGTACACTCGCGCCTGCGAATCGGTACATGCCGCGCCCTCGGGTACGAGTGTGTTTCCGATGCACTTCTGATATCTGGGAACCCTTGTCCCATCCCGATAGATTCAGCAGAGGACAAATCGACTAGTCCCCCATTTCGTACGGTCGAGGGCTCACAATGTTTGAAGCTGAAGTTACTTTTCTAAACGGTCAAAATCGTCATTATCGTCATTCTAGATTCTCGCGGACGCTGGCGCAGCGCCTGAGCGTTTTGGTCCTGCTGTTGGCGGTCGCCATCATAACCACGTCGTGCGGCGCTGCACAAGCCGCGGGTACGCAGAACAACGAGAAACCGGGAAGCCTGAATCTGTCGGGGAATCTCCCCGGCGCCACGGTCAATGAGTCTTACAACGCGGTGCTCGCAGTAGGTGGCGGAAACTCCCCCTACCATTTCTCGGTGACCAGCGGCGCCCTGCCCGCGGGTATCAGTTTGAACTCCGCCACGGGCACGTTCTCGGGGAAGCCTGCGGCCCCAGGCAACTTCTCGTTCGAAGTGATGGTGACCGATTCCACGAACCTCAATCAGGGGAACAAGACGTTCGTCATTGCGGTCGGCGGTAGCTCCAGCGGAAATATCAAGGTCAGTGTGTCTCCGGCCAGCGCGACTTTGTTTTCGAAGCAGAAGCAGCAGTTCACGGCCACCGTCAGCGGGACCTCCAACAGCGGGGTGACTTGGTCGGCCACGGCAGGCTCGGTCGATGCCGGCGGTCTTTACGTTGCTCCAGCAGTGAACGTGCAAACCAGCGTGGTGGTTACCGCGACCAGCAAGGCTGACTCGTCAAAGTCAGCTAGCGCCGCGGCCACCGTCGAAGCCAGCACTGGTCCGGCGCTCACGATCACAACGAAAAGCGTACCCGAGGGCACGACAGGTACCACCTACACAGCAACAGTTACCGGAAGTGGTGGAAGTCAACCCTATGATTGGAGCGTCGTCTCCGGTTCGCTGCCTGCGGGGCTGCAACTCGGCGCGCAGACGGGAACGATCTCCGGTCTCACAACCAAAAGCGGCAGCTATGCGTTTTCGGTGAAAATCACGGATGCGAACGGCAATACCACGACCGAGGCACTGACGCTGACCATGAATGCCCAGCAGAGCGGCAACTGTGGTCCGCCTCTCTATTCATGTTCGCGGAGTGACCTGGATCTGATCATCCCGACTTCCCCGCCCGTGCTGAGTGCGAATCCCAAATATTACGGCGGACATCTGGGGGCTGGGTTGGTTGCTATCGATCCCGCCTACAACAACCGGATTCTGCGCGTCACCGACGGCGAGACCGATCCCAGCCGGCCGGGAGAGAGCTACTCAACCGGATCCTCAGCGGAGAAAAATGTCACTTCCTTCGATGAGAGTCTTTTCTTCGTGCACAATGAAACCGGGGAAATCTGCCTGTTTCAATTCCAACCGTCCAGCTTTAGCGCCAAGTTTCACGGGTGCTTTTACAACATTGGAAGCGGCTTCGATTTCGGGTACACCGCGGCCGACGCCCACGCCTTCTACAGTTACTATCAAGAAAAGCTCTACCGCTTCGTGATCGACACTACCAATTGGACGATCGCGCCCGATCCGACGTTCAACAACGGAGTCGGCTACTTCGATCCGGACAACGCCAACTGCCTGAATGGGCAAATCGCCAAGAACCATTGGTATGTCGGCGACAGCGCTCTTTCTTCCGATGACAGCACTCTGATTGCAGCCATCGGTCCGGAGCAGAACGCGGACCCGTATTTCGTAGTCTGGAACGCCACCAAAGGCTGCCAATGGATGAACGTCGAAACCTGGCAGGTGAGCCGGGGCTGGAACACTGGCCTGAGTAATCCAGTCGCCATAGCGTGGAAGAGCGGAAACACTCCCACGAAGCCGGGCGGAATCCACAACGCCCAGATCGACCGCAGCGGCGCCTTCGGCGTTCTCACGGTCCATAAGGTTGCGACTCTTGTGCAAAAGCTGTTCTGGACCATCGGAACCAACCAGGTCGACGACACTTGCACCCACTGCATGTCGCACTGGGCCTCCGACTTCGGCGTGTCGTTCTGGGATATGGGATATAAAGCGAATACCGGGTACAACCTGGTGAGCCAGCAAATCGGCACGCTTTCACCCGTTCCCAACACGAATACTTCCGCCGTGCAGGGCCAGTGGGGCAACGACGTGCACATGTCGCATGCCAACGCCGAGCAGGGACAGAAGCTGATTTATTTGGCCTCCTACCAGCCAGGCAAAGGTGGAGCTGTCGTCACCCAAGTATGGGAAGATGAGATCGTGGGCGCCAACTGGGATGGCACGCAGCGCACGATTCGCTTTAACAAGAACTGGGCCACCGCATATGGCGGCTTCAACTCAACCGCTCGCTGCTCAATTTCACGCCAAGGGACCTACGCTATCTGTGGTTCCGACTATCAGATGTATAACCTGGACCGAGGGTTTGGCAACGGGGAGAACCACGACACCTGCGACCACAAGCTTTCGTCCGGGCACAAGGGCACAAACGGTTGTCGCATCGACGTGCTGCTCTTCGAATTGCGTTAGCGGCGCGTTTTCCGACCCAAGATGGTTGGTGGAGGGCCCGGGCGTCCCCGTCCGGCTCTCCACCGCACGACTCCTCACGCGGTCTCAGTAGTAGATCCGCCCATTTGGCAATCAAGAGTGCGGCATCGGTCCCACAGCGTCGCGGTCGCGACCACCCGGATGCAAATGTGTGTATGGAGCAATGTGTGTAGAATAACGGGGCGACAACTACTGGACCGACCTGGAAGGTTATGCCGACAGACCCCGCGCATCACAGTACCTCGCCTTACACTCGCCCCGCCTATGCCTTGCTGATTTTGGGTACCATTTTCCGAGTTGTGTCCTTTTTCTTTTCCGAGAATTCCGGTGGGGACGCCGCCGAACGCCTTACTCTCACCGCTCGCTGGTTGCAGCACCCGGACTTCAATCTCATCTTTCACTCGTATCCTCCGGGGCACTTTTGGCTGATGGCGGCGCTGGCAACCGTGATTCCGAACGTGGTGGTTGCCGGACGACTGTTGAGTCTGGTGCTCGGCATTGCCTCGGTGTTTATAGTGTGGAGGCTGGCGCGCCTCCTGTACGGCGAAGTTGCTGGGATGCTCTCGCTTGCCGTGTTTGCTTTCTACAGCATGCAAATTGGGTACAGCACCACCTCCTCGTCGGAAGTGCCCTGCGTCTTCTTCCTGCTGGTGGCGCTGTTTTTCTTCTTTTTCTATTTTCACGAGGGATCGAGCCGGCTATGGTACCTGGCGATCTCCGGAATCGCCTTCTCGATATCAGGGGCGATTCGAATTGAAGCCTGGATCGTATTTGGAGAGCTGTTTTTGCTTTTGGCATGGTGGTTGCTCCGCGGTCCAGCCAAGCTCAGCTTGCGGTCGATTTTCCCGCCGCTGCTGGTTTTCGGTGCGACCGGTGGAGCCTGGCCGGCAGTGCTGTTGACGTATTGCTGGCGCGTGTTTGGGGATCCGATCTATCTGATCACGCAAAACCACATCCGCGTGCTCAAGACGCTGAGCATGGTCCCGACTCCTTGGACCGCTCGACTGGCGCATATTCCAGGAGTTCTGCTGCTGGCTCTGTCGCCGCTCGCATTCGTGGGTGCAATCTGTGGCCTGGTAAAGTCGCGCCGCCTTCCGCTGGCCGCCGGCTTTGCGGGAGTGGCTTTCCTTTTCTGGGCAATCCAGAGCTACGAGATCCTGCGCGGCGGATTGCTGGGCCTGGCGCGATACACTCTCATCCTGGGCACAATGCTCGCCGTAATTTCGGGCTATGGGCTGGAGCAGATCTGTGAGCGCTGGTTCCCCCGCAAAGTAGCATTGGCTCAAGCGGTAGCGATTTTGTTGCTGTTCCTCAATATGGTTGGGGTTCTGGTGCTCAGCGAAACGCATAATCGCTTCGCGGATACCTTCGCTCCCATTTCACCACGGCTCAGGCACGCCGGGCGCGTTGCCAGTGTAGCGGCATATTTGCGGGCGCATATGGGGCCCCAGGACTCGGTCGTCGTCGACAACTACAACGTTGAATCGAACATCATCGTCGATGCCGCGGGTTTGCCCCTCCTGTACGGCAAGCGGGCATACCTGGAAAGCGCGAGCAACGACATCGATGTGCGGGAATACATCCGCACCGAGCATCCTCGTTTCCTGGTGTATTCGGACCAGGGAACTTTGCGCGGAACGTTTGCCTTGCCCCACGATTGCAGCCAGGCAGCCGACATCGATGGGATTCATTTCCAATGCGGCTTTGCCAACCAGATTTACCGGGTGTATGAGCTCAGCTATCGCTAGCCGGCGCCGCCGCGCTAGAATCGCAATGCCCAGCACTACTGCGCTGCTTCAAGAAGGAAAAATGCTTCGAATCTCCTCGGCTTTCCTGCTTGTCTGTACCCTTCTGTTGAGCTGGCCGGCCTCGGCGCAACCCCGGGCAGCGGACAAACCGAATGCTCCGGCAGGTACGTCCGCAAGTTGCAGCACAGCGCGTTATTGTGCCGAAAGCGGCCGCCAGCTCAAACCCGAAACTCCCATGACAGCTCCCAAGGTGAACCAGGTTTTTCGCGATCCGGATTTCGGGTCGCGAATGGTCCGCGTTACCGACGAAAGCGGAGTCGGCGGCGAACTGGCTGGCTTCAGTTTCGGCAGCAACTCTTCGGCGGAGGCCAATGAATGGGGAAAATTCAATCCGTCATTGGGTCCGAACGGCGGCTATTTCTTTTATCTGATGACCGGTGGTGGCGGGGCTGCTCTGTTCTCCATGGACGCCGCCACCATGCAAATCACTCCTCACTGCGATTCACTTCGAATGTGCCGATTGTCCAAGGGCGGGACTTTCAGTTATGTCGACCCCAACATTCTCTACGGCCAATTCGACTCCAATGGTTCCATCGACGCCTACAACGTTGCTACAGGCAAACAATCCACGATTTACGACTTCAGTAAATGCCCCAACCTTCCCCAGGACCTTTCGGGATATCCGGGAGCCATCACCAACAGCGGCGACGATACCAAGTTCTCCGGCTACGCGGGGAGCAAGGCGCAGGGAGGTGGAGCTCAGGTCACTTTCTACGATCGCTCGACTGATCGCTGCTACTGGTACGACACTGCCACCGGCAGGGTGGGCGGTTCGGGAATGGCTGCCGCGCAACTAAAGGCAGGCCTGTTGGCTCCGCCTGCCATTCCCAAACTGAGCAACGCCTCGGGGAGCCTTCCCGCCGGCGATTACTATGTGCAATTGACGGCAGGTACGCGCAAGCACCCCGACCCAGGCGAGACGCTGCCTTCGCCGGAAGCTCACATCCATTTGAATTCGGCCGGCGGAATTGCCATCGCAGCGCCGGAGCTCGACAACTCTTACAACATGGTTCTCGATGGATACAACGTCTACATCGGCACAGCTCCGGGTCAGGAGATGCGGCAAGCCTCCGTCCCTCTGGTGCAGAGTCCCTACACGCAATCCGCTGCCCTGGCCAAGGGCGCGAAGCCGCCCACGGCCAGCACTGCGGGATACAACATACACAATGCGCGCTTGAGCCGCGACGGCAAGGTGGTAAAGATCACGCCGCAAAATGGCGCGGTCTTGTACTTCTGGATGCCGGGCACGACTAATGTTTCCGTTTGCTCCACCAACGGCCAGAGCCACAGTCCCGACGTGGCCAGCTTCTGTGGAGGCCACACGGTGCTGGGTTACACGCATTTGATCAATCCGGGAGGGCTCGGACCGAATACGAGCGCCCTGATACGCCCGTTATCCGACCTCAACAACATCACGCAGCGGATTCCCGATGACATCTCGGTTCCGAGAAGCGATGATGTGCATTGGTCCTGGAACAATGTCGACCCTTCCGATACCGAGCCCGTATGCGGCGCCTACACCCGCAGCAACCCTAAGCTGCAGGGAGACGGCACCCTCAATCCCGCCGCGAACCCCGTGCTTTCCATTCAGCAGGCATGGGACCGCGAGATCGTTTGCGTGGCCACCTCTGGGCCGCCGAGAGTCTGGCGCTTCGCTCATCACCGCGCCACGGGAGCATGCAACGCAAACGGCAAGGGCGGCTCGTGTTTCTCCGCGATTGCAATCGGCAACGTTTCCCAGGATGGCAAGTTCTTCTTGTTCAACAGCGATTGGGACTGGAGCCTCGGGAACGACCGTCATTTCCCTGGATGCCCAACCAGTGGCCGCTGCCGTGTGGACGGATTCATCGTGGAGTTGAAATAAAGGGCCGGGTGACCTCTGTAACCCCTGTCTTAACAATGGTTTCAAACGGAGGACGGGCCCACCGTGATAAGATTTTCCGTAGGTTGCCGACACCAATTTCAAGCGATCGCAAGCACTCTCCTGTCTTCGTGATGGGCTGTCATCGCTCTGGAACAAACCTCCTTTACGACATGCTGCTGTCCTCGGGAGGCTTTGCCATCTACCGTGGTTATCTGCCGATTTACAAGATTTTGATTCCCCGCTTCGGCTCCATGAAGAGCCGCGCGCATCGCGAAAGAATCCTCGAGACCTGGCTCCACAGCAAGGGTTTCCGGCGCACCGGCCTCGATCCCGGTCAACTGTCGGCGAGCATCCTGAACCAATGCCGCACCGGGGGGGACTTCATCCGCGTCGTCATGGACGCGGTGGCCGAGAGCCAGCAAGCGCAGCGCTGGGCGATGTACGATCCTGACAACGTGCTGCACGTCGAGCGCGTGAAGCGCGAGATACCCAACGCGCTGTTTGTGCACATCATCCGCGATGGCCGCGACATTGCGCTCTCGCTCAAGAAGATGGGCGGATTCACTCCTTTGCCCTGGGACCGCGACCAAACCGGAAGCCTGGTGGCGACTGCGCTGTACTGGGAGTGGATGGTTCACCAGGGCCGCGCCCATGGCAGCAAGTTCCCTGCCGATTACATCGAGATGCACTTCGAAGACCTGGTCGCGAACCCGTACGAAACGCTCGACAAACTCGGCGGCTTCCTCGATCACGATCTGGATTATGACCGGATTCAGCGCGCCGGATTGGGCCGCCTGTCGGAAACGAACTCTTCGTTTCGCGAAGAAGGCGCGAAGGAGAAAATCAATCCGCTCGGCCGCTGGAAAGAGCGCATGGCGCACGCTGACGTCGCCGCCATCGAAGCGACCGTGGGCGATTGCTTACAGGAGAACGGCTACGAACTGTCCCTGCCCGCTGCCGAGCGCCCCCGAAGCTTGCGCCACTCATGGATGCGCGGAGTGTATCCCGCCTTTCTCGGTGGCAAGCTGTGGCTCAAGTTGCATACGCCCGTCGGCCGGCTCGCCGATATGTCAGCGCTCGAACTCGAAGAAGAACCGGTGCAGGTAGCCGAGTCGGTCCGGTCCTGAGGATCGTCAGAGACCGGGTTTCACAACGCGCCACTAACCATGAATGCGATTTCTCTAACCTGGCAGCCCGAAGGCGCGTTTCATCACGTGGGCTTCGTCGTGGCTTCGATTTCTAGTTCGGTGCAGGGCTTCGCCAGTATGCTGCAGGCGGAGTGGGACGAGCAGGTTTTTCATGATCCCAACCAGGGCGTTCGCGTCACGTTCCTGAAGAGCCAGCGCGCGGGCGATCCGCTCTGGGAACTTGTGGAACCGGCCGACGAACAATCGCCCGTGCACGCGTTCGCCGCCACGGGAGGCGGACTCCATCACGTTTGTTACGTGGTGGACAATCTGGAGCAGGCACTTGCCGACGCGCGCACGCTGGGAGCGATCGTCACGCGTCAGCCTTTGCCGGCCGTAGCCTTCGGGGGCCGGCGCATTGCCTGGATCTACAGCAGAAACCGTCTGCTGATCGAGTATCTGGAACGCTGAATTCGTTTCTAAGCATTTGGCTGTCTATTGAGATGTCCGATTCCACCTCCAATCCGGCGCCTGCTGAACGGAATCCGTCGAACCTGCGGGCGGAAGTCGACGGCCTGATTGCCCAAGGCTCCTTCGATCTTGCGGCGCGGCGGCTGGCCGAGCTTTGGCGGCGCGATCCTGCGCCGGGTACGGCGAACTTTGTAACTTCGCGACTCGACGACTTGCGCGAGAAGCTCGGCGGCAAACTCGCTCTTACAAAATTCAGACTGGCGATTCTGCGCTCATTTACCGTCGAGCCTATCGTGCCGCTATTGCGGGCAGAAGCATTCGCGTACGGCATCGATCTCGAAGTCCATGTCGGCGATTTCAACACCTACGTGCAGGACATGCTTGACGGCCAGAGTTCGCTCTATCGCTTCGCGCCGAACGCCGTCGTGCTGGCAGTGCGCGCCGGCGAGGCCGCGCCCGAGTTGTGGCGTGACTTCGCCGATCTGGCACCGCAAGCGGCGCGGCAAGCCGCCGAGCGCGTGGTCCACGGCTATGAGCAGTGGATCGGCGCGTTTCGAAAACACAGCCAGGCGGCGCTGATTGTCCATTCCCTCGAACGTCCGTCATCCCCGAGTCTCGGGGTTCTCGACAGCCAATCCGAGACGGGACAGTCCGGACTGATCCGCCAGATCAATCGTGAACTGTTGCGCATCGCGGAAGGATTTCACGGAGTCTACGGGCTCGACTACGATGCGCTGGTGGCGCGCCACGGCAGCGAGCACTGGCACGACGAGCGCAAGTGGCTGACGGCGCGGCTTCCCATCGCGGCCGGTTATCTTCTTTCGATGGCGCGCGAGTGGATGCGTTTCGTCGTCCCACTCAGCGCCCCGCTCAGCGGCCGCACCGCCAAAGTTCTGGTGGTCGATCTCGACAACACATTGTGGGGCGGCGTGATTGGCGAAGATGGATTGGCCGGCATTAAAGTTGGACCCGAATATCCGGGCGCGGCGTACCAGGCCTTGCAGCGCGCCCTGCTCGATCTGTCGCGCAAGGGAATTCTGCTCGCCGTGTGCAGCAAGAACAATCTCGACGACGCCATGGAAGCGCTGGAGAAGCATCCCGGAATGCTGGTACGGGCGAAACACTTCGCGGCGCTGCGGATTAATTGGACCGACAAGTCGCAGAATCTCCGCGAGATCGCGCAGGAACTGAACGTCGGAATCGACGCGCTCGCCTTCCTCGACGACAATCCCTTTGAGCGCGAGCAGGTGCGCGCCGCGCTTCCGGAAGTTACCGTCATCGATCTTCCGCGCAATCCGCTGGAGTACGCTTCCGCGGTCAGGAATTGTGCTGCGTTCGAGCGGCTCACACTTTCGTCGGAAGACCAGCAGCGCACCGAGATGTATGTGGCCCAGAAGCAGCGCGCCGGCGCCGAACAGAACTTCCAATCGAAGGAAGATTTCTTCCGCTTCCTCGAGCAGGAAGCCGAACTGGAACCCGTATCGGACCTGACGTTGGCGCGGGTCGCCCAACTGACGCAGAAGACCAACCAGTTCAACCTGACCACCCGGCGCTACACCGAACCGCAGATCGCGGAGATGGCGAAACAGCCGGAATGGCACATATTTTCGATCAAGGTGCGCGACCGTTTCGGCGACCACGGGCTGGTCGGAGTCGCGATCGCGCACGACCAAGGCGAACAGTGCGAAGTCGATACTTTCCTGCTGAGTTGCCGCGTCATCGGAAGGACGGTCGAAACCGCGCTTCTCGCCCATCTCGCCGAAAGCGCCCGCCGGCGCGGCTGTAAGCGCCTGGTGGGCTGGTTTCTGCCGACGAAGAAAAATGCACCGGCGCGCGATTTCTATGAACAGCATGGTTTCGAGCGGCAGAAAACGGATGGCGCCGATTCGCTGTGGGCGCTCGATCTGGAGAGTTCTACTCTGCGCTGCCCCGATTGGATTAAGCTGAAGGTGACGACGGAAACTAAACTCGGAGGAATGAATTGACAGCCAGTACATTGGAGCAAGTGCGAAACGTCGCCAGCGACACTCTCGGGATTCCGGCGGACAAGATCACGGCGGAATCTTCGCCGGAAACGATCGAGAATTGGGATTCCATGCAGCATCTGAATCTGGTTCTCGCTATCGAAGAAAAGTTCGGAATACAGCTCGAGCCCGAAGATATCGAGCAGATGAAGAACATCGGTGCGATCGCGGCGCTGGTCGAGAGGCTGCAGTCCGCTGCGCCCTAGGTTTCGTATCAGGCATCGCTTTAGCGATGCTGTAAGTTCGTCGAAATTAGACGCCCTTCAGGGGCTGGGCGGTCGCGACGCTCGCCCCTATCATTCATGGCCATCGTCATCCAGGCTTATCGTCCCGAGCACGAGCCCGCAGTGGCGGACTTCAACCGCCGCCTGCGGCAAGCGGGCGCGGACGAGAACATGGTGTTCTATCGCTGGGCCGAGCCGCGTTGGCTGCCGCGCACGGCGGAGTCCCGCATCTACAACGAATTTTTCGTCGCCGTCGATGGCGGCACTGTGCGCGGCGGTTACGCACTCAAGACTCAGGAATTCTTTTTCCCCGACGGTGAAATGCGCGCCATCGGCTACTATCATCATCCGCTGTCCGAAGGCATCGTCAACAAGGCGCATGCCATCGTCGGCACGCTCCTGCTGCGCGATGCGATGCAGCGCGCGCCGCTGCTCTACTGTCTCGGAATGGGCGGTTATGACAATCCGTTGCCGCAGATGCTGGTTCGACTGGGATGGACACATTGCCTGGTGCCGTTCTTCTTTCGTGTCGTCAATCCCTCGCGCTTTCTAAGAAATATGCAGACCCTGCGCTCGTCGCTTTCGCGGAGTTTCCTGATGGATCTCGCGGCTTACAGCGGCGCCGGATGGGCCGGCTCCAAGCTGTTCCAGGGTTATCGCGCTCTCGGAGCGCCCCACTCGCCTGCCGCCGAATACTGCGAAGTCGCAAGCTTCGAATCCGACAGCTTCGGAGAAAAGGAGCCCGCCGGGAGCTTGCAGTCTCTTTGGGAGGAAGCGCGGCAGAGTTGCTCGTTCACGGCAGTGCGCGATGCCGAGGCTTTGCGCATCTTGTATCCTCCGGCGGACACGCATCTCACGCGCGTGGTCATGAAGCGCAATGGCGTCGCGATTGGATGGGCAGTGGTCGGCGAGCGCCGCAAGGACGCGAAATACGGCAACCTGCGCGTCGGGTCGGTCGTCGACTGCTTCGCGCTTTCCGGAGAATTATTTTCAGTCGTGCGCGGCGCCACGCAGACACTTGAGCGCCAGGGCTTCGACCTGATCCTCAGCAATCAGAGCCATCAGGCATGGGGCAAGGCGTTCAAGACCGCGGGCTATCTGGCGGGACCGTCGAATTTTCTTTTCGCCGCTTCCAAGAAGCTGGCGGAGTTGCTGGCTCCATTTGAACAGGTTCGTCCGCGAATGCATCTGACGCGCGCCGACGGAGACGGGCTGCCGGCAAATTTCTAGAGCAGCTCTTTAGCTCTTGCCTCTTAGCTGTCGTTCTCAGGCACATCATTTTCACTGCGTCGCGTGGATTATTTCCGCCGCTTCTTCTTTCGCATCGGTGGCAAGTTTGTAACCTAGTTGTTTCATGAGCGGGCCCCAGTGGGCTTCCATGTAGGCGACAGTCTCTCCCGGGAGAACGTCTCGCCATCCGCCGGAAGACGCTTCGCGGATGTAGGGTTTATCGGAGCGGGTGCGCGAAGTGGCCACCCATTTCTTGCCCTGCGTCTCTTCCATTTTGCGCATGTTGGCGGCGGAACTTCGCTCGACGGCTTGGTTGATGCGCTCCGGGTCGGGGTCCAGCCCCAGGAATTCGGCTACACGCGCCAGTTCGCGCTGCTGATTTTCGTGTATATCTTCGTAGCGCATGAAAAGGAAGCCGTCGTGTCCCTGGCGCGTTGCCAGCCAACTGTTGACGCTGTCGGCCCAGGACCCGACACGAGGCCAAGAACTGCCATCCATCCAACCCGGAACCCATTCCTCAATCGGACAGCCTTCGCGAATCGAACGCATTTTCATCTCCCAGTGATAGTTGGAAATCGCCACGTCGCGCGGGTCACGCACAATGTAGATGACCCGGGGGTAACGGGCGTCGAAGGCCTCATGGCTTTTGATCAAGCGCGGACGAGGGAGGCGGCGCAGCACCCAGTCGGCGTTCTTGTACATGTCGGGAACAAGACGCTCCACGTTGAGAAAAGTAATGGGCTCATTCGGGTTGACGAAATTTCCGACCAAGAAACGCATCCAGGTGGTGCCGGAACGTGTATAGGACGTGATGAAAACGTCGTCGTCGAAAATGGTGATTTCGCGCTCGATCAGGGTGCGGCGAGACAGGACGTCATAAACTCGCGATAGATGCCGAAATGCTCTGTGGAAAAGTAGCGCCAATCGGGGCTCCTTGCAATGTTTGTATTCTTCGTCCCAGCTCTTCGTTTTAAGGTCTTTGCACTATTCGCCGGCCGGGCTGGGCTCGGCCACCGCGGCATCCTGAGCAATCACACCGCCAAAGTGCGATCGTTAGGATTGAAGAAAGCCATCCCTTATTATACAATTGTGTCTATAGTGTTACTAGACATTATCGACAGGCCAAGGGATTAGCGGAAGCGGGAAGAACATGCCCAGACCACCTTTCAAAAAGAGACTTATGCGCGACGTTTTTCGCTGCATTTCGCTTTTGAATGCGCCGGTCTATCTTTGGCCTTACTTTTCCCGCGAAGCCGGGGCTGAGTATGGCGTTGGTTTTTTCCGCAAGGCGCGCTTGCTCTGGTCGATGTTCCGGAACCGCTTCCGCATCGTAACCGCTTCCGGCTTTCTCGACCACGTAGTGATGGTTACCGAGATCCTCAAGATTCCCAGGGACGTAAGAGGGGTGGTGGTCGAGTGCGGGAGTTACCAGGGCGGGAGCACGGTCAACTTCTCGCTGGTTTGCGCGATGGTTGGCCGCGAACTGCATGTCTTCGACTCCTTTGCCGGCCTGCCCGAACCCTCCGAGGCGGAAAAACTCCACAAGGTGCTCTCGATACGTAATATCAGCACGTTCCAAAAGGGCGACTGGTGTGGAACTATCGAAGTTGTGACGGAGAACATTCGGCGCTACGGCAATTTATCGGTTTGCCGTTTTCATCAGGGGTACTTCGACCAAACCTTGCCTCAGTTCAGGGAACCAGTCGTCTTCGTCTTCTGCGATGTGGACCTGCGGACCTCCCTGGAACCGTGTGTCGAAAATCTGTGGCCGCTTTTGCAGGACCACCGTATGCTTTTCACTCACGAGGCCCATCACATGGAAATCGCCGGTTTGTTTTTCGAGCCGGAATGGTGGCAGTCGCGAAATCTGGGAAAAACCCCGCCCGGACTGGTCGGCGGCGGCTCGGGAATTGGCTTATACGTCTCCGATAAGGGCCGCTTCCAGAGCGCGCTTGGCTTTGCCGTTAAGAATCTTCAGGTGACCGATTTGGCATCCAGCGGCCCCGAGGCCGCTCCGTGGCCCGTGGTAGTGCGTCCTGTCCTTGCTCACGAGGCGCACTTCGACAATTCAGGCAATCTCGATGGCCCACCCTCTGTAACGGCCTCGGCTGCGTTAAGGGACACGCAGTGCGGATCGAGACAGGCCGACTGATTCCGACACCCGGAAATGCTGTCTTCACTGGGTCGCGTGGGTTATTTCCGCGGTTTCCATTTCCGTTTCGGTGGACAGCTTGTAGCCGAGTTGCTTCATGATCGAGCCCCAGTGAGCTTCCATGTAGGCGACGGTCTTTTCGGGCAGGACGACTCGCCATCCGCCGGAAGACGCTTTACGGACGAAGGGCTTGTCGGAGCGCGTGCGAAATGTGGCTACCCACTTCTTGCCCTGCGTCTCTTCCATTTTGCGCATGTTGGCGGCGGAACTTCGTTCGATCGCTTGGTGGATGCGCTCCGGGTCGGGGTTGAGACCCATAAACTGGGCAACGCGTGTCAGTTCGCGCTGCTGATTCGCCTGCAGATCTTCGTAGCGCATCAGGAGGAAGGTATCGTGCCCCTGGCGCGTCGCCAGCCAACTGTTGACATGGTCGGCCCAGGAGCCGATACGGCGCCAGAAGTGGCCGTCCATCCACAGCGGGACGAATTCTTCAATCGGACAGCCCTCGGGAATCGAGCGCAGCTTCATCTCCCAGTGATAGTTGGAAATGGCGACATCGCGCGGATCGCGCACAATGTAGATGACACGGCGGTAGCGGGCGTCGAAGCACTCGTGGCTCTTGAGCACGCGCGGGCGCGGACGGCGGCGCAAGACCCAATCGGCGGTTTTGTACATGTCGGGAACGAGGCGCTCAACGTTGAGGAAAGTGACAGGCTCGTCTGGATTCACGAAATTGCCGACGAGAAAACGCGTCCAAGTGTTGCCGGAACGCGGATAAGATGTGAGAAAGATGTCGTCGTCGAAAATGGTGATTTCGCGCTCGATCAGCGTACGGCGAAACAGCACGTCGTGAACCCGCGATAGATGCCGAAAGGCTCTGCGAACCAGTAACGCCATTGGTGTTTCCCTCAGTGTTTCTAGTCTTCGTCTTGATGCTTCGCCTTATTCTTCAGCCTGGCTGCGTTCGGCGGTGGCGCGATTGTCTTGCAGCCATCCGAGAAATTTTTGCTTGCGCGCAAACATGTTGCGAGCCTCGTTGCGTAACGCGCCCACGATCCGATAACGAGACTTGGTGAACCAGGGCACGCGATGCGGCGTGCATCCATATTTTTCTTTGTAAGTCCCTTCGCCGCCCCAGTCAAAAATCGAGACACCCCGCTTTTTCCAATAGCGCATGGCGTACCAGTGGCAGGCCTCGTTGGGACGCAGGCTCTGATAGGCGCGGAAACTGGCGTTGCCCCAGAACTCGGCGATTTGGTTGAAGCCGGGATAAATTCCGGTGGCGATGCACTTCCCTTCCGGATCGCGCGCGCGAATCAGCAAGATATTGCCGGCCGGCTCGAGGTTGCGAACCAGAGCGCGAACTCGCTCCACGGAATAGGTGGGAACGAGCGACTGTTTGGCGAAAACGTCCTGGAGTTGCTCGTAATATTCGTCGGCGAAGGCTAGGTCGTGGGCCTCTTCAATCTTAAGGCCGCTCTTTTCCCCCTTGCGAATGCAGCGGCGGCAGGCGCTTTCCATGCCGTTGAACAACTCTTCTTCGGAGCGGTCCAGGTCGGTTCGGTAGGAAGCGTAGTATTCGGTTTTGAATCCCGCAGCCTCACCGTCTTCGAAGGCGAAGTTCGGATCGGAAACTTCCAGATGCAGGCACTTGAGATCGTCCCACGCGAACTTTTCGAGGGCTTCGAGGGCGGCTCGACGGGGGACACCGGGATTGAGATTGAAGCCGATGTAAGGAGTCGTCCAACCGGGGAAAGAACTGCCTAGAACTTTCATGCCGAACTTCGAAAACGTGAGGCCGCTAAAGTATCCGAGGACATCGCTTGATTCGCGCAGTTCGGCCAGCACGGGCAGCGCGTTCTGCGACTCCGCGATGAATTGCAGCCACTCGCGCGTTTGGAAGACGGTGCGGTCGGCGAAACCGTCGAGGCGCTTCCAGTCTGCGGACTCGATTTCGATGGGATAGAACTTCATTCTGTTTCCAGTCGCATCGCTACCGGCAAATCTCTACCAGCAGATTCCTTCATACGTCCAACCGCCTTCCGGACGCCGCGTGTTATCCAGGTGGATGAGGTCAATCACGATCTGTTCCGGCCGAAGATACTTGGTGAGCTGATCCTTGCTCGCCGATTTGTTACCGAGGATCACGACTTCGGCGGTGCGCAGCACGCTTTCAAGGTCAGCCGAGAGCACCGATCCAATATGCGGGATAACCTCTTCGATGTACTGGCGATTCGCGCCGGCAATGCGGCCGAGAGAGACGTCCTCGTCCCAGACTTTGACTTCGAGACCCTCGCCCATGAGGCGCTTGATCAACTGCACCTGCGGGCTCTCACGCAGGTCGTCGGTGCCGGCTTTGAAGCTCAGACCAAGTTGCGCAATTCTCTTCTTGCCCGTGCTCAGCACCATTTCCACGGCGCGATCGACATGTTCGGCGTTGCTCGGCATAAGGGATTCGAGCAGGGGAAGCTTAAGATCGAGTTCTTTGGCTTTGTAGGTAATGGCTCGCAGATCTTTCGGAAGACAGGAGCCGCCGAAGGCGAAGCCCGGAGAAAGATATGCCGGAGAAATATTCAGCTTAGTGTCGGAAGTGAAGATCTTCGTGACCGCGTGCGCGTCCACGCCCAGATGCTTGCACATGGTTCCCATTTCGTTGGCGAAGCCGACTTTCAGCGCGTGATAGCAGTTGGAAAAATACTTGACCATTTCGGCGACTGGAATGGTCGTCTCGTAAACAGTGCCGGGAGTGTTCTTGTAAAGTTCGCGCAGCGGCGCGAGGTGCTCGGTGTCGCTGGCTCCGAGAATGGTATAAGGAGGGTTCAAAAAATCGGCGACCGCGCTGCCTTCGCGCATGAACTCAGGGTTATAGCAGACGGTGAAATCTTCCTTGCACTTCTTGCCGCTTTCTTTTTCAAGGATGGGGACCACAACCGCTTCGGTTGTACCGGCCAGCACCGTGCTGCGCAGCACAAAAACGTGCGGCGATTTTTTCTGCCGGATGGCGGCGCCGATTTCACGGGCAACATGCTCGATGTGGCTGAGGTCGAGCTTGCCATTTTTCAGGCTGGGCGTTCCGACGCAGACGAACGAAACTTCGGAATTCAGCACGGCTGCCGTGGCGTCGGTGGTCGCCTGCAGCAGGCCGGCGCGCTTCGCCTCGGCGACGAGTTCAGTCATGCGCGCTTCGATGATCGGGGTGCGGCCCGAGTCCATCGTCTCGACTTTGGCGCGGTTCACGTCGACGCCGATAACCTTGTGCCCCTTGGAAGCGAAGCAAGCGGCCGAGACGGAGCCGACGTATCCCAATCCAAAAATGCTAACGGACAAGCCCAAGCAAGTTCTCCTGCCGATCGAGTATCGAGGGGCTGCTGTGCGGCACTATGAACTATACCAACCCCTGGTTAAGCAACAGCAAATGACTCTCCATCGGGGCGCTGAATTTCCTGAAATACAGACTACAACATGCTTGCTTTCAATATGTTACAGAATATCGTTAGCATTTCATCAGAGCCCAGTTCGCTGGCGGGGCAAAAAGTGGACAACTTTTTCCACCGGCTGGGAATTCCCCTGGGTCGAGTTGCCATAACCTCAATCGGTACCGCGGCCGCTCCAGGCACGAATTGGGCGAGGGTCCCAAGGCGGAACGGGCGAATCTTGAGCCGCCTTTTCAGCATGTAAGATAAGTAAATCGGAATGGCTTCCGGATGGCAAGGCAAGCTGGGGCGCGTATCCCGTATGGACTGGGAAGAGGTGCGGGTGCGCCTGGGGCAGGAATTCCATAAGCAGCGCGACTTGCTCCTGCATCGGATGGGCGTACGCAGTGGGGCGATTCAGCTAAACGCGGATTCGGCGCTGCGACCGGGACAATTCTTTTTTTCTCGCAGTGAAATCTCACAGCGCGCGGAATTATTGCGCAAACATCTGCCCGACGAAGCAACCGAAATTCTGCGCGAGGCCGGTGAGATCTGCGGCCATCGTTTTCGCCTGTTAGGCTACGAAAATCTTGACTTCACTCTTGACTCCGGCAGTGGCAATTTCAAAGACATCGATTACAAGGACATCGACTGGCATCTCGATCCGGTGCACGGCAAGCGCGCGCCGCTCGATCCGTGGTTCAAGATTCCCTTTCTTGATTTCGCGGTGGTAGGCGACCACAAGGTCACATGGGAACTGAACCGGCACCAGCACCTGGTGACACTGGCCAAGGCGCGGCTGCTGAGCGGCGACGAAAAGTATGCTCACGAACTGACGGCGCAGTGGCGCAGCTGGATCAAGGCCAATCCATATCCGCTGGGCATCAATTGGGGCAGCACGCTGGAGGTTGCCTTCCGCAGTTTGTCGTGGATCTGGGTGGACCAATTGCTGGCGGGAGCGCCGGAGCAGACGGAGTTTCGCGCGGGGCTTTCTCCGGAGTTTCGCTCGGAACTATTGCCGGCGCTCGCCTTCCACGGCCGTCACATTGAGCGCTATCTGTCCACTTACTTTTCTCCGAACACCCACCTGCTGGGAGAAGCGGTGGCGCTGTTCTTTCTGGGCACGCTGTATCCGCAAATGCCAGGGGCCGCGCGCTGGAAGAAATCGGGTTGGCAGATTGTGCTGCGCGAGGCCGAGCGGCAAGTGCGTCCGGATGGCGTTTACTTCGAGCAATCGCTGTACTACCACGTTTATGCGCTCGACTTCTTTCTCTATGCGCGGTTGCTCGCGGCTCGGAATGGAATGGAAATTCCACCGGCCTATGACGCCGTGCTGGGACGAATGCTCGACGTAGTGGCGGCGCTGGCGCAGGCAGGGCCGGCGGAAGGCTTTGGCGACGATGATGGCGGGCGGCTGTGGAATCCGCGGCGCAACCGGACGGAGCACATGACGGACCCGCTGGCGCTCGGTGCGGTGACTTATCTTACGGAGTTTTCTGCGGCCCGGCTGACGGAAGAAGCGATCTGGCTGTCTGGCGATCAAGCCGTCGAGAAGCTTTCGAGCGCACCAACAATCCCGGACGCGCGTTCGCTCGATTTTCCCGACGGCGGCCTTTATGTGATAGCTGACTCTCAACCGTACGCGCAGGCGATGGTGGTGGATTCCGGTCCGCAAGGCGTGGGCCGCTCGGGCCACGGACATGCCGACGCTCTTAGCCTGCGGCTCACCATGGACCGACGGCGCTGGCTGGTGGACTCTGGCACCGGCGTCTACATTTCGAAAGATCCCGCGGACCGCAACACGTTTCGCGGGACGGGCGCGCACAACACAATGCGCGTGGATGGAATGGATCAGGCGGTTGCGGAGGAGCCTTTCTCCTGGACTCACCTTCCTACCACGCAAGCGGAGAACTGGATCGCCGGAAAAAGCTTCAGCTACTTTGTGGGCAGTCACGATGGATATGCGCGGCTCGCGGATCCGGTCGTGCATAGGCGGCACGTGCTAAATCTGCGGCACGTGCTAAATCCAAAACCCGCGGGTGGTCTGTGGCTAGTGCGCGATATAGCGCTCGGCCAGGCGGAACACGAACTGGAGTTGCGATGGCACTTCGCGCCCGATCTCGAAGTTCGGAGCCCCTGCACGGGACGAGTGGAAATATCGAAAGCGGGCGCTGCGCCGGGTGAACCGGCGCTTAGTTTAATCGTTCCGGAAGAAACGGTCTGGCACACAGCGACGGAAGTTAGCAGGACTCTGATATCGCCCGCTTATGGTGCGTTGCAGCCTGCGCCGTTGGTGCGATGCCACGCTCGGGTGACGCTGCCGGCAGAGACGGCAACTGTGTTCGTGCCGCGCTCTGTCGCCATCCGGCAGAAGGATGAATCTCCTGTCGAACAACTGTTCGAGCCACGCTTGGCCAGCATGGCGCAAGCGGCGGTACAGGTCTACGAACTCGATTATCATGACGAAAGCCATGGATTCTTTTTTGCGCTCGGCGACAGTGCGTGGAGTTTCGGTCCGTGGTCTTCGGACGCGAGGGTGCTGTATTGCCGCATTGAAAAAGAGAAACTCGCGCACTTGGTCGTGATCGGCGGAACCTACGTCGCATGGCAGGGACAGCCGCTGCTGAAAGTGACGGGGCCATCCGGATTCTTCGAGTGGCGTCGGCAGGATGCGGTGATGAATGCAGCGCCGGACGGGTGTTCCGTTACAGCATTGTTCGAAGCGCTAACGACCGACGGCCTTACAGGCGGCTCGCCTTCCCCACCGGCGGACTTGGATCATAACTCGAAGCAAGGATCGCTTAATCGCAGTTCCTCACCCTACGCGGAGAAACACTGAATGTGCGGGATCGCTGGAATTTTTGAATTCGGACGAGACGCGCGGGCAAACGCCCCAGCCCTGCGCGAAATGTGCCGCGTGATCACCCATCGCGGACCCGACGATGACGGCTTTTATACGGACGGCGCGGTCGGCATCGGCATGAGGCGCCTCAGCATTGTCGACGTGGCGGGCGGGCATCAGCCAATCACGAACGAAGACGGCACGCTCTGGATCGTGTTCAATGGCGAGATCTACAACCATCTTGCGTTACGCGAACAACTCATCGCGCGCGGCCATCGCTACGTAACGCACAGCGATACCGAGACCATCATTCACCTTTACGAAGAGTACGGCGCGGACTGCGTGCGTCATCTGCGCGGCATGTTCGCCTTTGCCATCTGGAATCGCAATACCAAAACGCTATTCATCGCGCGCGACCGGCTGGGCATCAAGCCGTTGTACTACCAATTGACGCCGGAACGGCTGCTGTTCGGGTCGGAAATCAAAGCAGTACTGGCGCATGGCGGGATTCGTCCGGAGTTCAATCGGGCGGCGCTGCCTGAGTATTTGGCCTTTGGATATCTGTCGGGCGAAGAGAGCTTCTACTCCGGAATCCGCAAGCTGATGCCCGGACACACGATGACGATTGGTCCAGATGGCAAAGCGGGAATCCGGCAGTACTGGGATCTGGATACATCGAAGCCGCATGAATCGCGAGATGAAAGTTACTACGTCCAGAGCTACCGTGAGTTGCTGGAAGGCGCAGTCCAGAGCCACCTGATGAGCGATGTGCCGCTGGGCGTGTTCCTCAGCGGCGGCGTGGATTCAAGCGCAGTGGCCGCGTTGATGACGAAGCTGCGGCGCGAGCCGGTCGAGACTTTTTCCGTGGGCTACACCGAGCAGACATACAGCGAGCTGCCCTTTGCGCGCACGGTTTCGGATCACATCCATTCGCGGCATCATGAAGTGTTGGTCAGCGAGCACGATTTTTTCACTTCGCTGCCGCATTTGATCTGGCATGAAGACGAGCCCATCGTGTGGCCCTCAAGCGTCTCGCTTTATTTTGTCGCCCGGCTCGCCCGCGAGAGAGTTACGGTTGTGCTGACCGGTGAGGGTGCGGATGAAACTCTGGCCGGCTACACGCGCTATGCCTTCACTTTGAAAAATGCGGCCATGGATCGGGCGTACCGTAGCGTCGTTCCGGGTTTTCTGCGCAGCGGACTGCGCAATACCGTTGCCACATCTTCCCTGTTGGGAGCAACTCTGCGCCGGAAACTGGAACATACGTTTCTCGGTAAGGACGGAAATTCCTGGGCATCTTTCTATTTCGATAATTTCTTTTCCGCTTTCAGCGAAGCGGAGCAGAGCGGATTGCTGACCAGTGAGTCCGCGCGGGAAGCCGCGCCCAGCACGGCGTATAAGAACGTCCTCAATGATTGGGACCACTCCACGGGCGAAATGCTGCAACGGCTGCTCTACACCGACATCAAGACTTACCTGGTAGAACTCCTGATGAAGCAGGACAACATGAGCATGGCCGCATCCATCGAAAGCCGCGTGCCGTTTCTCGATCATGTGCTGGTCGAATTCGCGACCCGAATTCCGCGCGAAGTACAGATCAAGGGATTGGCCGGCAAACGGATTCTAAAAAAAGCGGTGGAAGATCTGCTGCCGCACGAAATTCTGTACCGGCCGAAGCTGGGATTTCCGACACCGTGGAGCGGATGGCTGGCGGGACCGCGGCTGGAAACGATCCGCGAGCTATTGCTAGAACCTCGCAGCCTCAATCGCGGATACTTCCGCCGCGAAGCAATCGAGAAACTGTTCGACGAACATCGCGCGAACCATCGCGACAACTACGACCGCATCTGGCGACTGCTCAATCTTGAATTGTGGCATCGCGTTTGTCTCGAAGGCGAGTCCCACGATGAAGTTGGCGAGCCGGCGACGAAGATGGCGTCGACGCGGTAGGTTTATTTTTCCCGATATCAGTCTGCTATCCTCTTTACCTTATGCGCAGTCTCCGCCTGATCTGCTACTTCGTCGCGTTCACTACGCTCTGTGCTTTTGGCCAGCAACCGTTCCTTAACGCTCGTCAATGGGCGGCGCTGCGCGACGAGTCGAGCGGTGCTGCTGCTTACGAGAACCTGCGCTACTTGACGGGATTGCATCGCGTTCCCGCAACTCCAGAGTATGACCAGGCGGCGCAATTCGTTTTGCAACGCGCGCGCGAATACGGCCTTGCCGATGCTCATAGCGAGCAGTTCGCGATTGACGGAACGAAGCAGTACGGCCTGATGCGCTCGTACTTAGCGTGGACGGTCGAAGAGGCGCGACTGTGGGAGGTTCGTCCCGAGCATCTTCTGCTCGGAGATTTGAAAACGGACCCAATCCATCTCGCGGACTATAGTCACAGCGCCGACGTCGAAACAGAATTGGTCGACGTCGGCAACGGCACCAGCGAGGACGATTACTCGGGCAGAAATAGGGATAAGGACGTTCGCGGCAAGATCGTGTTAGCCGATGGCGTTCTGGCGCGCGTGCAGGAGTTGGCGATCGCAAAGCATGGCGCGGCAGGCATCGTCAGCGACATGCCCAACCAAATTACGGCATGGTCTGGCCTGGACACGACTATCGTTCGGTGGGGCCATCTGGATGCGCGTCAGCCGTCTGGCTTCGCCTTCATGGTGTCTCGTCAGACGGCCGAAGCGTTGCGGGCGCGCTTACGAAGCGGCGCATCTGTCGTTCTAAACGCCCACGTTAAAGCAACCGTCGGCCCTGGCCACTGGACAATCGTGACCGCTACCATTCCCGGCGCTGACCCGGCGGCGGGAGAAATCGTCTATAGCTGTCATCTCGATCACGAACGTCCGGGAGCAAACGACAACGGTAGCGGATGCGTCACCATTCTTGAATCCGCGCGTGTGCTGGCGCGCTTAATCGATTCTGGCCAGTTACCGCGGCCGAAACGCACTCTTCGCTTTGTCTGGGGACCGGAGGTCGAGGGCACCATGGCGTTTCTCGCCAGCCATCCCGAGATCAAGCAGCGGTTGCGTGCCAACATCCACATGGATATGGTTGGCGGCGACCCTTTCAAGAACAAGTCGGTGTTTCACGTCACCGGCACGCCGTGGTCCCTGCCAAGTTTCGTCACCGATGTGGGCAGCGTGTTTCTCGATGCGATTCGCACCGCCGCCAGCTCATATGCAGCGGGTGAGACGTCAGCGGACACGGGCATTGTCGAAACCCGTGCTGGCGGGCAAGGCACCCGCAATGAACTGATCGCGGACGTTACAGCCTACTCGAGCGGCAGCGATCACGATGATTACGATTCTTCCACCATCGCGGTCCCGTCGCTTTACCTTCGCGATTGGCCCGACATATACATTCATACCGACCATGACAGCCTCGATCAGATCGATGCGACGAAGTTGCGCCGCGTGGCGCTGCTGGGAGCGGCCTCGGGATATGTCTACGCGAACATTACTGCACAGCAACTTCCAACGTTACTCCCGTTCCTCACTGCCCAGGCCGAAACCCGACTCCCCCAAGCCTTTGGATCAGCGCAGCAGTTAGTGGACGATCCTCAACTCGACGCCGGCGTAGCCTGGTACGAAGCGCGCAATGTTGTGAATCAAACCTTGCAGCGTGAACGTGGCACGCTGCACTCCATAGTCGAATTCACCGGCGGTGCTGCGGAGTCGGACGCAAATGGAGCAAAGGCTCTCGCCGATCAAGCCACAGCTTTCCAACGTTGGCTCGACGCGCGCGCTAAGCTACGCGGAGCAAAAGGAGCGGCGCCCAGCGCGCCCTGGGCCGACACTTCCGAGGCGAAGCGCGTGCCCATCCGCGGAGGGGAATTCGGTCCGCTGACTTATCAGAACGACAATGTGCTGCTGGCGCGTCTGGGCAAAGAGCGCTACGGAAAAATCAAGCTGATCGACAGCGGAGCGACACAGCTACTGAACGTGCGCGACCAATCCGAACTCTACGCTTATGAGATCGTGAACTTCGTAAACGGCAAGCGAACCGTGGGTGAGATACGCGACGCGGTGTCGGCCGAATACGGGCCTTTGCCGGTGGACCTTGTCGCCGACTATCTCGACGCATGCGCTGAAGCCGGAGTGGTCCGGTGGAAGTAGAGGCGCCAGATCGAACGTCGCACAACGGTGCGCACACCTGCGGCGGGCACATAGGAAACATCAACACGGCTCGCCAAGAAGACCAGTTGCAAAGCGGGCGCGGGGGCACTAAAGTACGTCCAATACGGATTCGCTGCTGGGGTGATCGGCGTGGCGCAGCGGCCGGAAATCGCAGAACTCAGTCGGAAAGGACACCAGATTGAAAATCTCCCAGAAAGGGCTTTACGCGCTGCAGGCGATAACAACCCTCGGCCGCCGATACGGAACCGAGACTGTCAAGATCCGGGACATCGCCATGGACAGCGATCTGCCGGAAAAATTTCTTGAGTTGATTCTGCTGGAACTCAAGAACGCGCGCATCGTGGACAGCGTTCGGGGCGCGAAGGGCGGCTATCGTCTGCGGCGGGCGCCAGAGGAGATCAAACTCAGCGAGATCATCCGTCTGGTTGACGGACCGCTCGCGCCCTTTGGGGATGCGGACCAACTGCGAGGCCTCATCATCACCGATCCTGACCATCGCGCGCTCTACAGCGTGTTTCTGGAGGTGCGAGATGCCGCAGCCAAGATACTAGAGAGCACCAGCGTCGCTGACATCATCGGTCGTTCTTCTAAATCCCACAAACCGTCGAGCACCAAGAAGAAGGCGAAGAAGGACCCGCTTCTGTCGATCGTTCACAAGGGTGCGGGGAGTAAGTAGCGGTTCCACAATGCTGCCAGAAAAGCAGATTCTTCACTCCACTCAGCAATGTCAGGCGAGAACAGCCTCGTACTCGCCGTATGCGCCCTTGAAGTCGCTAATTTCATGGGTGCCCTCGAAGTGCCATATCCTGGTCGCGACTTCATCGATCAGATCCTCGTCATGCGTCACCAGCAGCACCGTTCCCGGATAGCGCTGCAGCGAAATATTAAGGGCGTTGATCGATTCCAGATCCAGATGGTTGGTGGGCTCATCGAGCACGAGCACGTTCGGCTTCTGCAGCATCAGTTTACAAAAAATTAACCGCGCCGCCTCTCCGCCGGAAAGCACGTCGGTGCGCTTCTCGGCGTCGTCGCGAGGAAACAGCATTTGCCCCAGCAAGCCGCGAATCTCTTCCGTTGACGCGGAAGGGTCCCACTGATGGAGCCACTCCAGCACCTTGATGCCGGGCTCGATGAGCGCCTTGTGATCCTGGGCGAAATATCCGACTGCCGCTTCGTGACCCCAGATAACTTTTCCGCCGTCCACAAAGGGGCCATCGTAGCCGCTCGTCTTTCTCAACTCCGACTCCGGGACCGTCGGCGAGTTCGCGAGCAGCGCGTTCACTAGAGTCGTTTTGCCGGAGCCGTTCCGGCCCATGAGCGCGATCTTCTCGCCGCGAAGCACGCTCGCTGTGAAGCCGGAGATTATTTGCGTGTCTCCGTACGACTTACTAACGCCTTCGATTTCGAGAATGTGTTTGCCGGAGGGCCGCTTCTGCTCGAACTTCAGGTACGGACGCTGGATGTTGGACCTCGCCAACTCGGTCACCTGCAGGCGTTCGACTTCCTTGCGCCGCGACTGTACCTGGCTGGAGCGGGTTCCAGCGGCGAAGCGGGCTATGAATTCGTTCAACTGCGCGATCTTCTTCTCACGCTGCGCGTTTTGCCCTTCGATCTGCGAGCGAACCTGCGTCTTCGCAATCACCATGTCGTCGTAAGTGCCGGTGTAAGTAATGATCGTCTCGTAATCGATGTCGGCAATGTGCGTGCAAATGCCGTTGAGGAAGTGACGATCATGCGAGATCACGATCAGCACGCCCTCATATTGATTCAGAAAAGTCTTCAGCCAGTGGATCGAATCGAGATCAAGGTGGTTGGTGGGCTCGTCGAGCAGCAGCGCCTGCGGATGTCCGAATAAAGCCTGCGCCAGCAGTACGCGCATTTTCTGTCCACCCGGAATCTCCGACATTTTCCGCTCGTGCATTTCGTCGGGAATATCGAGGCCCTGGAGCAGAATCGCGGCATCGCTCTCGGCGGTATAGCCATCTTCCTCGCCGACGATGCCTTCGAGTTCGCCGAGTTTCATGCCGTCCGCATCGGTCATCTCATGCTTGGCATAGATGATTTCGCGCTCTTCGAGAGCGGACCACAAGCGCCGGTTGCCCATGATGACTGCGTCGATGACGCGATATTTATCGAAGGCAAATTGATCCTGGCTCAAAACGCCAAGCTTGCGCGGCCGGACGACGGTTCCCTTCTGCGGATCGAGTTCGCCGGTCAGAAGCTTCATGAACGTGGATTTGCCCGCGCCGTTGGGGCCGGTAAGGCCGTAGCGCTTCCCCGGAATGAATCCGGTGGAAACTTCGTCGAACAGAACTTTGGCGCCGTAGCGCATGGACACATTGCTGACTGAAATCATGATATTCAGGGAACTGCGGGAATCGATCCAATCGGAGGAAGACGCAGCTGCTGGTATAAGAATAACACGCCGGGTGCCCC
>CAVRNL010000062.1:0-81177 GCA_963722485.1 uncultured Acidobacteriaceae bacterium
TGTAGTTCGATCAGAACGATGCCAACCCCTCCGCGCTCAAGGGCAAAACCATTGCCGTTTTTGGCTACGGGTTGCAGGGACACGCGCAGGCACAGAACCTGCGGGACAGCGGATACGAAGTAATCATCGGGCTCGATCCCGAGCGCGGTTCGGCCCAGCAGGCGATCGCCGATGGCATGACCGTCGTCGCTCCCGCCGAGGCCGCCAAGCGCGCCGACTGGATACAGATTCTCACGCCGGATGAAACGCAGGCCGATTTCTACCAATCGGCCATCAAGCCGCATCTGCGCAAGGGCAAGATTCTTGGCTTTTCGCACGGCTTCTCGATTCACTTCAAGACCATCAAGCCTCCGAAAGATGTGGACGTGGTCATGATCGCGCCCAAGAGCCCCGGCCATTTGCTGCGGCGTGTGTATGCGCAGGGCGGCGGCGTGCCCTCGCTGCTCGCGATCCACCAGGATGCGAGCGGGCGTGCGCACGAATACGCGCTCTGCTATGCGCACGGCATCGGCTCGACGCGCGCTGGAGTGCTGCAGACAACTTTCAAGGAAGAAACCGAGAGCGATCTGTTCGGCGAGCAGGCCGTGCTCTGCGGCGGGTTGACTTCACTCATGAAAAAAGGTTTTGAGACGCTGGTGGAGGCCGGTTACGCTCCCGAGATCGCCTACTTCGAGTGCGTGCACGAAATGAAACTTATCGTCGACCTCATCTACGAAGGCGGTCTCAGCCGCATGCGCTATTCGATTTCAAACACGGCGGAATATGGCGACCTGACCCGCGGCGAAGTGGTGGTAGGAGATGCAACGCGCAAGGCGATGAAGAAAGTGCTGAAGCAAATCCAGAACGGCCGATTCGCCGAGGAGTGGATTAAAGAGAATAAAGAGGGCGGCAAGAAGTTTACCGAGCTGCGCGAGCGCGAGAAGCAGCATCCGATTGAAAAAGTCGGTGAGCAGTTGCGGGCGATGATGTCGTGGCTGCCGTCGGAGAAAAGAAAGTGTACCGAACCGGCTAAGCCCACAGAACCGAAAGTGGTGAATGCGTAACGCGTAAATCGGGAGCGCCGGGCGTCCCCGCCCGGTTGCGGGACTGCCGGACGGGCGAGGATGCCCGTCCCTCCATCGTCTCGTCGATTCAGTTAAACTGGCCGTTGCACTAACTCCCATGGACCTCAAACATCGCAGTCGCAATATCACTGACGGGCGCGACCGGGCTCCCGTCGCGCGCCATGTACAAATCCATTGGCTTCACCGACGAAGACCTGGCGAAGCCGCTGATTGCGGTCGCCAACACTTGGATCGAGACCATGCCGTGCAACTTCCATCTGCGCCGCTTTTCGGCCAAGGTGAAAGAAGGCATTCGCGCGGCGGGCGGCACGCCCATGGAGTTCAACACCATCGCCATTTCCGACGGCGAGACCATGGGCACCGAGGGCATGAAGGCGTCGCTGGTGAGCCGCGAGGTGATTGCCGACTCCATCGAACTTGTCTGCCGCGGGCAGCTTTTCGACGCGGCGGTTTGCATTGTCGGTTGCGACAAGACGATCCCGGCCGCAGCCATGGCGCTGGCGCGCATGAACCTGCCCGGCCTGGTGCTTTACGGTGGAACGATCGCCGCCGGCAAGTACAAGGGCAAGGACGTCACCATTCAGGATGTGTTCGAGGCCGTAGGCGCGAATGCGGCGGGCAAGATGAGCGACGCCGATCTGCTGGCGCTCGAAAACGTAGCGTGTCCGGGAGCGGGTGCGTGTGGCGGGCAGTACACGGCGAACACGATGAGCACGGTGATGGAACTGATCGGGCTTTCGCCGATGGGATTCAACAGCATTCCGGCGATGGATCCGCGCAAGGACGAAGTCGCCTTCCGCTGCGGCGAAGTGGTGATGAATCTCTTGAAACGCGGCCTTCGACCCAGCGATATTTTGACCCATGCGGCCTTCGAGAACGCGATCGCGGGGGTGGCCACAACGGGCGGCTCGACCAACGCGGTGCTCCACCTGCTGGCGATCTCGCGCGAAATGGGGCTGCCGATCGATATCGACGATTTTCAGCGCGTCAGCGAACGCACTCCTCTGCTGGCGGATTTGAAACCGGCGGGAAAATACGTGGCGGCGGATGTGGACGCAGCGGGCGGAATTCCCGTGATTGCCAAGCGGCTGCTCGACGGCAAATATGCGGATGGATCGGCGATGACAGTGACTGGAAAGACCTTTGCAGAAGAGGCGAACGCGGCGAAAGAAACCGCCGGACAGACGGTGATCGCTCCCTTGAGTAAGCCGCTGAAAGCCACGGGTGGACTAGTGATCTTGAAAGGCAACCTCGCTCCCGGCGGCGGGGTGGTAAAAATGAGCGGGCACGAACGCGGCTCGCAAACCGGGCCGGCGCGAGTGTTCGATTCCGAAGAAGCCGCGATGCAGGCGGTGACCAGCAAGCAGATCAAGGCTGGAGACGTGGTGGTGATCCGCTACGAAGGTCCCAAGGGCGGACCCGGCATGAGAGAAATGCTGAGCGTGACCGCCGCAATTGTGGGCGAAGGCCTGGGCGAAAGCGTGGCGCTGATCACGGATGGAAGATTCAGCGGCGCAACCCGCGGCCTGATGGTCGGCCACGTAGCCCCAGAAGCGGCGTTGGGCGGGCCGATTGCCGCCATTCGCGAAGGCGACCGCATCACCATCGACACCAAGGTCCGAAAGCTGGAGCTGGAGATTTCCGATGCCGAAATCGCGCGGCGGCTGGCGGAATGGAAGCCTCCGGCGCCACACTATAAAACTGGCGTGTTCGCAAAGTATGCGGCGCTGGTCACTTCGGCGGCCGAAGGCGCAATTACCACACCCGCCCACCCGAGCCACTCCAAGGCTTAGTGTCGTGTGTTGAAGATAGCAATGGTTATGTTTCGTCTCGATCCGATACGAGGTTTGGTGTTGGACGAGGAAGTCAAAGGCTTTAACCACGGGGGACACAGAGGATCACGGGGGAAGTCAACGAATCATAAACGTCGATCTGTTTGACGCACGACACTTGCAGCCCGTGGTGTTAGGAATTTCTGCTGGGGAAGTTCGAGCCTGGTGCCCGAATCTCGCAAGGCGCGAAACCTGAAGCACTCTTCCGAATTGAGATAAATCCGGAGCGCGGATCCCCTTCCCGCGCTCCGGCACCGTCAGCCAGGAGACCAGCTACGGTGAACCTGTTTGGCCTACCGCCTACGCGCCTCACGTTTGTCGGCGTGAACCGCGCGCAGCCCTTCAATCTCCGGAGCGCATTGCTGTCCGCGCTCCGGAGTCAAAGACTTGGCATCTCCCTGTCAATCGATCGTCGTCAATTGACCGTAAACGTCTCGGCTGCGCTGGTGCCGCCTCCGGGCGCAGGATTCGTAACCGTGACTTTGAAGGTGCCGGCTTTAGCAATGTCGGCGGCGTTGATGGTGGCCGTGATTTCGGTTGCGCTCACATACGTCGTGGCGCGAGGAGATCCATTCCAATTCACCACCGAGCTGCTGACATAGTCCGTGCCGTTGACAGTGAGAGTGAATCCGGCGCCGCCATGGGTCGCGCTCGGGGGCACGAGCGACGTAATGGTTGGCTTCGGGTTCACGGCGATGAGCTGCACGGTTTGTGTGCCGGCAGAGTCTTGAATGGTGAGCGTTCCGGTCTGGGCTCCGAGGACCGAAGGCTTGAATTTCACGGTGATGGTGCACTCAAAGCCGGCCTTCTGGCTCTTTCCGCAGTTGTGCGTGGCGGAGAAGTCGCCGCCGCTGGTCACGCTGATGCTGTCGATGGTCAATGTAGTGGTCTGGTTGTTGGTGAGGAGGACAGTGAGCGATTTGGTCCCGCCCACAGCTTCGCTGCCAAAATTCAGGCTGAGCGGCGAGACGTTCACCGGTTGCGTGGCGTTGAACATCACGGTGGCGAAAGTGACGTAATCACCGATGGCAAAGTTGTCGGCGTTCAGCACGGCGATGTCGGGCATGCCGTCGCCATTGAAATCGGCAACCACCGCACCCTGGTTGGTCGGGCCGACGTAGAACCCGCCCTTAGACACCTCTGTTTCACCGCCGCTCACCCACTCATACTCCGACTCGCCAAGGCGGGCAAACGTGCCGTCCCCGTTTCCTTCAAGCAACACCGGACCGTATGGGTCCTTCCCACCGTTCTCCAGCATGGGAATGAAGGCGTCCAGCTTCCCATCGCCGTTGAAGTCGGCGATCAGCGGATATTGGGGGTAGTCTCCGGCTGTGCAATTAAGCGAGCCAGGAGTAAACGTGCCGTCGCCTTTACCCAGAAGAACGACATATTGGGCAGAGCCGTGCCAGCCTGAGCAACTCCCTTCGAGGGTGACGAGCAAATCCGGCTTGCCGTCCTTGTTGAAGTCGCCGGCCGCGAGCGTGTTGGTGTATGTGTATTCCGGCGCGGCAACAGTGGTGATCGGGGCCTGGAACGTGCCGTCGCCATTGCCCAGCAGGACATACGCATTGTTGCTGTAAGAGCCCGGATAGTAAGATGCGGCCGCGATGTCGAGCTTTCCATCGCCGTTGAAATCGGCGAAGGCCAGAGCATTCAGATGCGGACTGAGCGCGGCCAGGCTGGTGATCACGATGGCCGTGCCGAACGTGCCCTTGCCCTTGTTGAGCAGAATGCTGATCGTACCGTCCGAATTGGAAATGACGATGTCCGGTTTGCCGTCGCCATTCACGTCTTCCAGGAACACATCGCCCGGGTTTGCCGTCGAACCGGTCGAGTAGTACATGGGGCTGCTGAACTTTCCCGTGCCCAGACCGGTCAGGACCGCAACTTCGCTGCTCCCGCACGTTGTAGTTGATGGTCGCGACGATGTCGGCCTTGCCATCACCATTGACATCGCCGGTGGCAATCCAATTTGTCGGCCAGCCGCAATTGATCACCGACACGAAGGTCGGGGCTCCCAACACTCCGTGCGAACTTCCCAACATGACTTCGAACCCGGCCTGGCTGAGATTGGCGCTTCGCGCACCCGAGTACGCCAGATCTGGGAAACCGTCGCCGTTGAAATCGGCCGTGACCAGGTTGTAGCCATAGCCGTTGTCATTCCACCCATAAGCCGCATTGGTCTGAAAGGTGCCATCGCTGCGGCCCAGGATCACTTGGCCGTCCCAAGTCTCGCCTTCCAACGGTTTGAAGATGTCGAGCACGCCGTCGCCATTGAAGTCGGCGAGGATTACGTTATCGGGTGCGTTCTCCCAATACTGCGTCGGGTAAACTGGCCCGGCGGTGAAGGTGCCGTTGCCTTTGCCATAGAACGTCCAGATCTCGCCCACGCTATCGGTCACGACGAGGTCCAATTTCTTGTCGCCGTTGATGTCTGCCATGTTCACCAGCCACGAGGAACCTGCCGGAGGCGCTTGGGCGACGGACCCTTTCAGCGCGAACTTGCCGCCACCCTGGTTCAGGTAGAGCACGAGGTTGCCATAGCGATACGTGGTAGTCACAATGTCGTTCTTCTTGTCGCCGTTGACGTCGCCAATCGCGATGCCAATTTCGCTCTGGTTGTTGAGTCCGTTGTCATAGTAGGTGGCGGTTCCGAACGTGCCGTTGCCGTTGTTCAGTAGCACGACCATTCCGTTGCTCTGGGTGACTGCGATGTCGGGCTTGCCATCGCCAGTCAGGTCGCCGACCGCCATGCCATAGACGTTGATGTTGCTCGGATGATTGGGGTCAGTGGTGGAGTAGAGAACGCTGGGCTGGAAGGTTCCGTCGCCATTGCCGAGGAAGATGGAGACGCACGAGTAGGAGTTTGAAGAGCCGCAGTACGGAGCTAGCGCCGCTAGATCCAGCTTGCCGTCGCCGTTGAAGTCGGCCACATAGAGACTGTTGCTGCCTGGATTCCAATAGGCGTTGGGAGCGGTATAGGTATTGCTGTAGTTGAAAGTTCCATCGCCATTGCCGAGGAAAATGATGACTTCGTTGTAATTCGCCGGGGCGTAGGTACACCACACGGCAAGGTCCAGCTTGCCGTCGCCGTTGAAGTCCCCTACCGCAAGGGCATAGGGGGAAGTGTTGGAGGGAAAAGAGTAGGTATTGAGGATGGGGGCCTGGAATGTGCCGTCGCCGTTGCCGGGGGCCACGTCAATTTCCCACCCGCCACCCATGACGGACACGATGTCGAGTTTGCCGTCGCCGTTGAAGTCGCCCACAGCGGCGGCTTGAACGCCCAATAGATTGCCGTAGTTGACGATACCGTTGATTTCGAACGTTGAGGGATACGGGAAAAAAGCGGGTGGATGGTCTTGTGCCTGCGCCGGGATAGCGGTCCCGGCCAATAGAACCACAGCGGCGAGCATGGTAAGCGCGACTGCGGCCATACCCGTATGCCTGACTTGCCTATGGATTAAGTTCATATGATGTCTCCTGGGAATCGGACTGCTTACGGTCTTTCTTGGAAGAGTCCCGTTATCGGTAGCCGCGGCGAATTTGACTCCCAAGGACGTGCTGAGGTCAATGGTCCGGAGATGACTTGTGTGCGACCTGCATGTAACGCGATAAATATTTTTCTTACATGAACTTAGGAAAACTTCTTGTCTGGCGTGGAGGCAGGAAGAGCGGGCCCGAAAGTGCCAGTCCGAAGAGATTCGTCCGGGTGTTAGAATGTCCCTCTCCCCCGCAAGCGTGCTGTCCTATGCGCTCTACGCAGGTGTCTCCGGCGGTTGTTCGTTTTGGTGTGTTCGAGGCCGACGTTTGTGCCGGCGAACTGCGCCGGAGCGGTGCCAAGGTCCGGATCCAGGACTTGCCGTTTCGCGCCCTGGCTGTTCTACTCAGCCGCCCCAACGAAGTCGTCACCCGCGAAGAGCTCCGCCAGGCCCTCTGGCCGGACGACGTCTTCGTGGATTTCGACCGCGGTATCAGCAGTGCCATCAAACGACTGCGCGACGCACTGGGCGACTCCGCCGACAACCCGATTTTTGTTGAAACCATTGAACGCCGCGGCTACCGCTGGATCGCGCCCGTCCAAGGCCCGGAACCTCCCGCGGAAGCCGCCGTGGAGCCTGCCGGCCAGACTATCGCAGCGCCTCCGCCGCATGGCTCGCCGCGCTGGAAATTCATCTTCGCGCTTCCGGTTTTGGCGCTGCTGTTTGCGGCGTGGATTTTCCGGCCCAGCTATCGCTCGGCGAAAGCGGGATCGAAAACGCAGCCAGCCTCTTTTTCGTCTTCATCCAGCACAGCCTTGCCGCTGCACGCCGCCAACCGCGAAGCCGAGGAGTTCTACCTCAAAGGACGTTACTACTGGGAAAAGCGGACTCCGGAAAATCTGAACAAGGCGGTGGACTCGTTCACGCAAGCCATCGTGCACGATCCCGGCTACGCGCCCGCCTATGTCGGACTGGCCGATTGCTACAACCTGTTGCGCGAATACACGGTGATGCCGGCCTCCGAGGCCTATCCGCGCGCCCTGGCCGCCGCCAAGAAGGCGGTCGAACTCGACGATCGGTCTTCGGAGGCGCACGCCTCTTTAGCCTTTGTCTCCTACTTCGGGATGTGGGACGCCGCCACGGCCGATCGGGAATTCCGGCGAGCTATTGAACTGAATCCCTCGAACGCCATCGCCCATCACTGGTACGCGACTTACCTGCAGTGCCTCCGCCGTTACCCCGAGTCGTTGGCGGAGATCGAGCGCGCCCAGGCGCTGGAACCCGCTTCCAAGTCTGTGCTGGCCGACAAGGGTAACATTCTTTTCAACGCCGGCCGGCAGCAGGACGCCATCGCCCTGCTCAAGCAGATGGAAGAAAACGAGCCCGACTTTATTTCTCCCCACCGCTACCTGAGGGAAATCTACCTGCTGACGGCGGACTATCCCCGTTACCTTGTCGAAGCCAGAAGCGAAGCCGTTCTGATGCACGACAGCTCAGCTCTCGCCATGGTTGAGGCAACCGAAAAGGGTTTCGCCACCGGAGGCGGAAAAGGTCTGCTGGAGACCCTCCACCAGCAGCAAACCAAGCTCTATGAACGCGGCCTGTTGTCGCCGTACTTCCTCGCGGTGACGTGCTCACTGCAGGGCAATAAACAAGAAGCTCTGCGCTACCTGAAGACCGTTTACGATCAGCACGCCGACGGCATGGCGCCAATAGAAACCGATCATGCTTTCGACAACCTGCACAACGAGCCCGCCTTCCGGCAGTTACTCACCGACGCTGGCCTGCCGCCGCTTTTGCAAGACAACTCTCGCTAGATTGGCGCCGCCGTTTTCCGCTATAGCGCCCAAGCCTTGCTCTTGGATAAACTGCTCTTTCTTGCCGGAAGGAGCAAACCATGTCGAAGTTGATCGTGCGGTTTCTCGCCATTTTAGGCGCTCTGTGGTTGATCGGAATGGTCATCGTGCTGGTGGCTGTGATCGGCGCGAAGGGCAAAGTTCCCTCCAAGACGATTCTCGAGGCCGATCTCGAGCAGACGTTCCTGGAGGACGTACCGGACACGCCGTCGGCGCAGTTGCTGTTGACCGAACGGCAGCAAACGCTGCGCGACGTGGTGGACGCGATCGATCGCGGAGCCACTGACGATCGCGTCGTTGGCATAATTGCGAGGATTGGCGCGGCTCCAATGGGCATGGCGCAGACCCAGGAGATTCGCGATGCCGTCCAAAGATTTCGAGCGCACAAGAAATTTGCCGTCGCCTACTCGGAAACTTTTGGCGAGTTTGGTCCGGGCAACGGCGCTTATTACCTGGCCACGGCCTTCGACCATATCTACCTGCAGCCCTCGGGCGACGTCGGACTAACGGGCATCATCATGGAATCGCCGTTTGTGAAAGGGACTTTGTCCAAGCTGGGCGTGACTTTTCATGGTGATCATCGCTACGAGTACAAGAACGCGCTCAACTTCTACACCGAGACTAAGTACACCGGTCCGCATAAAGAAGCGATGACCGCGATCATGACTTCATGGTTCAACCAGATAAAGGACGGCATCTGCCAGGCACGGCAGATTGCGCCGGAGAAATTTCAGGCGGTGGTTGATGCGGGACCTTATCTGGGCAAGGAGGCAGTCGCGGCGAAACTGGTGGATGCGATTGCTTATCGCGACGAGGTTTACGGCGACGTAAAGAGCAAGGCGGGCGATGGAGCGGAGTTGCTCTACCTGGATAAATATTTGAGCCGCGCCGGGCGTCCGCATGATCGCGGGAAAACAGTGGCGCTGGTGTTCGGTGTCGGCGACGTGACGCGCGGCAAGAGCGATTACGATCCCGTGCAAGGCAGCCAGAGTATGGGCTCGGATACGGTGGCGGGAGCGATTCGAGCGGCGGCGGAAGACAAGGACGTGAAGGCGATCTTATTTCGTGTTGATAGTCCGGGCGGTTCGTATGTCGCCTCCGACACGATTTGGCGCGAAGTGGTGCGGGCGCGCCAGGCGGGCAAGCCGGTGATTGTTTCCATGGGAAATCTGGCGGGATCGGGCGGATATTTTGTGGCCATGGCGGCCGACAAAATCGTCGCCGAGCCGGGGACCATCACGGCTTCGATCGGAGTGCTTGGCGGGAAGATGCTGACCAGCGGGCTGTGGGACAAAGTTGGACTCTCCTGGGATGAAGTGCATCAGGGCGAGAACGCCACCATGTTCACCGGTACGCACGACTACACGCCTGCCGAGTGGGCGCGGTTCCAGGCGTGGCTCGACCGCGTGTATGTGGATTTCACCAGCAAAGTCGCCGATGGCCGCAAGCTGCCGAAAGAAAAAGTGCTGGAGATTGCGAAGGGGCGGATCTGGTCGGGTCAGGATGCGAAGAACCTTGGGTTGGTCGATGAACTGGGCGGCTACGATACGGCGCTGAAACTGGCGAAGAAAGCGGCGGGAGTTCCGGAGAGCGACGACGTGAAAATCGTAGTCTATCCGCAGCCAAAAACTTTCTTGCAGAGCGTGATCGAGCGCCGGGGCCCCGATAACAGCGATCGAGAAGCGGTAGGCCAGACGCTGGCAAAGATCCTGCAAGTGGTGCAGCCGGTGGCGCGGCAGCTGGATGCGGCGGGGATCAAAGCCAAGGATGATAGAGAGCAGGATGATGTGCTGCGGATGAGACCATTGGTTCCAGTTAGCCAGTAGCAGTTCTCAGTTGCGGTATCGCGGATGAACGAGACGGATCTATTATGGGGACGCTTTCAAAACCATAGAGGGAGATTCTCGATGAATAGCATGACGCGTTTTCTTGCCTTAATATCCATCATTTTATCTGGGGTAAGCGCGACCGCCGCGCCTAGAGACAACACGGAACACCTCGACTTCACGAGCGACCAAGGATGGAAGCTCGGGAACTCCAGTGAAGTTCGCGGCCACTATCTGATCATGGAGTTCATCCGCGAAGGAGATGATATCAATAACTGGAAAGAGTTGATGACCGTCCAGAACTTCGCCAAATCAAGCGGTTATCGGTCCCCAGGACAGACGCTCGACGATCTGAAAGCCGCAAGGGAAAAGAGGTGTCCGGGCGCGACGCAATGGAATGTGATCGACCAGAAGGGAAACAGCATTTTGTATGAGTGGCAAGCAAAACCCTGCGACGGCGAACCGGAGCAGCACGAGGTGGCGAGGATCCTATATGGGAAGCATAATGTATTTTTTCTGCATTATGCTGTTAAGGTGTATCAAATGCCTGCCGATGCGCGAGCCGAATGGATCAAGAAATTCAGCGAGGCCGCAATTGTGAGCGGTCGATAAGTTCGCCCTCGGTTCTAAGAAAGCGTTTGGGGTTCACTGAGAAACGAGAACCGGGAACTGGACGTTACACTCCCAGCTTCTTCACTTCCTCGTTGTAATACTTGCGGTACAGGATCGACCATTCCTCGGAGCCCTCGATGATGGTGCGGCGCTGGCTTTCGATTTTCTGGCGCGCAGCCTGGTCGATGCGAGCCTCCTGCATGAGGAGCTCTTCGAGAATTTTGCGGACTTCGAGGCGGATGGTGTTGCGGTCCTCGATGAACTCGACCTCATCCATCCCGGCCACGGCGTCGGTAACAGCGTGGGCGAGTTGGTTAACTTTGTCGCGGCTCAGTCGCACGGCAGGGGCGTCCTCATACGTTTGACTCTGTTCTTGACTCGGCTCTGGACTCTAAAGAACAGCCTTGTATTTTTTCACCAGTTCGGTCTTCACTTTACGGAACATTTCCTGGTAATTGGCGCCGCTCTTCTGCAATTCGTCGGAATACGCTTCGAGGATGACACGCACCTCGTCGTTGATGCGGTCCTCAAGCGCCAGTTCTTCGAGCAGTGCCGCGTGCACCTTCTCGTTGAGAGCAGGTATCGCCTTGGTCTCAATGAGACCGCTCGCCACCAGTTTTTTGGAAACTTCGCGGGCCAGATAGCCCACATATTCTTTGGAAAAGAGCATGATTATAACGCTGTTTGTAAGCAGAAAGTTTAACACAAGGAGCGCGGTAAACGGGCGGCTTTTGCCTTGAGAACGTCGTTGGTCGTTCGTCGTTCGTCGTTCGCAAACCGCCTCCGCTCGCGTCGGCAGATCACTCTCTTCAGCAGTTCGCAGCGGTGTTTTGCTAACGACAACGACGAACGACCAACGACCGTTCTCTGTCGCGCGTTGGCGGTTGACTGGTCCAGGCCGTACAATGAGGGCACTCCATGTCTCCACATCCGGACGACCTGACGGGCATGAAAGACGATATGACGGCCTTCATTGAAGGTCTGGGCATGCGCCGTTTCTTTGGCTACGTCGAATGCGAAGAAGTTCCCAGCGTGCTGTGGGACGCGGCGCAAAATCCGGATGGCTGGAAGGATTTCGTCGAGCTCGCCAAGTCCACGGGCGTCCCCTTCCTGACCATGCATTCCTGGGCGCTCGACCGCGACGAGTTGAACCGTTTGTCGCAGCAGCTCGCCGACAGCGATTACAGAAGCGAAGAGGATCTGGAAGAGAGCCGATGGCTGAAGTCCTATGTCGGGAAAACCGGCTTCGTGCAACTGGGATGGGCCTACCAGGGATGCGTCTTCGTCTACGAAGCTGGCACTGAATGGTACGAGCATTACCAACACCTGCGCGAACTGGCGGATGATGGTGGCGGATTCATGATCGATGAGCCGGACCAGGACGACGAACTGTAGTAAAGCCTGCCGCCCAGAGGAACTCCGATCAAGTGTCAGCAGAAAGCATGAACCACAGGGTACACAGGGGTACACGGAGGCCCCGAGGGACTTAATCAGAACTTCCCTAGATGGTTTCGAAACTCTGTTGCTGTCCCGCCTCTTGATTTGCTTCTTTTCTGCGCCATGCGGTGGATCTCCAATCCGTTGAACTCTCCTAAGGCGACGGTGCTCGCCGCGGCGCTGCGTGATTCCAAGCTGAAAATCTCTCCTGCTGCTTTGCCTGTGCTTGCCGATCTGCTGGTCGGGCGTGGCATCGACGAGCCGGAGGCGGCGGCGCGTTTTCTTTCGCCTGCGCTTGGCGACCTGCACGACCCGTTGCGGATGAACGGGATGAAATCCGCGCTGGATCGGCTGGAAGCGGCAGTGGAGCGCAAAGAGAAAATTCTGATTTACGGCGACTACGACGTGGACGGTACGACCGCGATCGTCATTCTTAAGACGGCCATCGAACTTTGCGGCGGGGCGGCTGATTTTCACGTGCCGCACCGCATCCGCGAAGGCTATGGCATGCGCGACGAAGTGATCGAGCGCGCGGCTGCCGATGGCGTGCGGCTGATCGTCAGCGTAGACACCGGCATCCGCGCGTTTGCCGCCGCTGAAACTGCGCGCCGCACAGGAGTGGACCTGATCGTCACCGATCATCACTTACCGGGGTTGGACGGCGTTCCACATGCGTTTGCTGTCGTCAATCCCAATCAGGAGGGATGCGATTATCCCTGCAAGCATTTGTGCGGCGCGGGCGTGGCTTTCAAGCTGGCGCAGGGATTGATGCAGCGGCGGCTGGACGGGAAAGATCAATCGCGTCTGCTGATGTCGTTCATGAAAGTCGTGGCCATCGCCACCATCGCCGATGCCGTCCCCTTGCGGGGCGAGAATCGCGTCTTCGCGAAGCTGGGATTGCAGGGACTGCGTCGTCCGGTGAACGTTGGTCTGAAGGCGCTGCTGGAAGTGGCGAAACTGGGCGACGGACGGGCGCTGACCGCGACCGAGGTTGCCTTCCGCATCGCGCCTCGTCTGAACGCGGCCGGACGCATGGACGTGGCTCGCGACGTGGTCGAACTTTTCAACGAGAAGAACGTTGAGCGCGCCAGGCAGATTGCCGGCCGGCTCGACCAGTTGAACGCCGAGCGTCAGGAAGAAGAGCGGCGCATTATGGACAGCATTTTTCATCGCCTGGAAGAGGAGCCCGCGTTGCGCGAAGCCTATTGCGTGGTGGTGGATGGCGAAGGCTGGCATCGGGGCGTGATCGGCATTACGGCGTCACGGGTGGTGGAACGCCATGGGCGTCCAACGCTGGTCATCTCGCGTGAGGGGGACGAAGCGTACGGTTCGGGACGATCGATTCCAGCCTTTCAACTGCTGCATGCGCTCGAATCGTGCCACGAGCTGTTCTCCCGCTACGGCGGACACGCGCACGCGGTTGGTTTTGCGCTGCCGAGCGCCAACGTGGAGAAGCTGCGCGCGCATCTCGATGCCTACGCGCGGGCCCGGCTCACTCCCGCGGATTTTGAACCGCAGCTTGAGTTCGATCGCGAGTTGCCGCTGGGAGAAGTCACGCCTGAACTTCACCAGGCGCTGCTTTTGCTCGAACCTTTTGGGATGGAGAATCGGGAGCCCATTTTCGCGGCGCGGGCGGTGCGGCTGACGGCGCCTCCGCAGGCGGTGAAAGACAAGCATGTGCGGCTGCGGGTGTCGCCGGCCGTCAATGGCACAGCGGCGGCAGATTTCACTCCCCGCTGCCATCCGGATGCGGCGGCGATTCCGAAGCGGCGAGTCGAGGCGACCGTGACAGCGGATCTTCCGCAGAGCGGCAGGACGCCAACATCGTGGCGCGACAACATTGCGTTCAAAGCGATGGGCTGGGGGCTGAAGGAGTCCTGCGACCGGTTGCAGTTGCTGGCCGGGGACCGCCTGGATATCGCCTATTCGCTCGGCATGAACGACCATCCTGAATTCGGCGGATTGGAGCTGACGTTGCGCGACGTGGTACGCGCCCGCTGAGTGCGCTTGTCCTACGTCTCGAAAACTTAGCCGTCTCAATGGTGCGGGACTGGGTTCTGGAAGCGTTTCGCGCCGCCTTATTGACGGTCTTTGACAAGAAGCCAATTCATCTTTATAGTGCCGGGCATGAACGAAACCTTCTTTTGCAACAAGTGCGGCGCGCAGAATGCCGCGGGTGCTCAGTTTTGTAATCGCTGCGGAGCGCCCACGACCCCCGCGCCGGGCGTCATCCAGACAGCGGCGGGTTCGCCCAGCACAGCCCCTTACGCAGTCCCAACAACTTCGTATCCGCCGGTTGTGCCGGCCGGAGCTGGCTACGGAGGGTTCTGGATTCGGGTAGTTGCGGCCATTATCGACGCCATCATCATTCGGATTGTGGTGTTTCCGATCCACTTGATTTTCGGCGGTCTCGGGCTGGCAGGAATGATGACTGGTCTCCCTCATGCCGGGCTGCGCTTTTTCGGGGGCGGCGTTACTTTCATCCTGTCCCTTTTCGGCAATTGGTTGTACGAGGCTTTCATGGAAAGTTCGTCGTACCAGGCCACGCTCGGCAAGATGATCTTTGGGATGAAAGTCACCGATCTCTACGGCAACCGAATCTCATTCGGGCGCGCGACGGGAAGGCATTTCGCGAAATGGCTTTCCGCGATGATTTTGGGCATCGGCTACATCATGGTCGGGTTCACGGAGCGCAAACAGGGCCTGCACGACCTGCTGGCCGGGACGCTGGTGCGGCGGGGATAGGGCGAAATAAGCTCTAAGGAAACTCTGATCAAGTGTGGGCAGAAAGCATAAACCACAGGGTACACAGGGGTGCACGGAGGACCCCAGGATTTAATCAGAACTTCCCTAAGGAGACTCTGATTAAGTTTTCGCTGGCGAGACGGGGAGGTTCCCTAACTTAAGTTGGTTGGCTGGAAGTCTCCTTCAGCGAAGCGCCACAAATCTCTGCCCCGCGACATTCCGCGGATTCTCGTGTTCCTATACGATGTGAGCTGGTGACGCTTCCGTCATGGGGCGCCCTCCGGCCCATCCGGCCGCACAATACCAGCCTCGAGGATGCCTCATGCCCTTCCGCCTGCCGCTCGCTTCTGTTGCCTTACTAGCCAGCTTCTTCCTGATCTCGCCCGGAGTCGGCGTCACTCAGGTCTGCCAGCCCTCGGTGACCAAACCGATCGTCGTCGCCTCGCCGAAGCAGCGGCTGGAGGCTGGCCTCAGGGCTCAGCCGCCGCTCACCGACACCTATAACGGCTTCGCCTGGCCCGACACGCCCCTGGGAATCATCAAGACGAGCACTGGCTACGAGTTCTTTGGCAGCGATGGCGGGGCGCACTACCGGCAGATGTGGCAGGGTCATTGGGTTGGCAACAACAAGTCCGGATCGATTGTTACCACGGCGGGAACGCTCGACAACCCGCTCGGCACGGGCGATCCCCAGGACGTCAGCGTCTCCCTGAATTCCGATCCCGCGGTGAACCCGAACTATCCCAGCTATGGCTACATGGGCGGAGGCCCCGTCTTTCAGGTTCCGGCGGGCATGACCGGTGCCGGCAACCTGCTGGCGACCTATCACGCCGAACTCCCCAACGATGCGCTTTACGCGGCTCTCGGGCTGGCCGCGTCTTCGGATAACGGGCTGCACTGGACGGACCTCGGCGAGATCATCCGCCTGAACCAAGCATATGCGGTCGGGCTGGACGGCTTCGAAATCGGCGACGGACCGCTCGTGCTCTCGCCTGACGGCAAGTACTTCTATTTGTATTTTCCGGACTGGATCGCCAACGGCACGCCCCACACCACGACGACTACAAATGTCTCGGTTGCACGAGCGCTGGCCTCCTCCGTGCTGGACGCCGCGTTCGGAGCGGCGCCTCACCACGCAATCCCCTTCGAGAAGTTCTACAAGGGCAACTGGCACCTGCAACCCGGGATCGGCGGAGCCTCTACCGACCTCAATCCCAACTCGGCGTATCAGGGATATCTCGACATCCACTACAACAGCGCGCTGCAGCGCTACGTGATGATCATCTCCAACGACACGACGTTCGGTTACGCCGAATCCACCGACGGGCTTGCGTGGACGCTTCCCATAGCGCTTGGCACCTACGGACCGATTGCGGCCTATCCCACCGCCGTCGGACTGGGCGATGACCCGCACACACTGGGGCAGAGCTTCTACATTTACTTTACGCACTTGCCGACCGATGGCACGGGATGGAAAAACGGCGAGTTACGGCGGCTCACGCTCACCTGCCCGTGAGCAGGATCGCTGCTGCTCTCCGTGGGGGATGCGCGTTACACTAGCCTCTGATGGCTTCCCAGGTTTCAGCGTCTGCGCCGCTGGTTCGCCTTGGGCGCGATTCTTATGATTGCGATGGTCGGGGGGATGTATTTCTACGCGCGCTGGCGCGTGCGTAAAGTCGTCCACGACATTCCCGCGAAAATCGGACTGGACATTCAGCAGACAGCTGAGGGCTTTTCTGTTTCCAAGTCGGTGGAGGGCCGCACTCTGTTTACGGTGAGCGCCTCCAAGGCGGTGCAATTCAAAGAAGGAGGACGTGCGGAATTGCACAATGTCAAGATCATCGTCTACGGCAAGGATGCCGGCCGCTTCGACCAGATTGCCGGGGATGACTTCGAGTACGATCCGGCGTCGGGCGATGTGAACACCAAGGGCACGGTGCTGATTGATCTGGAAGCGAATCCCGAGGGCATTCGGCATTCGGACCAGACGCCGCCGGCGCAAACCAGAAACCCGATTCATCTTGAAACCAACGGACTCGCCTTCAACAAGAATACGGGGGATGCTTCGGCCAGCGGGAAAGTTGTGTTTCAGACGCCGCAGGCATCCGGTTCGGCGGTGGGCATTAAGTATGTGGCGAAGACGGGCACGATGAACCTGCTGTCGGCGGTAGCGGTGACCGTCAGTCGGCCGCGGCCGGTCAATCTGAATGCGGATCGTGGAGTGATTACGAAGCAGCCCCGGCAGGTCGTGCTCACAGGGGTGCGCATGGCCCGCGAGCGGCAGCAAATGCAGTCCGACCAGGCGACGTTCTTCCTGCGGCAGGACAACACGGTGGACCGCATTCTTGCCGAGGGCGATGTGCGGACCGAACTTCATGGGCGCGCGTCCAACTCAGCCAAGCCCAACTCGGCGAAGCCCAACTCGGAAACGGACGCGCGTTCCGATCGGGCCGAGCTGTGGCTGACTGGAACGCGGAATCTGCTTACCACGGCCATCCTCAGCGGCAACGTGCAACTCAACACCGAGGGCGCGGAGCCCGCCGAGGCTGCCGCCGGGCGCGTGACGCTGCACTTCGCTGGGTCCCCGGCGGGGCAGCAAATGCTGCAGACGGTTCATGCCGAAGACGGCGTAAAGCTTGTGCAGAAGCAGGCGGAGCCTACCACGGGCGGACGGGCGGGGACGCCCGTCTCTCCATCGAAGTCTCCAGCGAAGATGGAAGCGCAAGATATTGAGATGACCGCTCCGGTGATGGACTTCATCGTGAAAGACGGCCGTTTGCTGGAACGTGCCGAGACCAGCGGACCGCCGCAGATCGTGATCACGCAGCCGGACGCGAATCAGAAGATCGTGGTCACGGCCGCCAAATTTACTGCAAATTTCACGGAGAAAAATCGCCTGGCCACGCTGCACGGCGAACCGGACGCGAAGATTGTCAGTAGCCTGATCGACAGCAGCAAGATCGTCAGCAATAAGATGGTCGCGAGTAAGAGCGGCAGCGCTCCGGGACAGACCGATCGAGTATCGACCAGCAAAATGCTGGATGTCGCTTTCCTGCCGGCGGGCGGTGTTTCGTCGATCACGGAAACCGGCGACGTCGCCTACTCCGATGGCACGCAAAAGGCTTGGGCGCAGCGCGGCGAGTACACGACTGCCGATCAAATGCTGGTGCTGAGCGGGTCGCCTCGGGTAGTGGACAACGGCATGACCACGACGGCCCAGACGATTCGTATGAACCGCACGACGGGCGACGCCGCTGCCGAGGGCAACGTCAAGAGCACGTACTCCGATCTGAAGGCGCAACCGGACGGCGCTATGCTTGCCTCCTCCGACCCGATTCACGTGACCAGCCGCACGATGACGGCGCATCGGGCATCGTCATCGGCGGTTGCGGTGTACACCGGAGATGCCCGCTTGTGGCAAAACGCGAATGTGGTGGAGGCGCCCACGCTGCAATTCGATCGCGACCACCGGTCGCTGTTGGCGCAAGGGGTTGCGCAGGCGGCCTTGTCTCAGCCGGTTTCTACCGTCCTGGTGCAAATGGACAAGAGCGGTAAGGTGACGCCGGTCCACATCACGTCAGCGCGTCTGACCTACACCGATGCGGAGCGCAAGATTTTCTTCGATGGCGGAGTGACCGCAAGGGGGTCGGACGCGACCATGACGGCACAGCAGATGACGGTATTTCTGCGGGCGCGGAGCGAGTCGCAAGCAGGGGCAGGCCCGGGAATGCCTGGACAGATCGAGCGGATCGTGGCCGAAGACAAGGTTGCGATCACGGAGCCCAAGCGTCATGCCAACGGCGAGCGGTTGGTGTACACGGCAGCCGATGACAAGTTTGTTATGACGGGAGGACCGCCTAGCATTTTTGATGCCGAACGCGGCAAAACCACGGGCGATTCGTTGACTTTCTACAGACACGATGATAAGGTGCTCGTAGAAGGCAAAGACACATCCCCAACCGTCACTAGGACGCAAGTGGCACGATAAATGCATACGCTGGCCACCGACGAAATCGGAAAGTCTTATCGTGGCCGACGCGTAGTAAACGGAGTCAGCCTGCAGGTTCTACAGGGCGAGGTCGTGGGCCTTCTGGGACCGAATGGCGCCGGAAAGACGACCACGTTCTACGCAATCGTAGGCCTGATTCCTCCCGATACCGGTAGAGTGCTGTACGACGAAGAAGATATCACTAACGTTCCCATGTACTTACGGGCGCGCCAGTGGGGTATCAGTTATCTTCCCCAGGAAGCTTCGGTGTTTCGGAAGCTGACGGTCGAGGAGAACATTCTGGCGGTGCTGGAAGTCCAGCCGATTTCCTGGCATGAGCGCCGGGAAAAGACAGAAAAGCTGATTGACCAGCTCGGGCTGGAGCACATACGGCAGAATCGTGGGTATGCGTTGTCGGGCGGGGAGCGGCGGCGGGTGGAAATTGCGCGGTCGCTGTGCATCAACCCTACATTTATATTGCTCGACGAGCCGTTTTCGGGCATCGACCCCATTGCCGTTTTGGATTTGCAGAAGATCATCTCCGACCTGCGGGCCAGTGGGATAGGGATTCTGATCACGGACCACAACGTCCGCGAAACATTGTCGGTGACGGATCGGGCATACATCATCAACGAGGGCCGAATTTTCCGTTCCGGTACGCCGGAGGAGTTGGGCAGTGATCCGGAGGTAAGGCGAGTTTATTTAGGGGAAAGCTTCTCATTAGTGTGAGGAAGCAGTTGCCAGCTGCCAGCTACCAGTTGCCAGTAGGATCGGGTGACTGGGAACTGGCAACTGGCTACTGGCAACTGACTCTGGTTACCAAGGCTTGGCCACATTGACCTTTAGTGTCCATACGAACTACCTCGGTGCATGAGAAGCTAAGTTTTCCACACTCGGAAGTGCAGCGGCGTAAGGCGCGCCGGGTGGGTGAAGAACGATAAGGATTAGACTGCCAGTTCTCGGTTACCAGGAACCCCGACTCTAACAGGGATCTGACAACCGGCAACTGGCAACTGGCAACTGCTTTTATGCTTCTTCAGCACAAACTGAACGTCAAGTTGTCGCAGCGCCAGATTTTGACGCCGGGTCTCGTGCAAATGGTCTCCGTGCTCGCGCTCAACAAGCTCGAGCTTAGGGACATGATCAATGCCGAGATGGTCGAGAACCCGGTGCTCGAAGAGCTGGAAGATGCCGTCCCGCTGCTCGACGATGTCGGACGCCAGGAGGAAGAACGCGATCGTCTGGCCGCCAAGGCTGCCACCCCGGAAGAAGGTCCTCCGACCATCGCGGATGAGAAGAAGGATCCATTCGAAGAGATCGATTTTGGCTCGTTCTTCCAGGATTATCTGGATCCTGGGTATCGCAGTTCGGGAGAAATGGAAGAGATCGAGAAGCCTTCGTTCGAGAACTTCCTGTCGAAGCCGGGGAACCTGAGCGATCATCTGCTCTGGCAGTTGGGCGCGATTTCGGTGCGCCCGCCGGTGCACCGGGCCGCGGAGCTGATCATTGGGAACCTGAACGAAGAAGGGTATCTGATTGCCAGCGACGAGGAACTGCTGGGAATCGCTCCGGTGGCGCCGCCCGAGGCGGATGTGGAAGTCGCCGCCAAGATCGTCGGCGAAGCCGAGGCGCTCGGGCTCGCTGTCGCAGAGATCTCGCCCGAAACCTTGCCTGCGGATCTGCCCGCAAGTCAAGAGCTTGATGCATCTGATTTTGACGCCTCTGCGCTTGCTTCCGAGGATCTCGCTGCATTGGACGCCGGCTATTTGCAACTGACTAAGGAAGGCGCCGGAGCTGAATTGTGTGGTGACGGGGCCCTGCCCAGTCCCGGCGGGGCAGAGCCCCGCCACCACACGAGTGTTGCTCAAGACGCGGCGCAGGACGTAACGCCGGACATTCACCATGGCATGGCAACGGAGGCTCCGCTGCCCAGCGCGGCCAACCACGGAACCGCGGCCACGGCAGCAGCGGCCGCGCCAGCCCGGATTGCGCCCGAAAACTTCACGGTCGCCGACCTGCACGAAGCTCTGGAGGTGGTGCGCCAGTTCGATCCGCCGGGCATCGCCTGTCGCGACCTGCGCGAATGCCTGCTCTATCAACTGCGCTACCATCTCGGGCAGTTGCATTTGCACAGCAACGGCAGCGCCCTGACTGAGCAAGTGGTGAAGGACGCGATTGCCCTCGTCGATCAGCATTTGAAGGCGGTGACGCTGAAGCAGTTCAAGGAAATTGGGCGCGCCATCGGGCGTCCCGTCGAAGCGGTGCAGGCGGCGCTCGACTACGTCCGCACACTCGATCCCCGGCCGGGCTTGCGCTACAACAAAGTTCCGGCCCGATTGATTGAGCCCGATGTCGCGTTTGTGAAGCATGGCGACGAGTGGCTGGTCATCATGAATGACGAGGACATGCCGCAGTTGCGTTTGAATCCCGCCTACAAGCGCCTGCTGACCCGCGACGGCAATGACCGCGATACGCGCAACTACGTCAAAGACCGCTACAAGTCCGCCATCCAGCTGATCAAGAACATCGAACAGCGCAAGCAGACGATCACCAAGGTTTGCTACTCGATCGTGGCGCGCCAGCAGGATTTTCTCGAACGCGGAATCGATCAGCTCAAGCCGATGATGATCAAGGAAGTGGCCGAAGAGATCGGCGTGCATCCTTCCACCGTCAGCCGCGCCGTCGCCAATAAGTACGTCCACACGCAGCAGGGCGTATTCGAATTGCGGTATTTCTTTTCGGAGAGTGTGCAAGGCCCCGAAGGCGGCGGCACTTCGCTCCTGATTTTGAAACGCCGCGTGAAGAAGCTGATCGAAGAAGAAGATCCCAGCCGCCCGTTGACGGACGAACAGATCACCCGCATTCTCCAATCGCAAGGCATCCAGGTAACGCGGCGAACGGTCGCGAAATATCGGGAAGATATGAAGATTCCGAGCACGCATCAGAGAAGAGTGAAAAAGTAATTGCAGAGGTCAGAGGTCAGATTGCAGAGGTGAACCCAATCGCCGCGAGCGTGAAGGTTTTCATCTCTGCAATCTGACCTCTCACCTCTGACCTTGTTGGAGGCTGCTTAATGAACGTGGAATATACCGCGCGAAAATACAAAATTACTCCCGCCATCCGCAAAGAAGTTGAAACCGGCCTCGACAAAATCCGAAAGATTCTGGGCGACCGATTCGAGACCAAGGTAGTTCTGGCCGTCGAAAAGCGCCAACACAAAGCCGAAATCACGATCGACCCGCCCAACGGTCCTATTGTGGGATTGGCCCAGACCGACGACATGCTTTCGGCGGTCAATGAAGCGCTCGACCACCTGCAAAAGCAGGCGCTCAAACACAAGACGAAGTGGCTGAGCAAGAAGCGCAAAGCGGTCAAGAAATTCGAGGGCCAGTCGCTGCAAGAGAACATCGAGGCGGCGCTCGGACTAGCGGAGAATGCCACCGTTTCCGTGCTCGTTCATAAATTTCCATCGGTGGCGCGGACCACCGAAGTGCACCTGGTGCATGCCAAGGACTCGGTTGCGCTTCGTCCGATGACGCTCGAAGAAGCGATCAAAGAGGCGCATTTCCGCGACAAAGATGTTTTCGTGTTCCGCGATCCCACGGGCAAATTGTTTGTGCTGCACCGGACACGGGACGGCAAGATGGAGCTGATCGAAGCGCCGTAGAAGCAATTGCAGAGGTTAGAGGTCAGATTTCAGAGGTGAAACCAAATCCGTACCGGGCCTTACCTCTGCAATCTGACCTCTTACCTCTGACCTCGTGTCTCACACTCCGCTGGCTTCTTGTGCCCAGTGCAATGCCTGCCACCAGGTTGAGGCGACTTCCTCTTCGGGTAGTTCTAATTGTCTGGCGAGTTCGCTCGATTGCGACCACTCCCCCGATTCCTGGGCGAGCATGAGTTGGTACAGCGGCCGCAGGCTGCTGTTCTGGCCGAGCAGCGCGGCTTTGGTTTCGCGATCCACGGGCAGTTGTTCCAGCAGGACGTCCATGGTGACTTCAAGGATGGCGTCCATGATGGAAAGCAGCCCCATCAGGAACAAGTCAGTGTCTGCTCGCAGCCGGTTGGATAGCAGTTCGCAAAAACGGGCGCGAGCCAATCCCATCAGCACCAGTTCACTGCAGGTTTGCTCGGCCGCGCCCACGGTCACGACGAGCCGGACCCAACGCCGCATTTCCCGCTCTCCCAGAACGGCCATGGCGTGGCGGATGGACTTGATCTCGAGGGAAAATCCAAAGACCGGGGAATTCAGATAGCGGAGCAAGCGGTAAGAAAGCGAGGCTTCCTGTTTGAGCATCTTCTCCAGTTCACGCATGTCGATTTCCGAACGGGACACCATTTCGAGCAGCCGTATATAGTGCAACCGGCTGGCGGGAACTTCGTGGCCAATGACGATTTCGGGGCGGCAGAAAAAATATCCCTGGAAATAGACGAATCCCATGTCGCGGGCCTGATGAAACTCGAGGGGCGTTTCGAGTTTTTCCGCCAGCATCTTGCACTTCGGCGACGCAAACCGGCGCATCATGCCAGCCCGTTCCTCGGGCCGGGTTGCCCGGATGTCGACTTTAATGATGTCGGCAAACTCGACCAGAGGCAGGCGCGGATCGTTGGGCGCGAAGTCGTCGAGGGCGATGAGATAGCCAAACGACTTGAGCCGCTTGCAGGCGGCGATGACGCGGTCTTCGGGCTCAACTGTCTCCAGAATTTCGGCCACCGTCTGATGCGGCGGCAGCAGGGTGATCAGATCCTTGAACAGGACCTCGCGGGTGCAGTTCACAAAGGCACGGCGGTTATCGCAGAGCGTATTGATGCTGAAGAGCAGGGAACTGTCCAGGGTGGAGCGAGCGGCAAGTTCCGGGTCGGCGTTGAAGTAGTCTTCGACCCCGTTGCGGAAGAGAATCTCGTAGCCGTACACGCTCTGCGACCGGTCAAAAATTGGCTGACGGGCAACGAAGCGCTGCCCCGGCAACGCAAGCGAGTTCGAAGCAGAGGTTTTCTCTCGGGCGGGAGCGGGTTTCACCCCTTTTATATCGGCGTGTCAGGGGCGGAACTTCAGGGAGAACTTCGCGGCGGTTAAGTTCCGCAAATAGGGACCGTCAGCATGGCGACATGAAGCCAATCCACCGTCTTCGCGCCGTGAGGGATGGTCCATCGGCCACTATGGTAATGTCCGGATGTGGAAAACTTAAGGGCAGCCCCCTTGCGCAGTTGACGGTTTCATGAGTAACATCAAGGTGTTCCCAAATGGCCACGCTCCTAGGCTGGCCGTTCGCGCCAAGTAAAACTCCAGGGCGCCAAGTTTGACAGCGACAGTTTGAACAACGACAGTTCTGACATCGATAGTTTGAATATCGTTCTCGAAGAGTATCCAGCCGATGTGGGGTTCGGTCTGCCAGTAGCTGGTTTGCAGTGAGCCACGCGCAGTGAACCACGCGTCGTGGCTGGCGTTTAACCTGGCGGCCGCAAAAAAAGACGAAACGATCGGGCCTGTGATCCAGGCCGGATTAACTTCAAAGCTCGACCAGAGAAGAAAATATGAATGCAGGACCGGGACATTCCTCCGCAGGCGGAGGGAAACACAAACGGCGCCGTGGACGGCGTCCGCCGAGACGAGGCGCGGGTGGCCCGATGGGCCGCCAGCGTCAGGAGCATCAGGGCATTTTCACCGCTCCCATGGACCACAGCTATCGCGGTAATATGGGCATCGATAATGGCAACGGGAACGGCAACCAGGGAAGAGGACAGCGACGGCCCAGTTTTTCCGCGTCCTACCCTGTGTTCGATCCCGAACCGCTGCCCGCTCCACGAGAGGATGCGGCATCGCGCGTCTTCGCCTTTGTCGAGGACCTGTTCTTCCTGAGCAAGATTCAGGACACCGGCCGCAAGATGAACGTGAAGGTGGAGTTCGTGAAGAACGAGAAGGAACTCACCGAGCGCATGAAGAGCAACGGCGAGGAAAAGCCTTCCCTGATTATCTTCGACTTGAACAACGCCAATGCCAAACCTCTGACGCTCATCCCAAAACTGAAAAGCAAGCTCAAGAAGGGGACGTCGATCATTGGATTTCTCTCGCACGTGCAGGGCGACTTGAAGCAGAAAGCGCACGAAGTAGGCTGTGATATGGTGCTTCCGCGCTCGGCATTTTCGCAAAATCTTCCGCAGTTGCTGCGGAGGCATGGCGCCATCGAAGAGCCCGCCGAGTAAGAATTGCAGAGGTCAGAGGTCAGATTGCAGAGGTGAGACCTTTGGCTGCTGGACTACTATGTCCGCTCATAGGGTTTCACTTCTAAAATCTGAGCTCTGACCTCTGCATTCCCCTGATACAATCTCGCAGTGTTCCCTCTCAAAACTCTGATCATGACGACGGCCGCCGCCATGGCCGCGCTGGCTTCCGCTCAGCAGCCCCCGGTAAACGCCCAGCAGCCTCCCGTAAAAGTGAACGTCCTCAATGTGTGCGCGCCTTCAGCCGACGAGCAGAAGGAACTATCCTCAGCGCTGGCCAAGGTGCCGGGCAAGCCGGCGTTCAGCAAGGATTACGAAGTCGCTCGCGGGCATTCCACCCTCGACCCGACCACCCCCATCCCCGGCATGCAACCCTTGCCGCCGGGCGCGGTTTCGGCGGCCGACTGGGTCCGTGTGCGGCGCGAATTTCCCGACGCCACTCTGTTCAGCAATGTCCAATACTCGTTCAGCGTGGATGCGCAGAATATGGTGGAAACGCTGGTGCTGCGCGTGCGCGAACCAAAGGATATGATGCAGGTGTCGATCGAGGACAGCGCTTCGGCGGTTGCTTCCGCGACCGCGATGTTGTCTTCCACTACGCCGGTTTCGCGCGTCAAACTGGAGCGCTTTGGGAAACCATCCGTGGTGCTGGCGCGGTGCGGCGGAGGCGAAGAAAATCCGGCGACGGATCAGACCGCGTACGATCCGATTTTCCACGCCGCCTCTTCGATCATGGAACGCTATCGCGACGCTCTGGGCGCGCGCAAAACGGTGCCTCAGGAACTGGCGCACCTCGGCGTGAAAACTTCAGCCGGACCGACGTCCAAGCCGGGCGTGGGCAGCAAGAAGAGCAAGTAGCGCCGTCACGGTGGGATGAGCCATGCGGTGGGAGGGATGGTGTCTCGCGAGCCTGCCCTGAGCGCGGTCGAAGGGTCCAGCCGGACGGGGACGCCCGGCGCTCCACCAGCAAGCTTGAAGCGAAACCGGTTTTTCAGAATCTATCTACTAACGTTATTTTTACTACTATGGACATACGCAATGTCGTGATCATGGGCTCCGGATGCGCTGGTCACACGGCTGCCCTCTACACCGCCCGCGCCAACCTCAAGCCGCTCGTGATCGAAGGCCACGAACCCGGCGGACAATTGTCGATGACCACGCTGGTGGAAAACTTTCCCGGGTTTCCCGAGGGGATTCAGGGGCCAGAACTGATCGAGAACATGCGCAAACAGGCCACGCGGTTCGGCGCCGACTATCGCATGGGCCACGTGGTCAAAGCCGACTTGAGCAAGCATTTGAGCAAACAACCGTTCGAGCTGACCGTCGGCAAAGAGATCATTCAGACTCGGACCCTCATCATCGCGAGCGGAGCGTCGGCGCGCTGGCTCGGCCTGCCCAACGAGCACGCGCTGATCGGCCACGGCGTTTCTTCCTGCGCTACCTGTGACGGTTTCTTTTTTTCGGGCAAGGAAATCGCGGTAATCGGCGGCGGCGATTCCGCCATGGAAGAAGCGACCTTTCTGACGCGCTTTGCCAGCAAGGTCACTCTCATTCATCGTCGCGAACAATTTCGCGCTTCGAAAATCATGCTCGATCGCGCCCGCTCCAATCCCAAGATCGCGTTTCTCACCGATACCGTGGTGGACGACGTTCTCGATGTCGGCAAGAAGGAAGTCACCGCCCTGCGTCTGCGTAATCTGAAGAGCGGCGAAAGCTGGGATCTCCCTGCGAGCGCGATGTTTCTTGGCATCGGCCACATCCCGAATACCAAAGTGTTCGAGGGCCAGCTTGAAACCGACGCGGATGGCTACCTGGTTACGCAGAAAAACGTCTTCACGCGAGTGCCCGGCGTATTCGCCTGCGGCGACGTGCAGGACCGCCGCTACCGCCAAGCCATCACCGCCGCCGGTTCCGGTTGCATGGCCGCTTCGGAAGTGGAGAAATTTCTGGAAGAAGAAGGGCACTGAAAAGCAGGTCTCAGGTATCACGAAGGCCTTGGATCTTTCTGAGACCCTGACACCTAAGACCTGACACACTGGGGTACACAGAGGAACACGGGGGAAAGCTGGGGTTCCCCCGTGTTCCTCTGTGTACCCCGTGGTTACAGGCCCTTGAGATTCATCACCAAGAGATACCCCCGGAGATCACAGCCAAGCCCGAAGCAGAGTGCTAAAGATGAAGTCATGGCCAGCCCATGCATTGTTCCGGCTCTCCGAGTAAACCAAGTCTCCGCCGCCATTGTCAGTTCCGCGATGAAAGTGCATTCCATCCTGGGTCCCGGCCTGCTGGAGAGCGCCTACGACGCTTGCTTGTCCCACGAACTCCGCAAACGCGGCTTCCACGTGGACACGCAAGTTGGTCTGCCCGTGATTTACGAAGGAGAGAAACTGGACTTGGGCTATCGCCTCGATCTGCTCGTGGAAAACCAAGTCATAGTCGAGGTCAAGTGCGTCGAGGCCATTCATCCCGTCCACCAAGCCCAGTTGCTCTCTTATTTGCGCCTCAGCAAGAAAAACGTCGGCCTGCTGATCAATTTCCACGTGGCTCACTTGAAGGATGGCATCAAGCGCATGGTAGACGGCTGGAATTGGGGGAAGTGACGCTGAGTGGAGGAGCTAAGAAAAAAACCCGTAACCACGGGGTACACAGAGGAACACGGGGGAAAACTGGGGGTTCCCCCGTGTTCCTCTGTGTACCCCGTGGTTAAAGCTCTTAGACTTTCCCCCACAACTCGGCCCGCGGGTCTTCTGGATTTAGCTTGGCCAACTCGCGCAGCAGTTCTTTGGTCTTCTCATCGCGGGGCATCGGAACTGTGATCTTCACCTCGACGATCTCGTCGCCACGCACGCCGTCCTGGGTTGCCGACGGCACACCTTTTTCGCGCAGACGCAGCTTCTGGCCGGACTGCGTTCCCGGAGGAATTTTCAACATGCTGCGGCCATCGATAGTGGGCACTTCGATTTTCGATCCCAGCGCCGCTTCCACCGCCGTCACCGGCACTGTGATGTAGATGTCGTCGCCCTCGCGGTGGAAGAGCGCGTGCTCGCCCATGCGGATGATGACGTAAAGATCGCCGACTCCGCCCCCGCGCAGGCCGGCATTGCCTTTGCCTGCGATGCGAATGCGCTGCCCGTCGCGCGTTCCCGCCTTGATGCGGATCTCCAGCGGATCGGTGCGCTCGACGCTGCCTTCGCCGTGGCAGACCGGGCAGGTCGAAATATTCTTGCCCGTCCCATGGCATCGCGGACAGGTGACGTTGAACTTCATCCGTCCGCCCGTCTGCTCAATGGTCCCCTTGCCATGACACTGCGGACATACTCCCGGAGCTTCGATGAAGCCATTGCCGTGGCAATTCCCGCAGACATCGCGCCGGGCGATATTCAGCTTCATTACTCCGCCGCGGATCGCCGTCCAGAACGGCACGTTGACCTGATACTCAAGATCGCTGCCCGGCTCCGGACCTTCCTCGGCCGCTCCACCGTGCCCGCCGCCACTAAAGATGCTGGAGAAGATATCCTTGAACCCGCCGCTCCCGCCGCTCGGACTCTTCCGTCCGCCAGCGTGCGCGCCTTCGAACAGATCGGAAAAGTCAAAGCCGCCGAAATCGACGTTGCTTTGCGCACCGGGCTGTCGGCCTCCAGAAAAGCCTCCGCCAAAGTCGCCGGGGCCGGCCCCAGGCTGGCCGCCGCCGCGCGCATAGGCGTCCGCTGTTGCCGCATCGATGTTGTCGGAATAGAACCCGAGCTGGTCGTAAATCTTCCGCTTCTTGGGATCGCTGAGGACGTCATTGGCCTCGGAAAGAGTCTTGAACTTTTCTTCAGCGGCTTTGTCGCCGGGATTGACGTCCGGATGATATTTGCGCGCAAGCTTGCGAAACGCCTTGCGGATTTCGTCGACGGAGGCGGTCTTCTTTACCCCGAGAACGCCGTAATAGTCTTTGTCTTTGGTTTGGGTGGCCATGTCTAGCGATCAGTGTCTAGTTTCGAGTCATCAGCGTCGCAACCCTCAATTGTGTCATCCTGAGCGGAACTTTGTCATTGGCGAAGCCGATGACAAAGTGGAGTCGAAGGACCCCATGCCTGTCAATACGACCAGCGGCAACGCAAGGCGTTCTCACCGTGCTGTAATCAACTGTCCCGCAAACGCCATTTCCGCGCCCGCCTTCTCCGCCAAGTCTTCCCATCGCGGATTCATGGACTCGATCAGAACAATCTTCTTCGCCCGCCGCCATCCCTTGAGCTGCTTCTCTCTGTCGATGGCTTTGAGAACTTCATCGAAACTCTCCCAGTAGACCAGACGGTCGCAATGATATTGGCTGGAGAAACCCTCGATCTCTCTACTCTTGTGCTGTAGGACGCGGACATACAAATTGTTAGTGATTCCGATGTAGAGAGCGCCAGTGCGGCTAGCGACGATGTAGACCCAGTACTTCTTCTGGTCCGTCACTCTCACCTCTTTTTACTCTGTCATCTTGAGCGGAGCAAAGTCGTTGGCGGAGCCGACGACTTTGCGGAGTCGAAAGACCCCAACTACGTAATTTCAGGTAATGCCGCCGCAGGGAGTTCTCCCGATAACGTCGATGTGTATTGGTCGCCGCGAACTTCGCAGGTTCGACTTCATCGGGAGAACGCCCTGTCAGGTTTTATCGCAGCTCACGCGGGTATGGGGTCCTTCGACTCCGCAAGAACTTCACTTCGTGAAGCTCTTGCTCCGCTCAGGATGACAATTCTGAAAAAGCGCACCAACAATTCAGTTCACCACTTCCTTCTCTTGCTCATCCACCGCCACGGTATACGCCTCAAACGGCGAAGCATCCATCGATACGGGAATCCGCTGCACTCCGGTCGCGGTCGGCGCGAAGCAGTACCAGCGCCCCTCTTCGGGGATGAAGTTCACGAAAAACATCTGTCCATTGACTTCGAATCTCAATTCGCTTTCCTCTTTCTGGGCCCGGGATGACAAGTCGTTAAGTGTGATGCAAATTGGGGGCGCATACGCGCCCCCACCGAAGTGCCACCCGCCAAAAGCAGCGGGTAGATCCCTCGCTACGCTCGGGATGATCGCGGCGGGGCTCAGACGCCCCGCCAAACGCGATCACTTCTTCTCATCGACATCCACATACTCGGCGTCGATCACGCCTTCGTCCTTCTTCTTGGCCGCGCCGTCCGCGCCAGACGCCGCGCCTCCTCCATCGGCCGGACCCGCGCCAGTAGCGCCCGGTGCCGCCCCAGGAGTTGCCTGCGTTGCCTTGTACATCTGCTCCGCCAGCTTGTGCGATGCCGTGGTCAGCTTCTCGCGTGCCGAATCCATCTGCTTCTTGTCGCCGCTTTCGATGGCTTTCTTGGCGTCGGCCAGTGCGTTCTCCACGTCTCCGCGCTCCGTGCCCGAGATCTTGTCGCCATGCTCCTTCAGCATCTTCTCGATGTTGTAAACCATCGAGTCGAGCTGATTCTTGGCCTCGATCTCCTCGCGCCGCGCCTTGTCCTCGGCCGAGTGCGCGTCCGCTTCCTTCGCCATGCGCTCGACTTCTTCCTTCGACAAGCCCGAAGACGACGTGATCGTGATCTTCTGATCTTTGCCCGTGGCGTTATCTTTCGCGGTCACGTTCAGGATGCCGTTCGCGTCAATGTCAAACGTCACTTCAATCTGCGGAATCCCCCGAGGCGCCGGTGGCAATCCCGTCAAATGGAATTTCCCCAACGTCCGGTTCTGCGCCGCCAGCGGACGCTCGCCCTGCAGCACATGCACTTCCACCGACGTCTGACTGTCCGCCGCCGTCGAAAACGTCTCCGTCTTCTTCGTCGGAATCGTCGTGTTCCGCGGGATCATCGGCGTAGCCACGCCGCCCAGCGTCTCAATCGACAAAGTCAGCGGAGTCACGTCCAGCAGCAGCAGGTCCTTGACCTCGCCCTTGAGCACGCCGCCCTGAATCGCCGCTCCGATCGCCACCACTTCATCCGGGTTCACGCCCTTGTGCCCTTCGCGTCCAAACAGTTCTTTTACGATCGCCTGAATGCGCGGCATGCGCGTTTGTCCGCCGACCAGCACCACTTCGTTGATCTTGCTGGCGTCGATACCCGCATCTTTCAAGCACTGCTTCGACGGCCCCACCGAGCGCTGCAAAATATCCTCGACCATCGATTCGAGCTTAGCCCGCGTCAGCTTAACCACCAGATGCTTGGGCCCGGAAGCATCCGCCGTGATGAACGGCAGATTGATCTCGTGCTCCATGGTGGTCGAAAGCTCAATCTTGGCGCGCTCGGCCGCGTCCCGCAGACGCTGCAAAGCCATCTCGTTGCCCTTGCCGCGCAGATCGAGGCCTTCATTCTTCTTGAACTCGTCAATCAGCCAATCCACCAGCCGCTGATCGATGTTGTCGCCGCCCAGGTGCGTGTCGCCGTTGGTGGCCTTCACCTCGACCACACCTTCGCCAACTTCGAGAATCGAAATATCGAACGTGCCGCCGCCAAAATCGTAAACCGCGATGGTCTCGTCCTTGCCCTTGTCGAGCCCGTAAGCCAAAGCGGCCGCGGTCGGCTCATTGATGATGCGCTTCACGTCGAGCCCAGCGATCTTGCCCGCATCTTTAGTAGCCTGCCGCTGCGCGTCGTTGAAATACGCCGGCACGGTGATGACCGCCTCGGTAACCTTCTCGCCGAGATAGTCTTCCGCCGCCTTCTTCAGCTTTTGCAGAATCATCGCCGAGATCTCGGGCGGGGTAAAATTCTTGCCCTGCGCCACGATCACCACGTTGTCGCCGTCCCGCTCGACCTTGTAAGGGACCATCTTCAATTCTTCGCTGACCTCGTCGTAGCGGCGTCCCATGAACCGCTTGATCGAGTAAACCGTGTTCTCAGGATTGGTGATGGCCTGCCGCTTAGCGACCTGCCCCACCAGCCGTTCGCCGGTCTTGGTGAATCCGACGACCGAAGGCGTAGTCCGTCCACCTTCCTCGTTCGGTATAACTTTCGGCTCTCCACCCTCCATAACCGCGACACAGGAGTTGGTAGTGCCAAGGTCAATTCCGATAATCTTACCCATAAGCGTATCCTCCGATACTATAAGTGCTTTATAATCAATGAAATGATGATTACGCTCTAGACCATGCTATAACCTGAGTGAATCATTGTCAAGGTTTAGATGCGGGGATGGGCCGGAAGATGCGGTTTATGCTAGGCCTCTACGAGATCGGACCCGAAAAGGCGGTTCGGGGGACTCGCCGGCCTCTTTTTGCACAACCTGACAACGCAAGATGTGGGCCTTGGGATCGCTAAGAGCAGCTATATTTGGAAGCCCGAACAGTCTTTCCACCAGCTTCTAAGGCGTCGAAGCAAGGCCCAATCCAGACCTGTGTGCTGGCCTCACAAAACTACTTTTTGAAGAGTCCCAGGTCCGCCGCACATTCTCTGCAGGCCGACTGCGTTTCGATGAACTCGCCTCCGCAGCCGCTGTCACAAAGTCTCCGCTGATGACGTAAAGCTGCCCCGGGCCAACCCTATAGAAATCCGTCGGTGCGCCCACTCTTGTTGCGAACGCCAGTCCGTTGGTTCCCCAGCGAATAAGGTCCGTCGGTGTCCCGACCACGTTTGGGACCGTGATGGAAGCGATTGAAGTGAACTTCTGCTGATCGAACGATTCAACCGTGAAGTTTGAAGTACCCACTTGCGCGGCCGTCTGGCCGAGGAAGAACACCACGTCCAGGGCCGAATCGGGGAGCGCGATCCCGGAGGCTCCGTAGTTGCCTACGGTGGCGCCGGTAGTGGGATTGATCACTTGCCCGCCGTCCACGTACACCAATCCGGTGCCGGCATCGTAATGGATGCCGAAGCCCGATAAGGTAACGGTCACTGCGCCTGGGTAGTCGTGAGCCAGCGTCACCCCAGAGGGCGACACGGCGAGAACATAGAAATCGGTGGGTTCCTCCTGCGCGGGCGCGTACAGCGTAGTGACATCGCCTCCCCACTGCAGAGACGCGTAAGAGTAAACAGACGAACCCCATCCGGGAGCAATGATGGGACGAGGCGTGGCATCGTCGTAGATAACGATGCCCCCCTCCGATGATGGAGAGACGATGAAGTTCCCCAAGTTCACGGCAGTCGTGTGCGGAGACCCTGGCGCCACCTGCAAACTCAGCGGAAAGTACGCGCCGTCAAATGGGTCCGCACCGAGATGCCAATCTATGTCGGGGCTGAGTCCGGGTAGTACGAAACGCTGCACCGAATTCTCGCCGTACATGCCCGCATAGAGATATTGGTCGTCGCTGGAAATGGAGAGATTCCCGGGCTCGCTCCCGACAAACGGTGAAGGACTCACGGTGCCGGCGACCGGATCGACCACAGTCATTGTGTTTCCGAGGTCCCCTTGGATGGCCGGCACGCTCACGTAAATCTTCTGCGCTTGGAAATTCCAAACCAGGTCATTGCCGCCCACAGCGTAAACCGCAATCTGATTTCCGGCAGCGGCCGGCGGGTTAATGGAGAAAGGCAAAGAATTGGATGAGCCTCCAACGGGACTCGGATTCATGACCGTCACTGAAGCTTGGCCCGCCGCCGTCAAGTCGGAAGCGGGGACTGTCGCCTGCAATTCAGTGTTGCTCACCGCAGTCGTCACTAGAGCGTTTCCGTTCCACTCCACTGTCGGCTGCCCTACGAAGTCACGACCGGTAATCGTGATCACGGTGCCGCCAGCGCCCACCGTGGCGCTTAATGGACTCAACGCCGTCAAGGTTGGAACAGGATTGAGCGCGGTGCCAATCGAAGAGTCTAAGGCACCCGATGGGTTCACAAACGCGCCGTCGAGAATGTAGAGCTTGCCCGCCGAGGGGCTCTGGATGCCAGTGGTGTTTGTGACGAACGCGAGCCCGGACTGCCCCCAGCGTATGAAATTGACCGGTGTGCTAGCCGGACCGGAAATCAAAAACGTACTGAGCAGCCTGAAATTAGTCTGATCAAAGACCTGGATCTGAAATAGATCCTGTCCGCTGGGGCCGAAAACCGGAACAAGAAAAAACACACGACCGAGATTCGAATCAACCGCCGAGAGTATGACACCGTAAGGGACGAAGCTATGGGATGGATAATTTCCGACCGGAACGGCATTCGATGCGTTCACCACTTCGCCAGTGTCGGTATAGGCACACCCCGTCTGAGGATCGAAATGCAGATGCTTTCCCCCGCGCGGAAGGCTCCGCCATATTGCTGCGTCATGGTCACTCCCGACGCGTCGACCGCGAGCGCATAGAAGTAGAGCGAGCTGGATCCAGTGTCTTCGGCATAGAGTCCAGTCCCGTCCGATGTCCACTGCAGAGAGTAACAATAATCGAAGCTGCATGCGACATTCGGACGCATTACACCATCGTCATAGACAACCACTCCACGACTTACCGGCGAGCTCCGGACCACGGCAACCGTGTGGGCGGCCCCAGGCATAACTTTTATGTCCGTCGGAGTATACGGCGCACCGGATGTCGGATCAGTACCCAGCGTCCACTTGATATCGGGCGTCAGCGCTGGCAGAACGAACCGCTGCACTGCATTATCTCCACCGATGCCCGCATAGAGGTACTGACCATCATCCGAAAGAGACAAAACTCCGGGGTCCGGATCAGTTGTCTGCGAGCCCACGATCGTTCCAGCGATCGGATCTACGATCGTGATGGTGTTCGCGTTAGCGTTCGCGGCGCTCGGCACGGAGACATACATTTTCTGGCGTAGCGAGTCCCAAACGAGGTCGTTACCCTCGACATCCAGCACGGCAAGGTTCGTTGTCTGGATTGCGTTGATCGAAAAGACGACCGCTTGCGACGTGCCACCCCCGGGTGCGGGATTCACCACAGTCACGTTGGCGGTTCCTGCGCTCGCCAGGCTCGAAGCGGGCACCTGCGCTTGCAGGCTCGTGCTCGAAACCATAGTCGTCGTGAGAGCCGCTCCATTCCATTCGATGAGAGACGATGAGATGAACCCTGTTCCAGTTGCCGTCAGAGACAATGCCACACTGCCAACCGTCGCGTTCGCGGGATTGATCGCAACCAACGTGGGTGCCGGGTTCCCAGAACTTCCGGAACCCCCACTACCACTTCCGCAACCGGCCATCAGACAAAGGGAAGTCATCAGAAAGAAAAGTGCGAGATGCATGGACCAACTGATCTTGTGCGGCTTCATGCCCGACATAACTCCCTTCCTATCTCCTAGTAACTGACAAAGTTGAATGAGTTAGCTTGTCGGAACTAAGGGCCATGGTATCACTACCGTCAAAAAGACCCTCCCGAGCCCTTGTGACGCACATCACATGTGCACGTAGCCGCCAAGCCTTGCCGGGTGGCCGCTGCTCGAGCGCGCGGCTGCCGAGATCACTCGAAGCTGGCGGTAAAATCAGCGTCCACCAGGCTCGGGCCTTGCTCCGCCGCGGAATTCCGGAACACTAAGTAGTACTTCTGCGGATTATCTACAGGAGCGTCGAGCTTCCAAGCAATCTCGCCGCGACGGGATGGATTCGAGGCGAACGTAGCGGTTACGGGTCTGTGGTTGACGAAGCGGGCAAACTCTTTCTCATTCACGAGCAAGACTTCCACGGAGCCGCCGCCGTCCGGATTTCGCTGCGTCGCAACCGACCGGAATGTTCCCCGCAGCTCTGGGCGAAGCGCCCGCGGCGGTACCTCGAATTCGAAGATTTGGAAGCTCTCTACCGACAGGCGCTTATGGAGAAAATGATTGGGTGCGCCGGCATCGACCGCGTTGACATGGTCAAGTGCTGAAGGGGGTCCGCTGCTCGGCGCCGGAACGGCGTCGTCACCATCTGCCGCATTGTCTGGCGGGGAGAACACATCCACTTTTCCCTCGGCCGCGCTTAGAGTGAAATCGTTGCCAGGAGTATCGGACTGCGCTGGTCTCGCCGGCTGCGCCTGCATAGATGATTGCTGCTGCCGCCAAGTTTTTCCGCCATGGATTACCGTGAGGAAGAAGTACGCGCCAATAGTCAGTAAAGCAACGCCAGCCAACAAGTGCAAGAGGTTCGTAACTTGTTTCACGTTGCTTCCTATCGTCCTAACTGGTTGAGGATCCCTGAGCTTACTCAGGGAATGTTTGTTGGTCGCCGTGCAGGCTCGGCAAGAAGATTCAAGAATGGCCAAACGGCGCCCATGCCGGGCATTCGTCGAGTGTGCCCGCGAGAGATGTCCGCGCCAAGATTACAACCGTAATGGAGGCGGGGCAGCCCCTTTAACGACATTCGACCCTGGGCATTATCAATGACTTACACCTCACTCCCGCGCCTTCTTTCTCTCGTCGACCATCACCTTCCGCAGAGTCCGGTTGATTCGCGTCTGGTAGCCCCGCCCGCCCCGCTGGAACCATGCCAGCACATCGGCGTCCAGCCGCAGCGTCACCGGCTTCTTCACCGGCTTGTACATGCCTTCCCACTCCGCCGGCAGGTACCGCGGACGCCGCTTCAACCCCGCCGACGCCTCGATTTTAGTCACTTTTCGCGATGCCCGCGCCCGCTTCGTAACTCGTTTCTTTGGTTTCATTTACGCCTCATTGTAAGTACACGGCTATACTAACACAAACACCCGTACAACGTTTCACGTGGAACACTTCTCGAGTTTGCGCCGCTGGCAACTGCCTACATGGGAAACTTCATCCCCGCCATGCGCCGCGCGAAGCTGGGCTTGCCCATCTGCTTGAACATTTTTTTCATCTGCGCATACTGGCGGAGCAGGTTGTTGACTTCCTGCACGCTGGTGCCGGAGCCGCGGGCGATGCGCTTGCGGCGGCTGCCGTTGATGGCTTCGTGATGGTTGCGCTCATACCCAGTCATGGAGTTGATGATGGCCTCGACCCGGTTGATCTGTTTCTCGTCAACCTTGTCGGCGGCTTTCTGGATGCCGGCAAACGCGCCGATGGAGGGCAACATGCCCATCAGACTCTGCAGAGATCCCATTTTGCGGACTTGCCGCAACTGGTCGCGGAAGTCTTCGAGCGAAAAGCCGTCGCCCGCGAGCACTTTGGAGGCAAGTTCGTTGGCCTTTTTCTTGTCGATCTGCGACTCGGCCTTCTCGATGAGCGAAAGAATGTCGCCCATGCCCAGAATGCGCGAGACGATGCGGTCGGGATGAAACGGCTCAAGCGCGTCGTATTTTTCGCCGATGCCGATGAACTTGATGGGCTGCCCCGTGACTTGGCGGATGGAGAGCGCCGCGCCGCCGCGAGCGTCGCCGTCCATCTTAGTAAGGACGACGCCAGTGAGGGTGAGCTTCTTATGAAATTCGTCGGCGGAACGAACGGCGTCCTGTCCGGTCATGGAATCGGCGACGAACAAAATTTCCTGCGGATTGAGCAAGCGCTTGAGCGACTGCATCTCTTCCATGAGCTGGTCGTCGATGTGGAGACGCCCAGCAGTATCGACGATGAGCACGTCGCATCCAGTGTTGATCGCTTCGCGCCGCGCTTCTTTGGCTAACCGCTCGACGGTCGCCGTATTCGCCTCGCCGACCTCGCCTTCGTAAAGGTTGGCCTTGATTGCCGCCGCCACGACTTTAAGTTGCTCGCGCGCCGCGGGACGGTAAACGTCGACCGAGACGAGCAAGGGCCGGTGTCCGCCGTTCTTCAGCCAGTTGGCGAGCTTGCCCGAGGTCGTGGTTTTGCCCGAGCCTTGCAGTCCAGCCATGAGCACGACGGTCGGCGGCTGCGAGGCGAACTTTAATTTAGCCGTGTCTTTGCCCAGCGTCGCGATCAGTTCGTCGCGGACGATCTTGATGACCTGCTCGCCGGGCGAAAGCGCGGTCAGCACTTCCTGGCCAACGGCCTTGGCCTGGATGCGGTCGATGAGGTCTTTGACGACTTTGAAGTTGACGTCGGCCTCAAGCAGCGCCAGACGAATTTGTTTCAGCGCCTCGGAGATGTTCTCTTCGGTGAGGACGGCCTGTCCGCGAAGAGATTTGAAGGCGCGCTGAAGTTTTTCCTGGAGATTCTCGAACATAAGTGTAAGGAGCTATTTTAGCAGCCGCTGCGGAGTGAGAGTCGTTGGTCGATGGTCGTTGGGCGTTCGCGGTTCGTCGTTCGCAAAACCTCGGCGTCATCCTGAGTGAAGCGAAGGACCTATGCAGTTTGCCCGCGTCAAAGAAGATGAGAATCTGGGCAATAGCCGAATCTAGCCGCGGTCAGCGGCGGCTTCGCGTAGCAGAGACGTTTGCGGTCTCTACTCCACCTTTGGCCGCACCATTTCAAAGCGCTCGGTGGTTCGCGTGTACTGGATGCCACCCATGCGTCCGATCAGATCGAGCGAGTTCCGGTCCAGGCGGCCTTCTTTCAGATGCCGGTCGTCGATGTGGATCGAGACGATTTCGCCAATCACCAGGCTGCCGCCCTCGGGACCGGGATTGAAATCGAGAATCTGATAGAGATTGCATTCAAAGCTCACGGGAGATTCCGCCACTCGCTGTGGCCGCACGAGTGTCGAAGGCTCCGATGCGAGTCTTGCCACTTCGAATTCGCTGATGCTTGCGTCATAGTCGCCGCTGGTCAGATTCATGGCCTCGGCCAGTTCGTAGGTGACCACGCTGATTACGAACTCCTTGGTCTCGCGAATATTCCGCAGAGTGTCTTTTGGTTGGCCAGCGACTGCCGCTGCTACCGACTTCTTGGGCGCTCGCATTGCCGGTGCAAACGCCAGCAGCGGAGGCTTGGCGCACACCGCGTTGAAAAACGAAAAAGGCGCCAGGTTGGGTTGTCCGGAAGCGCTGAGGCTCGACACCCACGCGATCGGCCGCGGCGCCACGGCGCTGATCAGAATGTTGTAGATCTCACGGTGCGCGAGTTGAGAAGGGACGACGTCCATAGCGTCAAGTATATCGAAGCGCTTTATCAGCGGTTCCCGGCGAACACTTCCTTGGCGGCGGCCACGGTGTTGCAGTGGATGGTGATGGTGTCCTCGAGTTTCATTGCGTAGCCGCCGGCGAGCGTGACCATCACGGGGATGCCGCGAGCTTGGGCGGCGCGGAAGACGAGTTCATCGCGCCTCTTCAATCCGTCGATGGTCAGCGACAGGCCGCCGAGTTGGTCTTCGCGGTAAGGATCGGCTCCCGCGAGGTAGCAGAGCAACTCGGGTTCGAACTGACGCAGGCCAGAGTTGAGCGCGTGGTCGAGCCACGCGAGATAGTCGTCGTCGCCGGTTTCGTCGGGAAGATCGATGTCGATCGACGAGGGAGGTTTCCACATCGGGTAGTTATTTTCCTGGTGGAGCGAAATGGTGAAGACGTCGCCGGCGTGGCTGCTGCGCATCTTTGCCCTGGCCGGGCGCGATGAACGCATGGCTGAAGTGACCTCCGACGGAAGCGGCTCGCTGGCCGTACGCGTGCCGGCAAAAATCGCGGCGGTGCCATTGCCGTGATGCACGTCGCAATCGACGGTCATGGCATTGCGAATCCTGCCGTCACGCTGCATGCGGCGGATGGCGATGGCCACGTCGTGGATCACGCAGAAGCCTTCGCCATGATCGGGGAAGGCGTGATGGAATCCTCCGCCAATGCTGAAAGCGACGCCGTCGTTGAGGGCATGATCGGCCGCTAAAATAGAGCCGCCGGCTGCGAGCCAGAAGGCGCGCACTAACTCCGGCGAATACGGGACTTCGAGTTCCAACTGTTCACGCGCGCTGAGCGTGCCCGTCTTCAATTTCTGGACGTACTGCGGAGTGTGCACCAGCAGCACGTCCTGGTCGGTTGCCGGAAGAGGAACTACAAAATCGGATGACGCCGCGACTCCGGACGCGAGCAGGCGTTCATGAATGCGATTGTATTTTTCGGCGGGAAAAACATGGGCGCCGATGGGCAGGTAATAGTCGTCGCTGTAGACCAGCTTGAAGGGCAGCATTCAGCACTCAGCATTCAGCGCTCAGCGCATCGAGAGCCGAAAACCTCATATCATACGCGATTGCCCCCTTTTGACGTGAGCGGTCGTGGACGTTTCGCGGCCAAAGAGCTTTTCACCACAGGGTACACAGAGGGCACAGGGGAATTCTTTTCGAGGAGCTATCAAACTGATACCGGATCGCACGTCCTACAGCGTGCTTGTCTGTGCCCTGTGGTGAAGAATCTTAGCTGCTAAACTTGGGGCATTGCCTCCTAAGAAGAAATCGCCGCCGCAAGAGAGTGCCGCGCCTCGGCCTCAGTTCGGCCCCGGTCATGCTGGGGGTGAGGGGCGGATTTTTCTCATCGACACGATGTCGTTCATTTTTCGCGCCTATCACGCGATGGCGCGGCAGCGGCCAATGTCCACCAAGACGGGGGTTCCGACGGCGGCGACATATGTTTTCGTGAACATGCTGCGGAAGCTGCGGGACGATTTTTCTCCCGAGTATCTGGCGGCGGTGTTCGATGTGGGCGCGCCGACGATCCGCAATCAGCAGGCGGAAGCGATCACCACGATCCGCAAGTTCGACATCAAGACGCAGACCTTCAAAGAATCGCAATACGGCGGCTACAAGGCGAATCGCGCCGAGATGCCACCGGACCTGGTGCAGCAGATTCCTTATATTCGACGGGCGCTGGAGGGATATCGCATTCCAATTTTGCAGCTCGAGGGTTACGAAGCCGACGATGTGATCGGAACGCTGGCGCGAAAAGCGGCGGCGGAATCGCATCCTGTCTTTGTCGTGTCGAGCGACAAGGACATGCTGCAATTAGTCAACGAAAAGGTGCAGGTGCTGAATCCGCCGAAAGACAACCTGATTTGCGATGCGGCGAAGGTGGAGGAAATTCTCGGCGTGCCTCCATCGAAGGTAGTCGATGTGATGGCGCTGCGCGGCGACGCGGTGGACAACATTCCGGGAGCACCGGGGATCGGCGACAAGGGATCGGTCGAACTTATTCAGCGCTTTGGCAGCGTGGAACAGGCGCTAGAACGTGCGGCCGAAGTGGAGAAGAAGACGTATCGGGAATCGCTGCAGAACAATCGCGACAATATTCTGTACAGCAAACAACTGGTGACGATCGATTGCGATGTCGCGGTCGAGTTGGATGTGGCCGCGATGAAAGCGGGCGAGCCGGACGTGGAAGCTCTGCGCGCGCTGTTTGCCGAGCTCGAATTCACTTCGTTGCTGAAAGAATTGCTTCCCGTGGTTGAAGTGAAGGAGGGCGATTACCGGGAGATCGCGTCGAAGGCTGAGTTCGAAGATTACTTGAGAGGCTTGGGCGAGGGCGCGGCGCTCGCGCTCGCGATTCCGACGGAGCACACCGAGAGCATTTACGCCGAGGGCGCGGAAGATGAGGAGCCTCAGCCGGCGCAATCAGGATTTCTCGCTTTGCAGCCTGCGGATGCGGAGGATCAGAGCGCCCTTGCCAAGCGTATTGCCGTTTCGAATGCGCCGGGGGCTGGGGCGATGGTTGCGCTTGAAGACAGGGCGCTCGCCGATCGAGTGAAAAGCGTGCTCGAAGACGCCGCGGTGCCGAAGACGGTTCACGATCTCAAGCTGGCGCTGCACTTTTTCGCGGAGCATTTTTCTGGAGCGGGAATTGCGTTGGCGGGAGTGAAACACGATTCAATGCTCTATTCCTACCTGCTTGATCCGACCTATTCGTCGCATTCGTTGCCGGAGGTCGCGCTGCGGAGATTCAATTTGAAGCTGAGCGGCAACCTGGCGGAAGCGGCGGATGTGACGGGCAGACTCGGGAGCGCGCTTCGCAGGGAAGTCGAGGACCAAGGACTGACGCGGGTGTATGAGGAAATCGATGTGCCGCTCGTGCCAGTGCTGGCGCGCATGGAAGACGCCGGAGTAAAGGTCGATCCAGCAGTGCTGGGCGAGATGTCGGTGAAATTGCAGCGTGAGGCCGCAAACAAGGCGCGCGACATTTATGAGCGGTGCGGCATGGAGTTCAACATCAATTCTCCGAAGCAACTTGGGGATGTGCTGTTCAACAAGCTGGCTTTGCCGATGCCGTCGAAATACGGGAAAGGAAAAAAGATTTCGACGGCGGTGGATGTGCTGGAGGGTTTGGCGGCAGATCACGAAGTTCCGCGTTTGGTGCTGGAGTATCGGCAACTTACTAAGTTGAAGTCGACTTATGTGGATGCATTGCCGGCGCTGATTCGCGGCCAGAGCGGCCGCGTGCATACGACGTTTGGCCAGACAGGGACGGCGACGGGCAGGCTGTCGTCGGCGAATCCGAACTTGCAAAATATTCCGATTCGCACGGAGCTTGGGCGGGAGATTCGAGCGGCGTTTATCGCCGAGCCGGGGCACGTGCTGCTGGCGGCGGATTATTCGCAGATCGAATTGCGGCTGCTGGCACATTTTTCGAAAGACAAGTTGCTGGTGGAAGCTTTTCGGCGCGGAGACGACATCCACACGCTGACCGCATCGCAGGTGTTTGGCGTGCCGCCGCTGATGGTGACGCCGGAACACAGGCGGCAGGCGAAAGTGGTGAACTTCGGGATTGTTTACGGGTTGTCGGCGTTTGGGCTATCGCAGCAGTTAGGCATTGAGCCGGGTGAGGCCAGAAGATTCATCGACGCGTATTTTGAAAAATATTCGGGAGTGCGGGCCTTCATCGATGCAACGATCGAGCAGACGCGGCGCGATCATAAAGTGAAGACACTGTTCGGGCGGGTTCGTCCGATCCCCGACATCAACAGCAAGAACGCCACCCAGCGCGGGTTCGCGGAGCGCACGGCAGTGAACACTCCGCTGCAGGGAACGGCCGCCGACCTGATCAAGCTGGCGATGATCCGGATTGATGAGGAGATCCGAAAGCGCGGGCTGAAGTCGCGGATGACGCTGCAAGTGCACGACGAGCTCGTGTTCGAAGTGCCGGAGAACGAGGTGGACCGAATGAAGCTGCTGGTGCGGGAACACATGGAGGAAGGGTATTCGCTCGCGGTTCCGCTGCGGGTGGAAATCGGAGTGGGTACGAACTGGCGGGACATGGAATAGGAGGACGCATCGAGGCAGCGGTGATGAAGTCCGAGACTGAAGGAAACTGAGAAAACTATTCCAGCGTTTCCCTTCCAGGGTTCCGTTATACTCGGAGGAACGATTCACAAAGGCGCCGCTTTGGTTGTTGATTCCAGCCGCATAGCAAAGATTTTCGATCGTGCGGAGGCAATCTGATGAGTGCAGTTCCATCGCCGGTGTTCGACGAAACGCCACAGCGCCTTTTTCCCCGAAACCCGATCAACGTACCCCTCGACTTGATCGCATTGCGATCCGGAATCCCCGAAAATTTACCAGGGCGCTGCACCGACCTAAGCGAAGCCGGTGTGGGTGCGGTGGTGGCCGGAGAACTGGCTGCAGGCCAACCGGTCGCAGTCGAACTGCGGCTTCCGAATGTGGGCGTGCCAGTTCGGGCGCGCGCATTGGTTCGTTATCAGTCGCGGTTCCGTTGCGGGCTTGAGTTTGTAGGTCTATCAGTGGAGCAGCGGGAGATGATCCGGTATTGGGTTTACCGCTCCGCTGCGGAACCAGCGAATTCCAGAGATTTTAAAAAAGAAGATTTCAAAAAAGAAGCGACAGCCGGGGCTGCAGAGACAAAGACGAAGGCACTCATGGTCGCCGCGCAGCAGACGGCTGCGCCAAGGCGCAGAATTCGGATTGGGCAACGCGGATTTTATGTGCTGATCGCTTGCATGCTGGCGCTGGCCGGTCTGGGATGGTGGCAATGGCAGCGGTCCTGGAACGAACTGGAAACGCGCGCTACGGTTGCGGAGTCGGGGCTGCGAGTCTCTCCCGAAACCATGGACAAGCGGATTGTCATGAAGGTAGATCCGATTTATCCCGAGGCCGCGCGAGCTGCCGGGACCGAAGGGATGGTTGTGCTGGATGCGGTGATTGCGCCGGATGGCAGCGTGAAAAGCTTGCGGCCCGTGTCCGGGCCCGATCTGTTGGTGCAGTCGGCGACCGAGGCCGTGCGCTCCTGGAAGTTTGAGCCGTACCTGTCGAGCGGCAAGGCGGTTGAAGTCGAGACTACGATTGCGGTCGAATTCCGGCTGAATTGACGGGGCGTTATTCGAATTTTTCAGCCTGCTCGAAGGGTAGACCGCGCCGGTCTTTCGCAGAGACGATCGCGGAGACGGCCGGTTCGCCGCCGAGTTGCCAGTCGATACTCAGCGCAGGATCATTCCACGCCACCGTGCGTTCGTGCTCGGGTGCATAAAAGTCCGTGGCTTTGTACAGAACATGGGCCGTCTCGGACACGACCCGGAAGCCGTGAGCAAATCCGCGCGGAATCCATAAAATGTGTTTGTTTTCGCCGGAGAGCTTGAAGGACTTCCCATTTTCCGAAAGTGGGAGAACTGCGGCGGAGGTCGAGTGCGACGTCGAGAATCTCGCCGGTGATAGCGCGCACGAGTTTTCCCTGGGGCTGGCGAATCTGGTAGTGCAGGCCGCGGACGACGTTGTTTTCGGAGTAGGAATGATTGTCCTGTACGAAAGGTTCCGGGATGCCTAGCTCGGCAAACGTGCGCTGGTTGTAGCTTTCCAGAAAAAAGCCGCGGTCGTCGCCGAAGACGCGCGGTTCGAGGAGTAGAAGTCCAGGCAAGTTAGTGGCGATTGTTTTCATTTGAATACTCATTCACAATGGCGGCGTACAGAGTTGCTGTGGCCGTCGGCAGACTGCCGAGCTGCGCTCGGCTTGGACGAGCGAGGGCGCTCGTCCCCACACGATACTATCATCAGAAGACGCGTTCCCGCAGTAATTGCAGCAAGTAGGCGCCGTATGCATTGTTACGCATCGGCTGCGCCTGCGCTTCCAGTTGCGCGGCAGTGATGTAGCCGGAGCGATAGGCGATTTCTTCGGGGCAAGCAACCATGAGGCCCTGCCGCTTCTGCAACGGTCTGAATGAATAGAGAGGCTTCCATCAAGGCCTCGTGCGTGCCGGTGTCGAGCCAGGCCGTGCCTCGTCCCATCACGCAGACGTTGAGTTGCCTGCGCTCGAGATACTCGCGGTTGACGTCGGTGATTTCGAGTTCGCCGCGGGCAGAAGGCTTGAGGCTTGCGGCAATTTCGACGACCTGCCGATCATAAAAATAAAGTCCCGTGACCGCGTAACGGGATTTCGGCTGCTTGGTTTTTCTTCAATGCTGAGCGGCTTTGGCGTCTCCGCGGATCGAATTCGACGACGCCATAGCGCTCGGGGTCGTTGACGGGGTAGGCAAAGACGCGGGCGCCTTTGGCCTGGAGCGGCGGCCCGCGCAATTCTTTGACAAGGTCGTGTCCGTAGAAAATGTTGTCGCCGAGCACGAGCGCGCAACCGCTGGAGCCGATGAAATTCCTTGCCGATCAGAAATGCCTGGGCAATGCCCGTCGGGCTTGGGTTGCACTGCGTACTCGAAGTGGACGCCAAAGCGCGAGCCATCGCCGAGCAAGTGCTGAAAGCGAGGCAGATCCTCGGGCGTCGAGATGAGCAGGATTTCGCGGATGCCGGCCAGCATCAGCGTGGAGAGCGGATAGTAGACCATCGGTTTGTCGTACACCGGGCAGCAGGCTCTTGGCGAAGAACGTGGGTGACGGGGTAGAGGCGCGTGCCCGATCCTCCGGCCAGAATGATGCCTTTGTAATTTGTTGCGCGGCTTCGTTCTTGTTTTTGTCATGTCGATTTCAGTCTCGGCTTTCCTTCTCGGTTTTCTTTCAACGTTCGGTGGCGTAATTTTTCGCCATCCATTGACGATAGCTGCCGCTGGTCACGTCGCGGACCCAGTCCTCGTGTTTAAGATACCAGCGCACGGTTTTGTGGATGCCGCTCTCGAATGTCTCCAGCGGGCGCCAGTTCAGTTCGCGCTCGATCTTCCGCGTGTCCATCGCGTAGCGACGGTCGTGGCCGGGGCGGTCTTTGACGAAGGTGATGAGCTTGCTGTGAGGAACGGCGGGATCGTTCGGGCGCAGTTCGTCCAGCAGTTCACAAATGGCGCCGATAATCTCCAGGTTCTTTTTTTCGCTGCGGCCGCCGATGTTGTAAGTTTCTCCGGCGCGGCCTTGGGAGAGCACAGTGCGAATGGCGCGGCAGTGATCCTCGACGTAGAGCCAGTCGCGAACGTTCTTGCCGTCGCCATACACCGGGAGCGGCTTGCCGGCGCATGCATTCAGGATGATGAGCGGAATCAGTTTCTCGGGAAACTGGTGCGGTCCGTAATTGTTGGAGCAGTTGGTGGTCAGAACGGGAAGGCCATAGGTATGGTGATAGGCACGGACCAGATGATCGGAAGCCGCCTTGGACGCTGAGTACGGGCTGTTGGGCGCGTAGGGAGTGGTCTCGCTGAAGGCCGGGTCGCTGGGGCCGAGCGATCCGTAGACCTCGTCGGTGGAGACGTGCAGAAAACGGAATGACGCGCGATCGGGTTCCGGAAGCGCCGACCAGTAGGCTCGCGCCTCTTCGAGCAGGCTGAAGGTGCCGTTGACGTTGGTGCGGACGAAATCGTCGGGGCCGTGGATGGAGCGGTCGACGTGGCTTTCGGCGGCGAAGTGAACGATGGCGCGAGGTTGTTCGCGCCCCAGCAGGTCGCGCAAAAAGTCGCGATCCACGATGTCGCCCTGCGCGAAGCGATAGCGCGGATGGGCTTCGACGGCGCGCAGGTTGTTGAGATTGCCCGCGTAGGTCAGCTTGTCGAGATTCAGGATGCGCGCGGGCTCACAGGCAATCCATTGGAGAACGAAGTTCGAGCCAATGAAACCGGCACCGCCGGTGACGAGGATGAGATCTTCCATGCTGGATATGCGGCATCGCAACTCACCCAAGCAGGGTGGGGCACCCGCGCTCCGATTCTAATCGAAGGGCCGCCCGAAGTCCTGCCCGGTTTCGCGTCCGGGCATGTTGCGGAAACTCTGATCAGGTGCTGGCAGAAAGCATAAACCACGGGGTACACAGGGGCGCACGGAGGAACCCAGGGACTTAATCAGAACTTCCTTGGATCAGGCGGGCACGGTCGGGCTGGGGACGACAGCTTCGGTGTCGAAGACCGCCGCCAAGCCATGAATCACGGACGCCAGGCGCACGGCCGCGAGGATCGATTCCTCCGACATGCCTTTGTTGCGGAGGACCTGCTCGTGAGAATCGACGCAGAGTCCGCAGCCATTGATGGCGGAGACGGCAGTGCACCAGAGTTCGAAGTCGGCCGGATCAATGCCGTGGTTGCGCAAAACGTTCATGCGCAGGCGCGCCGGCAGAGTGGCGTACTTTGGATTTTTCGCCAAGTGCTGGAAGCGATAATAGATATTGTTCATGCCCATGATGGCGGCAGCGCTCTTGGCCGCCTCCAGAGCTTGCGGCGACAGGTGCGACGCCGCTTCCGTGAGCAAGGCCTGAATCACTTGCGGGTTGCGGGACGCTACGGCGGATGCGGCCACGGTGCCCCAGATCTGCTGCTCGTTCAGTTCCTGCTGTTGCAGCAGCGACGACAGGTTCAGCTTCAAATCCTTGGCGTACGCCGGCACGGCATCGAGAAGTTCATTCAAAGTCATAGGTTGAATTGAGTCATTGAGTCATTGAGACATTGACTTAATACCTCAATGTCTCAATGACTCGATCACGTCCTCCTTGGAGGGATGACAAATCACGAATTAGACGGTGAGTGTCGCTTCGCCCTTCTTCCAGTTGCAGGGGCAGAGTTCGTCGGTCTGCAGCGCATCGAGCACGCGCAGAACTTCCTGCGGATTGCGGCCGACGGAGAGGTCGGTCACCATCACGAAACGGATGATACCCTCCGGGTCGACGATGAAAGTGGCACGCTGCGCGACGCCGGCTTTGGGATCGAGAATGCCGAGCGCCTCCGAGAGGTCGCGCTTGATGTCCGACAGCATGGGAAACGGCAGGTTGTGCAGATCCTCGTGGTGAACGCGCCAGGCGCGATGCACGAACTCGGAGTCGGTGCTGCCGCCCAGGACCTGCGTGTCGCGGTCCAGGAATTCCTTGTTCAGCTTGCCGAACGCGGCGATCTCGGTGGGGCAGACGAAAGTAAAATCCTTGGGCCAGAAGAAATACACCTTCCATTTGCCCGCGTAGTCGATGTTGGTGAGAGTCTTGAACGCTTTGTCGCTATTGTCGGTGCTGACAGTCGCCGTCAGCGAGTATGTTGGGAATGGTTCACCTACAGCTAACATTTTGCTTCTCCTATAGTTCGCTTTTAATTTAGCAGACGGTCGAAAAAAAGGCCTTGGATGACCGGATTCTATACGGGCTGCTGATCTCCCGTAAAGACGCGGTTTGCCGCGTCTCCCCCCAGAGCAGACGGAGCAAGTCCCGTCTACTGCGGACGCTTCGGGCAGCAACTAGGCTGCGTCCACACAGGAATGGATTCGCGCCATGGCGCGCCGGATGCAGATTCTTTCGGCGGGTAGGGGGCCATTGAGAGTTTGGGACTCGGGAAACTCTAATTAAGTGTCAGCAGAAAACACAAACCACAGGGTACACAGGGGTGCACGGAGGCCCCCAGGGACTTAATCAGAACTTTCTTGGAGCGGAACCGGAGTTGCTGTGGTCAGCGACGGAAACCGAGCTGCGCTCGGTTGGATCCTTCGACTTCCCCCTCGACTTCGCTCGGGGCGTCGGCAAAACAGAGCAGGCTCGCGAGGGTGCCCGTCCCCACACAAGCGGTATTCGGCGAGTGTGATTCCGCTCTAATCTCCTTGGTTGGCCGTTTGAACGCGGGTGATCTGTTCACTTGGCACTTGTTCGCCCGAGTCCCAGCCCAGCACTTTGTAATAGGCTTTTTCAATCGAGCGGGCGATTGCGGGCCACAGATATTGACCCTGTATCCGCTCGCGTTCCCGGGTGGCGGACTGGCGGCGAAGTTCGGGATTGTGGATGAGCAAATCGAGCATGCGCTCGAGATCAGCCTGATCGCCGCGATGGAAGGTGAAGCCGGCGCCGGCGACCACTTCAGTATTTTCGGGAATATCGCTGGTCAGCACGCAGACACCGGCCGCCATGGCATCGAGGAGGGCCAGCGACAGTCCCTCAATTTCAGAAGGAAGCACGAACAGGGCGGCATTGGAGAGAAGCTCTTCGAGATCGCTCCCCGAGACCCAGGGCAGGAAACGGATCTGGTCGGATTCGTGGCGGCGCAAGCTCTCGGCGTAGGCATCGGAGTGACTCGATCCTCCACTCGACCCCCCGGCGAGGACGAGTTTCACGTTGGTGTGGAGGGTCTCGAAGGCATTGATGAGGAGATGGCAGTTCTTTTCCGGAGAAAACCTGCCCAAGAAAAGGACGTAGTTGTCGGCGAGCAGATCCCACTCGATCAGTTTGCGAGGGATACGCTTGGGCGCCAGCGCGGCTCCGTTGGGGACGTAGATGGTATCGCGCTTGTACCGCTGGCGGTAGTGCTCCTGCAGAGTGCGGGAGACGACCATGGTGGCGTCAGGCGAAGAAACCGCGGCGGCTTCTCCCCAGCGCAGTATGCGCGCCGCGATTCGTCCCCACTTGCCGCGCTGCCAGTCGAGACCCTGCACGGTGACAACGGTCTTCTTTCCGGCAAGCCGCGGAAGAAAAGAAAATAGCGCCGGCCCCAGGCAGTGGTAATGGACGACATCGTAGTCCGAGGTCATGGCGTGCGCTGTGCTCAACAGGGTGTGGACGACCGTTTCGAGATGCTTGGAGCGGATGGTCGGCAAACGCCGCACGCGCATGCCGTTGTGCGTCTCCATGGGAGGAGTGAAGTAGCTGCGGCAATATACGGTGACTTCGTGTCCCAGGCGGGCCAGTTCGTGGCCGGCCTGCTCATAGTAGGACTCGATGCCGCTGTACTTGGAGACCACGCCGCGTCCCCCTATGAACGCGACCCGGACGCCTCGGCGCGGGCGCGGAGGTTCCGGCGCGGCGGGGAAGGAGAGAAACTTCCGGGCGGAGGTGAGCCGGTCGTAGAGTTCGAGCAACTTCTCCATGTGTCGATCGGGGTCGTGGTTGGCTCTTACGCGACTGCGGGCCGCGGCGCCCATCTTCTCGATCAGATCGGGGCGGTCATATAAAAATCCGATGGAATGAGCAAGTTGATCGCGGTCTCCGTCGGCATACAGGAGGCCGGTGACGCCATGTTGGACAAGTTCGCGGCGCGAACCCAGATCGGAGGCGATGACGGGCCGTCCCCAGGCATAGGATTCCAGAATGGATTTTCCCAATGTCTCGTAGGCGTGGGACGGAAACACCGAGAAGCTGCAACCGGCGATGAGTTTCTGGAGTTGATCGCCATGAACCATGCCCGCAAACAGAACCTGGTTCAAGTTCAACTCTCGCGCCAGCGCCTCGAGCCGGGGACGGTCGGGACCGTCTCCTGCGATGACGAGGGGAGCGTGTGGTAGTCGCACCATGGCGCGCAAGAGCTCATAGACGCCTTTTTCGGGAGAGAGGCGGCCGAAGTAGAGCAGGTATCCTTCGTCGGGGCTGAGTTGTTCATCCCGAGGCAGCGCCTGGAAGTGCGGCAGAACTTCAATGCGTTCGGCGGGGAAGCCGCTGGCGATCAATTTGTTGCGCACGAATTCGCTGGGAGCGAGGAACATGTCCACGCAGCGTTCGTAAGTTCGCAACCATTTGTGAGGTAGGCTTCGGCGGCAAGAACCACCGCGCTGGAACGGGATCCGTGGTAGCAACCTTTCGTGGCGGCATGGTGGAAAGCGCCATGACTGCAGAGTTCGCAGGGGCGGGCATCGGCAACAAGATTGTAAGTTGGACACAAGATCTTGAAGTCGTTCAGGTGGTAGAGCACGGGGATCCGCTTGACGCTTTAGCTCCCAGAGAATCGAAGGCGACAAGTGGTGGTAAATGCCGCGAACGTGGGCCAGATCGGGTGAAAAATCGGCCAGGCAACTGCGCATGGCGCGCCGGGCGGACGGCGAATAGAGGGCGTGCGCAGCCATCTTGACTTTCTTCAAGAAACCGGCGTTCGGATCCTTGAAGTCAATGTGCGGAACGCGATAGCTGAGGCCTGTAAAAGCGGGAGTGCGGCCGTGATCCATGCTGAACAGAGCGGTTTCCTGCCCGTGCCGATCCATCTGGTGGATGAGGTCGAAGAGGTACGCTTCAGTGCCGCTAAACGGATAGTCGTACTTGTTGCAATACAGGATGCGCATACTCAGCCTCCGATGGGGAAATGCGGGCCAGGAATTGTTCCGCAAAAGCGCGTAGATTCCGCTGGCGATTGTAGGAAGCGGCGATGCTGGCCGCGGCCGCGTGCTGGATTCCGACCAGGGAAGCTTTGTGGGCCTGAATCCAACTGACGGCGCTGATGAAATCGGGCAGAGAGCCAGGTTGGTAAAGAAATCCAGTGCGCTGGTGCTCAACCAGTTCGGGGATCCCGGTGATGGCAGGAGCCAGGACGAGCCTTTCGTGAGCCATGGCTTCCATCATGACCACAGGAATTCCTTCGCTCTTGCTGGTCATGACGACCAGGTCGGCATAGTGGTAGTAGTTCGCAAGTTCGGTACGGGGAACGTGCCCGATCAGGTAAACGCGGTCTTCGACGCCCAACTCTCTAATCTGGCTTTCCAGGGCCGGGCGTTCCGGGCCCTCGCCTACGATCCAGCAGATGAAGTCAAGACCTTGATCGCGAAGCGCGGCGCAGGCTTTGATGAGAAAGTCGTGGGCCTTCACTTGATGCAGGCGTCCGACAGAGAGAAGACAGAAGCGGCGGTGGTCCGCGCCTGCGGGGGCGGCTGCGGGCCAGGAAAAAACGCGATCGACCCCAAGACGCTGCACGACAATTTTTTCTGCGGGCGTGGAAGGGTAGTTGCGGAGAATGTACTGGCGGTTGAAATCGGAGACGGTTACACAGAACTGGCAAGCCCGCAGCTTGGCGTGAGAGCAGGTCCGCGCGCTGTAGCAGATCGGAGCCGTGCAGGGTGAAACTGAAGCTGATCCCAAGCAGTCGGGCGGCAGTCAGGGCCATCCATGAAGCGAAGTAACCGTGATGAGCGTGGATGTGCTCGACCTGGAGCGGCGCCAGTTGTTCCGCCAGGGCGGCGCCCATCAGCGTGTGGCCCAGCGTGCGAATGCGGCGGCCCGGGGAAATCCGCGCTCCCACAGCAGAGGGCGCAACAGCTGCCAGAGGCAGCGACGATCGGAGGCGAGGCGGCGCGCCGCCTGGAGCAGTTCGTCGTCGGAGAGCGGCTGAAAGTAGCGCGTCTCTTTCCAGAAGCCGCGTTCCTCCAAACCAAGACCGTTCGGCGAGACGCGTTTGCCGCTGCAGCAGATGACCCGCGCCCCGCGCCGGCGCAGTTCGGTGATTTCATCGATCACGTAAGGTTCGAGCGGCGAAGGAAACTCGTTGGCAATGTAGGCGATCGTGGTCATGCGATGGACTCCTCGGAGGCGCAGAGCATCCCGGCAACAGTGAACATGAGTCCAATGACAAACTGGTACGCCATGTCGACGAAGAAAGCGTTGAACAGATAAACGCTGAGCAAGATTGGCCAGACTTTGCGGAGGGAAGCAACGGCGCCAGACTCGCCGGGCGGAGCATTCCACGAGAGGCGAAAGAGGTTGAAGAAGAGAATGCCGTACAGAGCTAACCCCGGCACGCCGAACTCAACCAGCAAGGCGAGGTAAGTATTGTGGACGTAGTATCTGCGGAGGTGGTAGCCCTGCATGCGGCGGGCAAGCTCGGCATACATGCCTCCGGCAGCCCAACCCGTGAACGGCCGTTCCTTAAACATGCCCCAGCCGGCGTCGTACACGGCGAGGCGCGCCTCCACCGGACCGCGTTCTCCGGTGCGATCCCACAGAGCCGTTTTGAGCGAATGATTGCTGAAGCCGATGGCGAGGCCAACCATGAGGCCCGCAACCGCCAATAAGGCGCACACCGCTTGCAGCCGGCGTTCGACCATGAGGAATCCGAGAACGATGGTGGAGACGGCGAAGGAGATCCAAACGGCGCGCGTCATGGTGGCGAGTACGGCCAAGGGCAGAACCAGCCACAGCATCCAGACGACGGCTTTGCGCTTTTGCGGGAGCGCGACGGCAAGAATCCCAAGGATGTTCAACGAAACGCCGTTGGCCACCGCCTGGAGAAATGGGCCGCGAGCGCGGTCGGGATGAAAACCAAGGCTTTCGTCGAGAATGAAACGCGGAAAGATAAGTGAGCGGGCGTCCGCCAGGAAGGCAATGGCAACGAACACGAGATAGGCGAGCGCAAGGATGACGAAAATTTCAAAGTGTCTGCGCTGCGCTGCGCCTCGGAAGACGAGCACCGCGATGTGAAATAGCGCAAAAGGAACGATGTACTTGCTGGCGACAATGCTCCAGGTTTGTGCGTCGAACGGGTCGCGAAGCGTGCGGAATACCGCCAGCGCCATGAGACTGAGCATGGGCAGACTGAGTCCGGCAAAGAAGGGGATCTTATCGCGAAGCGCCATCGTGCGCAGAGCGACGAAGAAGACCAGGATGCCGAACCCGATGCGGTCGGCGTAGAAAGAAAAGAGGTCTGGTGGACGGAACAGGAAAACGGTCATCGCGGCCACGTAGACGATGGAGGGAAAAGCCAATCCCAAGTGCAGCGGGCGAAGCAGCAGACCGGCAGCACGCCAAAGCGGGCTGTCGTCATTTTCCCGGACTAAAGCTAGGGCGCGGCTGCTCATGGCGAGAGTCAAGCTCCTTCCGGCGCGAACAGCACGCGAACTGTTCCGGCAAGGATGCGCAGGTCCAGGCGCAGACTCCAGTTTTCGATGTAGGTGAGATCGAGGTGCATGTTGAGTTCGAATGACGGACAGCCGCGCGCCGTAATCTGCCAGAGGCCGGTGATGCCAGGTTTCACATCAAGGCGCCGGAACTGGTGAAGTTCGTAGTGGTTGACTTCGTCGATCGGATGAGGCCGCGGTCCAACCAGGCTCATCTCTCCGCGCAGCACGTTCCAAAGCTGAGGCAGTTCGTCGAGGCTGTAACGGCGGAGGATACGGCCGATGCGTGTGACCCTGGGGTCGTCGTCGATTTTGAAGATTGGGCCTTGTCTCTGGTTGCGGGCACGCAGGTCTTCCTTGAGCTGGGCGGCGTTGGTCACCATGGAGCGAAACTTGTAGCAGTGGAAGCGTCGGCCTTTGGCACCCGTGCGTTCCGCGGCGTAAAAGGCGGGACCGGGCGAGTCCAGCCGGATGAGCAGGGCCACAATCGCCATGAGAGGACTGACCAGCACAAGACCGAACGCGGCGCCGGCGATATCCAGCAAACGCTTCAAAAACAATGAGGCGCTGGGCGAGGGCTCGCGGTGCAGGGTGACGACTGGGACTTCCCCGATGTGATCGATGCCGGAATCGAGCCACGGACCGGGAGGCAGATCGGGTACGGCACGAATGTCCAGGTGGTTACGGAACGCTGCCTCCGCGGCTTTTCGCGTCTCGATGGGCTGGCCGGGGAGAGCGAGGATGACCTCATCGATGAATTCGGCGCGAGCGAGCCAGTCCAGGTCCGCGATTCTCCCCAATACCGCCGGGGAAAGAGGCTGGTCGTCATCCACGAAGCCGCAGACGGTGGCGCGCTGCAGCGGATCATTACGCAGTGCCCGCGCGACGGAGCGGGCGACGGGACCTCCGCCAATGATGAGAATCTTGCGCGATTCTGTTTCACGCCGCCGCTGCTTCCACACAAACTGCCGGAAGCGGCGCAATAGGGCGAGGCCAGCCAGGCTGCTGGCAAATATTCTGGTGGCGGCGAGAGGATGCATTCCGTCCCACGCAGCGATGAAGACCAGTCCAATTGCGAGCAGGGTCGACCTCGCCAGGGCGGGGACGATTCCGGCGGGAGACGGATCTCCGGCGTGTTTATAGATGCCCTCACAGAAGCCGATGAGCGTTACCAGAACAGCAAAAATCGGCAGGTAAGCCCACGGCAGTCCCCAGGCGGGAGAGAACAGCGATAAGGCGCTGCACACGATCACGAGAACGATCAAGTCGGCGGCCACCAACTCACAAAGCGTGAATCGATCGACGCCGGTTTGGGTTGGGAGGTGTTGCGATGGCGATCGCGCCTGGGTGTGTCTCGATGTGATTTCTTCGATTGCGTTGGCTGGATGCTTACGGGTAGCGTCGCACGCGGGCGCGAACCTGGGAGGAGGTATTACAGAAGTCCCAAGAATCATGCGGGCATACTGCGACGGGCGATCTTTGGGCCCAATGTCCCATAGTCGGTTTGTGGCTAATTCGCTCATAGGATTCACAGACTCCGGTACAGGCCTTGCGGCACAGGAAAGCGACGTTCCGCGAGGACGGTTCCGAGCAGAGGAACTTGCGCCTTGCTCAGTTGAGCCTTGATTTGAGCGGCGACGAGGCGTCTTGTTTTGTTGGCGGTCAGCACGAGCACGAGACCGTCGCAGGCTTGGCCAATGCTCGCCGTAAGCCAGGAGACCGGAGAACATGACAGGATGGAAAAGTCGAACTCCGTCGTGAGTTCGCGGAGCCGGGACAGATTCTGGTCGGTGATCCGTTGCCCGCAGCTCTCCGGCAGCCAGCTCTGGCGAGGGACCAACCAGAGGCGCGATCCGATCGGACAGTTGCCTTCTGCCCGGTTGGGAGACGGAATCTGCAACTTGGTTTGTAGAGGGACCGAGTCCGGGTGGGCGTCGATCAGCCCGACGTCGTACCGGTCTTCTTCAGCCAGAGCTTCGGCGACTTCGAGGGATAGTGTCTCAGTCGTGGTGGATAGATCGATCGGGGCAAATCCGACGTGCCGCACTGGCTTCGATTCATGCCGGAAAAAAAGTTGCTGAACCAATGCATGGATCTGATCGTCGTGCACCGAAGCCGTCGGAGAAACTGCCGTGTGCTGAACATGCTCGCGAATCGGAGTCACGCGCGGCTGCTCAGCGGCAGTTTGTGTTTCAGCAAGAAGCTCAAGGAAGGTGCTCACTGGACCACCACCTTGTGCCGGCCGACCCCGGAAATGGAAGAACACAGAACCGCAGGCTCAGGCGCGGGCAACCAAGCCAGCACCGGTACTTCCAGGAGGCCGGAGGCTTCGTCGGGAGTGCGAATCGTCGAGTCAAAGTACTCCGCGGTAAAGGCAATGCCGACGCTGAACGCCATGGCGAATCCAAAAGCAATCAACAAATAAAGGAGCACGGAGTGGGTGGGCAGAGCTGCGGCTGCGGGCGGTTCCACAATGGCCACATTGAGGATGCGGCGCTCGTCGAGGGCATCGCCGATGCGCGCTTCCTCGCGCTTGCGAAGGTAGAGCAGGTAGTTGTCTTCCTCGGCCTTGGCGGCGCGCATCAGATCCTGTTGATCGATCGAGTCGGATTGCATCTGCTGGGCAAATGTACGCAGGGATGCGACCTGCGCGGAAGCGTCGGACTGCCGAGCCCGCAGGCCATCCCACTGGACCTGTGCCTTTTCCATTTCCATGCGTGCCCATTCGTAGTTGGGATCCTTGTCGCTGGTTTCGTCACGCACCGGGGTGAGCGCTTCGGCGGCAATCGACGCGCGCGTTTCCGCGATTTCCTGTTCCACTTCCTGCACCAGCCGGTAGGAGGGTTCATAGCGGCTGAGAAGATCTGTGCGCTTGAGGAGGAGCTCCAGCAGATGCGTTTTCATCTTTTCGAGAACCTCCGGATTATCGGCCCAGCGCTTGAGGGTGATCGAGCGGGAGGGAAACGACTTGAGTTGTTCGCGCAGCGCGGAAATCCGGCGCTCGGTCTCGATACGATCCTGGTCGATCTGGCGGTATGCCGCGTCCGCTTCGCCTAACTTCTGCAGCGCGATATCGCGTTCCAGCGCCGCCGAAGCCACCCCCCGAGCGCGAGTAAAGCGCACCAGCTCGGCTTCGGAACGATGCAGCCTCTTTTCGTATTCGGTGGTTTGGTGGTCGAAAAACTGGATCTCGCCCGGAGGGCGCTGAAGATCCGTATGCTTTTGCACGTAAAGGGTGGAAAGCGCTGAGAGAATGCGAGCGGCTCGTTCCGGATTGGTATCTTTGTAGCTGACTTGGATAAGGTTCGACTTCTTCAGAGCTTCGACATCCAAACGGCGCGCCAGCTTGCGAACGGCGTGTTCGGTCTCGGCTGGGCGATCGAAATCCGGGGTGTCTGCGGGAACAAGTCCCGCTGTTTTTACCACCTGCTTTAGAAGATCTTCGTCGCGCAGGAGTTCGACTTCGGAATTGAGCTCTTCTTCAGTAATGTCGGGACGGGTGAAATCCATGGCGCTGGCGGGCTGCGGAGAGACGACGGGGTCAAAGCGGCCGCGGCGCAGTAAGACCTTGAAGTGCGATTCATATCGCGCCGAGAAGACGACGAAGAGAATCGTCGTCAGCAACACAAACCCAAAAGAGGCGCCGACGAGCCGGGGGCGGCGGAACAGCGTGGCCGCAAGCTCGCGGGGCGTTGGGGAAAGCGGGGTCTGCGAGTTTTGGTTCCATTCCGCGGACATGGATCGTACAGCAAAGCCGATCACACCCGGCGGGCTTTATGGAAACTCGCCAGATTTTGAAGACGCAATCAGTGAATGCTGCTGCTCCTTTCTGCTAAAACTGCAATGGGTTCATGTACCAGCTCATGGAGTTGGTCGGAACGAACTTGCGAATCTTTGAAACCCGGCTTTGTGGCACAAAGATAAAGTCGCCGGGCTGAAGGTGAAGATCTTCGCGAAGATCGCGAGAATCCAGCATCTTCTTTACGTCAATCACGTGGGATTCGGCGACATACGGGGAAATCCGGCGAAACAAAACGACCTGCGAATGACGGGCCTGCTGGGTGAAGCCGCCGGCAATGGCCACGGCTTCATTTACGGTCAGATCCCCGCGCAGCTCATATTTTCCTGGCCGCGCCACCTCTCCCGAAGCGAGGAAGTAGGGCCTGTCAAAATCTTTCAAGGTCACGGTGACCTCGGGCTCGCGCATAAAACCCCGGTAGGCGTAGGCAACCGCCTGCTGCATTTCCGGGATGGTGAGTCCTTCCGCCAACAGCGCGCCCGCGCCTTTCAGCGCCACGAAGCCGTCGGGCTGCACGGTCAAGGTCTGATTGAAGTCGGGTGAAAACGTGAAAGTCACGTCCACGATGTCCGATTTCGAAAGCCGATAAAGCGGATGGCGTTGCCCTCCGAATGCAGGATCTCCCAAGCCACCCGCTCTTCCGGGTTGTGTGATCGTTCCGCGGGCGGAGCCGTCCGTGCCGGCCCGGTCCTGGCTCTGCGAGCTCTCCGCCGCCGCAAGTTTGCCGGTTGGCGGAGCAGAGGACACAGGCGCCGAAGCAGACGACGGTACAGTCTCTTGCGCGGAGGCGGCCACGGCTAGCTGCAGGATGAGCATACCCGCAGCTCCCAAAACGACTTGTTTCGCAAATACATTCATCTCCGGACTCTCGTCGTTGCTCTGAACGGCGAACCAAAGCGGCTCGGGCGTTTGAGCCGTTTCCTCGAAGCTACCGCTGCGTGCCGGACACAACAAGACTTGGAAAGTACTGTCCACCGACGTACAGGGCACGTTCTGGCGGCCGAAAAAGTGATGAAGCGAGCAACTGGGCCATCAAGGCTGAATTTCCGGCCTCGGGCGCACGGCCGTGTGGAAGAGTGCCGATACGAAGGTTGTGCACAAGAGTAGCCCCGCGAAAGTAGGCATTGGGGTACGGGATTCATCACCAACAGAGTGTGATGGGGCCTACATCCGGTCCGTGCGCTCTTGGGCATAATGGTGGCGTGAAAACCATGCACGCCACAAAGCAAGCCACGGGAAGCCGTCCGGTCGCGACCGAAGTGGTACAAGTCCTGGTCGCCGATTCCGGGCCCATTCAGTCTCAACTCTTGACGCGGGCCTTGAAAAGCCGGCGGGACTTCCAAGTTTCCGCCGTCGCACTGGAGACGGCCGCGCTCCACAACTTCATGCAATCGAATCGCGCCGACGTGGTATTAATTGCGGGGAACCACCTGCCGGATTTGAGCTTGCTGCGCTGGTTGCGCGTTTCGTATCCGAAGATCGCCCCCGTATTGCTGGCCGAGACGGATGACCGCGAACTAGTAGTGAACGCTTTTCGCGCTGGCGCGAGGGGCATTTTTCTCTTTGGCCACACTCCTTTTTCGATGCTCTGCAAGTGTATCCACTGCGTTTTTCAGGGAGAGGTTTGGCTGAACAGCCGGCAGATGACTTACGTGCTGGACGCTTTGTCGGAGGTGCCCACGCTGCGTGTGGTCAACTCCAATGGGAGATTCTTGTTGACGCCTCGCGAAGAGCAGGTGGTTGCGCTCGTAGCCGACGGCATGACCAACCGCGGAGTCGCCGTCGAGTTGGGGCTCAGCGAACACACGATCAAGAAATATCTGCTGCGCATCTTCGACAAGGTGGGGATTTCGAGCCGGGTGGAATTGGTCCTCTACGCCATGTCGCACGGCGAGCATCGCCCGGCGGAATGGATGCCGAGCAGCAACGCCTGAGCGCGGAAGGGAAGGCCGACGTACAATGGCAAAATGTGGAAAGACGAGGAGATCGCTTGGTGACGAGTTCCGGGTCCCCGTCCCAATCCAAAGTTGCGCGCCGGTGGACGGTGATTGCTTCCGGTCTGCTAATCCTGGCGCTGGCGCTGGTAGTGATCTATACCGGGCCCAATGCTTTTGTTAGCCCCATCGCTTTGGTGGTGGTGGCGGCGATCGGACTGGCCGCGCTGCTGCTCCAGGTTTGGTTTCACCGGGATCTTCCGAACATTCATTCTCCGCTCTGGCTTAACGTCTTAGGCATTCTCTGCGCCATGGTGTCGCTGTTCGCGGATTATCTTCGGATGACTCGCCGAATGCTGGATCTGGTCGCGTTTGCCGCCGTGATCTGCTTCGGCATCAGCGGATCGCTCATCCTGCATGCCCTGCGCCGAGGCTTGCGAACATCTCACCCGACTGAGGTCGAGTAGAGACGAGCAGAGCGCGCTATTGTAGTGCGTTGAAGATAGCGACGGTTATGTTTCGTCTCGATCCGATACGAAGTTTGGTGTTTGACGAGGAAATCAAAGGCTTTGACCACGGGGGACACAGAGGAGCACGGGGGAAGTCAGCGAATCATAAGGGTCTGTTCGACGCACTACGCTTGACAGAGTCGCGGGACCTTCAGTCCTGTCGCGCGCAGCTTCTATTAGAATGCCCCTATGCGCGTTACCCTATTCGGAGCTTCGGGTCTGCTGGGCCACGATCTGGTTCCGGCGCTGAGCGGTGATCGATTGACCGCGTTTTCTGTCGAAGACGCCGACCTGCGCGACCATGCGCGGATTCGCGGCTTAGTCCGCGATTCCCGTCCAGAATGGATTCTCCTGCTAGCTGCCTACACTGACGTGGACGGTTGTGAGTCCAATCGCGACCTGGCCTTCGCGGTCAATTGCGAAGGCGCGGTCAATGTGGCCGACGCTGCCCGCGAAGCCGGATCGCGATTGCTGTTCGTGAGCACGGACTACGTTTTTGACGGCAGCAAACGATCGCCCTACCAAACCGGCGATCCGAGGAATCCGAACAGTGTTTATGGCGAGACGAAGGCCCGTGCTGAGGAACGGCTCATCGAAATTCTGCCCGAAGTCTGCATCGCGCGGACGGCGTGGTTGTTCGGCCACGGAGGCAAGTGTTTTCCGGCGACGATTCTGAAGCTGGCAGAAACCCGTCCGGAGATTTCGGTGGTGAACGATCAGCGGGGCAGCCCGACTTACACGTGCGATCTGGCGTCCGCCCTAGTGCAACTTTGCCGCGCGTCCGCTCGCGGAATCGTCCACGTCACCAATTCCGGCAACTGCACCTGGTACGACTTCGCCACCGAAATCGTGCGCGCGTCCAGACTGCCGGCGAAAGTCAAGCCCGTAACCACAGCCGAATTCCCGCGTCCAGCGCGGCGGCCAGCCTACTCCGTTATGTCGCCCGACAGCCTGCACGCCTACAACATTCACATGCCGGATTGGCAGGACGCGCTGCGGCGCTATCTTGGGAGCGCGCCCGGCTCGGAGCCCTAGCGCCTGCCCTGTCCAATCCCCGCTGCCGTGATTTATCCTTACCTCTCTTCGAGGACCAACCGTGAACCAGCGACTCTTCTGGATTCTTCTAGCCTCCATCTGTGCTTTGCTTCCCTTGGCCGTTTCCGCTCAGCACTATGACCCGGCGATGTACCAGGAACTTCGCTGGCGCATGATCGGTCCGTTTCGCGGCGGACGCACGGTGGCGATTTCCGGCGTTCCCGGGCAGCCGAATGTCTTCTACATGGCGCCTAACAACGGCGGAGTTTGGAAGACGACTGACTTCGGTCGCACCTGGAATCCGATCTTCGATGGTCAGCCGAGCGGTCAACCTAATAATGACCAGCCTACTGACGACCACCGCTCCGGTTCGATTGGAGCGCTGGCTGTCGCGCCGTCGAGTCCGAACACGATCTATGTTGGCAGCGGAGAAGGTTTGCGCCGCCCCGATCTTTCCGTCGGTAACGGCATCTACAAGTCGACCGATGCTGGCCGCACCTGGCAGCATCTGGGTCAGCGTGATGGCGCTCTGCGCGACGCCGAGCAGATTGGATCGATCCTCGTCGATCCCAAGGATGCAAACCGCGTTTTCGTTGCCGCCCTGGGGCATCCTTACGGCCCGAACGCCGCGCGCGGCGTCTACCGCTCGCTCGATGGCGGCGAGACTTGGCAAAAGGTTCTCTATAAGGATGACAACACGGGTGCGATTGACCTATCGTTCGATCCTCGAAACGCGCAGGTGATCTTTGCCAGCATGTGGGCTTCGCGGCGTCCGCCGTGGACGACCGATGGCAGCTACGACGCGCCGGGGAGCGGTCTCTACAAATCGACCGACGGCGGTGACCACTGGCGGCAAATCACCAAGGGATTGCCGACCGAGGCCGACAAACTGGGCCGCATCGGCCTCGCCGTCTCACAAAGCGATCCCGATCGCATGTACGCTCTGGTGGATGCGCGCAATAACGGTGGCGTCTATCGCTCCGACGATGCGGGCGAAAGCTGGCAACTCGTGAATACTGAAGACCGCGTCTGGGGACGCGGCGACGACTTCGCCTGCGTGCGCGTCGATCCGCGAAATAAGGACATGATCTATGTGGCGAATACTACGACCTACCGGTCCGAGGATGCCGGCAAGAGTTTCACCGCCATCAAGGGCGCGCCGGGCGGCGACGATTACCACACCATCTGGATCAATCCAGAGAACCCCGACATCATCGCGCTTGGCGTCGATCAGGGGGCGACCATCAGCGTGAATGGCGGCGAGACTTGGAGTTCCTGGTACAACCAGCCCACGGCGCAGTTCTATCACGTCATCACTGACAACGAGTTTCCTTATTGGGTGTATGGCGGACAGCAGGAAAGCGGCTCGGTCGGCACCGCCAGCCGCAGCGACTTTGGCGAGATCACGTTTCGCGATTGGACCACGGTTGGCGCGGAAGAATACGGCTACATCGCGCCCGATCCGCTGCATCCGAACTTGATCTACGGCGGCAAGGTGACGGTGTTCGACCGCAATACCGGGCAGACGCGCGACGTTTCGCCGGTGGTGCTGCGCACCGGGCAGTATCGTTTCAATCGCACTGCGCCGCTGATCTTCTCGGTGGCCGATCCGCACGTGCTGTATCTCGGATCGAACGTGCTCTTTGCCACGCGCGATGGCGGCAACAGTTGGCAGATCGTCAGTCCCGACCTGACGCGCGAAGATCCGGGCGTCCCCGCGACGCTCGGGCCGTTTATCGAGGCCGATCCGGAGAAGGGCAAGCATCGTGGCGTGATCTATTCGGTTGCTCCGTCGCCGATTGACGCGAACCTGATCTGGGCTGGCACCGACGATGGCCTGATCCATGTAACCCGCGACGGCGGCAAGAACTGGCAAAACGTGACGCCTCCCGAACTGACGGCGTGGAGCAAGCTGGCGCAGATGGACGCGTCACATTTCGATACGGCGACTGCCTACGCCGCTGTGAATCGTTTCCGGCTCGACGACCTGCATCCTTATATCTATCGCACGCACGACGGCGGAAAGTCGTGGCAGAAGGTTGTCAGCGGCCTGCCCGAGAACGAGCCCGTCAACACGGTGCGGGAAGATCCGGAGCGCAAGGGACTACTTTTTACCGGCACCGAACGCAGCGTGTATGTGTCGTGGGACGACGGCGACCATTGGCAGTCGCTGCAGATGAATCTGCCGCCGACTTCGATCCGCGATCTGGTCGTTCATCATGACGATGTGGTTGTTGGAACTCACGGGCGCTCGTTTTGGATCTTGGATAACATCACGCCGCTGCGGCAATTTAGCCCCGAGATCGCGAATGCTCGCGCGCATCTTTTCGCGCCGCAACTTACTTATCGCGTGCGCCGCAACAACAACACCGACACGCCTCTGCCGCCGGAAGAACCTGCCGGACAGAATCCTCCGGATGGCGCGATGATCGACTACTCGTTGAAAGCGGCAACTTCCGCTCCGGTCACGCTGGAAATTGTCGATGCTTCATCGGGACAAACCGTTCGCCGTTTTTCGAGCGCCGACAGACCCGAACCGGTGAACGCGAAAGAACTGGATGTTCCGACCTATTGGGTGCGTCCGGCGCGCGTGCTGTCGGCAGAAGCGGGCATGCATCGGTTCATTTGGAACTTGGCCTATCCCGAGCCCGACGTGCTCGAACACCAATATCCGATCTCGGCTATCTATCACGACACGCCGCGCTATCCGCTGGGCGCTACTGTACCGCCAGGACAATACAAAATAGTACTTACAATTGGCGGCCAGAGCTACACGCAGGCGCTCGAAATCCGCATGGATCCGCGAGTAAAGACCACGCCGGAAGATTTGCGCCAGCAATTTGAGCTTGATCGCAAAGTTGCCGGCGCGCTTCATCAAGACTTCGAAGCCCTACAACAGGTGCGCAGCCTGCGAGCGCAGTTGAAAGCGCTCGCGGGACACGGACCTGCTAAGAGCGGAAAGCTCGCCGCGATCGCCAAGACAACGGCGGAACTGGAGGAGAGAGCGGCAGCCATTGAGGGCGAAGAAGGCGATTACGGCGCGCGTTACCTGAGCACTCCCGAAGGCCGCAGCCTGGCTCGGCTGAATGGCGGACTGAATGCGCTGGTCAGCGCTCTCGATAGCGCCGACGCCGCTCCGACGACCCAGCAAGCCGCGATGTTCGGAGAACTGACGAAGGCGCTGGAGGAGCAGTTGTCAGCGTGGGATCAGCTCAAGGCAAAGGATATTCCGGAGCTGAACGAGAAGCTGAAAAAGGCCGGACTGCCATTGATCGATCTGCAGAAGCCGGTTGCGGGCTTGGCCGATGCGGCTCGGACTACCTCGCAGGACAAGGACGAGAAGTAGTTCACTGGATGAATGAGATTCTTGCTCGACCTTGCTTGATTTTTGGCTTTGGCGTTTCGCGGGCGGGGATGCCCGCTCCACACAACCTTTCCTTGGGTGGTTGTTTACTTTTTGGGTATTAACCCGTGTTTACTACTACCCCCCACCCCCCTGATCCCTAGAATCAGAGGGTTAGCCTGTGGAAAATTTTCAAAATCTAGAGCGCAAGGGAGTTATATGGAAAATATTCCAGAATAAGGACTTAACTCAATTTTTCCCGTTTTGGGCGTATTTTATGGTCTTTTGACCATAGTCCGACGCTCGCTTGTCGTTTCGATATGTTTATCAAAGAGCTACTAACGCATTGGACTGCGGCAGCTTGCAGGGCCGTCCCTGGAGACGGGCACTCTGCACTGCCCTGATCAGGGGATATTGTCGCACTGGTCTTGGTGGGAGTCTGTGATGGCGCACACAGGCTGGATGTGATGAAAAAGATCAGGGGTCAACGGGAGGGAAGACGGCCGCGGAATCCCACTCATCGCGAAGTGCGCGATGAGTGGGGCACCCGCCGGCAGCGATACCTTCTGCGTGGGAGAACTCCGGCGGCGCTGAAGAGAAGGCGGCGAGGCCGGCGGCGACCACAGCCGCCACATGGCTCCGTTGGTTTCGTGCGGCGATGGCGAGTACTTGATCGAACCTGCCATCGCGCAATGCGGCAGCCGCATCACGAACGAAAGCGCGCGATTGCCTGCGGGCTGCGCTGTAGCGGAAGAGCCGGCCGCTGACGATGACAACCGTATTCGCCATACCAAAGGCCCCACACGCATCCATCTGCATCCAACCAGTTGAGCCAGGCGTCGAGCATTTAGAGCGAAGGCACTCCTCAGCCGCTTAGACCCTACAGGAGTAAGAGACACCGCGTCGAGCGCTTCGGTTCCCTTAGTGTTGTTATTGTGTGTTCGTCAGGCTAACTGCAGCCGACATGTAAGGAACGCGATAAGTGGAGTACCCGGCGGTGCGGGTCGAAGGATCAGACAAGGCCCACGCTGGACGTTTATGTGGAATCCCACCCTAGCGTCGAAAAGCACGACGCTAGGATGGGGCACCCTCTTCCGGGGTGATCCGCGCATTGGTGAGTTCTTCCGGCGGGCTGCTAGGGTTTGGTCACGTCGTTCTTGGGAACTTTTGGCGTCAGCTTCTTGACTACAAATTCTTGAAACAGATTGGCGGCGGCCGTTTCGGCAATGCCGAGTGCTCCGTTTTCTAGAGTTAATCCGGCTCCATTGCGATCTTGCGGGGGATAGTAGAGATTCGAAATACCTCCTGCCGCCAGGCTGCCGAGGATATTCGAATAATTTGCCTGCCAGCGTTTATTGTCGCCCTTGCAGATGACCGAATTGGCAATCGCATACAGCGCGCGGGATGCGTCGCTGCCGGTTCCCTTGTAGAAATAACGCGGATCCTGTTTCAGGAGCGAGGGCAGCAGGGCGCTTCCGATGAAGGTGCCCGCAACCGTGTCGGCATAGTTGGCGCCAAAGCGCTTTCCATAGCCTTGCGCGCCTTGTCCGTATTCGGCGAAGTGATTTTGCGCCTGCTCGACTCCGGCAGCGCCTCCAACAAATACTAAGGTGAAGGGATCGACCACCGTTCTCGCGGCCAGCTTGAACTTTTGCTTCGCGGTGAGAGGAGCTGCGTTCGGAATGTAGCTGACGTAGAAGTTTGGCAGGACGCCGAACACACGCTGCTGCTCTTCAATCTTGATCTCCTCTTCCGCCACTTCGGTCTGCGGGAGTCCGACTTCTACGTCGGTGACATTGGCGGCAACCCCCAACGCGTTCTGCGGGACCACGAAGATCTCCCCGGAATGCAGGGTTCCAGAGAAGGTTTGCGTGGCGAAGCCTGCGGACGTTATGGTGAGCTGGAAAGATCCGGGAGCGATGTTGGCGAAGGAGAATTGGCCATCGCCGCCGGAGAGCATCTCTTGATTCAGAGGATCTTCGTTCAGGGGATGTTCGCCTGTACGAGTGAGCTTCACACGGGCTCCGGCGACGACGGCTCCACTTTGATCGACTACCGTTCCGCGGATGCTTCCGGGCGACGGCTGACTGGGCGACTGCTCGCCGGCTGACGATACGCCTCCGTTCGCCTGACCTTGCTCCGGGCTGGGAACGGTCGTTTGCTGAGGGGGCTGCGCTACGCAGAACGACGTCCAACTCAGAGTGACAAACGCAAGAACCATGAGGTCAGACTTGAATTGGGCGGTCATGATTAGCTTGACTTTATCCTCTCAGGTGCTTTCGTATCCAATTGGCTCTCGGAACTTTGATGCTTAATGTGAGGAGAGCACCTGTCCGACGGAAAGGAGTCTACATCGGAAACTCGCGCCGGACGTACTCCATCGCCGCGGCGCGCGACGTGAGTCGACCCTCCAACTGTGCGTCCTCGACCGCGGTCAGGACTTCTTTGAAGCGGGGGCCGGGCTCGTAGCCTGCTGCAATCAGGTCGCGGCCAGTAATGAGCGGGGTCGGACGAATCGCTTCGGGCGGCACAGACTGCAACTGCTCGCGCGAGTACTCATACGAGTCGAGTTGACCATGGCTGGAAAGACAGTCCAGGCGATGCAGCTCCAGATGCTCGTCAAAGGCGGGCAGGCGCAGAAACCTTTTCAGCGTGGATTGCTTCATGCGCTGGACGTGGGCGAAACGCATGTGATTGTCGACCAGCGCCAGAATTTGATCGGTCTCGTGGTTGGAGAAGCGCAGACGGCGGCAGATTTCGGCGGCCATCTTCACGCCGATGTCGACGTGGCCATCGAAGCGTATGCGGTCGGGCGCTACGCGGAAGGTTGGGGGCTTGCCTACGTCGTGCAGGAGCGCTCCCCAGGCCAGCGTTCTTGAAATAGAACCGGAACTGCCGGGGCGAAGCTTGTCGAGCAAGAGCAGCGTGTGTACGAACACGTCGCCTTCGGGATGGTACTGTGGGGACTGCTCCACTCCTTTCATAGCGGCGATTTCGGGCAGGACTTCGGGCAGGAGGCCGGTTGCGTCCAGTAGTTCGAACGCACGGCGGGCGTGGCCCTCGGTTAGCATCTTGGTCAGTTCTTCGCGTACGCGCTCGTTGGAAACCTGGTGAATCTGGGGCGCTAGTTCTTGGATCGCCGACATGGTTGCGGGATCGATCTGGTATTCGAAGCGCGCGGCAAAACGCACGGCGCGCAACATGCGGAGTTTGTCTTCCGCAAAACGGCGCTTGGGATCGCCGATGGCGCGCACGATTCCGGTCTTTAGATCGTCGCGGCCGCCGACGAAATCCAAAACGTTGTTTGTTTCTGGATCGAGCATCATGCCGTTGATGGTGAAGTCGCGGCGCTCGACATCTTCGCGGGGGTCTCTGCTGAAGCGCACCTCGTCGGGATGACGGCCGTCGGAGTAGCCTACGTCGGAGCGGAAAGTCGCGACCTCGATGGCCGTGCCTTGACGGGCGAGGGCGCCCGTCGCTCCACCGGACTCTGGGACTAGCACTACTCCGAACTGCTCGCCTACGGCGAAGGTCTGCGGGAAGATTTGCATGACCTGTTGCGGAGTGGCGTCGGTGGAAACGTCGTAGTCGGCGGGCTCGCGGCCGAGCAGCAGGTCGCGGACGCAGCCACCGGCGAGGTAGGCGTGGTGTCCGTGCTCGCGGAGGGTGCGAACGATTACGGTGGCGTGTTGTTTGGCGGTCAGCATTCAGCCATCAGCCATCAGCCGTCAGCTAAGGGCAACCACAGCCGCACGTCGTCTAAACTAGAGACTGATAGCTGATGGCTGACGCTGACAGCTAATTATGCCTGACGCGGACATACTCGGCATCGAGAGCTCCTGTGATGAGACGGGGGCGGCGGTGGTGCGCTCGGGGCAGCAGATTCTGTCGAACGTGGTGGCCTCGCAGATTGCTACTCACCAGCCTTATGGCGGAGTGGTTCCGGAACTCGCTTCGCGCGAGCACCTGCGGGCGATTGTTCCGGTGGTGCGGCAAGCGTTAGCGGAGGCGGGACAGACTTATGAGTCGGTCGATGCCATCGCGGTCACGCAAGGGCCGGGACTGGCGGGCGCTCTGCTGGTGGGCATCAGCTTTGCCAAGGCGCTGGCCTTCGCGCTGGAGAAGCCGCTGATCGCGGTGAATCATCTGGAGGGACACATCCACGCCGTGTTGCTGGGGCAACGGCAGATGGAGCACCGGCCAAGCGAAAATGCGGAACTTCAATTCCCCGTGCTGGCGCTGGTGGTCTCTGGCGGTCACACGCATCTTTATCTGGCTGAGTTGCAGGAAAATCTCTGGACCTACCGGAACATCGGCCACACGCGCGACGACGCCGCCGGAGAAGCTTTCGATAAGGTCGCGAAGCTCCTGGGACTGGGCTATCCCGGAGGGCCGATCATCGATCGGCTGGCGCCGCACGGCGATCCGCACGCGGTCAAGTTCCAGATTTCGCAGATCAAGCATGCGGACCGGCGGGATCACAAGCAGGGCGATCAGCAGCAGGGCGATCCTACGCAACTCCGCGCGAAAGAAGATGGACCGCACTTTGATTTTTCCTACAGCGGAATCAAGACGGCGGTTCTGCGGTATGTCGAGACGCAGAACCTGAAACCTGCGATTGAGGCTCGTCGGCGGGCGCTCGCGGGCATCGGCAACCCTACGCTCGAAGACCGTCTCCGGCTCTCGGACCGGCAAATCCTCAACCTGGTGGCTTCTTTCCAGTGCACCATGGTCAGCGATCTGGTCATGAAAACGCTGGCGGCGGCGCGCGAGTACGAGGTGCGAACTCTTCTTGTAAGCGGCGGTGTGGCGGCGAATCAGGAATTGCGGGCGACGTTTGAGCGCGAGGCGGGGATGCAGGGACTTCCAGTTTTCTTTCCGTCGCTGGCGCTTTCGACCGACAATGCGGCGATGATTGCGGCGGCGGCTTTCCCGAAATTTCTGCGAGGGGATTTTGTGTCGATGGATTTTTCCGCCGAGGCGGGAATGTCGTTACGCTAGGGAGACTCTGATCAAGTGTCAGCAGAAGGCATAAACCACGGGGTACACAGGGGCGCACGGAGGCCCCCAGGGACTTAATCCTCTGGCCACGTGAATTTCACTTGGAGTATTGTGGTCTCCCAGCTCTCAAAATCGAGACCTGGGGCACTTATTCTTGGGCGACCCTCAGCGGCCATAGCGAATCCAGAATTGCTGTGGTTCCAGGCAACTGCCGAGAGGCACCCGTCCCACGCGAGCGGGATACGGCAGCGGTGAATGCAATACGTCCGTTCCTTGTATCGAAATCGTCACATTTCCCAGCTACAATGGTCGCGTGAAGCCGACGATCTATGTAGTCGAAGACGACCCGGATATTTCGCGATTGGTCCGCCATCATCTGGAGGGGGCCAGTTTCAATGTGCGACTGTACTCGACCGGTAATCTGGTGGTGGTCGATGCGGAACGCCAGCGTCCGGCGCTGTTTCTGCTGGACATCATGGTGCCGGGAAAAGACGGTTTGGAACTGTGCCGCCAGATACGGCAGTCGGTGACGCTGGCGTCGATCCCGGTGATTTTCCTGACCGCCAAGAGCGGCGAGGCGGATCGCGTTCTGGGGCTGGAGTTGGGCGCCGATGACTACATCCCCAAGCCTTTCAGCCCGCGCGAACTGGTGGCTCGCGTCAAAGCGGTGCTGCGCCGTTTTGAGCGGCCGCTGCCGCCTTTGCCGACCAAGATTGACGAAATCCACATTGACCCGGGAGCGATGACGCTGACGGTGCGCGGGAAACAGGTGCCGACGACGGCCACCGAATTCCGGCTGCTCGACTACTTCATGCGGCATGCCGGACGGGTTTTCACTCGCGACCAGTTGCTCGACTCGGTGTGGCGCGACACGGCGTACGTCACGCCGCGCTCGGTGGACGTTTATGTGCGACGCATCCGTGAAAAGATTGAGCCCGACCCGGAGAACCCGCGTTACCTGAGGACGGTGCGAGGGGCCGGCTACCGCTTTGAGGTCGCGCGTTGAGAAGCCGCATCTTCGTCAAATTGATGTTCGTGTTTCTGCTGGTGATTGGCGCCACTGCGATCACGCTGCAACTGACCGTGCACAAGGTGTGGGAACGCACGCTGCGCGAGCAGATCGAGCGCAATCTGCAGCAGAAGACCTTGATGTTCGCCCATCGCGTGGAGACGGATCGGCAGCACTCGCTGGCCGACATTACGTCTCAGGAGGGGCAGGCGGCGGGAGCCCGCGCCACCGTAATCGATCCCACCGGCAAGGTGCTGGCCGATTCGGAGGCCGATGCCAGCACGATGGAGAACCACGCGCAGCGTAAGGAGTTTGCCGCTGCCCTCGCCGGCCAAATCGGCATAGATGAGCGCAACAGTCGAACGGTCAACGTTCCTTTTGTGTATGTGGCGGCGCCGGTTTCTGGAGGAGCGGTGCGGCTGGCGTATCCGCTGCCGGAGATCGAAATTACGGATCGTCCCTTGGGCAAGGCCCTGTTCTGGGGATCGCTCAGCGCTTTCCTGTTCGCGGTGCTGGTGGCGGCGACCGCTTCGCACTATGTTGGCCGGCGTCTGCAGCGGATCGTGAATTTTGCCGATCGCGTGGCTAGCGGAGACTTGACCGCCAGAATCGCGTCCACTTCTACCGACGAGATTGGGCAAGTGGCGGCGGCGCTCGATAAGACGACGCGCCGCGTGGAAGAAAGTTACGCTCGCGTTCAAACCAGCCAGCGCGAACTGGAGACTCTTCTCGACAGCATGCAGGATGCCGTGATCGCGGTCGATGCCGGCGGGCGCGTGCAGTGGGCCAATCGCGGAATGAACCGCCTGCTGCTGCGGGCTCCGCGGCTGAATGCGCCGTTGATCGACAGCGTTCGGGATCCGGACTTTCTGGCCGCGATTCAAGAAGCGGCGCGCGACCAGGTGGTCACGTCGGCGCGATCGAACACGATCGTTTCCGGCCGCACCTTCGATGTCACCGCGGCGCCCATGCCCGGCGGCGGCGCGGTTGCCGTGCTTCGCGATCTCACCGAGACCGAGCGCATGGAAAAGAGCCGCCGCGATTTTATCGCCAACGTTTCGCACGAACTGCGCACGCCGCTGACCTCCATCCAAGGATACACGGAGACGCTGCTCGACAGTCTTATTGCCGACAATCACGTGCGCGAGTTCCTGGAAATCATCCGCAAGAATTCAGCCCGCATGTCCCGCCTTACCGAAGATCTGCTTACCCTGACCCGCGTCGAATCCGGGGAACAGAGATTCGACATCCAGCGAGTCAGCGCCGAAGAACTGCTGCAGGATGCGCTGGAAAGCTTTCGTGAAGTGGCGCGCTCATATGAGGTCGAACTGGAGATTGAGAACTCGGTCTCCAGCGGTCTGGTGAATGCGGATCGCGAAGCCATCCACCAGATTTTTTCCAACCTGATCGAAAATGCGTTGAAGTACGCGGCGTCTGGCAAGAAGGTTATTCTTGGAGCGCGCGCGGCAGAGAGCGGTATCGAATTCTACGTCCAAGACTTCGGACCGGGCATTTCTTCGGAGCATCTGCCGCGTCTTTTCGAGCGTTTCTACCGGGTCGATAAAGCTCGCTCGCGGGAATCCGGCGGCACCGGACTGGGACTGGCCATCGCCAAGCACATCGTTCTGGCGCATGGGGGAACGATTCGGGCCGAGAGCGAACTTCACCATGGCTCGACGTTTTTGTTTACGCTGCCCGCTTCAGAGGGCGATTCGGCATAGGGAAACTACGATCCAGTGTCAGCAGAAAGCATAAACCACGGGGTACACAGGGGTGCACGGAGGGCCCCGGTGGTCGATGGCAGGTTGGGCGCGTTGGGAGGTCGGGCCTCAGCGCTTAGTCTAGAGCCGATACGGAAGATACACCAGTTATCGCAGCGGTGAACCGCTGCGCCACCCAAAATCGAGTGCAAAATCGATCTTTCCGTTCCCTAGGCGGAGTGTATTTCTTCCTGAACCATCGCGGCCATGGCTTCGGGAACGCTGCCGTAGACATCGAAGACCGATACCAGGTTGGTGATTTCGAAGAGGTTTCGAACCGTTCGTTTGGGGCTGGCGAATTTCAGTGTGTATCCGGCCGCTTCGGCCCACATGTGGGTGAGCACAAGTTCTCCCAGGCCGCAACTGTCCACGGAATCGACTCCCGCTAGATCCACTACCATGCGGCGCGCGGCGGGCAACACGTCGGCCACGATGGTCGAGAGGGCGCGAGCCTCGCTGCGGAAGATAATGCGGCCCTGACAGTGGAGGACCACGGCGCTGCCGCAATGTCCGGCCTCGAGGGTCAGTTTCAGCTTCTTGTCGTTTTTCTGGTCGTTGGTCGGGTGGTCGGCCGGGACGGTCGGCGATGGCTGGCGGGCAATCATGGCATCCGGCAGCGCGGCTGGATTCTTGGGTTTCATGGGTACAGGCTAGTCGGCGAGGGAAAACCGTTGATTGCGCGGAGATGAAAGTTCGGTAAATTCGGCGAGCGGACTTCGGCTGGTCTCGCTGAAATTTAAATGCTCCTCTGCGATTCCCGTGGTGAGGAACTTCAAGGGCTTTTACCACGGAGATCACAGAGGCACACGGGGGAAAGCGCATGATTCAGGTTCAACTTGCTGTGGACGGCCGTCGCTCCACGGAAGCGTATAGCGAAACCAGAGTTGCTGTGACCACAGGCGGCTGCCGAGCTGCGCTCGGCTTGGACGGGCGAGAGACGCCCGTCCCCACACGAGCGGGCGATTAGTTCTTGCGGCGCAGTGAATCCACGGAGGGCAGGGTTCGCCGCAGGGGGACGATTGCGCCTTTGGAGGGATCGGCGGCAGCTGAGGCTCGCGCCAGAACCTCTTGCTGGATGTACTGCACGAACTCCTGGATCTGGCGCTGCATTTCTTCCATGCGCTCGCGCATTTGAAGAATGATGGCGATGCCGCTGATGTTCACGCCCAGATCGCGGGCCAGCGACAGGATGAACTCGAGGCGCTGCAAATCTCCATCGGTGTAGAGGCGGGTGTTGCCTTCGGTGCGGCTGGGCTTGAGCAAACCTTCGCGCTCGTAGAGGCGCAGGGTCTGGGGATGGATTTCGTACATCTCGGCTACGGCCGAGATCATGTACGCGCCTTTGGATTTACGTTTGGTCATTGCTGCTGTTCACTAATGTATAACAGTGCAGACGCGACGTGGAGGAAGTTTTAGAGTTGAGGAGGGTTGGAACTCCGCTCCAGAAGCGCTAACTTAAGGTCCAATTCCTTTTCTGGGCGTCAATCGGTCATCCGGCGGAAACGGGCGAACGCGCTGCTGGAATGTTCAACTTCCCGGAAGAGGACTGCTGGCTCGGAGCGATTTCCGGGTCACCCGTGATAAAACCGATGACCTCCCGTCCATCTCGAGAATGTTGATCAACGCGTGGAAATGGCATCGTTTGGTGAGGAGCACATCACCCGGCTAAACGGAAGGGAGCATGCTGTGCCCCGTGACTGCAAACGCAAAGTCCCGAACCAGCTCAAAATCTCTCGGGAAAGTTCACATTTCAGCGCATTCTCTCTGCTCAGCGGCCTGCTGTCCAACTGCCTCATGAGAGCTTTCTGTTGAGCATGCACCCGCCCTGTGTTGCGTGGACCTTGCCGCAGGAGAGAGCCGTGGTTTCGAACACGCGCTCGAAGCGAAAGAGCGGCTTTTCGTAGGGCTTCTTTTGTTGGGGCCGTTCGGAAGCCGTCTCACCCGGTTGGCGCGGATTCTGGGTGCACCTAGTCATGTCAATTCAGTCCCGCTTGCGAGGCTTGCACGGCGCAGCCGTTGCCGGCGCCGCAAGTTCCAAAACCCGCGCCCAGCGGCGTGAAGTACACCTGCGAAGCACCCGCGAGCGTGCCGGTCTGCACCGTATTGTCCACGACCATGCCGCTGGTACCGCCAATCACGGTGAGCACAAAACTGACCGGCGGCCCCAGGTTGATCCACGCCGCTGAATTATCCGACACGGTCGCGCCAATGGTCAGTGGCCATACCGGTTGTTTAGTCCCAGACGTGGCTCCTGGGTCCCGCTGAACCTCGACGTTGCCGTTTGTGTCGAGAATGGACGCGCCTATCGAATAGCTGGTACTGGCCTGCCAAGCGCCATAACTGGTTGTGCCGAGGCCTCCCTGGCACGTCCACTCCACCGTGTTGTCAAGTGTTTGATAGCCTGGAGGTTGCCAAGATGGCGGACTAGCCCCCGACTTGCCCGCCGTAGTCACGACTTGGACATTTAAGAACTTGTCCGTTACTTCCTCTCCGACCGCGTAATTCGTCGCCGGCTGCCACGACGTAACTGGCAGGTCGTATATGCAGCCAGAACCGCACGGGCTGACGCCGGCCCCAGTCGTACTCACAAATATCTTGTCGATCCCCGGAGTTCCGCCAAGGTTTGCGTTGAAAATCTCGGCCACAGCCGAGCAAGGAGCGTTGGCGGCCAGACCTACGGAGCCGGAAAGTTGAGGCCCCACGACCGCAGTTGTGCTCATTGTGCCGGCCGTGACGGGTATCTGGAAAACCGTTCCCGAACCGAGGGTATTTCCGCAAACGTAGAGATTTCCTGTGGAGTTCGAAGACGTATAGTAATTATTGTCAAAGGTTCCCGGGTAGAGTGTGTAAGTAAACGAATTGGTGCCTCTCTGCACGGTGGCTTTTGTCGAACTGGCCAAGGTGGAGTTCGCCGTGAATTGATAGACGGCGCTGCAAGGGCCCCCGCCAAAACACGTACCGCTAGGGCTGTTGTCAGCGCCAACGAAAACGTAGACTTTCCCGGCGGTGGAATCGACGATCGGACCGGCGGCGATCCCGTTCCCTTTACCCAATGAGGAACTGGTGGCGGCGATGGCGCCAGTCGATGCTGTCACGGCAAATAGCTGGCTCCCGGTGGTGCCATTTGAGCCGCTGCCCACAAAGACCCTTCCGGTAACGGAATCATAGACTGGGCTGCTGAGCTTTAGCGCGCTCGCCAACAAGACCGGCCAGCCGGCAACGACCTCCGCTGGAGTGCCGGTTGTAAACACCGGCTGGAATTTGTGCAGCGAGCCGCTGTTGTCGCCGACGTAGAGCGCATCGTCCGCATAGTCGTAGAAGGGCGACGAGAGCGTGTCGTTCGGGGCGCCGGTAAAAGGCAGAGCCACCATGCAGGGCGCGCTGCAAGTGGGATACTGGCTGGGAGTTACGCTGGGAATGGAATCGGGAGCGGTGCTGGTGGCATGGTCCGTGGTCGCTTGCCATTTCAGCAAGACGAGACTGGCCACGGGAGTGGAAGCTGAGGTCTGAACGAATGCCACCTGCGAGCCATCCAGGGATAGCACCACCGAAGTCACCACGGAGCCGCCCGTGTAGTAGGCCCAGTAAGTCGAGGGCACATTTCCGCCGCAACCGGCATAGAGGTTGTCAAAGGCCACGATGCTCGCCTGGGTAGTCGTGCCGTTGACGCTGGTGTTGAAAACGGCAAAATCGGGTTGGGCCGCGGAGCCACAATTGGCCGTACCTATGTCAAACGAGAATTTGGCCGGATAATTGCCCGCGCCAACGGTAGCATTCGGCCCCAAGGAGACGTTCCAGTCGCGCTTCAATCGATTCCGAGGGGTGGGCCGGCGATATTTGCGATGAAACCAGCCAGACCAGCCGCCGTCGGTCCATGGAAAACTCTCATCCTGACCAAGCGATTCGTCGTTTATAGGTTCTGTGGCGCGGACTGCCTGGGGGATATTACGCCGGAACCATTGCTGCCAGAAGCGGGCATCCTGCCTGACCCGTAGGGCCTGTTCCGATGTTGTGGGATTCGAGAATACGACGTGACGGTGGCTCCAGTCTTGAGGGACCGCGATTCTGGCATGAGGGGAGGGGGGCTCTTGACCCAACAGCAAGGAAGCTAAGCTCAACGCGCCGACGAGCCCGACACTAGACGCCACCCTGCGTAATAAGGTAAGTTGCATCCAAACGCTCCCGGGTTCACTGGCATGCAGTTTACCTTGCGCCAAGTGCCGCGAAGTGAACAATGGAATAATTCAGTAAGTAGATCTACCTAACTGATTATAGGGCAAACGCGGGAACAAGAACTCGTACCAATTCGTCACTAAAACCAGGGAGTATTGGTTGGTGACGTTGAGGTTGCTGTCATCTCCGGTAATCAGACAAATGCGCGACCCAGGCCACAAACGGGCTTCGCGGAAGTTGGCACACCCTAAACGCAAAAGCTCTAAGCTGGCGCTTATGGTGCCTCGCGCAAACGCTAGCTTGCCAGTTCCGGCTTAGGTGCGGCGGGTGCCCAGCCGGCCGGCTTCAGCGCATGATTGATCAGGTACACGACTACGCCCGCGCCGATCAGAAACATTCCAAACACGAGCGAGCTCATCCCTAGCACAACTTCGTGTTCGCTGCGGAGGATGGCGAATCCTAGCAGCAAGACGGGAGGAATGCCGACGGCTATCGCTCCAAACAGGCCGCCGGGAACGCGGAACGGGCGCTTCAGTTCCGGTTCGCGAATGCGCAGGAAGATCAGGGCCACAAATTCTAGCGCCAGGCTGGCGCCGTAGATCATGATGTCGAGAGTGACCAGGCGTTCGAAGCCGAGATTCAGAGCTAGGCCCCAGCCAATCGCCAGCGCCAGAATTGCTACCCACGGGGCGCGCGATTTCTTGTGCAGTTGGGCAAAAAGTTTCGGCAACATGCCATCCTGGGCCATGGCCAGCGGCAGCCTTGAGTAGCTCATGACTAGGGCGTTGAACATTCCGAAGCCGCTCATCATGCCGCCTGCTACCAGCGCGATCCGCAGCACCGGGCCTCCCATTAACTGGGCGATGTCGGCCCAGGCGCCGGTTTCCCAGGCGCTGGCGGGAAGGCCGGTGATCCACATGGCGGCAAAGGGAAGAACGTAGGTTATGCAGACGATGGCCACCGCGACCAGCATGGCGCGAGGATAGGTGCGCTGCGGACGCTCGACTTCGGTGGCGATGGTGGAGGCGTTGTCCCATCCCATGTAGTTCCACATGCAGATGAGCAGGCCTCCGAGAATGTCGACGTTGGAGGTGGTCGGCTTGGTGACGGCATTTGCCAGGGCGTGAATTTTGAACGGCGCCAGCACAAAGATGGCGGCGAAGGGCGCCGACAGGGCGAAGAACAGCCACAGCGACGTCGTCGAAACGACCTTCACGCCCATGATGTTGAGAATCGCGCAGACGATCACCACGCCCAGCGCTACGGCCACGCCGCGATGGTTCTCCTGGAACCAGGGGAACATGCGGGTCAGGTAGGCGACAAAGAGCGTGGGATAAATTGCCATATCGAAAATGGAGGCTACCAGCGACAGCCAGGCTTCCTGAAATCCCCAGAAATTTCCCATGGCGCGGCGCACCCAGGCGTAGTAGCCGCCTTCGAAGGGCAGGGCGCTGGAGAGCTCACCGATCATGAAGGCGGTCGGGAGGCTCCAGAGAAGCGGGGTCAGAAGCAGGATGAGGATCGCTTTGCCATACCCGGCGCCGTGCACGATGTCTTCGGTGCCATAGGTTCCGCCGGAAACCATAAAGAAGGTGGCGGCGACCAGGGGCCAAAGCGTGAGGCGGATGGATTTCTTGCGAGGGACTGCCTTCAGGGTAGGATGCGAAAGGTTAGCGGTTCGGGTAGCTGTTGCCAATTTCTATGGCTTCCTCCTCAGGCGACTCACTCTCACCACCGCGTCTCCCTTGAAAATGTTGCCCGCGGCTCCCAGGGTGGACAGCGATTCCCGGGCATTTCGGCGAAGTTAGTTCGCATGTGTGAGATTACGCAAAATCGGCGGAGATGCAAGAAAATTTTTGAAAATTTTTGTCAAAGAGGCGGGTACGGAGGTAATGGCGTCGAAGGCGCCGGTGCCGAGGCCGCCGGTGTGAATTGCTATGGCGAATCCAGAGTTGTTGTGGCCACGGGCAACTGCCGAGCTGCGCTCGGCCTGGACGGCCGAGGGCGGCCGTCCCTACGCAACCAGACTAGGCGCTGCGTTGTTTCAGAACCTGCTTCCGCGTGGCGGCTGGCAGGGTTTCGCAAGCGGTGCGCAGCACGAGTCGCGGCGCGTTCTTCCGGATCTTCATCAGGTACGGCACGGTGCGCTTCGGATCGGCTTTGGCCGTCTCGCGCAAAAGCCAGCCCAATCCCTTCTGCACCATGTCGTCTTCGTCTTCGTTCCGCAGCAGTTGGTTCGAAAGGCGCACGATTTGTGGAAAGAACTGCTGCTCGCGCGTTCCCCTTATCAGCGCCACACACGCGGCGCGGCGCCGCCAGCGGCTCGGCGACTTCGCCCAGAGGAAGACCTCGCGGCAACGGGCAGGGTCGGCGGCCACCATCGGAGCCAGCAGATCGTGCACCAGCGCGTCGTGATCGGCCCAACTGGAGACGCGGTCGAGCCAGGAGGCGAAGAGCTGGAATTCAGTGTCGGCAAAATTCTTGGTCTGTTTTTCTAGCAGGAGAACGGCCATCACCTTCTCTTCGAGAATCCGGCCAGAGAAGAGGTCGTCGGCTACCTGGACGAGGAAATCCATCCCTCGTTCGCGGACGATGCTGCGCCGGAAACGCACGGCAAATTTTCTCAGTTCGGCGGTGTACCAGCCGCGCGATTGGATTTCTTCCTTGAAAAAGTGCTGGACCCCTTCCGCGTGTGGCGCCGATCCGCCGTCTTTGAGCACGCGACGGATGTGGTCGGCGATGTAGCTGGGCGTGGCTTTGGCGTTGGACATAATTTTTTCATTCTCCGGTGCGAGCTGTCCGGCGGCCCACGTCTCGAAAAGCGCGAGACGTGGGGCACCCACCTTACACCAAAGTCAACTTCTCCACCCTAACGTCGAAAAACGACGTTAGGATGGGGCACCCGCTGTGCTTTTTGCGCTCACTGTTTTGTCATAAATCCAGAGCAGCGCTGCGGTGGCTACGCCTACGGCGGTGACGCTCCACCAGATGCGGGCCGGCTGATGAGTGACTTCTCCGAAGTGATGGACCAGGGTGCCGCCAAACCAGCCGCCGATCAGCGAGCCGATGCCGATGGGCAGGAACGCGAAGCCCATGTAGGTGCCTTGCTGTCCGGGAGGCGCGAGGCGCGAAATGTATTCGTAATAACGCGGTGCCTGGATGATCTCGCCTAGCGCCAGCACGAATAGCGAGAGCACTGCGCCCCAGATGGTCGGGCGAAAGGCTAGGATCAGCCACGAAGCGGAGGTGATCACCGTGCCTAGAATGACGGCTTGAAAGGCGGGGATCTTGCGGGTCAGGTAATTGACCACGAGGGTGAGACAGATCACGGTCAGGCCGTCGGTTACCAGAACGATTTCGGCGTCGGCATTCGCGTTGATGTAGCCGTGAATGTAGCCGGGCAGACTGATGTACTGCTGCCAGAAGACGATCCAGTAGCCGGTGAAAAGGGCCAGGAACCACATGAAGCGGCTTAGACCGGCTAGCACCAGGATCAGGAGTCCGCACCAGATCCACCAGGGCACGGCGTATTTGGGATAGAGGAACAATCCGGCGCGGAGTAGCAGGGCGATCAGCAATACTGGGAGAACCAGGCGGTAATTGCCCACCACGACGCAGAAGTTCCTTGCTACGGTGGCGATCGAGGGCGGAGGGGCGTCTCCGGCTTTGCGCGGTTCGCGGAAGAAGAAGACGACCACGAAGAACATCGCGAAGACGCTTAGCGCCGCGACGCGGTAGACATTTTCTAGGCCTAGATGGCGATGGGTCCAGGACGCGAAATAAGGGCCGGCAGCCCCGCCGATGTTGACCATCGTGTAATAGATTGAATAGCCGATGGAGCGAACGTTCTCCCTGGAGGCGCGCGCGGTGGTGCCCACCACGCAAGGTTTCACCAGCGAGATGCCGAGCGCGGGGAGGATTAGAATGCAGCCGACAAATAATCCCAGCGGGACGGCGTTGCGGACCGGAGCGAGCCAGGACGCTCCGATCGATCCGATCAGGAAATAGGCCGCGGCCAGGATCAGGTAGGCGATTGAGAGAGCGCGGCGAAAGCCTAGGCGGTCGGCGGCGGCGCCTCCGAAGATGGCTAGAAACCATACCATGCCACCGAACAGGCCGGTCAGAGTGCCGGTTTGCTCGGTCGAGAAATTCAGCTTCTCCTGCAGGTACAGGGCTAGGGAGGCAAAGGCTCCGTAGTAGGAAAGACGCTCGAAGATCTCGCTGACGTTCGCGATCCAGAAGGGCTGCTCGAAGCCAGTGCGGATCTCGTGGAAGCGGCCGGAGAAGGTCAATCGTGGCTCCTGAACGTGTTCGACTGTGCTTCAGATTTTCAAACGGCTTCGTGCTTCCTCTGCCGACATGCCTGCTATGCGGATCACTTTATTGCGGCTGGTCTGGCCGGCTGCAATAGTAACGGAGGAACGCGGCAGGTTCAAAAGCTTTGCGAAGAAATCGATACAGGCGTCGTTGGCTTTACCGTCTAGGGGAGGGGCGGTCAGGGCTAGTTTTAACGCATCGCCTACTTCGCCGGTTATGGCGTTCTTTTTCGCGCGGGGATGGACTTTGACCGCGAAGGTGGCACCGGTGGGCGAATTTTTTATCGTTGCCATCGAAGAACTTTTACCACAGGGTACACAGAGGTACACGGGGTAAATCGCAACCTTTCTCAGATTTCTTCTGTGATCTTCGTGGTTAAAGTTTCTGTCTCTTTCCGAAGATCGCTGTGCCTACGCGCACGCAGGTTGCTCCTTCTTCTATGGCTACTTCGAAATCGTGCGACATGCCCATGGAAAGAATGGCTACGCCGACTTGCGGCAGGTTGCGTGCGGCGATATTGTCTCGAATATTACGGAGTTGGCGGAAATAGGGGCGCGAGCCCTCGGGATCTTCTGCGTAGGGCGGGAGGGCCATCAGGCCTTGAATTTTCAGATTCCCCCATCGCGGCGCGCCTTGCAGAATTTGCTCGAG
>CAVRNL010000063.1:0-26771 GCA_963722485.1 uncultured Acidobacteriaceae bacterium
CTCACCGCTCCGCCGCAATCACCGCGATCCACTGCCCGCTCCGTTCTTTGCGATAGGCAATCGTTCCGCCTAGACGTTGCGCTATATCTTCGGGCAGCAAGTCGCGATGGTAGCCGAAGAACTTTTCCTTGATACGCTGCCACGCCGCCCAATTGTCAACTCCAAGCAGCGGATGCAGCGGCTGATACTTCGTGGAGAAGACCAGAGCCACATCAAACTGGCCGCGCGCCCGCGCCGCCATGTCCATCTCGGAGGCCGAGAAATCCTCTACCCGCACCACCCGAAAACCCTGACTGACATAGCCGAGCCAGGGCCGTGTGAGTTCGTCCGACGCCGGCCATGCGGTGAGAACGCGCGCGCCGGGATATTGCATCGCCAGGAAGCGGCCGGCTTCCGCGTGCAGCACGATGTAGTCGCGATAGGCCAGATTGTCTTCGAGAGAGAATCCATAGGGCGGATTGCTGAACAGCCCCGCGACAAATGCAACTCCGACCGCTCCCACAATCAATTTCCAATGGCGCGCGCGCCGCCACAGAGTCGAGACCAGCGCCAGAATTACCAGCGGAACAACTGGCAACATGTAGCGAGCCAGCACCGCTCCGCCCACAGCCGACATAAAGGCCAGGTAGGCGAGCACGACGGAAAGAAATGCTGCCTGTATCCAGATTGGGATTCGCGGCCGGGAAACTGCGCCTTCTTTCTTCTTCTCTGTTTTCTCTACCTTCTGGTGATATGCTGCGAGCATGAAATGGCACATTTGGGCGGCGATTCTGGTTCTCCTCCCCATGAGTATTTCAGCAGCGGGCCAACGGACGGAGATCGGCAAGTGGCTGAATAGTGGCAGTCACGAAGAGCGAGTGCGGAAGTTGGCCTCGCTTGGCATTGAGCGCGATAAAGCGGAACTCGCTGCTTACGACGATGATTTCGTATGGCGAAGAATCCGAAGTGAATCAGCGCAAGAAGCTGCGGTTTTGTTTCTGCCGTGCGGTGCGATGTTCTCGGCGTCCATTCATCTGGTAGAAAACCGCAACGGAAAGTGGCACGTCACCGATAGCGCTGGTTTTGATTGTCACTATGACGATAGCGTCTCATTTGAGGTGGCTGCACTGCGGAATCCAAATGCTGATGACGTGTTAGTGCATCACAATTGCGTAGAGCATGGGACAGGGTTTGTTCAGCAGAATTTCAGCGTGTTCGCTGTAAGGTCGGGAAAACTCAAGCTCGTCCTTGACTCGAAGGAGAGTGTAGACGGCCAAGGTCCTCCTGGTGAGAAATACCGACTTCGCCTACGAAGCAAGTTCGTACCGGTCGCTGCCAGCCAGCATGCCGGAATCATTGAAGAGACACGCTGCGAGAGGTTCAACGGAAGGCTGTCGATTCAGAGAAGACAATTCAACTGGGACGAAGCTGCATTCCGTTTTCATCCCTCCCAGTTTGTCAAAGTTGACGATATAGACCCCGATACCAGTGCCATCTGTCGATAAATCTCCATCGCCCTCACAACCCAGGTTCACCGTTCGACCGCAATCACCGCGATCCACTGCCCGTTGCGCTCCTTGCAATAGGCAATCGTTCCTCCTAGACGTCCCGCAATATTTTCGGGCAGCAAGTCGCGATGGTAGCCGAAGAATTTTTCCTTGATACGCTGCCACGCATCCCAATTGTCAACTCCGAACAGCGGATGCGGCGGCTGATACTTCGTGGAGAAGACCAGAGCCACATCGAACTGGCCGCGCGCCTGCGCCGCCATGTCGATCTGGGAGACGGAGAAATCGTCTACACGCACCACCCGAAAACCCCGACTAACGTAGCCGAGCCAGGGCCGTGTGAGTTCGTCCGACGCGGGCCATGCGGTTAGAACGCGCTTGCCGAGATATTGCATCGCCAGGAAGCGGCTGGCTTCCGCATGCATCACGATGTAGTCGCGATAGGCCAGATTGTCTTCGAGAGAAAATCCATACGGCGGATTGCTGAACAACCCCGCAACAAACGCAATTCCCACCGCTCCCACAATCAATTTCCAATAGCGGACGCGCCGCCACAGAGTCGAGACCAGCGCCAGAATTACCAGCGGAACAACTGGCAACATGTAGCGAGCCAGCAGCGCTCCGCCCACTACCGACATAAAGGCGAGGTACGCGAGCACCACGGAAAGAAATGCTACCTGCACCCAAAATGCAATTCGCGGCCGGGCAACTGCGTTCTCCATCTTTCTCTCTAACTTCTCCATTTGCGGCGGACGAAGCATGGCCAGCAATCCCGCCAGCATGAGCAAATAGAGACCGAAATATCCGAAAAGCTGCCAGAGCCTCATTACGAGAGCCAGCGGGATGCGCAGAGGATTGAGCGTGGCGGCGACGTTGTAGCGAAAGAATTCAGGGTTGCCCAGCAGGAAACCAGTCCTCGCGTAATGATAGGCGTACCAGGCGGCGAGGGGCACGACGGGAAGGACCAGATGAGGCCAGAACGTGCGTCTGTGCTTAGGCGGAAGAAGTGTCTTCCAATGAGTTTCTTCAGGCCGACGGATGCCGAGCTCTGCTCGGCTTGGACGGGCGAGGGCGCCCGTCCCCACACGAGCTTGTTGCCAGCGCCGCTGAATCAGACAAGAAAGCAGTTCCCAGCCAAACAACGCCAGTGGAGCCAGGATCGCCGTCTCTTTCGCAAGCGCCGCCAGCGAGAACCACAGCGCTTGTTTCCAGGGACGGTCTTCTATATACGCGGCCAGAGCCCAGAACGTAAATCCGGCGGCTGGCAGGTCGATCTGCGCCAGTGAACTCTGCGTGAAGTACACGGGATAAACCGCCACCAGCGCGGTTGTCGCCCACGCCACCGGCAGATTGGCGGCGCTTCGCGAAAGTCGAAACAGTCCGAGCAGCGAGAATGCGCTCAGCGCGACCATGGCAGTGCGCGTCACCAGCGTGGAGAATCCGAAGACGCGCCAGGCCAGCGCCAGCCACGCCATCACCAGCGGAGGATGCGCGTTCGATGGCGTGGACTGCGGAATCGGCGAGCCGGTCAGAAATAGATCGCGCGCGGCCGGAACGTAATAGCCCGCCTCATCCCAGAAATAAGGAAGACGCAGGAGTGGCGCGTGCAACAGCATCAATCCGGCAAAGAACACCGCGAACAGAAGAAACTGTTGCGCCCATTCGGAGGATGCCGGCTGAAATTCGGTTTTCAGATCGGAACGCGCCCCCAACCACGCAGGCGTCGTTGAACTTTGCAGCAGCGAACTTTGCAGCAGTGACCGGCGCATCAGTGAAAGCTGCATCAGTGAATGGGCCCGACCGGGGCGCGGGGATCAAGATTGATCTCGCCGAACGCGGCCTCGTAGTTGGTCACGTTCTGCTGCAAGAGCGCCATGAGCGCCTTGGCCTGCTGCGGGCTGAGATAAATCCCCTGAAAGTTTCGCAATTCCACGTGTGTCTCCGAGTTTTGCTGCATGGTCCCGAAGACGAGAAAGAAATCCCAAACATTCACCCGGATCTGCACGCTGTTGGAATAGGACTCGCGGTAATCGGGAGTTTGCACGAACTTCACATTCGGTTGGTTCGCCGTATTCATATCTGGCAGTGTAACGCTTGGGCAGAGCACAGAGCAAAATCACGGCCCGACCGCGGTTTAAGGGTTGGCAATCGGAGGATCAAATTAACTCTCCTTTAACACTGGCGCAACATTACCGCAACACAGCCCCTCTAGTCTCAATGGGGGGACTATCAAAGCAAAGCTCTTTGAGAGCGCGTGAGGCTCTCCTTCTGCCATGGATTCTTTGCAGGCGACAGGCAAACCGCGTTACCCCGATCTGATCTACGTCGTGGAAGACGATCCGGATGTATCGCAACTGATCGAACACAACCTGCGCACCGCCGGATATGAGGTTTCCACGTTTTTCACCGGAGCGCCTGTAGTTCCGCAGGCCGCCCTGGCGCAACCGTCGCTGTTTCTTCTTGACATCATGTTGCCTGGGATCAACGGGTTCGATCTCTGCCGCCAGATCCGCCAGCACGAACGACTGGGCAAGACGCCCATCATTTTTCTTTCCGCCAGAACGCAGGAGCCGGACCGGCTGCAGGCCTTCGATGCCGGGGGCGACGGATACATCACCAAACCTTTCAGTCCGCGCGAGTTGATTGCGCGTGTGCGCAACGTTCTCCGCGCTCAACCGGAGCCGCCCACTCACGAGGTTATTCAGGTCGGAGATCTGGAAATCGATATCGCTTCGATGACCGTGCGCGTCGGCGGCGGGACCGTGCTCACCACGGTCCGTGAGTTCCGGCTTCTCGAATATCTGGCCCGGCACCGGGGACGCGTCTTTACCCGCGACCAGTTGCTTGACGCAGTGTGGAAAGAAGGGTCGTTTGTGACCCCGCGCTCGATCGACGTTTTTGTGCGGCGTCTGCGGGAGAAAATCGAACGGGATCCGCGGCATCCGCGCTATCTGAAAACGCTGCGTGGAATCGGCTATCGCTTCGAAAACGGGCGCTAGCTCTCCGGGCCTGTTTACTCCTAAGGGATTAGCCCGCGTCGCCAACAACCCGGTTCTGAGTGAAATGGCCTAGCGTCCACCGTCCGGGCTCGCGGACTGCTGCTTCGCAAACTCGAACGTGCAGGGGCGGCCTACGATGCCGAGGCCTTCGTCCCTGGTGCCTGTGCCTTCGGTCTCTTTGAATTGGGCCTTAATGTTGTAGCTATAATCCTCGCCCTTGTGGGCCAAGACTCCACGGGCATATTTCCTGGAGGCGACTATGCCGGTGGCAGACAGCTTGGCGCTGCCGTTCTCCGCGATCTTGCCTTCGACCAGCAGGTAGCCGGGTTCCCCGGCTGTGCCGCGCTCTCCGCGAAAGCTGCTGTTCTGGATGACGCTCGGAAACTGCCAGGTGTAGCCCTCGGTGTTCCCTTTCGCAGGGCAGGTGAGCTTCGTGAGCCACTTGCCGTCGAAACGCTCCCCCGCAGCCGGCTGGGCCATGGCATCGCTCGTGCCCAGCAGGATGAATACAACCAAAACAAAACCAAGCTTGTGCATACGACCTCCGGTAGATAGCCGCCGCCTGTCTGACGGGCCACAAGAATTTCACGCTTGCGATCTGCGTTTTGTCGGTGAGCTATGACACACGGGAAGGTGATAACTGAGGTTTCGAGGCGGAGGGAATCGAACGAATCACAAATCGTGCGGAGGATCGGTGCGACCTGTTACCCACCAGATACTGAGTCGGCGTGGGCGATAGTTTCGTCACATTTTTTCGGTTCAATCGTCACAGCCAGCCACCAGCGATCTTCGATATGCTCTGCTGGTTAATGGAAGGCGATTCACGCCAGATCGGCTGGGCAAGCGTCGATTTTCGGAACGTGTGCACTATTGAACAGTCGCGACTTTGTGTATCGCAGTAGCATGGGCCATTTTTCGCGGAATATCGACAACCGTCGGACTCGAACTCGCGACTGAGCGTGTTTCATCTGCCGAGGGAGGCGTGCTCATGCCAGCAAATATAAGGACCACTCGATTTCTTCTGTGCCCGGTTCTATGTCTTTTCGTCTTCGCCGCCTTTGTTTCAGGCCAGGCTAGCCAGCAGGTTGCCGGTAAGAGCGCTCAACCCGCCAACCCGCCCGTGGCCAACGCGCTGTCCTCCGAAGGCTCCAAGTTCGTGGGAGCTGAGGTTTGCAAGACCTGTCACGAGGAGATTTATAACAATTGGGAAAAAACGCCGCACTGGAAGACAACCCTGAATAAGGAGGTTGGCCCCTCGAAGCAGGGTTGCGAGGGATGCCACGGTCCCGGAGCGGAACACGTGGCGGGCGGCGGCGACAAAACCAAGATATTCACCTTCAAGGATGCTACGCGTCAGGAGACCAGCGCTCGTTGTCTAAGCTGCCATGGCGAGGCTCATGAGCAGTCGCATTTTGCGGAGTCCGCCCACGCCAGCAGCGAGGTCGGCTGTCTCGACTGCCACTCTCCCCATCACGCCAAGGAAAAACAATTCCTGCTGGCCCAGAACCAGCCCGAGTTGTGCTATGGATGCCATATCTCGGCGAAGGCAGATTTCGCCAAACCATATCACCACCGCGTCAACGAGGGTCTGGTCGAATGCAGTGACTGCCATAACCCTCATGGAACGGCGACCATTCGCCAGGTGCGGGCTCTGCCCAGCGGAGACGCCGCTTGCTACAAGTGCCATGCCGACAAAGAGGGGCCCTTCGTTTACGAGCATGTGCCGGTGAAGACCGAGGGCTGCAGCATTTGCCACACTCCCCACGGTTCCACCAATCCTCGACTCCTCAAAGTGATGCCGGTGAACATGCTCTGTCTGCAGTGCCACACGTTCTCGACCCAGTTGACGGCCGGCGGACCCATCGGTCCCGCGCACAATCAGTCGGCGAAGTATCAGGCCTGCACCATGTGTCACACGCAGATTCATGGCTCCAACTTCAGCGATGTCTTTTTCAAGTGAGGGAGAAGCGATGCCGTCGCCAAGGAAATTCGATCTGCAATCCGTTCGCGGCTCTTCCGCAGCCGAACCCCTCGCGCGGAGGCGAAAGCTGACGGTCAAAGCATTACGCCTTACGCTCGTCCTCGCCGTGCTGGCTGCGGTCTTGATGTTGTCGTCGCCAAGCGTGCTTTTTGCACAATCTTCCAGCGCCGGCCAGGCCCCCTCCGGAGAGCCAGCAGGAGTCACCAGCGGCGGCTACCTGGTTCACTCCTCGGTTGAGTTCGGCGTCCGGGCCAACGACGTGACCGGCAGCGAAAATATGTACGACACCTTGGTCAATCAGCAGACCGGATTCCGGATTCTCGACCAGACGCTTTCGATGCACGCGGTGGATCACCAGGGCTTGCTGTTCGACGATCTTGCCATCAACAGCTTTGGATGGGGAGGCGATCCCAACAACGCCTTGCGGATGCGGGCCGACAAAAACAAGTGGTACAACTTCCAAGCCACTTTTCGGCGCGACCAGAGTTTCTCCGATTACGATTTGCTGGCGAATCCGCTGAATCCATCGACCTCCACTCCAACGATTCAGGAACAGAATTCGCCCCACCTTTTTGATACGGTGCGGCGCATGAGCGACATAGACTTCACGCTGCTGCCGCAGTCGCGTGTGAGCTTTCGGCTAGGATTTTCGCGTAACAACATGACCGGGCCTTCCTACAGCAGCATCCACGAGGGCACCGACGCACTGCTCTTCCAGGACTGGAACACGACCATGGACTCCTACCGCTTTGGTGTGGATTGGAGAATACTGCCGCGAACCGTCCTCAGTTACGACCAATTCTTCAATTACTACAAGGGAGATACGGACTATCAACTGGCTCCCTTCGCCCCGGCACTGCTGTCCACCGGAACTCCGGTAGAGTTGGGCTTGTCCATCGACACTGTGAACAAGGAACCCTGTGCCGGAGCACCCGCGGGAACCCCTCTGATTGTTGCCGGAGTCCTGACCAACAATAATTGCAGCGCCTACTTCAGCTATGCGCGGAGCCAGCGGATTCGCACTTCCACCCCCACCGAACGGCTTCGTTTGCGCAGCAACTACCTTCAGCGGTTGGACCTGGTCGGCTCCTTTTCTTACAGCTCCGCCGATATGAGCACGCCTTTGGACGAGTCTTTCGCTGGCCTGATCACGCGCACCCACACTCTCGCCTTCACCGGCACTGGCACAGCCAGTGCGAACCGGATTTCCGACGTGCTCGATCTCGAGGCCACGCTGCGCCTGACCCAGCATCTGCGCCTGATTGAGAAATTTTATTTTTGGGCTTACCGCATTCCTCAGGATGGCAATTTATCCGAGACCGACAACATTTGCACCGGTGCATGCACGTTGCTGACTCCGCTAAGCGTCACCACACCGACGACGACACCTAACGCGATTTTGTCGTCCTTCAACCAGAGCTGGAAGAGAAATCAGACCGAACTCGCCTGGGACGTTTCGAAAAAAATGGGAGCCCGCATCGGCTACCGCTATGGCGATCGGAACTTCAACCACTTCAACGATTATCTGCCCGGAGACTTGGACCATTTCGTGGGCCTGGAGAAAACGGCGCTGCTTGGGCTCTGGGCACGGCCCACCCATGCCTTGCGCTTGAATTTCGATCTGGAGCACACCAACTACAACAGCGTGTTCGTCCGCATGTCGCCACGCAAGGAGGCGCGCTACCGCTTCCAGACGACCTACACTCCGCGCCCGTGGGCGATTCTCGGTGGATCCATCAACATCCTGCAACAATCCAACGCCGACATACAGACCCAGTACGTGGGCCACAACCAGAACTACGGGCTGACCGCGTCGCTCGCGCCGCGCGAACGCTTCGGGCTGGATTTGGCGTACAACTTCAACAGCGTGATCCAGAATGCGCTGATCTGCTTCAACGACACGCCGCCAACCGGGGTGATCCTGCCCTTCGTAGGCAGTGCCGCTAACAATGATTGTGCCGGAAATGATACTGCCAACAACCTGCTGGCCAACTCGTACTACACCAACCACACTAATTTCGGAATGACCACCATCAGATTCAAGCCCGAGAAGCGATTCACGGCCAACCTCGGCTACAGCATCACCAGTGTCGAAGGCAGCGTACCGCAGTTCAACATTCTGCAGCCTCTCGGCACGTTGCAGTACAAGTATTCTCAGCCCGTGGCGAACGTGAGCGTGGATTTGGGCCATAAACTGGTTTGGAATCTGGGCTGGAATTATTACCAGTACAACGAGGGTTCGTTTGTCGGGCCCACGGCTCCGCGCTATTTTCACGCCAACTCGGTGACCGAGTCCCTGCGTTACGCATTCTGAGGTTCGTGCTTTCCTGGCCGGAAGACGACCTCCCTTCCGGCCACTTCCTGTTATCCTAGAAACCTTCGCCCAGCGAGGGACTCTATGAGAATCAAGTCATACACAATACTGCTCACGCTGCTGCTGGCGATCTCCGCCACGGCCCAGACCGCTCCTCATTTCGACGGCCAGACCTGGTGGAACCACATCAAATTCCTCGCCGACGACAAGCTTGAAGGCCGCGATACCGGCAGCCGTGGCGAGCAAGAGGCGCAAAAGTACGCCGTCGAGCAACTCACGAACGCGGGCGCAGAGCCCGCAGGCGTTAACGGCTTCTACCAGCCCGTCAAATTCGTCTCTCGCCAGATCGTCGAAAAAGACTGCAGTCTTACCCTCATCCGCGACGGCAAGCGCGAGCCGCTCACGCTCGGCGAAGACGCCATCATCAGCATGCGCGTCATGCCCGCGCCCGAGGTCGAAGCGCCGCTGGTTTTCGTCGGCTATGGGCTCAAGGTCCGCGAGAAGAATTATGACGACTTCAAGGACGTCGACGTCCGGGGCAAGATCGTCGTGCTCTTTTCCGGATCGCCATCCGAGATTCCAGGCGCGCTCGCTTCGCATTACCAGACCGCGGCCGAGCGCTGGCAAGTGCTGCGCGCCGCCGGCGCCATCGGAACGGTTACGTTGATCAACCCCTCTTCCATGGACATCCCGTGGTCCCGCATGGCGCTCAACCGCGCCCATCCCACCATGGATCTCGACTATCCGCTGATCAGCGAAACCGAAGGCGCGGAACTCGCCGTCACCGTCAATCCCGCCAGCGCCGAGAAATTCTTTGCCGGCTCCGGCCACACTTTCGAAGAAATCGCCGCGCTCGGCAAGGATCGCAAGCCGCTGCCACACTTCCCGCTCGCCGTCTCGCTTGCGGCCAAGACGAAAGTTGAACTCACGAAAGTGGAGTCGGCCAACCTCGTTGCCAAACTGCCCGGCAGCGATCCCGCTCTAAAAGATGAATACGTCGTGCTCTCCGCCCACCTCGATCACATCGGCATCGGCGAGCCCATCAACGGCGACCGCATTTACAACGGGGCCATGGACAACGGCTCGGGCAGCGCCCTCGTCCTCGACATGGCCGCCAGTTTCAAGAAGAATCCGGAAAAACTGCGCCGCTCCATCCTCCTGGTCTTACTCACCGGCGAAGAAAAGGGCCTGCTCGGCTCGAAGTATTTCGCGTCTCATCCCACGGTCGCGCCCAAATCCATTGTTGCCGACGTCAATGTCGACATGTTTCTGCCCATCGTGCCGCTAAAGCTGCTCACGGTGCTCGGTCTCGACGACTCCGACCTGGGCGATAGCGCCCGCGAGATTGCGCAATCGTTTGGCGTCAAAGTTCAACCCGATCCCGAGCCGCTGCGCAATCTTTTCATCCGCAGCGATCAATACAACTTTATTCGCCACGGAGTGCCCTCGGTGATCATGAGCGTCGCTCCCGAGCCCGGTTCGCCCGAGGTGAAGATTTTCAAAGATTGGCTGACCCAGCGTTATCACGCGCCTTCCGACGACGTGGACCAACCCGTGGACCTGGCCGCCGCCGCGAAGTACGAAGAGATTGTCAGAGCTTTGCTCATCAACATCGCCAACGCCGACCATCGGCCCGAGTGGAAGCCTGATAGCTTCTTCCAGAGATACGCGGAATCTGGCAAGCCTGCACCCAAGATTCCGACGGCCCCTCCCACTCCTTTACATTAACTTTAACCTTGGAGACAACGCTTGAACGACTATCTTTTATCCGTGCTGCTGGGAATTGTCGAAGGACTCACTGAATTCCTGCCCGTCAGTTCCACCGCCCATCTGCGGCTGTCAGAGCAGCTGTTGCATGCCTCCGGCTTGGCCCCTCTTCTCACCCTCGACAGTGGCTACTGGAAGATGTACTCCATCGTCATCCAGCTCGGCGCGATCTTAGTTTTGCCCATTTATTTCCGCCACCACATCGCCAAGCTCTTCTCGACGTTTCCCGAGGGCGAGAAGAAAGACTGCGACTATCTGACTCATCCGTTGAGCCTGGTCATGATCGCCTTCGTCGTCACCGCGATTCCGTCGTTTCTGCTGACCAAAGTGATTGGCAAGAACCTCGAGAGTCTCTACGTGATGGGCGCGGCGCTCTTGATCGGCGGCATCGTGATGTGGATCATCGACGCCATGAAAGCGCCCTGGGAAAAAGCTGGCCCGGGAGCGCCCGGCTCGCCCATTCACACCTGGAAAATGGACGACATCCACGGCGGCCAAGCCATCTGGATCGGCGCCTGCCAGATTCTCTCCGCCGTTTTTCCCGGAACCTCGCGCTCCATGTCGACGATTGCCGCCGGACAGCTGGCGGGAATGTCGCGCGCCGCCGCGCTCGAGTTCTCCTTCTTCCTCTCCATCCCCACCATGACGGTAGCCACGCTTTACACGCTCTTAAAGTCACTCACCGGCAAAGATGAAAATCCCATCGGCGTCCACGAAATCACATCTCACCAATGGGTCATTCTAGCCATCGGCTTCGTCGTCTCTTTCATCGTCGCCTACGGAGCCGTAGCCTGGTTCATGGGCTACGTCCGCAAGCGCGGCTTTGCCCCGTTTGCCATGTATCGGATTGTGCTTGGAATCGCCGTGCTGGCCTGGGCAGCAGGAATGATCGGAAGGTAGCTAACCCGAACACTAGTTGTCGCGCTCCCACCTTCCGCGGGATGCAAAAGAAAAGCCGCCCAGACATCGGGCGGCTCAGATTGAAATCGTAAACACTTCAGCCTGGTCCTTTTCAGTCCACCAGTTGCGCAATGGTCGCCGACGCCGAACTGTAGTCCACGCTGCCCGCGTACGCAGCGGTGACGGCGTCCAATCCCTGCGGCAACGTTTTCGTCGAGAACGTCGCCACGCCCTTGCTGTTGACCTTAGCCGTTCCCAAGGTCGCGCCGTTGTAGCTGAACGTGACGGATTGCCCAGTCGGCACGCCGCCATTGCTGGTCAACGTGGCCTCGAACCTGACGGATTTGTCGAGAGTCGACGGATTTGGAGCTGAGGTCAGCACCATACCGAGGGAAGCCTGACTCACTGTCTGCGTGATCGCTACCGACACACTCTCGCCGTTAAACGCATCCCCGTCATAGGTCGCTGTCAAGGTGTCCGCCCCAAGCGGGATCTTCGCAGTGGTCAAGGTTGCAACTCCGCTAGCATTCAAGGTTCCAAGCCCCAGCCCCGCGGATCCGTTCTTAAATGCTACCCTTCCGGTCGGCTGATAAGGCCCGCTCGGTGTAACTGTCGCGGTGAGGGTCACCGCCTGCCCATAGTTCGAGGGATTGAGATTCGAACTTAAGGCCGTCGTTGTCGCATACTTATCCACTACCTGCTTCACGGCCCCAGCACTCGGCTCGAACGTCGCATCCCCCGCGTACGTTGCTTTGATGAAGTGCATCTTCGCGGTCAGCGAGGAAGTTGTGAACGTCGCTACGCCGCTCGCCGTGGCACCTGTTCCAATCGCGTTCGTCCCGTCGTAGAACGTCACCAGTTCGCCATTCGGAATGGTTCCTTGGGTTGACGTGACAGTTGCGGTGAACGTCACTGGCTGACCGGCAAACGTAGGCGACCCCGACGTGGTCAACGCCGTCTTCGAGGCGAAGCCGTTATTGATTTGTTCCACCAGCGTTGCGGATACGCTTCCAGTATTGTTCGTATCGCCGGAGTAGGTGGCAGTAATCGGGTGGGTGCCGGGCGAACTGTACTTTGTGCTATATGCCGCCTGGTTGCTCACCACGGTCACCGTTGCGACGGTCGAGCCTCCGTCCTGGAACACGACCGTTCCCGTGACCGCTCCGCCAGACTGGCTGGCTACAGCCGCGGTGTAGGTGACGGACTCCGTGACAACCGCCGGGTTCTGCGACGAAACCAGTGATGTCGTGGTTGTTAACCGGTTCACGACCTGGTTGAGTGGAGCTGACGCGCTGCTATGGTATCTGAAATCGCCTTGGTACTTGGCAATAATGGAGTGCGAACCTCCCGCCAACCAGGAAACGGGGAACAATGCGTTGCCGCTCGTCAACGTGGCGCTTCCCAGAACCACGTTACCGTCGAGGAACTCGACCGTGCCTGTGGGCGTGCCCGCTTCAGCACTGACCGAGGCGGTGAATGTCACGACCTGCCCGAAGGTGGAGGGATTCGGAGACGAGGTCAGCGTGGTTGTACTTGGACTCAGCGTGTGCCCCGAGTCGTTCAACAGCACGCCCAGGACACCATCCCCGCTGCCACTGGGGGGGCCGGCGTTCGCCACCAGCACGTCAAGCTCGCCGTCGCCATTCACATCAGCCACGGCGACCGAGAAGTCCGAAGCCCCACCCGAGTCGAAGGTCACTGCAGGCTGGAAGGTACCGTCGCCATTGCCCAGCAGCACGCCTACCGAATTGGAATTAGTGTTAGTCACGACTAGATCGGGATAGCCGTCGCCGTTCAAGTCCCCGATGGCGATCGAAAAACCCTTTTCGCCACCGGAGTCGTAGGTGAGCGGGGCCTGGAAGGTGCCGTCACCATTGCCCAACAGCACGCTTACTCCGCCATCGGAGCAGGTGCTGCAGAGCCGGTCGCTGGCCGCAACCAAATCCGGATGGCCATCGCCATTCACGTCCCCGATCTCGACCGACGAGGTGCCAGTCGCGCCGGAGTTGTAGCTGACCGGCGCCTGGAAGGTCCCGTCGCCATTACCCAACAGCACACTGATTGAGCCATTGCTGCAGTTGCTCACGCTCTGACATTGATTAGGTGCGACCAAGTCCGGCTTACCGTCGCCATTCACGTCCCCGATGGCGACAGAATAGGATTGATACCCGCCGGAACTGTAGGCGACGGGCGCCTGGAAAGTACCGTCGCCGTTGCCCAGCAGGACACCCAAGACACCATTGTTGCAGTTGGTACCGCTGGCGCACCAATTGGCCGCGACCAGATCCAGATGGCCGTCGCCTCTCAAATCCCCGATTGCGACCGAAAAGGCCTCATACCCGCCTGAGCGGTAGCTGACGGGAGCTTGGAACGTGCCGTCGCCATTGCCCAGCAGCACGCCCACCGTACCGCCATAGTTGGCCACCACCAGATCTGGCTTGCCGTCGCCATTCACGTCCGCAATCGCAACCGACCATGGGTTCCACCCGCCTGAGCCGTAAGTGACGGGCGCTTGGAAGGTTCCGTCGCCATTGCCTAGCAGCACGGCTATCCTGCTGGAGCCTGAGCAAGGATATGAACAAACCGTCATTACCACATCCGGGTGGCCGTCGCCATTCAGGTCCCCGACGGCCAGCCAAGTGGAATCCGGCGCACCCGCGTCATAGATCACCGCCGGCGCGAAAAGGAGCGGGTTCCCGTCCATCGGGACCGCGCCGTGGCGTTTTGTGTTCGTGAGGATCGCACGATAACTGCCGGCGCCGGTCCGTGGTGATAGCGCGGGCTCCGCTTGTGCGGACGCGGGGGTCCCGACGGGAGCCAACGCGGCGTTTGCCTTGCCAGTGGCCTGCACCGCGCCGAATGTCTGCGCCAGCACGGCGGCCGCGATCAAGAGAATCAGAATTGCGATGAAAGGAGCAATAACACTGAGAGAGTAATTACGATTGAGCTTGCGCGTCATAGGGGACCTCCTTCACGGACGGATGCAGGGCCTTGGCCGAAACCGATCATTGGCAGTCGATCATTGCCGGTCGATCGTTCTACTCTCACAGCTAGCAACGATCCGATCTCGATCTGCCAGGCCGAAAAGACAGATCGTCACCGACAAAGCAATTGCTAAAGGGGCCCACGTTCCAAGCTCTCGCCTCAGGGGGCGTGCACACGGTGGGGGGACCAGTTCTCCGGGGAGGCGAGACCAAGAAATACAAACACGAACGAGTGCGTCCTGTCAGTGAAATCGGTCACATCTTGTTGTGCGGTTTGATGTGCAGTGATCGCCGCGCTTGTGGCCATTGAATCTCCATTCCTTCTCCCCACACCCCGAACCCAACTCGCCACCCCACCCCCTTTCCCGCATTGCCCGATCCGCCCCTTCTTGTCATAATTATTAAGCTCTGGCCACGTCACGGTGCTGTGGGGTAAGCTTCTCCGAAGCATCGCCGTCGCTGCCAAATGACATTTTTCTCGAAGGTTTTTTCGCCCACCAGGAACCGGCGTCTGAACGAGCTTGCCGGATTCCTGTTGTGCGTCTCCGCCCTCCTCCTTTTCCTTGCGCTGGCGTCCTATTCGCCGCTCGATCCCTCGCTGAACAGCGCCTCCATCCTTACCGGATCGCACGCTGCCCGCAACTGGATCGGCATCTTCGGAGCCTATCTTTCCGACCTAGTCCTGCAATTCTGGGGCGTCGGATCGTTCCTGCTGCCCCTCTTTCTGGCAATGCTGGGAGCCCGCTGGTTCCGCTCGCGCGCCGTGCAGACTCCAATCGCGAAGACGCTCGGCGGAATCTGGCTGCTCCTGTTCGTGCCCGCGCTGCTCGCCATCCTGCCCTGGCATCTGCGCTGGATGGGGGCCATCCCGATCGAAGGCCTGGTCGGCCGCATCGTCGGCGACGTCTTGATCCGTTACTTCAATGTTGCCGGCGCATACATTGTCTGCACTACCGTTCTAGCCGTAGCGCTCTACCTAACTACCGCTTTCTCGTTCTCCCAGATTGAACTCTGGGTGCCTACCCGCTTTGCCTTCTTCATCGCGCTGCGAGATCGCGTTAAGGATTGGCAGGACGAGCGCGAGCGCAAGCGTCAACAAAAGGAGCTCGAAAAGCGCCGCGCCGAAAAGCCGGTGGTCACGGCGCAACTCGTGCCCGCGCGTCCCGCTGTTTCTCGTTCTGAAGCCCCGCGTCCGGAAGCGCCGCATCAAGACCAGGAAATCCCCGGGGTACAACCCGCGGCTTCGACCCCGCGCACCGGCATTGAGCGCATGATGGCCGAGCACGGCGAAGACGACTCGGTCACGCCGCCGCAGACTCCGCCCGCTGCCGCCGCTACCGAAGTCGAAGTCACCGACCGCGCCGACGCTGAGCGCAAGCCGAAAACTACTCTGCCTAAGATCGCCGGCAGTTACAAACTCCCGCCGTCGAGCCTGCTGCACCGTCCCGACGAGCAGCAATCCGTCCACGAAGACGAACTCAAGCTCATCGCCCAAGTTCTAACCTCGAAATACGCGGAGTTCGAAGTCCTGGGCCAAGTCACGCAGATCAACCCGGGCCCGGTCGTCACCACCTTCGAATTCAAACCCGAAGCCGGCATCAAATACAGCCGCATTGTCAGCCTCACCGACGATCTCTGTCTGGCGCTGCGCGCCGAAAGCATTCTCGTCGAGCGCATGCCCGGCAAAAGCACCGTCGGCATCCAGGTGCCGAACCGCGAGCGTGAAATTATCTGGCTGCGCGAGAACATCGAGTCGCCCGAATTCCTCGGTTCGAAATCGAAGCTCACTGTAGCCATGGGCAAGGACATCAACGGACGCATCGCCGCCGCCGATCTCGCCGGCATGCCGCACCTGCTGATCGCCGGCTCGACCGGCACGGGCAAGAGTGTGGCTATCAATGCCATGATCATGTCGATTCTCTATAAGTCGACGCCCGACGAAGTAAGGCTGGTGTTAGTCGACCCGAAGCGCCTGGAACTGGGAAACTACGAAGGCGTCCCGCATCTCTACACGCCGATCATCACCGAGCCGAAACTCGCCGCCAACGCCTTGCGCAACGCCGTCCGCGAAATGGAGCGCCGCCTCAAATTGCTAGCCGCCAGGGGCGTCCGCAACATCGACAGCTACAACCGCCTGTTCGACGACACGCCGAGCCTGTTCAGCGAACAAGCGACGGCCGACGAGGGACCTATTCCCAAGATCGTCATCATTATCGACGAGTTAGCCGATCTAATGATGCTCGATGGCCACAACGTAGAAGAGTCGATAACTCGCTTAGCGCAGATGGCCCGCGCCGTAGGCATTCACTTAGTGCTAGCCACGCAGCGCCCGTCGGTCGATGTCATCACCGGACTAATCAAAGCGAACTTCCCTGCCCGCGTCTCATTCCGCGTAGCCACCAAAGTCGACTCGCGCACCATTCTCGACGCCAACGGCGCCGAATCGCTCTTAGGACGCGGCGACATGCTCTACCTGCCGTCGGGCTCGGCGCGTGTGCACCGCCTCCATGCTCCCTACGTCACCGAAAAAGAAATCGCAGCCGTGGTGGAATTCTGGAAAGCGCAGGGCTTGGCTCAGTATCAAGAGAAATTCCTCGAGACGCCCAAGGAAGATCGCGAGTCGCCAGAGGGAGCCGACGACTCCGGCGAGCTTTCCGCCGACGAGAATGATAACGATCCGCTCTTCAACGACGCCGTGCGCCTCGTAATCGAGTTCGGCAAAGCCTCTACCTCGCTCCTGCAGCGCCGTCTGCGCATAGGCTATGGACGAGCCGCCCACCTGATCGACTTAATGGAACGCGATGGCATCGTAGGAGCCGCCGACGGCCCCAAGCCCAGAGAAGTCCTAAAGCGCCCCGACTGGATCTCCGAAATCGAAGAGTCGATGCGCTAGCGCTCAGTCACGACTTCAAAGACTGTCATCCCAAACTTTTACAGGTTGTCATCCCGACCCTGAGCGGAGCCGAAGGGGAGGGATCTGTAGTTCGTCGAAACCCATTCACCACAGAGACACAGAGTCACAGAAAAAACCTAAGACGTCTTAGGGACCAGGAATTTCTCCGTGTCTCTGTGACTCCGTGGTGAGATAGCTTTCGCCTTGCGATTCTCGTAAGGTCTCGCTTTAGCATCCGATCTGTGGCATCATTCTAGCCATGAGTCAAACCGTCAAGATGATCCTGATCGCCGTGGTCGCGTTTGTCTTAGGCCATCTCAGTTGCATGTTGATGCATCACATGCACCACCTGCATCACCTCGGAAGATAACCGTCATACATCCTCGGTCAAGTGGCCCGCCCACCTCACGCCAAAACGTCCGTTATGGAGGGACTTCGTGAAACAGATTGTTCTCATAGGAGCAGCTCTTTTTGCCGGGTTTATAGGTGGAGTCCTCGGCAATCGTACAAGTTATTTCAACCGACAATCACGTCCCGCCGACCTGGTGCGCGCTCATCGATTCGAGTTGTTGAACGAAGACGGGCAGCCGATTTCCTATTGGGGAGTTGATAAGGGCAACAACGTTGTGCTGGCATTTGCGCGCAATGCGGGGGCAAACCAAGCTCCAATCGGCGCTGTGGCCGCCCAACCTCTCGGGCCCCTTGACGATTTCGATAGCCAGCGGTTCGCAATTGGATTGCTCGGCGACGATAGCCCGTTTCTGAAATTACGCGGGCCGGATGGTAAGCTTCGGGCGGAGCTGCTCCTAAACCTATTCAGCAAACCAATTTTCTTAATGGAGGACGAGACCGGCCCGAGGGTGTCACTGGGGATTGCGGGTACTGATACTCCTGGCGTTGATGTGAATGACTGGGATCTCGATTTTCACCCCGAGAGGGCGAGCATTGGAATGTTCGCCCGACGCGATAGTAAGGGAACATATCTCCAGGGATTTCTGGATGTTCACAAGGACAGAGTGAAGTACCCATAGTCGCAATGAAGGCTGGCAGTAGCCGGGGTACCCCCACTCCCGCGCGTTCTTTGCGCAAGAGCCTGCCCTGAGCGGAAAACCAATTCACCACCGAGACTCGGGGTCACCGAGGAAACCTAAGACGTTTGAAAGACCAAGAATTTCTCTGTGTCTCTGTGACTCCGTGGTGAGATCTAGCGGGCGGGCCACATCACGACTTACTCGGAATCGCGTTCAGCACCATGGAAGCGTGGCCCAGGCTTTTTGATTTCGCTGCCACACCCACACTGAGGGTGCCCCATTCTTGCGCGTTCTTTGCGCAAGAGTGGGAACCCAAACTGATCGCACAACGGGCACTTCCCCGTCACTCCGCGCGTGTCCGAGCGCCATGAAGCTGGAACCAGGAGGTTCCTCCCCCGAATGGACTGTGGCTGGCAAAATCCGGAACGGGAGGCAAATAGCCGCTCTGCATCTCTGAAGTCTCCTGCATCCAACGCGGATTGTACTGCACGCGCTGTCCCACCTCAGACCAGCGGCAGGTGAGGTGTCCCGTCTCTGTTTGCCATGATCTCATTGCAGCCCACCTCCGACGTTCTTCTTAATCACAGTTTCCCACAGGTCTGGCCTTTGACGCTACCCTGCGGGTGGGCCACATCAGCGCCCGGGGGCACAACGCGGATGTCTCTCCGAATGCCTACCAAATCAATCCGGGGTGCGCCTCTTCTCGCGCTTTTCGAGAAGTGGCTTCCACCGACACCCGGCCGGGACGCCCGCCCACCCAAATAAGTGAGATTGCGATAATTACAGTGTAATAACTACCGGCTTGGGTCCATTTAGCCACACATGCCCCCTAGCATTATCAACGACTTGGGAGGATCGCTGAGGCATACTTCCTGACTTTCGGTCACTACAAACCCTGGACGGACCCCGCTATTTTCGCTTTTTGTACGCCCACGTCATTTCTTGATACGTACATTATTATACGCACACTTTTGCCATGTTTCGCGTGAAACACTGTACGTACAATTGAACGCGGCGAGTCGAAGGCGCGAAAATTTTCCCGCCACGACCACCCCTCCCCGTGATAAAGGTGGAAGCATGAAATTCCACACCGAGTACCTGACCCTGCACACGAAAACCAAGCGCGCCTACGTCCACCTGACCCCGCAAGTCGAGAGCGCCCTCAAGAAGTCCGGGATCAAAGACGGGATGATCCTGGTCTCCGCCATGCACATCACCGCCGGAGTCTACGTCAACGACAATGAGAGCGGCCTCATCCAAGACATCGACCAGTGGCTGGAAACGCTCGCCCCCTTCCGCGAGAACTACCAGCATCATCAGACCGGCGAAGACAACGGAGACGCGCACCTGAAATCGCTGATCATTCATCACGAAGTCATCGTCCCAGTGACCAACGGCAAACTCGACTTCGGTCCCTGGCAGCAGATCTTCTACGCCGAATTCGACGGCCAACGCGACAAAGGAGTGATCATTAAAGTCATGGGAGAATAGGCAATTTGGTTTATCCTCAAAGGCCACAGGAGCCCGACCACATGACCGAAGAACTTACCGAATTGCACGAACACGCCGAACATGCGCGGGAGCATCCGGATCTCGCTCCCATCACACTCACCATGGCGGTGCTGGCCGTCCTAGTGGCGACCGTGTCGCTACTCGGCCATCGCACCCACACCGAAGAAATCATTTTGCAGAACAAGGTCACGGATCAGTGGGCCTACTACCAGGCCAAGAACATCCGCCGCCACACCGACGAATTGTTCGCCGACCTGACCACCGTAGTCGCCAGCAAGGACGCGGACGCTGTCGCCAAACTGCAGGAAAAATACCGAGCTGAAGCGGACCGTTATAAAGAGGAGCAGAAGGAACTCGACAAAGAGGCCCGCGCGACGGAAAAGGAAACCGAACTCACTCGCCGCAAGGCCGACCGCTTCGATCTGGGCGAGGTCTTCCTGGAGATCGCCCTGGTGATCACGTCGATTACACTGCTCTCGGGCCGTCGAATGTTCTGGCATCTCGGTCTATTGCTGGCGACAGCAGGAATTCTCGTCGCCGCCTCTGTTTGGATCGTGCGCTAGAAGGCGGCGCCTGGAGAAGGAAAAGTCATGAAGCACGGAAAAGTGCTCGGGATCGTCGGAATTCCGCTTTTGATCGCCATCACCATCTGGGCGCAAGAAAAACAGGCCAGGCGCGATCCCCTGACGTTCCTGCTGGATTGTTCCAGTAGGGATTGCCCGCTGCTGAAAGGGGCGCCGCAGACCAGTGGAATGCGGGGCGGCTCGGTGAAGCTCAGGCCGGGAGAGAGCGTCGGTTGGCATTCCACGGGTGAGCACGAAGAGGCTTTGGTGATCCTGCGCGGAAACGGAGTTGCGAATATAGAAGGGCGCGCGGACGTCCCGGTGCATGAAAAGATGCTGGCGTATATTCCGCCGGCGACGAAACACAATGTGACGAACACGGGAACGGAGCTGCTTGAGTATGTCTGGGTGGTGGCGCCGGTCGGTCAGAAATAATTCCGCGGCAAGCTTTCTTACAATTTCACCACCAGAGAGCACTTGCTCGCCACAATCGCGTTCCCGCGCTGCCAGTTTCTCCTCTGACCAAAGAGCCTGTGATGGCGATCACAACAGAAAGGTGCGCCAAGCAATGACGATCATCCGTCGGGCGCGACCGCTTTCCGTCAGCACAGTCCGGGGCAGGGTGATGCCGGCCGCCTTTTCCACTATCTAAGACGCTGCAAACGCGGGTCAATAACTTCTAATGTTTCCGGCTACGATTCGGCCTCTCGCGTGCACTATTCGCAGAGCTCTCTGGCCAAAACTCCACAGAAGAGAAGATTGGACCCAGCCATGCTTCAAAAATGCGCCAACCCCGCCTGCACCGTTCCGTTCCGTTCCCTTCGCGAAGGCAAGCTCTTCCTGGCGGAAACCTTCCCTTCCGACCTCAACGCCGCATTCGACGGCAACCGGCGGAAGCTCCGCCGGCGGGAACACTTCTGGCTCTGCGATGCTTGCTCATCGCACTTCACGCTTCGTTTCGATCCTAACCTTGGAATGCTGACGGTCCCCCTGCGCGAACGCCCGAGTCCAAGTTTCCTTACCCGCGCCGCAGTCAGCGCTTGACGGATTGTCAAAAGGGACCCGATGGATTACCCAATCACAAGACGCTCGGCTTGCTCGGTTTGCGGCCTCGACACCTTTCGCCATACGGGATGGTTCCTGGTGATCGAGAACCGCTGGCTTGACCGCCTCAAGATTCTGTCGTGGCATTCCTCGCTCGCCGCACAGAAAGACATGAAGAGCGTCTGCTGCAGACAACATCTTAAGACGCTCATCGCGCACTGGCTAACCCAGGCCAGTCTGCGGCTGCCCCCCGCACACAGCCCTCCACTGCCGATTGGCAGCGACCCAAACCTAGCCGATGTCGATCTCGGACCGACGCCATGGGCCGCATGGTCGGAGAATTGGCGGTTCATCGCGAGTCCTTTTCCCGCGTGTGGTCGGGTTCCCCCGAAACACTGGAATGCATCCTCGACGCCCTGATCACCATCGGAGCTGAAAATAAGCCTCATGCACTGGAGTTTCAGCTCTTCGACCCACCTGAAGCCATCGCACGGATTGTCACTTCAATGAGGCGCCGGCAGAGTTTAGCTCTGCCGGCGCTCCCTCCATACTCGCCAATCTTTCTCCATCGCGTCCGCCATCGCCTGGGCTGCGGCTAACAGCCAGTTCCCTTTTCGTCTGCGCAAGTCCTTCAGGATCGCCCGCCGCTTTTCCTCCGTTCCGAGATGGATATTCGCCGTCTCTCTTCCCATTGCTTCGAGGACTCGCCCTTCCCCGCGGTTGGTCCCGAGCGCTTGCAGTTCGATGCGCGAACAATGTGGAGACAGCCGGCGCACGATCCAGTGTCCCCGCATCTGCACATACGGGTCGGGACAGCGCACCGCGCGCCTCAGGATCGCCGCGTACAAAATCTCCGCCGGCGCCCGCTTCGGATTCAGCCAATGCAAAGCCGATGGAGTCAGTGCCTTCGCTTCCCGCGCCACTCGGCCGCCCTTCCATTCCGCGACCGCCACCAGCCGCAGATGCCCCAGGCTTCCCAAGCCCGCTACCCGGCGCGCTAACCGGTAGCGCAAGCCCCGCTCCGGCAGCAGATGCTCGATGGCCTCGCGGGCGCTTTCCGGGATTTCTCCCTTCGCGGCCGGAAGACGGTCGATTTTTTGCCAGAATGCGACCGGATCGCGCAGCTTGCTTTCCGCAATCGCCCGCAACCACTCATGGTTCTCGCCCAACACAAACGGACGCCCGCCATCTTCCATCCCGCGCTCATATCCCTCCAAAATCGCCGCCGCGACATCCTTCGGCTTCATGGTCAGATGGTCTTCTCGCGTCGCCAGCAGCGCACTGGTTGCCAGCCGCACCAGGTCCATCGTGTAGGGGAACAGACACGCCTCGTCGAAATCGTTGACTCCCCACACCAGGCGCCCATCGGTATCTCGCCAGGTGCCAAAGTTCTCCACGTGCAGATCGCCTACCGATAAGAGATGCGGCACGCGATCCAGTTCGGCGCACACCTCGGGCCACACCTGCACCCAGCGATAGAAAGTCGCCCGAAAGAACGGGAAAAGAGACGCCGCCATCTGCTCGTGTTTGAAGCGCAAATCGGGCTCGACAATTCGGATGTGCAGACTCAGCCAATCCTCAAACTTTCTTGTGGCCTTGACGATGTTCATAGTTGTTTCCAACAATAACGGTTAGCAACGATATGAAGATAGTCAGCACCTGTCAAGGCAGATGAAGGTGGAATCCTCTGTTTGCGCTCCCAGTCTCTACGCAAGAAGGCCCGCAGCATAAAGGCCACGGGCCGCGGGGCACCTGCTCTCGCCCCAAAACTCATTTTCGGCAGAGGGTTGCTGAGACGCCGGCTCATCTCTTCGGGACTGGTGCCTTCGCTTCTCCGGTCTCAGATTGTCGGCAGAAAGCATAAACCACAGGGTACACAGGGGTGCACGGAGGACCCTAGGGACTTAATCGGAACTTTCCCAGCGGTACTAGAAAATCCGGAGCGCGGGTCCCCTGCCCGCGCTCCGGCACCGTGAACCAGGAGACCTGCTCACGATGAAAGTTTGGCTCGACGTATTTCTGCTTTTCCTTTCCGGGCGAGTTAAATGCCCAGTGTTCATGCGGATCGAGGTGGCACGGCTGAAGAGGCTGCGGAAAGGTCCTTTCCGTTCAAGAACTGTGACCTCAGCGGCTGAAGCCGATACTGAAAATAAGCCAGTTATCGCAGCGGTAAACCGCTGCGCCACCCAAAACCAAGTGCAAGACCGAGTTTTTTCAAAGCTGTGAGGCCCCCTTCCCAAGAATCTACCCAAAACTATTTGTGAACACGCCCCAGACAGTTTGCCTATTTCGTCATCGTCCTCAATCGATCGTGAACGTCTGTGCCGCGCTGTTGCCGCCTCCGGGCGCTGGAGTAACGACAGTTACGCTCGCTGTGCCTGCCGTCTTTATGTCGGCGGCGGGCACGGTTGTAGTCAGAGTGGTGCCGCTAACGTACGTCGTAGTTAGTTTCTTTCCATTCCACTCAATAACGGAAGTGGAAACATAGTTGGTACCCGTTGCGGTGAGGGTAAAGGCAGCGCTTCCGTGCGTCGCCGAAGTCGGTAAGATCGAGGTCAGCGTTGGCACCGGATTGTCGACCACGAAGTTGGAAGCCGCGGATGTGCCACCTTCGGACGCGGGATTCGCGACCGTGACTTTGAAGGTTCCGGCTTTAGCGATGTCGGCAGCTTCGATGGCGGCGGTAATCTGGTTCGCGTTTACAAAAGTCGTGGCGCGAGGAGATCCCGCCCAATCCACTACCGAGGAGCTGACGAAGCCCGTACCATTCACCGTGAGGGTGAATCCGGCAGTGCCCGCGATCGCGCTGCCAGGCAAGAACGACGTGATGGCCGGCTTGGCGAAGGTCTCCGGCTTGGGCACGAACTCTATGTTGCTCTTCAAGCTGCCGCTCGACTCGGTGACGGTCACGTAGCCCTTGGTCGCGCCGGCGGGAACCGTCGCCTCCAGGTAGGTACCGGAGACCACGGTGAAGCTGGCCGGCGTCCCATTGAATTCGACTGCCGTTGCCGTCGTGAAGCCCTGGCCGAGGATGCCCAGCGTAGTTCCGATCTCGGCCAGCGGGAACTGCAAGCTCACGAAGGGCTTGAGCCCGGCGCTGAAGCTGTAGAAGACGCCGCGCCCGATCGGTTGGCCGTTATCGCCGCCCTGCTGGGTCGTGCCGTAGAACGTTCCGTTGGGATGGAGCGCCATCGGCGAACTTAGACCGCATCCGGTCGGCGACCAATCGGGACACGCACCCTCCGGATTGGTGAAGCCGTTGTACAGGTCCGCGTAAACTCCTTTGGTCGTGATCTTGTACAGGCTCTCCGGGCCGCAGCCCCAACTGAAGCAATTGGACGGGCCATAAAGATTGCCGTCCGTTCCCAGGGTCAATGGATTGAATGGGTAGGCTACGTCGTCCACCGCATAATTGAAGTTGTGGAGATACGCGATCTTGCCCGCGGTCGTCAACTGGAAGATGGTTCCGTTGGAGTAGGTACCGTTCTCGGACGTCGTGCCATAGAACTTGCCATCGAGTCCCTGGGTAACGCCGGCCAGGGGTTCGTAGGTATTGACAAAGCTGTACAGCAAGGTGATTTTGCCCTTGGGTGTGATTTTGAAAACCGCGCCGCCGTTTTGCCCGATGTTGCCTCCCAACTGCGTTGTGCCGTAGAAGTTGCCATCGACGCCGAGCGTGAGAGGACCCGACGGAGTGTCGCCGTCGTTCGACGATGCCCCCAGGAAAACGTGCAGCGTGGTTAGGGCACCGGTCGGCGTGACCTTAAAGACCGTTCCCTTGGGATCAGGGCAGAAGGTATTGCCTGAGGTTGAGCCGTAGAAGTTTCCGTCCGTACCCAAGGTCAAGGGGTTAGGAAAGATGGACGCGGCATGGCCAGAATTACAGGTTGGGAAAGAGTATAGAACCGCGAATCCGTTCTGCCCTTGGCTGGGATCGTACTTGAAGACGATACCGCTGCCACCGGTCTCGTAGTTGTTGCCTCCCCAGTAATTGCATGTGCCGTAGAGAAGCCCGTCGCTGCCCAGCGTCAAGCCGGTCAAGCACTGGGTTTCACTGGGCGAGTCGTCCGCCCAAAGCAGTGTCTCCGCTCCATCCGGCGTGATTTGATAGATTTCAGAATGGCCGTTACCCATGAGGGTGCCGTAAAAATTGCCGTCCCGACCGAGCGCCAGTTGACCTTGGGGAGAGGTTTGCGAAGAATCCACGGCTCCGAAGTCGTAGAGCGGGGTGTAGGTCTGAGCTTGGGCCGGACGGGCCGTTCCGGCAAATAGTAATGCGAGCATGGTGAGCGCGATTGCGGCCATGCGGAATGTCCTAATCTGGAAGAGGATACAACTCATAGATCGTCTCCTTAGTAGTTGAAAATATGAAGTAATTTGCATTGCGGGGGATTTGCGCCGAAGATCTCCGCAGACTCTGACTGAGGGGCTGCTGAATCGGTTCGCGCACGGGGGTGACTTTCAATCAAATGCTGGCTGCCGTCAATTCCCTGCGAGTCACGTCTCAACTAAACTCCGGTAACGCAGTAAGCGTCTTAGTTGTTATTGCGATACAGCCAACGGTCACGCCGTTTCGGAGTCCAAAATGAGGGCAGTCGAGCCACCAAAATCACGTGGTGCCCCACTGTGGCGGCTGTGCTAAACTGAATGTCCTTCCCCGATAACTGCGAACTTTATGTCCGCAGGTATTTCCGCAAATTCTGTGGTTCGCTTCGGAGTATTTGAGGCGGATCTGCGCTCGGGGGAACTGCGCAAGGGCGGAGTCAAGGTCAAGATTCAGGAGCTGCCCTTTCAGGCGCTGAAGCTGTTGCTCGAGCGCCCCAACGAAGTTCTCAGCCGCGAAGACCTGCGGCAGGCGCTCTGGCCGGACGGCGTGTATGTGGACTTCGACCGCGGCGTGATCAGCGCCATCAACCGTCTGCGCGACTCGCTCGGCGACTCCGCCGAGAACCCCGTGTTCGTTGAAACCGTCGGACGCCGCGGCTATCGCTGGATTGCGCCCACGCACGTCTCCGAAACGGCGCCGGACGCGGCGGTTAGTCCCGAACCTGAGGAAGTGGCTGCGGGCGTTCCCGCCCGGCCTTGGAAATATCTTTTTGTCCTGCCTGTCGTGGCTTTGCTTCTTGCGGTGTGGATCTTCTGGGCGAGACACGATTCATCGAGTCATTCGGCCAGGGCGAGTGCGCCGGCATTTTCTTCTCCATCGCCTTCTCCATCTCTCGGATCCGGCTTGGCTTATCCTCATGCTCCCGCCAATCGCGAAGCCGAAGAGTTCTACCTCAAAGGTCGTTACTAC